>NZ_UZWE01000021.1 GCF_900631945.1 Paracoccus haematequi
AGGCTCAAGGAATACAGAGGCATCGCCATGCGCTGCTGCAAGACTGATGAAAGTTTCAGCGCCTTCATTGCTCTCGCCGCAACCGTCATCCGACTCCGGTGAACGTCAACACACCCTAGTCGCCGCTGCCCTCCAGCCGGATCCGCAATTCGCGCAGGACCGGCAGGGCGATGCGCACGCGGTCGACGCCGATGTCGCGCACCACCTCGCCGATCAGGGGCATGAAGGCGGCGATGGCCGCGTCGCGCGCTGCCCGGCCCGCCGGGCTGATCGACACGAACTTGCGCCGCGCATCGTCCCAGTCCGGGCGGATATGGACATGGCCCGCCCATTCCAGCCGCGACAGGGTGTTGGTCATCGCCCCCCGCGTCACATGGAAGGCCTGCGCCAGTTGCGCGGGGGTGCGTTCCTCGTTCACATGGGCCAGCAGGTTCAGCACCGAGAAATGCGAGATCTGCATTCCGCGCGGCAGGGCCTTGCTGATCAGGTTGCGCGACAACTGGTCGGCGATCAGCACCTCGGCGAAAAGGCTGGCCGCAAGCCGGTCATGGGTCTGGGGCTTGTCAGAGGCCGGGGGCCTGTCGGGTTCGGACACAAGGGGGCGCATGGTTCCCTGAGGAGCGGGCTGGGTTTTACCGGAGAGGGCGAAATCGTGACCCTGCCTTGCGGTCTGCCCCTTGGTCAAGCCCGACATTGGCCGCACCTTGCGTCACGTCTGCCCATGCCTATGCGCCCGTACCCGCCAGCAGGCCGTCCAGCTTGCCCTGACGCTCAAGATCGAACAGGTCGTCGCAGCCGCCGACATGCCGGTCGCCGATGAAGATCTGCGGCACCGTCCGGCGGCCCCCGGCGCGCTGTGTCATCTGCGCGCGGACCTGCGGATCGGCGCCCACGTCGATCTCGTCGTATTGGGCGTTCTTGTCGCGCAGCAACCCCTTGGCGCGGTGGCAGAAGGGGCAGGTGCGGGTGGTATAGATGGTGATCGGGGCTTGGCTCATGATGCGGTCCTTTTCCTGTCGTCCCCATATCTAGTCATCCTTGACCGCCCTTGCCAGAACCGCGACCGACACCGGCCCCGATCCCGCCGCCAGCAGCGCCTCGGTGGCCGCGGCCATGGTCGCGCCCGAGGCCATCACGTCGTCGATCAGCAGCACCGGCCGCCCCGCCAGGGCCGCCGCATGGCGCGGATTGACCGCAAGCGCGCCGGCGATATTGGCGAAGCGGTCGCCGACGCCCCGATGATCCTGTCCGGGCGTATGCCGCCGCCGGACCAGCAGGCCGGGCAGATGTGCCGCCCCATGCGTCCGAGCCACCCGGCCCGAGATCAGTGCCGCCTGGTTGTATCGCCGCTTCAGCAGCCGCCGCAGATGCAGCGGCACCGGCGCCACGATCGTGTCGGGCCGCACCAGCGGTGCCGCCGCGCGCGCCAGCCAGGCCGCAAGCGCGGGCGCCAGGTCGGGCCTGTCGCCATGCTTCAGCGCCAGCACCAGCTTGCGCCCGATACCCGAATAGACCATCGCCGCCCGCCCGGCCTGCCAAGGGCCGCGCCATCGTCAGGCAGTCGTCGCAGGTCAGCGTCGGGTCGTCCGCGCCCGTCCCGTCATCGGGCAGCGGCACCCCGCAGCGGCCGCAGGCCGCGCCGGTGATGAAGCGCGTGTCGGGAAAGCAATCCGGGCACAGCTGGCCGGGATCGTCGCCCCCGCCCGCCACCGGCGCGCCGCAGGACACGCATTGCGGCGGATACAGCAGGCGCAACGCGCCTTTCATCGCCCCCTGAAGCACCCTATGTTCCATCCCCATGACCAAGCCCGCGCCAGATCGCCCCGCCCTGACCGACCGTCCCGCGCTGCTGCGCCAGCGTGCCCGCGCGATTCGCCAGGGCTTCGCCGACGTGCTGCACCGGCTTGCCGCCGACGAGATCCAGGATAGGCTCTCCGAGATTAACAGAAGGTTTACGGCTCCGGCCGTGGTGACGGGTTTTCCGCACCTGTGGTCCGAAACCTTCCCCGATGCCCGCATCGTCCCCGACGATCCGGTGCTGGATCTGGAACCCGGCGCGCATGACCTGGTGATCCACGCCCTGTCGCTGCACTGGGCCGAGGATCCGGTGGGCCAGATCGTGCAATCCGCCCGCGCGCTGCGCGAGGACGGGCTGTTCGTCGCCGCCTGCTTCGGCGGCCAGACCCTGCACGAATTGCGCGGCGCCCTGGCCCAGGCCGAGGTCGAACTGACCGGCGGCCTGTCCCCTCGCGTGCTGCCGATGGGGGAAATCCGCGACCTGGGCCAGCTTCTGAGCCGCGCCGGGCTGGCCCTGCCGGTGGCCGACGTGGTGACGCAGAAGGCCAGCTATCGCGACCTGATCCACCTGGCCCGCGACCTGCGCGCCATGGGCGAGGGCAATGCGATGGCCGCCCGCCTGCGCCGCCCGACCGGGCGCGCGGTGCTGGCGCGGGCTGCCCAGATCCTGGCCGAACACCATCCCGACCGCGACGATCCGTCCCGGATCGCGGCGACCTTCGATCTGGTCTTCCTGACCGGATGGTCGCCGTCCGACAACCAGCAGAAGCCGTTGCGGCCGGGATCGGCCAAGACCCGCCTTGAAGACGCGCTGAACGAAATCAGGACCAAGACATGACGCCAGCCCATGCGCCCGCAAACCATCCCGCGATCCCGCCGAAGAAGACCGGGATCCTGATCGCCAACCTGGGCACGCCGGACGGCTATGACTATTGGTCGATGCGGCGCTATCTGAACGAGTTCCTGTCGGACAAGCGGGTGATCGACTATCCGGCCTGGAAATGGCAGCCGCTGTTGCAGGGCATCATCCTGACCAAGCGGCCCTTCACGTCCGGCAAGAACTACAAGCTGATCTGGAACGAGGAGCGGAACGAAAGCCCGCTGATGACCATCACCCGGTCGCAGACCGAGGCCCTGCGCGCCCGCGCAGCCGCCGAATGGGGCGACGGGGTGATGGTCGAATTCTGCATGCGCTATGGCAACCCCTCCACCCAGGACGTGCTGGACCGGATGGTCAAGGCGGGCTGCCAGCGGATCGTGTTCCTGCCGCTTTATCCGCAATATGCGGGCGCGACTTCGGCCACGGCGAACGACCAGCTGTTCCGGGCGCTGATGACGCAGAAATGGCAGCCTTCGGTGCGCACCTGCGAACCCTATTTCGACCGTCCCGACTATATCGCGGCCCTGGCCGCATCGGTCCGCCGCGCCCTGGGCGACACCGTGCCCGCCAAGCTGGTCGCCAGCTATCACGGCATGCCGCGCCGTTACCTGCTGGAGGGCGATCCCTATCATTGCCAGTGCCAGAAGACATCCCGCCTGCTGCAACAGGCGCTTGGCTGGCCCGACGGGGTGATCGACACCACCTTCCAGTCGGTCTTCGGGACCGAGGAATGGCTGCGCCCCTATACGGTCGAACATGTGGCCGAGCTGGCGAAACGCGGCATCACCGACATCGCCGTGATCTCGCCCGCCTTCGCCGCCGACTGCATCGAGACCCTGGAGGAGATCAACGGAGAGATCCGCGAAAGCTTCGAACATGCGGGCGGCAAGGGCTTCACCTATATCCCCTGCCTGAACGACGACCCGGCACATATCGAGGTGATGCTGAACGTCATCCGCGACAATATCGGCGGCTGGGTCTGATCCCGAAAGCGAAAGGGGGCCGCCCGGCCCCCCGTCCTCAGATCACCAGAACCTGCGTACCGATCTTGGTCAGGCCGAACAGTTCCTTGATATGTTCGTTATACAACCCGATGCAGCCGTTCGACGATTTGCGCCCGATCTTGCGCGTGTCATGCGTGCCGTGGATGCGGTAATACTGCCAGCTTAGCCACAGCGCATGGGTTCCCAGGGGGTTGTCGGGGCCGGGGGGCACGAAATCGGGCCATTCCGGGTTGCGGGCCTTCATTTCCGGGGTGGGCGACCAGCTTGGGCCTTCGACCTTCTTGATGATCTCGGTCCGGCCGGTGCGGGTCAGGTCCTGGCTGACCGGGATGGACGAGGGATAGACCCGATAGGTGGCCCCGTCCTCGGACCAGAAATGCACCGCGCGCGAGGTCAGGTCGCACAGGATCGCGCCGTTGGTCAGGTTCTGGAAATGCGGCTGCCAGCTTTGGCCGGCGAAGCTGGAGATGTTGTGGCGCTGATCTGCGGTCGGATCGTATTGCACCGCGCCCGCGTCGGGGGTGGCGCCGGGGACCAACGCGCCCTGGATGGGCTGGCCGGTATAGGGGTCGTACTGCTGGGCAAGCGCCGGCATCGCCAGGCCTGCGGCGCCCAGAGCTGCGGCCGAACCCAGGAAGGCCCGGCGGCTGATTGCGGATGATCTGCTCATCGTCACATGTCCTTCGAAGGATGGCCGTTCTTGCTGGACGGCCTTGACCACTCTGCCTTTGGGGGCAGGACGTGCTATACGACCGGGCGGCGATTCCGGCAATTCAAACTGCCGTGCGGGCCAAGATGCCACAGCGCGCCGCTTCACGAATTCGTGGGTTTGATCGGCTGATCGTCCTTCGATAGATCTGCGCGCAAGAAACACGAGGGATGGCGAAAACATGCCGAATTACAAGGTGATCGCGACGCTGTCGCTGATGGCGCTGGCGGCCTGCCAGCCGCGCAGCCTGCCGCCGGTCGCGCCCGACGGGCAGGCGCTGCCCACCGGCCGCCAGATCAGCGCCGCCGAAGAGCAGCAGATTCCGATCCGTGTGTTGCAGCAAATCAACACGCTGCGCGGGAACATCGCCGCGCCCCCGCTGACGCTGAACCCGCAGCTGTCGGCGGCCGCCCTGGCCCATTCGCGCGACATGTCGGCGCAGAACCGGGCCTGGCACTGGGGATCGGACGGATCCTCGCCGCTGGATCGGGCGCGCCGGGCCGGATATCTCGGCACCGTCATCGGCGAGAACATCTCGGAATCCTATGAAAACGACATGCAGACGCTGTCCGCCTGGATGGGCACGCGCGACACACGCGACGTGATCATGGATCCGGCCGCCACCAACCTGGGCTTCGCCTGGTATCAGGAACCCTCGGGCAAGCTGTGGTGGACGCTGCTGACCGGAAATTGAGCCGCAAGCAAAAGGCCCCGGTCGTCCGGGGCCCTGGTCACAGCGGGTGCCGATCAGCGTCAGGGATTGATGACGATGGGAACGCCGGGGCGCAGCATCGCATAGACCTCTTCGATCTCTTCGTCCTTGATGGCGATGCAGCCTGCGGTCCAGTCGCGGTTCTTGGGCGCGAAGCGGTTCCCCTCGGGGCCGCGGCCGTGGATGAAGATGTCGCCGCCCGCGTGACGGCCCAGGGCGGCAGCCAGCGCGGCATCGCGTTCGTTCGGATAGGACACGCCCACCGACAGGTGATAGCGGCTGCGCGGGTTGAAGCGGTCGATGAAATAGACGCCCTCGGGCGTCTTGCCGTCGCCCTCGAATTGTTTGTGGCCGACCGGCACGTTGCCCAGGCCCACGTCATAGGATTTCAGCACGGTCGTGCCGTGCAGAAGATACATCTTGCGCGCGCCCTTGTTCACGACGACCTGGGTCACGGCCGGGCCGTTATAGCCCTTGAACTTGCTTTCCGGTTTGCCGCAGGCCGCCACGAAGGCAAGCAGGGAAAAGGCGACGGCGCGGCGCGTTGGCTTGAACATCACTGCCTCTGACGTTTTTGATTTTTGTGGGTGATTCATATCACAAGCGACTGTGATCTGACTAGGTTCTGACGAATTCCGCGACCGTTTCGACATGGGGCGACCACCGGAACTGATCGACCACGATCAGCCGGGACAACCTGAAGCCGCCATCGGCAAGAAGCTGCGCATCCCTTGAGAAATTGACCGGATCGCAGGCCACGAAGGCCAGCCGCCCGACCTCGGATCCGGCGATTTCGCGCGCCTGTGCCTCGGCCCCGGCGCGGGGCGGGTCGATCACGATTGCGTCAAAGCGCTCCAGCTCGTCGGCCATCAGCGGGCAACGGGCCAGGTCGCGAATCTCGGTCGTGACGCGGCCCAGGCCGGGGGCGGCGCGCCAGCCCGCGTCCAGGGCGGTCAGAGGGGCCGCCAGCCCCTCGACCGCGTGGACGGTCGCGGCTTCCGACAGGGGCAGCGCGAATGTCCCGCAGCCCGCGAACAGATCGACGATGCGCGTGGCGCCCGCCGTCATGCCGCGCACCGCCGTCAGCAGCGCGGCCTCTCCGTCCGGGGTCGCTTGCAGGAACGCCCCCGGCGGCGGCACGACCCGCGCGCGGCCCATCGGCAGGGCCGGGGGGCGGCGGGTGATCGACTGGCTGTCTCCGGCCTGATCCTGCCAGGTCAGCCGCGCCAGACCGCCCTGGTCCGCCAAAGCGGCCAGCGTCTGGAACAGCGCCGGATCCAACGGCTTGCCGCCGGTGACGGTCAGGTCCAGCCCGGCGGGGCCGTGGATCACCGTCATCGACAGTTCTGCGCTGCGCGAGGCGCCCGCCACGGTGATCTGCCGCAGCAGGGGCAGGGCTGCGGTGATTTCGGGGCGCATGACGTGGCATTCGGCCAGATCCACGATCACGTCCGAGGCCCGCGCGTGGAACCCGACCAAGGCGCCCTTCTTGGTGCGTTTCCCCGACAGCACCGCGCGGCGTCGCGACAAGGGGGGCGAGACATGCACCGCCTCGATGGGCGCGGGCAGGCCGCGCGCAGCCAGCGCGGCCTCGACCACCTGCCGTTTCCAGGCGGTGGTGAAACCGTCCGACGCGTGCATCAGTGAACAGCCTCCGCAGGCGCGGTAATGGGTGCAGATGGGCCGCACCCGGTCGGCCGAGGGCGTGACGATGCGCGGCGCGGCGATGCGGCCATCCTGCGCCTCGCCCTCGATGCGTTCGCCGGGAAGGGTCAGGGGGGCAAGGGCACGGCCTGCGTCGCCGGCCGCCACCCCGTCGCCGCGACGGCCCAGGCGCTCGACCTGCCACAGGCTCATTCGGCCGCTTCCTCGGTGCCCAGGAAACCGCCCGACTGCCGGTTCCAATACCGCGCATACAGCCCGCCGCGCGCCAGCAGGTGATCGTGGCTGCCCTGTTCGACGATCCGGCCCGCATCCATGACGATGATCCGGTCCAGCTCGGCGATGGTGGACAGCCGGTGGGCGATGGCCAGCACCGTCTTGCCCTTCATGGCGCGGACCAGGGCATCCTGAACCTGGGCCTCGACCTCGCTGTCCAGGGCACTGGTGGCTTCGTCCAGAACCAGGATCGGCGCGTCCTTGAGGAACGCGCGGGCCAGCGCGATCCGCTGGCGCTGCCCCCCCGACAGCTTGACCCCGCGTTCGCCCAGATGCGCGTCATAGCCCTTGCGCCCGGCATGATCCTGCAAGGTCAGGATGAAGTCATGCGCCTCGGCGGCCCGCGCCGCCGCCTCGACCTCGGCCTGGCTGGCGCCGGGGCGGCCATACAGGATGTTGTCGCGGGCCGATCGGTTGAACATCGCCGTTTCCTGCGTGACCATGCCGATCTGGCGGCGCAGGCTTTCCTGCGTGACGCGGCGGATGTCCTGCCCGTCGATTCGGATGGCGCCTTTTTCCACGTCGTACAGCCGCAGCAGCAGCGCGACCATGGTGGACTTGCCCGCCCCCGACGCGCCGACGATGCCCACCTTCTCGCCCGGTCGGATATGCAGGTCGATGTCGCGCAAGCCGCCTTCGTCGCGGCCATAGGCGAAACCCACATGGTCGAAATCGATCCGGCCCGCGACGCCCTCCATCGCCACGGCATCGGGGGCGTCGGTCAGGCCATGGGCGGGGGACAGGGTCTTCATGCCGTCCTCGACCTCGCCCACGCTGCCCCAGATGCCCATCAGCGCCATGCTGACCCAGCCGGTCATCTGCGACAGGCGCATGGCGATGGCCCCCGCCGCCGCCACGTCGCCCGGCGTGGCCTGGCCCTGCCGCCACAGCATGATGGACCCGCCCACCAGGATCACCGGCAGCACCCCCGCAATCACCATCAGCGACATGCGGAAGCTGCTGCTGACCACGCCGAAATCCAGCGCCCGTTCGCGGAACCCCGCCATGGCACCCAAGGCGGCGCGATCCTCGTGTTCGGCATGGGCGAACAGCTTGACGGTCTTGATGTTGGTGATCGTGTCGACCACCTGGCCGGTGATCATCGCGCGGGCCGAGGCGCGGGCCCCCGATTTCGCGCGGATGCGCGGCAGGAAGAACTTGATCAGCACCAGATAGGACGCCAGCCACAGGATCAGCGCCACCGCGCCCCAGGCATCGACCGACACCAGGAAGGCCGCCGACCCCAGGATCGAGGCCAGCGCGAAAGCCACCACGTTCACCATTTCCGTGGCGACATCGGTGACGGCGCGGGCGGTCTGCATCTGCTTCTGCGCCAGCCGCCCGGCAAAGTCGTTGTCGAAGAAGGCGACCGAATGGCCCATGGTCCAGCGATGGATCCGCGACAGGACCAGCGGCAGCACGTTCGGCCCGATGATGACGCTGCTGGTCGCGGTGGACAGGCCGAAGATCAGGGGCCGCAGCAGCAGGAAGAAGCCCACGAAGGCCGCGACCAGCAGCCCGTTCTGGCCCCAGAAGGCGCCCGGATCGCCGCTGGCGATGGCGTCCACGACCCAGCCCAGCAGCACGGCCGCGACCACGTCGGCCACACCGCCCAGTGCGGATGCGACGGCGGCCAGCCCAAGCCCGCCCCAGGCCCCCGACAGGCACCAGCGGAAGAAGGCCAGCAGCGTGGCGGGCGGCGGGCCCTCGGCGGGGCGGAAGGCGTCGATCAGGCGGCCAAGGCGGTGGTGCAGGGTCATGGCGTCTTTCCGGCCAGCAGGGCGATGTCGATCAGGGCGGAGGGCGGCAGGGCAAAGCCCGAGTCGATCCAGGCATCCTCGGCCGCTTTCAGCCCCCGGCCAAGCGCCGGGCCTTGCAGGCGAGGTTGCAGATCGGCGGCGGCGATGGGCAGCGGGCGGGCGGCGGCCTGCGCCTCGGCCCAGCCGGGGCAGGGGCCTGACGGCCCGGTCTGGACCAGCAGCGCGGCGGCCTGGGCAAGGTCGCCCGACAGGCGATAAGCGATGCGGTGGAAGGACCAGTCCTCGGCCAGGGCGGTGGCAAGGATGCGATGGTCGCGGGCCTCGGACCGGGACAGGCGCAGAACCTCGGTCAGGTCGGCTTGGGACAGCGCGGCCAGCCGCGCCAACCAGGGCGCGGGGGATTGCAGGGCGGAAAGCCGGTTCGGCGCGGCATCCGGCAAAACCTTCTTCAGGACGCCGGTATCCGCCATCAGCCGGATGGCGGGCAGCGGATCGGGGGCCATCAGCAGTTTGCGGAATTCCTGGCCGATGCGTTCGCGGGAAATGCCGTCCAACCCATCGCGCCCGTCCCGGCAGGCGGCGATCGCCGCCGGATCGGCATCGCGGCCATACCAGGCCAGGAAGCGGAAGAAGCGCAGGATCCGCAGGTAATCCTCGGCGATGCGTTGCGCTGGATCGCCGACGAAACGCAGGCGCCGGGCGCGCAGGTCGTCCAAGCCCCCGACAAGGTCGATGACCGTGCCGCCGCGGTCGGCATAAAGCGCGTTCATCGTGAAATCGCGCCGCCGGGCGTCCTGCGCCAGGTCGTCGGAAAAGGCCACCACCGCGCGGCGACCGTCGGTTTCCACGTCGCGGCGCAGGGTCGTCACCTCGAAGCCGCGCCCGTCCGCCACCACCGTCACCGTGCCATGGTCGATGCCCGTGGGCACCGGCTTCAGCCCGGCGGCCTGGGTCAGCTGCGTGACCGTTTCCGGCGGCGCGTCGGTTGCCAGATCCAGATCGCCCACCGGCTCGCCCAGCAGGGCGTTCCTGACCGCGCCGCCGACCAGCCAGGCGCGGTGGCCGCCCGCCTGGAGGGCGTCGAAAACCGATTGCAGGGGGGGATCCTGCAAGACCGCCGGGGGAAGCCGCGTCACGCCTGCATCCTTCTGGCCAGGCCCAGCAGGATCCGCGCCGTCGCACCCCACAGGTAATAGGGGCCGAAGGGCGCGGCGTGATAGCTGCGCCAGCCCTCGCGCCAGCGCCGCCTTTCGATCCGATAGCGCGAGGGATCGGCGACATGGGCAAAGGGCAGCGCGAAGGCCTCCTCGACCTCGCCGGGTTCGGGGCGCGGGGCGAAGGGGCCGCGGATGATGCCGATGACCGGGGTCACGGCGAAGCCGGTGACGGTGCGGTGCGGCGGCAGCGTGCCCAGCAAATCGACCTGCGCGGGATCCAGGCCGATCTCCTCCTGCGCCTCGCGCAGGGCGGCGGCCACATCGTCGGCATCCCCTGGATCGACCTTGCCGCCGGGCAGGGCGATCTGGCCCGGATGGTGGCGGAGGCCCGAGGCGCGCTTGGTCAGGAGCAGGCGGCCGTCGTCCTGATGGAAAGCGGCCAGCACCCCTGCCGGGCGCAGGCTGCCCGCAGGCGGAGTCACGTCCGGGTTGAGGTCGTAATCAGAGGTCGGCCCCATGGCCACGGCCAGCGCGTGGCGCAGGCGATCCTCGGACCAGTCGGGAATCACTCGGCCGCCCTGTCGGACAGGGGCTGGCCGTCGGCGTCCACGGTGGCCTCGAAGCCCAGGCTGTGCGGGTCGAATTCGTAATGCGCCCCGCAAAACTGGCAGTCGGCGGTGACGATGCCCGCGTCGGTTGTCATATGCGCGATGTCCTTGGCGGAATAGATCGACAGCGTGTTGCGCACCCGGTCCGCCGTGCAGGAGCAGCCGAATTCGACCCGCTGCGTATCGAAGACGCGCGGTTCCTCCTCGTGGAACAGGCGCAGCAGCAGGTCGGTCGGCCCGACCGAGGGGCCGATCAGCTCCAGAACCTCGACCGTGTCCAGCAACAGGTTGGCGCGGTTCCAATCCTCGGATTCGGCGCCTTGCAGGATGTCGGCGGCCTCGATCAACCCGCCCTCGCCGCTGCCGCCCTCGCCCTGCATGGGTTTGGCGGGCAGGGTTTGCAGCATCACGCCGCCCGCCCGCCAATGGCTGTCCTGCCCCGACAGGCGCGACGCCCCGCTGGCAAGCTGGAACCGGGTCGGCAACTGTTCGGATTGCGCGAAATAGGTCTGCGCGCAGGCCGACAGCGACCCGCCCGCCAAGGGCGTGATCCCCTGGTAGGGCAGCGTGCCTTCGCCCTGGTCGATCAGCACGGCGAAATAGCCTTCGCCGATCTGCTGGAAGGGGGGGCGATCGTCCAGCCGGGCGTCGTCAAAGCTGGCCCAGGCGCGGATCCGGGCCGGGGCGCCGTCCCGTTCGGGGGCGTAATAGTCGGCGGCCAGTGTGCGGATGGCGCCGTTGCCCCGCACCTGAAGGCTGAGCTTCCAGCGCAGCTTGACGGTCGGGCCGACCAGGGCCGCCAGCAGCGCCAGTTCGGCCACCAGGGCGCCGACCGGGGTCGGATAGTCGTGGCGCGACAGGATGTGGTCCAGCACCCCGTCCAGGCGGGCGACGCGGCCGCGAATGTCCGAACGATCCAGTTGGAACGGCAGAATCGTGTCGTCCCACGCGATCTGGTTGATCTTGCTCATGCGGTGATTCCTGAAATCCTGGGCAGGCCCGCGCAAGGCGGGCCGGGTCGCGCCCAATATAGGATGTTTGCGGGCAATCCCAAGGGGGCGGCTTTTGCGTTGCGCGGGGTTGCGCTAGACGGGCGAAAGCGACCGGAGTTCCCATGATCCCCCGTTACGGCCATGTTCCCCGCCCCGGACGGCGGCACCGTCTGCGCCCCGGCGCCTATGCCCTGCTGATCCGCGACGGGCTGCTGTTGCTGACGCATCAGTCCGGACCGGAACCGGAATACCAGCTGCCGGGCGGCGGCATCGATCCCGGTGAAACCGGCCTGCGCGCGCTGCACCGCGAGGTGTTCGAGGAAACCGGCTGGACCATCGGCGATGCCCGCAGGTTGGGCGCCTACCGCCGCTTCGCCTTCATGCCGGACTATGGCTGGTGGGCCGAAAAGCTGTGCCATGTCTGGGTGGCGCGCCCGACCCTCCGCCTGTCGGCCCCGACCGAGCCGCATCACAGCGCACATTGGGCCACCCCCCGCGCCGCGATGGGCCTGCTGGCTGATCCGGGCGCGCGGGCGTTCCTGGCGCGGTTCCGGCACTTGATCTAGCCCGGACTTCTCACGAGTCGATGGCAGGGGGCGTGTTCGGGTCCGACTGGGGTGTAGTGGACAGGGTTGTGCCGGTTTGGACGCGCGGGTCTGCGGCGCCGGGAACGCGGGCGAGAGCGGTGGGGTTTGGGGGGGTGCGGGAAGCCTAAGATGCAGGGGGGCCGCGCAGGATACCCAATTCGGACGATGCCGTGCCGTACGGAGATCACGAAGCTTTGCCCCGACAGCCGAAGCTGCGATATGAGACCCCGATGCGACCGATTTATCTTTCCTATCTGACCGCGCCGGTCGATGACCCGTTCGAGGCGCTGCGTATCGCGGCGAATGCCGGATATGCCGTGTTGGGCCTGCGGCTATGCGATCCGGTGACCGGCATGGGGCCTCTCCGCTGGTCGGAAATCCGGCGCTGTGCCGACGGTTCGCAGCCAGTCTGAAAGAGGCCGGGCTGAGCGTCCCCGAGGTCGAGGCCCGGGTGCTGATGCGCGGCCCGGACCCGCAGATCGCCCCCGAGGTGCTGGAGGCCGCCGCCATGCTGGGCCGACCCTGCATCATCGCGGTCGCGGACCAGCGGGGCGCGATCTAGCCCACCGACGTACGCGACCGTTTCGCCGCCCTCTGCACCGAGGTCGCGGCCTTCGGGCTGGAGGCCGGGTTCGAGCCCATCGCCCATCGCGCCGCCGGGTCGCTGGATCGCGCACTGGAGATTGTTTCGGGCTCCGGGCAGGGCGCAAGACTGGTTCTGGACGCGCTGCACCTGCACCGCATGGGGATCGGCACGGATCGGCTGGCTCGGGTGGACCCCGCGCGGATGCGGGTCTTTCACCTCTGCGACGCCCCGCCGATTCCGGCCGATCATATCGATCATTCCGTTCCCCACGCCGGCCAGGCCGCCGGGCCCGCCGTGCCGCCGGTGCCGATGCGGAAGAACGATATCTCTTGCGCCGTGGCGGTCTGGCCCAGTCCGGCGGCTATGGCGAAGGATGCGAACACTATCTTGAGTTTCAGGGCGTTACCCCTGTTTCCCTGACTTCCCGAAATCTGCCGAGCCCAGAGGCGGCGCCCCCGACAACCGTGCAGATCCGCCGAATTGCCGCCGTGACGCACCGTCCCGCCGCGCAACGGCCCGTTCGTGCCTGGCGTGGCGGGCAGGACGCGCGGGTGAGCTTGACATTCGGGACCGAAAGCCGCTGTTTCCCGGTCGTGGCGACAGGGAAAGAGGCGACCGATGGAACTCGACCGGATAGAAGCAGTCCTGGGGACAATCGGCGGCATCGTCTGGGGGCCCTATCTTCTGATCCCGCTGCTGCTGGGGACCGGGCTTTACCTGACCTTCCGCTTGCGGGGCATCCAGCTGCTCCGGCTGGGCGCGGCGCTGCGGCTGGGCCTGCTGAAGCGCAAGGATGACGATGCCGAGGGCGACATCTCGCAATTCCAGGCGCTGACCACCGCCATGGCGGCGACCGTCGGCACCGGCAACATCGTCGGCGTGGCGACGGCCATCGCGGCGGGCGGGCCGGGGGCGCTGTTCTGGATGTGGGTCACGGCGATCCTCGGCATGGCCTCGAAATATGCCGAGGCCTTCCTGGGCGTGCGCTTCCGCATCACCGACGAGGTGGGAGAGAAGAACGGCGGCCCGCAATATTATCTGGAGCGCGGCATCCGCAACGGCTTCGGCAAGGTGCTGGCGCTGAGCTTCGCGGTCTTCGCCGTCTGCGCCTGCTTCGGCATCGGCAACATGACCCAGGGCAATTCCATCGCCTCGAACCTGGAGCGCAGCTTCATGATCCCGACCTGGATCACCGGGGTCGTGCTGGCCGGGCTGACGCTGGTGGTGCTGGTCGGCGGCATCAAGTCCATCGGCCGGGTGACCGCCGGGCTGGTTCCGGTGATGATCCTGTTCTATGTGCTGGGCGCGCTTTACATCCTGCTGGTCAACATCCAGGCGGTGCCTGCCGCCCTGGGCGAGATCTTCTCGCAGGCCTTCACGGGCACGGCGGCGACCGGCGGGTTCCTGGGGTCCACGATCATGGTCGCGGTGCAGTTCGGCGTGGCGCGCGGCATCTTCTCGAACGAATCCGGCATGGGCTCGGCCGCCATCGCCGCGGCCTCGGCGCAGACCACGCATCCGGTGCGCCAGGGGCTGGTGTCTATGACCCAGACCTTCATCGACACGATCATCGTCGTGTCCTGCACCGGCCTCGTCATCATCACCACCGGCGTCTGGAGCGAGATCGACCCGCAGACCGGCGTGCAGATCTCGCCCTCGATCATGACCGGGCAGGCCTTCACCCACGGGCTGCCGGGGCAGTGGGGGCATTGGATCGTCACCATCGGCCTGGTGCTGTTTGCCTATTCGACCATCCTGGGTTGGGCCTATTACGGCGAGCGCAACCTGGAACGCCTGGTCGGCCATCGCGGCGTGATGCCCTTCCGCATCCTGTTCTCGCTGGCGGTGCTGCTGGGCTGCACGGTGCAACTGGGCGTGGTCTGGAGCTTCTCGGACGTGATGAACGGGCTGATGGCCATTCCGAACCTGATCGGCCTGTTGATCCTGTCCGGCCTGATCGCGCGCGAGACCCGCTTCTACCTGCGCCACGATCCCCGGCTGGAGGCCGATCGCCAGCAGATCGAGGCATTCATGAAGGGCCAGCCCGGCTGGGAGGAATGGAAGGCAAGCGAGCGGTCCTAGCCGCGCGCGGCGGCCAGGGCGCGCGAACCTTGCGCGGTTCTATGCTGAGGCTCGTCAGAGGATAACTTACCAGGCTGTCGGCGAGAGAGCGGCGCAAGCCGGAAGATCGGTTCTGCCGGCAGCTGGGGCGCGGCGTTCCCCTGACGTGACCCCTGCATGACAGAGTGTCCCGTAAAGGTTGCATTTCGTTTGCTTCTTTTGCTAACCTTCAAGGGCAGGGGTGGAGCCGAGTCACCCCCAGACTCAGGAGGCAGCCATGTCGGATCGACATGCCACCCAACCCGAGGGGCAAGCGCCCAGCCGCCGCAGAGAGTTGGCGCAGTTCCTTTTGCTGGCTTTCGGCATCTGGCCGGTGGTCGCGGTGGCGACCGTGGGCGGCTACGGGTTTCTTGTCTGGATGTATCAGCTGATCGCCGGACCTCCTGGGCCTTCGGGGCATTAGGCCGTGTCCGCCGGTCCCGCCCTGTCGCGCCGGGATGTGCTGCGCGGCGCCACCCGCCCGGCGCCGTTCCTGCCGCGTCCTCCTGGCGTCACCGCCGCCTCGCTTGCGGCCTGCACCGGCTGCGGCGCCTGCGTCCAGGCCTGTCCGCAGGCCGTCCTTGCCCTGACGCCCAGGGGCGTCGCGCTGCGGCCCGAGGCGGGGGAATGCGTCTTCTGCGGCGATTGCGCGGCGGCCTGTCCCGAGCCGGTCTTCGCGGCCGACCGCCGCATGGCGCATGTGATGCGGATTTCGGCCGACTGTTTCGCCCATGCGGGCATCTCTTGCATGTCCTGCCGTGACGCCTGTCCCGAACAGGCGATCGCCATGCAGCCCAGGATCGGCGCGCCCTTCCTGCCGCGCATCGACGCGGCCGCCTGCACGGGCTGCGCGGCCTGTTCGGCATCCTGTCCCGCCGGGGCGATCCTGGCGGTCGCGCGCGAGGCCGAGGATGCGTAAGCCGCGCTGGCATGTCTCGTCCGCCGTCGTGACGGTCGCCCCGGACGCGATGCCCGCCGTCCGCGACCGGGTGGCCGGAATGGACGGGGTCGAAATCCACGGCGGCGACGCAACCCGCCTGATCGTCACCATCGAGGGCGACAGCACCGGCAGGCTGGGCGACCGGCTGACCGAAATCAATCTGATCAAGGGCGTTCTGGCGGCCAGCATGGTCTTCGAGCACGCCGAGGACAAGGAGGAAACCTCATGCCGCTTGACCTGACCCGCCGCCAGCTTCTCAAGGCCCATGCGGCGGCGCTTGCCGCCTCGGCCGCCGGGCTGCCGCAGGCGGCCCTGTCCCAGCCCGTCGCGGGCGGGGTCGAGGCGCTGAAGATCCACTGGTCCAAGGCCCCCTGCCGGTTCTGCGGCACCGGCTGCGGCGTGATGGTCGGTGTCAAGGAGGGCAAGGTCGTCGCCACCCATGGCGACATGCAGCACGAGGTCAATCGGGGCCTGAACTGCGTCAAGGGCTATTTCCTGTCCAAGATCATGTATGGCGAGGACCGGCTGACCACGCCGATGATGCGCAAGACGAACGGCCAGTTCGACAAGAACGGCACCTTCGAGCCGGTGAGCTGGGACGAGGCCTTCGACCTGATGGCCGCGCGGGTCAAGAAAGTCCTGGCCGAGAAGGGGCCGGAAGGCATCGGCATGTTCGGGTCGGGCCAGTGGACCGTGCTGGAAGGCTATGCCGCCACCAAGCTGATGCGGGCGGGGTTCCGGTCGAACAACCTCGACCCCAATGCGCGGCACTGCATGGCCTCGGCGGCGGTGGCCTTCATGCGCACCTTCGGCATCGACGAGCCGATGGGCTGCTATGACGATTTCGAACATGCGGATGCCTTCGTGCTGTGGGGATCGAACATGGCCGAGATGCATCCGATCCTGTGGACCCGGCTGGCCGACCGCCGCCTGGGCACGCCGGGCGTGAAATGCGCGGTTCTGTCCACCTTCACGCATCGGTCGATGGACCTGGCCGACATCCCGATCGTCTTCAAGCCGGGCACCGACCTGGCGATCCTGAACTATATCGCCAACCACATCATCCAGACCGGGCGGGTGAACCAGGACTTCGTGGACCGGCACACGGTCTTCAAGAAGGGCGCCACCAACATCGGCTATGGCCTGCGCCCCGAACACGAACTGGAACTGGCCGCCACCGGCGCCGGCAATCCCGGCCTGATGGAGGACAGCGATTTCGAAGCGTTCAAGGCCCATGTCTCGACCTATACGCTGGATTACGTCAGCGAGCTTTCGGGCGTCGAGCCGGGCTTCCTGGAGGAACTGGCCGAGCTTTACGCCGATCCCGACCGCAAGGTCATGTCGCTGTGGACGATGGGCTTCAACCAGCACGTCCGGGGCGTCTGGGCCAACCAGATGGTCTACAACATCCACCTGCTGACCGGGAAAATCTCGGAACCCGGCAACTCTCCCTTCTCGCTCACGGGCCAGCCCTCGGCCTGCGGCACGGCGCGAGAGGTCGGCACCTTCGCCCACCGCCTGCCCGCCGACATGGTGGTCACGAACCCCGAACATGTCGCCCATGCCGAGGAACTGTGGAAGCTGCCGCACGGGCTGCTGAACACCAAGCCGGGTTTCCACGCCGTTCAGCAGGACCGGATGCTGAAGGACGGGGTGCTGAACTTCTACTGGATCCAGGTGAACAACAACCTGCAAGCCGCGCCCAATTCGCAGAACGAGACCTATCAGGGCTATCGCAATCCCGACAACCTGATCGTGGTGTCGGACGCCTATCCGACGGTGACGGCGATGGCCGCCGACATCATCCTGCCCGCCGCCATGTGGGTCGAGAAGGAGGGCGTCTATGGCAATGCCGAACGGCGCACCCATGCCTGGCACCAGCTTGTCGATGCGCCGGGCGAGGCGCGGTCGGATCTGTGGCAGCTTGTCGAATTCTCGAAACGCTTCACCACGGACGAGATCTGGCCCGCCGAGATCCTGGACGCGAACCCGGACTTCCGCGGCAAGACCCTGTTCGATGTCTGCTTTGCCAACGGCCAGGTGGACCAGTATCCGCTGGACCAGGTGCGCGCGGATTACCCCAACCAAGAGGCGCGGGATTTCGGCTTTTACCTCCAGAAGGGCCTGTTCGAGGAATATGCCAGCTTCGGGCGCGGCCATGGCCACGACCTGGCGCCCTATGACGTCTATCAAAGCGACGAGGTGCGCGGGCTGCGCTGGCCGGTGGTGGACGGGCAGGAAACCCGCTGGCGCTTCCGCGAGGGCCACGACCCCTATGTGAAGCCGGGCAAGGGGGTCGAATTCTATGGCAATCCCGACGGCCGCGCGGTCATCATCGCCGTGCCCTACGAGCCGCCCGCCGAAAGCCCCGACGACGAATTCGACATGTGGCTGGTGACGGGCCGGGTTCTGGAACACTGGCATTCCGGGTCGATGACCATGCGCGTCCCCGAGCTTTACAAGGCCTTCCCCGGCGCCAAGGTCTTCATGAACGCCATCGACGCGCGCGAACGCGGCCTGAACCAGGGGATGGAGGTGCGCATCGTCTCGCGCCGGGGCGAAATCCGCAGCCGGGTCGAAACGCGCGGCCGCAACCGGATGCCGCCCGGCGTGATCTTCGTGCCTTGGTTCGACGCCAGCCAGCTGATCAACAAGGTGACGCTGGACGCGACCGACCCGATCTCGAAACAGACCGATTTCAAGAAATGCGCCGTGCGGGTGGAGCCGGTGTGATGGGACAGCTTCGCCTTTCGATCGCGCTTGCCGCCTGTTTCTCTGCCAGCTTCGTGATGGCGCAGAACGTCCCGGAACTGTCCGGCCCGCAGCCCGATCCGATGCGGTCGGTGCCCGCCGCGCCGATCGCGCAGTTCGTCACCGACGACGTGCGGCAGATGCGCGCCTATCCCGAACAGCCGCCGGTCATCCCCCACTCGATCGAGGGCTATCAGCTGTCGGTCAACACCAACCGCTGCATGTCCTGCCACACCCGAGAAATGACCCGGGGGTCGGGCGCGCCGATGATCTCGATCACCCATTACATGACGCGCGAGGCGCAGATGCTGGCCGACGTGTCGCCGCGCCGGTACTTCTGCACCCAGTGCCATGTGCCCCAGGCCGACGCCCCGGCGCTGATCGGCAACACCTTCACCGACATGTCCGAACTGGGCGCGACCGGCGCGGGGAGTGAGTGAGATGCGCCGGATCCTGCAACCCTTCCGCTGGTTCTGGCGCGTCCTGTGGACCCCTGCGGGCACGCTGGGCCTGGGCTTCCTGACGCTGGGCGGCTTTCTGGGCGGGGTGATCTTCTGGGGCGCGTTCAACACCGCGCTGGAATTCACCAATACCGAGGGCTTCTGCATCTCGTGCCACGAGATGCGCGCCAACGTCTATGAAGAGATGTCGCGCACGGTCCATTACTCGAACCGTTCCGGGGTGCGGGCGGGCTGTCCGCAATGCCATGTGCCCCATGACTGGACGGACAAGATCGCCCGCAAGATGCAGGCCTCGAAAGAGGTCTGGGGCAAGGTCTTCGGCACCATCGACACGCGGCAGAAATTCCTGGAACACCGGCTGGTGATGGCCAAGCGCGAATGGGCGCGGCTGAAGGCGAACGACAGCCTGGAATGCCGCAACTGCCATTCCGCCATCGCGATGGACCTGGGGCGGCAGGCCCCGCGCGCGGCCGAAATCCATTCGACCTATCTGCTGTCGGGCGAACGCACCTGCATCGACTGCCACAAGGGCATCGCCCACGAACTGCCCGACATGACCGGCATCGAACCCGGCTGGACCGTTCCCGCCGACCTTCAGGGAGAGACCCAGCCCGGCCTGACCCCCGCCGAGGAAATCCAGAGCTTCCTGCGCCAGGCGCCGGCGGAGTGATACCGCCGCGCCCCCGGCGTTTCATCGCCGCATGGGGCAGCTTTCCCGACTTTATCCTGCCACCGACCCGATCTGAGGCAGAGGCGGGTCCGCGCAGGCACCCTGCGCCCGCAGGGCGGAAAAATTGGCGGCTAACCAGCAGAAGTCGCGCAAAAATTCCCTTTCATTAATCTTTTGTTAATCATTTTCCGGCCAGAAGGTCCCGCTGCCCTGTTTTCGGGCAGTGAAAGATCATGGTTGAGTCGTCGATGTCCAAAAACTTTGCCCGCAGTGTCCGCCGCAATTTCGCTTCTCACCGGGTCTTCTTCCAAGCATTTCTCTCGATCCTGCTGGGCTCCTGGCTCCTAGCTCCTGGCTTTCAGCGTGCAGGGCGCTGCGGCGCAGGCGGTCGATTGGGTAGTCAACGTCAACGATTCGGCCTCGGATCCGTCGCCTGCGGGCGGGCTGATCGATTATTCGATCCGCATCACCAATGACGGCTTCAACGCAGCGCCCGCGACCTCGCTGAGCCTGACGGTCCCCTCCGGCACGGTGCTAGAGGCCACGACCGGGGCCATCACCGGCTGCGCGCCCCTGCCGGCGACGGGACCGGCCACGGTTTCCTGCCCCGTGCCCGCGCTGGCGGCGGGGGCGGACGTCAGCTTCACGGCGCATCTGCGCAGTTCGGTGCAGGGCACGATCACCTTTGGCGCCGCGGTCCCGGCCACTGCGGGCACGGCGACCGACACCCAGCCCGGCAACAACGCCGTGACCGAGAATACCAGCATCACCGCGGGCGCCGATATCGCGCTGGAGATGACCGGGCCGGATTCGGCGGCGGCCGGGTCTGTCGTGACCTACGCGCTGGCCGCGACGAACAACGGCCCCGATGCGGTCAGCAACCTGACGCTGACCTTCCCGGTCCCGACCGGCCTTGCCAACATCACCCCCCCGTCCGGCTGCACGCTGGTCGGCGGCACCTATCGCTGCGCCATCGCCGGTCCGGTCGCGGTCGGCGCGACGGTGACGCAGAACTTCCAGGCGCAGATCGTCGCGGCCTCCGGCTCGACCATCACCCCGGCGGCCAGCATCGGCGGCGGTACGCCCAACGACCCGATCCCCGATAACAACGCCGCGCTGAAAAATACCGAGATTCAGGCCGGCAGCGACCTGTCGATCGTCAAATCCCGCGCGCCTGCGGGCACGATCCTGGTGGGCGATCAGGTCACCTTCACGCTGACCCCGCGCTATTCCGGTGACAGCCCGCAGGGGATCACGGTCACCGACAGCCTGCCCGCGAATTACAGCATCGTCTCGGTCACGGCGCCGGGCTGGTCGGCGACCACGGCGGGCCAGACGGTGACGGCGACCCGCGCTTCGGGCACCGGGTCAGGGGCGAATGTCGCGTTGGGGCCGATCACCATCGTCGCGCAGGCCGACACGCCGGGCAGCATCGTCAACACGGCGCAGATTTCGGCCGCGACCGCCGATCCGAACCCTGCCAACAACAGCGACGACGATGGCGGCGTGACCATCGAGGCGCCGCGCGTCGACCTCCGCGCCAACAAGAGGGGGCCGTCTCCGGCGCTGTATGTCGTGGGCCAGAACTATGATTTCGACATCAGCACCAGCAATGTCGGCAACGCGCCCTTCTCGGGCCAGTTGACCATGACCGACCATCTGCCGGCCGGGATGACGGTGACGAGCGCCGCTCTGAACGGTTGGACATGTCCCGCCCTGCCGGTGGCCGGGCCCGCGAATCTGACCTGTACGCGGGACTATGCACCGGGCTCTCCGCTGGGCGTGGGCGCCCAGACGCCAATCGTAAGGCTGACCGCCACCGTGACGGATGCGGGGGCGCAGCCCAACGGGCTGACGGTCGGTTCTCCCGACCTGCCGGACGAACAGAACACCGCCAACAACAGCATCACATTCGGCGGCACCGCGGCCCAGCCCGCCAACAGCGCCGATCTGCGCGTCATCAAGACGGCCAACCTTGCGACCGTCGCCTCGGGCGACGAGATCCAGTTCACGCTGGAGATCGTCAATGACGGCCCGACCCAAGCGACCTCGGTCGCGGTCACGGACGAGTTGACCGGGCTGATCAACAATGCCGCAGGGCCGGCTGCCGGCTTCGTCGGCTATTCGGTGACGAACGGCAGCGCGACCGGCCTGTCCTGCTCTTCGGCCAGCAGCGGGTCCACAGGCCGCCGCGCCACCTGCTCGATCGCCACGCTGCCGGTCTGCACGGCGGGAACTGGTGACTGCCCGCGCATCGTGCTGACCGTCCGGCCCGGCGGAGACGCGGGTTCGCGCACCAACACGGCCAGCGCGATGTCCGCCGACACGCCCGATCCGGTCCTTGGCAATAATGCGGGCAGCGTCAGCCATGCCGTGACCGCGCGGACGGACGTGACCGTCAGCAAGGTCGCCATCTCCACCACTCCTCCGGCGGTGGGCCAGCCCTTTGAATATGTGATCACCGCACGCACCCTCAATAACGGGTTGTCGTCCGCTCAGAACGTCACCATCACCGATACGCTGCCCGCCGGAATGACTTTCATCTCGGCCACGCCCAGCAGCGGCAGCTGTTCGGTCAGGCCTGGGGCGAACACGACGACGGGGCCGGGCAACGACACCGTTACCTGCAACCTGGGCGTGATCGGCGTGAACGCGCAGCGCACGGCGACGATCCGGCTGCGGCCGAACCTGGGCCTGCAAGGCGGGACGGCGACCAACACCGTCGCCGTCTCGACCTCGACGGCCGAGACCGACACCAGCAACAACGTCTTCTCGCTGGGAACCGTCATAGCCAATCCGCAGGTCGACCTTCTGATCAACAAGACCGACAGCGTCGATCCGCTGCCGGTGGGCGACAGTACGGTCTATCACCTCACCGTGACCAATTCCGGCCCTTCCGTGGCGACCAACGTGGTGGTGACGGACGACATGCCGACCGACCATATCGCCTATCAAAGCTATGCCGTGTCGGACGATGGCACCTGCGGCACGTTGCCCACGCCGGGAACGTCGGGCGGCAAGCTGATCTGCAGCTTCCCTGTGCTGGGGGTCAACGAAAGCCGCCGGATCGACATCACGGCCCAAGGCCTGTCCAAGGGCGTCCCCATGAACCGCGCCGCAGTCACCTCGGACGAGACGCAGGGCGGGTTCGAGCCCAACACCACGAACAATGCCACGCAGCAGGCAACGACGCTGCGCACCCGCGCCGATGTCGAGGTGGTCTCGAAGACCGCCACTCCGGCCACCGTCAACCTTCGTGATCCTTTCCAGTTCGTGATCGACGTCCGCAACAACAGCGGGGTCGGCCTGGACGAGGCCGACGATGTGGTCGTCACCGACAATCTGCCCAGCGGGACCGAGCTGATGGGCACCCCGACCGTCACCGTCACCAGCGGCACCGCCAGCACCGCGTCCTGCACGGGCAGTTCGGGGGCGACCAGCTTCAGCTGCCAACTGGGCACGATGAGCCCCGGCGCTACGGTCCGCATCGCCGCGCCGACGCGCGTGGTCACGGTGACCTCGACCGGGCAGGAATTCACCAACACCGCCAGCATCGACACCTCGTCCTTCGAGGCGGATCAGACGAACAACAGCAATTCCGGTATCGTGACCGTGGGCGCAAGCTCTCTGGCGGGGCGCGTGTTCCGCGACTTCGACAACAATGGCGCGCCGGATGCCGACGATACCGGAATTTCCGGTCTCAGCGTGACGCTGAGCGGCACGGCCTTCGACGGCACGCCGATCACCCGGACCGTATCGACCGCAGCGGATGGCAGCTATGCCTTCTTGGGCATCCCCGAGGGCACCTACAGCATCACCCATGCCGCCATCGGCGAGGCGCAGTTGCAAGACGGCGACACGACCGCAGGCAGCGCGGGCGGCACCACGGCGCCGACCACGATCAGCGGTATCGCGCTGCCTGCGGCGACGCCTGCGTCAGGCTATCTGTTCCCCAAGGTGCCGCAGGCCCTGATCGGCATCGCCAAGCACCGCAGCAGCGGGCCGCAGATCCAGGCCGATGGCAGCTTCACCGCAAGCTTCGGCCTGACCGTCCGCAACCCCTCGCTGGAACCGCTGGAAGATATCCAGGTCACCGACCCGCTGGCCGGTGCCGCGCCCGCCTTCGGCAGCTTCGCGGCGCTGTCTGATCCCGCGACCGATCCGCTGGCGCCCGGCAGCTACACCATCGTCGGGGCGCCTTCGGGAAGCTGCGGCGGGGCGAATGGCGGCTTCGACGGGGCCTCGGACCGGGTGGTGGCCAGCGGCTTCACCCTGGCGGCGGGCGCGCAATGCAGCCTGTCCTTCCAGATCCGCGTGCGGCCCTCGGCGCCGATGCCGCCGGTCCAGGCCTCGGGCGGCAATTACGAGAACCTGGCCGATGTCGAGGGCACCGGCGCGCTGTCGGGCCAGACCCGCGCCACCAACCCGGACCTGGCCGACCGTTCGAACAACGGCACGACGGTGCAGCCGGGCGTGGTCTCGCCGACGCCGCTGGCCCCGGCTTTCGCGCCGTCCCTGACGCTGGTGAAGACGGCCGATACCTCGGCCCTGTCCGCCCCGCCGGCGGTGGGCGACCGGATCACCTACAGCCTGACGGTGCAGAATACCGGCAACGTGACGCTGACGAATGTGGCGGTCACCGATCCGATGCTGGGCGCGATCACTGGCAGCCCGCTGGCCTCTCTGGCGCCGGGCGCATCCCAGGTGCTGACCGCGAGTTATGATCTGACCCAGGCCGATCTGGACGCGGGCCGGGTCGAGAATACCGCGACGGCCGAAGGCGAGGCGCCGGACGGCAGCACGGTCGATGATGTTTCTGGCACGGACGCGACGAACGACGATCCGACCATCACCAGCCTGACGGCGCAACCCGCGATCACGCTGGTCAAGGCGGCGGATGCCTCGGCGGTGTCCTCGCCAGCGGCGGTGGGCGACCGGATCACCTACAGCCTGACGGTGCAGAATACCGGCAACGTGACGCTGACGAATGTGGCGGTCACCGACCCGATGCTGGGCGCGATCACCGGCAGCCCGCTGGCCTCTCTGGCACCGGGCGCGTCCCAGGTGCTGACCGCGAGCTATGATCTGACCCAGGCCGATCTGGACGCAGGCCGGGTCGAGAATACCGCGACGGCCGAAGGCGAGGCGCCGGATGGCAGCACCGTCGATGATGTTTCCGGCACGGACGCGACGAACGACGATCCGACCATCACCAGTCTGACGGCGCAGCCTGCGATCACGCTGGTGAAGACGGCGGATGCCTCGGCGGTGTCCTCGCCAGCGGCGGTGGGCGACCGGATCACCTACAGCCTGACGGTGCAGAATACCGGCAACGTGACGCTGACGAATGTGGCGGTCACCGACCCGATGCTGGGCGCGATCACCGGCAGCCCGCTGGCCTCTCTGGCACCGGGCGCGTCCCAGGTGCTGACCGCGAGTTATGATCTGACCCAGGCCGATCTGGACGCGGGCCGGGTCGAGAATACCGCGACGGCCGAAGGGGATACCCCGGACGGCGGCACGGTCGATGATGTTTCTGGCACGGACGCGACGAACGACGATCCGACCATCACCGGCCTGACGGCGCAGCCTGCGATCACGCTGGTCAAGACGGCGGATGACAGCGGCATCTCGACCCCCGCAGCGGTGGGCGACCCGATCACCTACAGCTTCACCGTGACCAATACCGGCAGCGTGACACTGAAGAACGTCGTGCTGACCGAATCGCTGGCCGGGGCGGTCGTGACCGGCGGCCCGATCGCCGCGCTGGCGCCGGGGGCGGTCGATGCGGCCAGCTTCACTGCGACCTATCGCCTGACCCAGGCCGATATCGACGCGGGCGAGGTCAGGAACAGCGCCACCGTGACCGGCACGCCCGACAGCGGCGGCCCCGTCTCGGACGTTTCGGGCACGACCGCCGGGGATGACGCGCCGACCCGTGTCACCATCGCGCCCCAGACCGGGATCCGGCTGGTGAAGTCGCTGGCCGGGATCGAGGACAGCAACGGAAACGGCATCCAGGACATCGGCGATCTGGTCCGCTTCGGCTTTGAGGTGACCAATACCGGCAACGTCGCGCTGCGGGTCGAGACCATCGCGGATGCCACGGCCAGCGTGTCGGGCGGGCCGGTGACCATCGCGCCGGGCGCGACCAACCGGGGCAGCTTCACCGCCATCCACGTCCTGACGCAGGCGGACCTGGATCGCGGCCATGTGCAGAACAGCGCCTCGGTCGAGGGCCTTGCGGTGCGCGGCGACGGCAGCCCGATCCTGGGCAGCGACGGCGCGCTTCGGGCCAGCGACGTGTCGGACGCAGGGACCGATCCCGAAGGGGCGGCCGTGGGCGATCCGGCGGCGGTAGAGACCCCCGACGGCGCGGGCGGGCGCGACGGCGATCCGGGCAACGACCCGACCGTGGCGCTCTTGACCCGCACGGCGGCGGTCGAACTGATCAAGAGCTATCTCGACTTCACCGATGCCAACGGCAATGGCGTCGAGGATGCGGGCGATACGCTGCGCTTCGGCTTTGCCGTCACGAATACCGGCAATGTCGCGCTGCGGATCGACACCATCGAGGATCCGCTGGCGGCGGTCGCGGGCGGACCCGTGACCCTGGCGCCGGGCGAAACCGACGCGGCGGCCTTTACCGCCACCTATCTGCTGACCGACGAGGACATGCAGCGCGGATATGTGCAGAATTCGGCCCGCGTCACCGGCCAGGCGGTCACGGCGGATGGCACGCCGATCCGCGACGGCCAGACGCCGCTGCGGGCCACCGATGTCTCGGACGCGGGCACCGATCCCGAAGGCGCGGCCCTGGACGATCCGCAGGCGGTGGAGACACCCGATGGCGAGGACCGCACCGACGGCGACGGGACCAACGATCCCACCGTGGTCAAGCTGGGCTGGCCCGAGATTCTGCTGAAGATCTCGATTCTCGACACGCCCGACAGCAACGGCAACGGCATTTTCGACGCGGGCGACCGGATCGTCTATGCCTTCACCGTGACCAATACCGGCAACGTCCTGTTGGAGAATGTCACCGTCGATCCGGCCAGCCTCAGCCTGGACCTGCCCGGATTCTCCTGTCAGCCGATCCGGCTTGAGGTGGGCGAAAGCGCGGTGCTGACCTGCACCGGCAACCTCTATACCGTCACGCCCGAGGATGCGCGCCGCGGCACGATCAACCTGGCCGCGACCGCGACCGGCAGTTCCATCGCAGGTGTGCAGGCCTCGTCCGATCACGCGGTCGTCTCGCCCACGATGGAGGCGGGCGGGCTGACGCTGACCAAGACGGCAGATCGCAGCACCGCGCTGGCGGGCGATCTGGTCGGCTATGTGCTGGAGCTTGGCAACGACGCTTCGGGGATCGCCACGATCACCGATCTGGTCGACACGCTGCCTTCGGGCTTCAGCTATCGCTCGGGCAGCGGCACGGTCGGCGGCAGCAAGGTCGAGCCCGAGATCCAGGGCAACCGGCTGATCTGGCGCGACCTGCGGCTGGCGGCGGGGGAAACCCTCCGGGTGCGGATCGAGGTTCTGGTCGGCGGCGGCGTCGAGCCGGGCGCCTATGTGAACCGCGCGCAGGCCTTCAGCCCCGCCACCGGCCGGCCGGTGACGCCCGAGGCCACGGCCACCATCCGGGTCGAGGCCGATGCGGTCTTTGCCTGCGCGACGGTCATCGGCCGGGTCTTCGACGACCTCAACCACGACGGCTACTACAATGGCCAGCCGTCGCGGCAGAGCCTGCGTCCCGACCAAGGCAGGCTGCCCGCCGCCGAGGGGGCCGAACGGGGCCTGCCGGGCGTGCGGCTGGTGACGCCGAACGGGCTTGCGGTGACGACCGACCGGCATGGCCGCTTCAGTCTGCCCTGCGCCGCCCTGCCGCGCGACATCGGCGCCAACTTCATGCTGAAGCTGGACGAACGCACGCTGCCGCTGGGCTATCGGCTGACCTCGGAAAATCCGCGCGTGGTGCGGCTGACGCCGGGGATGCTGACGAAGATGAACTTCGGGGCCACCCTGTCGCAGGTCGTGCGCGTGGATCTGTCGGCGCGCGCCTTCGACGGTCGCGACCTGCGCCCCGAGCTTGAGGCGGGCCTGCGCCAGCTGGTCGGCCAGATCGCGTCGAAGCCTTCGGTGCTGCGGCTGGGCTATCAGCTGCAACCGGGCGAGGCGAAGGGCGATGCCCGGTCCCGGTTGCGCCAGGTCGAGGCGGCGCTGCGCCGGTTGTGGCCTGCGAACGGCCGCTTTGCCCTGAATGTCGAGACGGCCGTGGAAACCGCTCCGGCCCGTGCGCGGAACCAGTAAGATGGCGAATTTTCCTATCATGAACCCGATTGCTTCCTTCCGTCTGACGGCCTGTTCCGCCCTGGCGCTGATCCTGTCGCTGCAATCCACGCTGGCGGATCCGGCCGGCAGCCGGGGCTGCGCGCTGATCCAGGGCGAGTTGCCCGGCGACTGCGCCCATGACAATGCGGGCACCGTCGTCTCGCGCGAGCTGCCGGCCAATGCCCGGCACGAACCGGCGGGCGACCTGGGGCCGCTGGGCTTCTCGATCTCGATCGAGGCGACCCCGGCCGAGCCGCGCCGAACCGTCGCGGGCGCGGCCCCGGCGCCCGACCGGCTGCGCGAGATGGACCAGGATCTGGACCGGCTGGGACTTAGGGTCAGCGTCGACGGGCTGGGCGCGCGGCCGATCCTGAACGTGGCGACCGCGGATCTGCGCAGCAGCTATGGTCCGGGGCAGGCGGTGGTGTTCCGAACCTCGTCGAACTATCCGGGCTGGATCGCGCGGGCGCAGGTGATCGTCATCGATCCCGACCGCCCCGGCCATCCGCTGGCGGTGCTGCCCGCATCGCCGAACGGGCTGACCGAATGGCGGATGCCCGCCGAGGGTCCGGAGGAGATGACCTATGTTCTGCGGGTCGAGGACCGCGAGGGACGGCGCGACGAGACCGTGCCCCTGCCGCTGCGGCGCGCCTCGGCCGTCCTGGAGGGCGCGGATCTGACCGGCCCAATCATCGCGCCCGGCGAGGGCGAGGACCGCACCGCCCGGCGCGGCATCCCGGTCCATGGCGCGGTGGTCACCGTCTCGGGCGAGGATCTGCCCGCCGGGGCGCGGCTGACCGTGCTGGGCGAACCGGCGATCCCCGATGCCGGCGGCCGCTTCGTGCTGCAACGCATCCTGCCGCCTGGCGAACATGACCTGCGCATCGCGATGGGCGACCAGGCCCAGACCCGCCACGTCACCGTCCCGCAGCGCGAGCTGTTCGCGACCGGCATCGCCGAGATCACCCTGGGTCGCGACCAGGTCAGCGACGAGACCTGGCGCTATGGCCGGGTGGCGGGCTTCGTCCAGGGCGTGCTGGCCGACGGGACCAAGGTGACGGCCTCGGTCGATACCCGCGATACCGAACTGCGCGACATGTTCCGCCATGTGACGCGGCGCTTCCCCGACCAGGTGCTGCGCCAGATCGAGGACCGCGACGTCTGGGTCACGACCGGCGACGACAGCACGGTCGAGAACCTGGCGCCGACCTCGGGGCGGCTGTTCGTGCGGCTGGAAAACGACCAGAGCTATGCGATGTGGGGCGATTTCCGCCCCGAGGGCGATCTGGACCGGATGGTGCGCAGTGACCGCACACTCTACGGCGCCTCTGCCGGGTGGCGTTCGGCCGAGACGGCCGCCGATGGCAGTCCACGGCAGAAGATCGGCGCCTATGCGGCCTCGACCGACCGGCTGAGCCAGCGCGACGTGTTCCGCGGCACCGGCGGCAGCGCCTATTTCCTGTCCCACCGCGACATCGAGGCGGGAACCGAAACGCTGATGGTCGAAATCCGCGACCGGGTCTCGAATACCATCGTGTCGTCCCGCCGCCTGGTCGAGGGGCGGGACTATCGCATCGACTATGTGCAGGGCGTGGTGATCCTGAACGGGCCCTTGTCGCCCTCGGCGGGCGGTCCGGGGCTGGTCAGCGACAGCGCCCTGGGGGACCAACTGGTCAATCTGGTCGCGCAATACGACTATGTCCCGGCGAACGGCGCGGATTCCAGCGACAGCTATGGCGCGCGGGCCGAAAGCTGGGTCACGCCGCGTCTGCGCTTTGGCGCCACGCTGGCGCAGGAAGGGGCAGGGGGCGCCGACAACCGTCTGGGCGGCGCCGACCTGCTGTGGAAGCGCAGCGAGGACAGCTGGTTCTCGGCCGAACTGGCCGAGAGCGAGGGACCGGGCCTGGGCCAGGCCCTGTCTCTGACCGGCGGGCTGGATCTGGATCCGGCCAGCCCCACGGCGGGCGTCAAGGGGCTGCGCGCAAGGGGGATGCATGTCGAGGGGCGGCTGGATCTTGCCGAAATCGGCGGCGCGGGCCATGTCACCGCCTTCTGGGATCGCCGGGACGAAGGCTTCGTCTCGCCCGACTGGAACGTGACGGTGGGCCAGCGCAGCGGCGGTCTGGACGGCCGGGTCGAGATCGGCGGCGCGACTGCCCTGACCTTCGGCGCCACCCGGTTCCGCGACGATGCGGGCAAGCGCGACGACCGCGAACGCATCGGGATCGACCACTGGCTGAGCGGCGCCTGGCAGGTCGAGGCCGAGATCGCGCGTCGCGACCTGGCCAATCCCACGGCCCTGGTCCAGGGAGAGAACGGCAAGTCCACCGACGCCGCCCTGCGCCTGACCTGGCATCGCGACGAGGATCTGTCGGCCTGGGTCTTCGGGCAGGCGAACCTGTCGCGGTCGGGCGATGTGCTGCGCGACGACCGAGTGGGGATCGGCGCCGAGGCCGCGGTCACAGATCGGCTCAGCGCGCTGTCCGAGGTGTCGGACGGCACCCAGGGCGTCGCCGGGCGGCTGGAACTGGCCTGGGCCAAGGATGCCGCCACGACCTATACGCTGGGCTGGCGCGAAGATCCGACGCAGATCGACAACCTCGCCAGCGGCGAGCGGCGCGGCCTGACCTTCGGCGCGCAGCGGCAGGTCAACGACCGCTGGGCCTATACGACCGAGACGATCCGCAGCGGCGTCACCAGCCGCCGGTCGCTGGCCTCCAGCTATGGCGTCAGCTACACGCCGGACGAACGCTGGCGCCATGATGTCGGGGTGGTCACCGGCCGGACGCTGGAACAGGACGGCAGCCGGATGCGGCGCACCGGCCTGTCGCTGGGCACCCAGTTCTCGAACGGCGAGGATCAGGCGGCCAGCCTGCGCGGCGAATGGCGGCGCGAACGGTCGGACGACGCGCTGCAACCGATCCGCCGCAAGACCTGGATGGTCACGGGCGATTTCACCTATCGCACCAATGACGACTGGCGCCTGGTGGGGGAACTGGACACGGTGATCTCGACGGGCGAGGACGACCTGCGCGACGGCCGCTATATCGAGGCGATGCTAGGCTACGCCTATCGCCCGGTCCATGACGACCGGCTGAACGCGCTGTTCAGCTATACCTATCTGGAGGATCTGCCGGGGGCCGATCAGGTCAATATCGACGGCGAGACGGACGGGCCGCGCCAGCGCAGCCATATCCTGAACGCGGCCTTCAGCTATGACCTGGACCAGCGGTGGACGCTGGGCGGCAAATACGGCTTCCGCACCCGCCAGCAGGCCGACCGGGACGATTCGGATTTCACCCGTTCCACCGCGCATCTGGCGGCGCTGCGGGCCGATTACCGCATCGTGCATCGCTGGGACGCCATGGCCGAGATCCGCGCCTTCCACGCGCCCCGCGCCGAGATGACCGAATATGGCGCGCTGCTGGCCGTCTATCGCGAGGTCACGCCCCATGCCCGGCTGGGGGTGGGCTATGCCTGGGGCGGCATCTCGGACGACCTGCGCAAGATCGAACCGGCCAAGCGGGGGATCTTCGTGAACCTGATCGGCAAGTTCTGACCCCCCTTCGGCAGGCCGCGACGCCCTTCCGGCGGCGCTGCGGCCTGCAACTCCTCGCCCCCGGCCTCCGGCCGCCTGGCCCAGGCATGCGGCAGGCCGGGCGCAGGCCCAACCTCTCCCGGATCGGGGTGACACCGACCGGCGCGGCCCGTCTCGTTCTGCGACGAGACCCGGCCCGCTCTCTCTGGCCACCCCCGCTCTGAACGGATTATTCCTGACTGGATGCAGGAAAGGTGCTGCCCAATCCGCCGTGGCAGATGCTGCCGGGTGAAGGCAATGCCTACCGCGTCGAGGCCGCGACCTTCGCGGTCGCCATCACGGGCCGCTGGGTTTCGTCGGGCTGGTCGCGCCGACATCCGGCAGGACTGTGGCTGGGACCGGATTGCCGGCTGATCCTGCCAATCGCGGCGCTTCGCGGACGGGTGCCGTGCGCGACCCTGGCCCCAGGCCGGGACGCGGCGCCGCGAATTGCTGGACCGAGGGCCGGGTGCCGCCCGCCGGGCAGGGGCAAGGCTGACCTGATGAAGGGGCGATCCGGGCTGAGGCCTCTCAGTGCCCGCCGCCGCCCGCCGCCCCGCGGGCGGGGGGGCTTCATCGCCAGGGCCATCACGGCAAGGCCCACGAACAGCATCGTCAGCAGGGTGAACACGTCGATGAAGGACATGATCGTGGCCTGCTGCGCCACCCGTCCCGCCATCTGCGCCAGGGCGCCGTCAACGGGCAGGCCGTGGCTGGCCAGGTTGCGCTGCATCATCTCAAGCTGGCTCAGCGCCTGCGGGTTGGCCCAGGTCACGGATTCGTCCAGTCGGGCGGTGTGCAGTGCGCGGCGGTCGGTCAGCACGGTATTGATCATCGCCAGCCCGACCGCCCCGCCCAGGTTGCGCATCAGGTTGTAAAGCCCGGACGCGCCCTTCATCTTGGCGGGCGGCAGCGTGCCCAGAGCCAGGTTGTTGATCGGAACCATGCAGATCATCAGCGACAGGCCGCGCAGCACCTGCGGCCAGAACAGTTCCTGAAAGTCCCAATCGGCGGTCATGCCGGTCAGCATCCAGGACGAAATCCCGAAGCCGACGAAGCCGCACAGCAGCATCAGGCGCAGATCCATCCTCGACGCCAGGATCCCGGCCAGCGGCGCCGACACGAACATCGCCAGCCCCGAGACGAACACCGTCTCGCCGATCATCAGGCTGTCATAGCCCCGGATCGCCGAGAGATAGAGCGGATAGAGATAGGTCATCCCGTAAAGCCCGATCCCCATCACGAAGGAAAACACCGATCCGACCGCGAAATTGGTGTTCGCGAAGGCCGAGAAATCCACCAGCGGCTCGTCGCGGGTGAAGGCGCGCCAGAAGGTAACAATGCCGCCCAGGACCATCACCACGAACAGGATCGCCACGGCCTCGTCCTGGAACCAGTCGTTGCCGGGCCCTTCCTCCAGCACGAATTCCATCGCGCCCAGGAAGGCCGCCAGGGCGACCAGGCCGGTCCAGTCGAACTTGCCCCACAACGACCATTCCGGCTTGTCGAAATCCACAAGCGCCAGAACGCCCAGGGTGACGGCGATCCCGGCGGGGACGTTGACCAGGAACAGCCAGTGCCAGGACAGCGCATGGCTGAGATATCCGCCCACCGTCGGTCCCACCGTGGGCGCCAGCGTCGCCACCAGCCCGATCATGGGCGAGACGACGTTGCGCTTCGCGGGCGGAAAGATCGTGAAGGCGGCGGCAAACACGGACGGGATCATGCCGCCGCCCAGAAACCCCTGGACGCCGCGCCACAGGATCATCTCGTTGATGGACGACGAGGTGGCGCACAGGAAGGACGCCGCCGTGAACCCCGCCGCCGAAATGGCGAACAGGTATCGCGTCGACATCATCCGGCCCAGGAATCCCGACAGCGGGATCATCACCACCTCGGCGATCAGATATGAGGTCTGCACCCAGGAGATTTCGTCCGAGGAGGCGCCCAGCCCTGCCTGGATTTCCGGCAGCGATGCCGAGACGATCTGGATGTCCAGGATCGCCATGAACATGCCGAAGACCATGATGAAGAAGGCGGCGACCCGGCGCGGCGTCAGTTCGGGCGCGGCGGCCTGATCGGCAGGGGCGGCGGGGGCGGCCATCTATCCGGCGGCGGCCAGGGCCGCGTCGGGGCCGGTGCGGGTGTCGATCTCGACCTCGACCGACAGGCCCGCGCGCAGGCCGGGCGTGCCTTCGGGCAGTTCGATCCGAACCGGCACGCGCTGCACGATCTTGGTGAAATTGCCGGTCGCGTTCTCGGCCGGCAGCAGGGAAAACACCGCGCCGGTGGCAGGGGCGACCGGCACCACGCGGCCCTCGATCGCGGGGCCGTCGAAGGCATCGACGGACAGGTGGGCGGTCTGGCCCGCGCGAACCTCGGCCAGTTGGGTTTCCTTCAGGTTGGCCTCGACATAGAGGCCCTGGTCGGGGACCACCGCCGCCAGCCGCGCGCCCGCGCTGACCAGTTCGCCCTGCTTGATGGCGATGTTGGCGACAGTGCCGTCAAAGGGCGCGCGCAGCGTGGTGAAATCCAGATCGCGCTGCGCCTGCGCCACGGCCAGTTCCAGGGCGCGCCGGGTCGCCCCGGCCTCGGCCCGCTGGGCCTTCAGCACCTCGACCTGGGCAAGGGCGCCCGCGATGGCGGCATTCGCGGCGTTGCGGTTGGCCTCGGCCGTGGCCAGGGATTCGTTGGCGTCGTCAAGATCGGCCTGCGATGTCACGCGCCGCCCCGCCAGATCGCGCGCCCGTTCGGCCGAGGCGCGCGCGGCCGTCAGCACCGCGTCGGATGCGGCAAGCTGCGCCTTCGCCTGGTCCACGCCGCTTTCCGCCGCAGCGACCTGCGCGTCGATCCGCGCCAGCGTGCTGGACAGCTCCGTCAGCCGGGCCTGCGCCTGTTCCAGGGCGATGCGGTGATCGCCGTCGTCGATGCGCAGCAGCACCTCGCCCGCCCGGACATGCTGGTTCGCCGAAACCGGAATATCGGCGACATAGCCGGTGATCTTGGCCGAGATCAGCGACAGATCCGCCTGCACATAGGCATCGTCGGTCGAGACCAGGAACCGCCCCTGGGACCACCAGTGCCAGCCCTCGTATCCCCCCGCCAGCAGGGCTGCCGCCGCCAGCCCGGCCAGGATCCGCATCTTGCGGCCCTTCGGGGCAGCGGCCTGGGCCTTGGGGGATTCCGAACCGGGCGTGTCGGCGTCGGGCGGGGTTACGGGCCGGGGGGCCTCGGGACGTTCGTGGCGTGACACTGATGCTCACCCTGCGCTGGGGACATCGAACCATCCGGTTCGAAGCGCCGAAATAACCCGTCGCGGCGCGGTTTTCAATATTCCATCGAACCCCCCGGTTCGATTAAAATCGAAATCATGACAGACGATCCGCGCCGACCTGACGATACCCCCCCACGCCGCCACGCCGCCGGAGAGGATCCGCAGAAGCGCGGCCAGATCCTGGCGGGGGCCTGGCAGGAATTCATGGCCAAGGGCTTTGACGCCGCCACGATGAACGGCATCTGCCGCGCGGCGGGCGTGTCCAAGGGGACGCTGTATGTCTATTTCCGCAACAAGGAGGATCTGTTCGTGGCCCTGGTCGAACACCGCCGGGTCCAGATCTCTGAACAGCTGCGCGCCGCCCTTGCCGTCCCCGGCGGGATCGAGGCGCGGCTGACCGCCTATGCCGCCGCGATCATCCGAATGCTGACCTCGGCCGAGGTGCTGCGGTCGCAGCGGATCGTGGTGGCGATGGCCGAACGGATGCCAGACCTGGCGCGCCGCTTCTATGACGCCGGGGCGCGCCAGGTGCTGAACGGCCTGGGCCGCTGGCTGACCGAGGCCGAGGAGGCGGGCCTTCTGCGCATCCCCGATGCCGAACGCGCGGCCCACCAGTTCGTGGAACTGGCCACGGCGGGGGTCTGGCGGCAATATCTGTTCGGCCTGCGCAGCGATCCTCCCCGTCAAGGGGAAATCGACGCCCTTGCGGCGGATGCCGTGCGGATCTTCATGGCGGCCCACCGTTCCCCGCCCGCGGGTTAGGGGGCGTCATCGCCCCGCCTGGGCGGTATCCACGTGGACGACCACCGACATGCCGGGGCGCAGGTATTCGGCCATCTGCTGGCCGGGGTCGATGGCGATGCGGACGGGCAGGCGCTGCGCGATCTTGGTGAAGTTGCCGGTCGCGTTGGTGCCCGCCAGCAGGCTGTATTCCGATGCCGTCGCGGGCGAGAAGGAATCGACCCGTCCGGTAAAGGCGCGGTCCTGCATGGCATCGACGGTAAAGCGTACCGGCTCGTCCGGGCGCAGGCCGGTCAGGTGGGTTTCCTGGAAATTGGCGATGATCCAGATTTCGGTCCCGACATGGGACACAAGCGCGGTGCCCGGCGTCACATATTGCCCGACCCGGACCGAGACCTGCCCCAGATGTCCGTCCGAGGGCGCGCGGATGACGGTGTTGTCCAGGTCGATCTGCGCCAGTTCGACGGCCGCCTGAGCGCTGGCGATGTCGGCGCGGCGCGATTGCAGGGCGACGCGGGCGGATTTCACCGCCTCGGTCTGCACGTCCAGTTGCGCCTGGGTCTGGGCGACGGCGGCCTGGGCCTGCTGCAAGGCCAGTTCAGACTGGTCGGCCGAGGATTGCGAGGCCACGCCGCGCGTGCGCAGCGCCTGCGCGCGGTCCCAGCTGGTCTGCGCCGTGGCCAGGGCCGATCGGGCCGATTCCGTCGCCGCCTCGCTGGCCCGCGCCGCAGCCTGGGCCGAGGCGACGCCCTGGGTCGCCACCTGCAACGCGGCCTGGGCGGCGGCCAGTTGCGCCTGGGCCTGGGCCAGCTTCTGCCGGGCGATGCGGTCGTCGATGCGCGCGATCACCTCGCCCGCCTTCACGGGTTGGAAATCGGTGACCTCGACGGCGCTGACATAGCCGGCGACCTGCGGGGCGACCGTCGTGACCTTGCCCCGGATATAGGCGTTCTCGGTCGTCGGTTGGGATGGCTGGAACGGCGGCAGGTGCCAGGCGAACAGCAGCAGCAGGACGCCTGCCGCGCCGATGACGAGGGCGATGACGGTGGGGATCAGGTTTTCTTTTTTCATGGGTTCGGGTCCGGTTTGGGCGCCATCCGCAGGGCCAGCCGGTCGCGCAGCAGGTGCAGGACCAGGGCCGAGGCGGCCGCAAGGGCGATCAGCGCCGTCAGGGCATAGGCGTCGTTATAGGCCATCACCCAGGATTGGGCGGACGCCTCTTGCGCGACCTGCTGGACGGCCTGCGCCCGGCGCGCGGCGGCATCGGGGATCGCCGCCGTCAGCGCCGCGGCGGCGCGGGCGATGGCCTGGATGGTGGCGGGATCGCTGGCGGCAAGCTGTTCGGTCAGGGTCGCGTAATGAGCGGCCTGGCGGTGGTTGATGAAGGTCGTGAACAGCCCCGACCCCAGCACTCCGCCCAGCGGCTGTGTGGAAATGAAGACGATCACGAAGGACAGCAGGTATTGCGGCCCGCGCGCAAGCGCCTGGACCAGCCCCGCCATCATCGCGGGCGGCAGGAACAGCATTCCGGCAAATCCGATCAGCGCCTGGCTGACGATCATCTGCTGGGGCCGGGTGTCGATGGTGGCCTGCGCATCCATGAACGCCCCCGCCGCGATCAGCAGCAGCGCCGTCAGGTGCAGCGCGGGCACGCGGTTGGGGCGCATCCAGGCCACGCAGGCCAGCCCGCCCAGCAGGCTGGCCGCGACGATGACCGCGAACAGCCCCGTCATCTGCGCGGGCGCCACGCCAAGCGCCTGGAACATGCGCGGCGCGCCCGCGCTTTGTTCCGACAGGATCAGCCGGAACAGGAACAGCGTCGCGGTCAGGTGCAGCATCGCCGGGCTGACCAGCCAGCGGATGTCCAGAAGCGGCGCGGCGCGGTTCAGTTCCAGCGCGACCGCCACGGCCAGCGATCCGGCCGAGGCCGCCAGCAGCATCCCGATCCAGGGCGCGTCGGTCCAGGAGTGGATCGGCCCCATGACGAAGCCGATGGTCAGCCCGGCGAAGCCGAAGCCGATCAGCGCGAAGCTGACGAAATCCAGCGCCTGGATCACCTTCTGATGCGGCACCGGGCGCAGCGGCAGGCGGAACACCAGCATCAGCGACACCATCGCCATGCCAAGCGCGGTCAGATGCACCCCGGTCAGCCCGCCGTCGCCGATCAGCGCGGGCGACACCACGCGCGCCAGGGTCGGCCCCGACATCATCACGGCCATCGCGGCGGGCAGGCCCAGGCGCATCTTCCAGTGCTGGGGCAGGGGTTCCAGCATGTACAGAAAGGCCAGCGTGGACAGAGGCGCGGCCGCCGCGCCCGACAATGTCTGGACCACCACCGCAGACCGGAAATCGCTGATCCAGACCGAGGCGAAGGCCACCACCACATAGGCGATGATCCCCAGTTCGGCGAAACGGGGCAGGCCGTACTGGGTGCGGATCTTGATCAGCAGCAGGGGCAGGGATGCGCGCGGGATCATGTAGGCCGCGACCAGCCAACTGGCCTGGGTGGTGGTCGTGCCCAGGTCGCCCGCAAACTGCGGAATGTTGGCCGACACGAAGCCCTGGCCCAGCCCCTGGGACAGGGCCAGCATCACGGACGCGCCCATATAGGCCAGGGCGCGGGGCACGGGCAGCGGCGGGTGGACCACCGGCGGCGGGGGCGCGGCATCCGTCATGGGCGGTCCAGCCGGGCGATATTGGCGGCGATGCGGTCCAGGACGGATTGCGCCACGGCCAGATCCTCGGCCGGGATGCCCGCCACCAGATCGGCCCGCATCCGGCGGGTGAAATCGACGATGCCGCTGTCCTGGCCGCGCGGGGTCAGGAACAGGGCGTTCTTGCGCCCGTCGCCCTGGGCCGGGCGGCGTTCCACGAAACCGGCCCGTTCCAGGGCGTCGATCTGGCGCTTCAGCGTCGGCGCCTCGATGTCGAGGGCGGCGGCCAGTTCGGCCTGCGTGGTCCCGTCCATCCGCGACAGCGTGGTCAGCGCGCGGGCGCGCGACAGGGTCAGGCCCATGGCCTCGGCCCGCGCGTCATAGCTGCGGCGCAGCAGCCGCATCAGTTGCAGCAGGGTGTCGAAGAAATGCGAGGATTGCGGCATGGCCAGGTTCCGATTATTCGTTAGCTAGCTAATGACATGGACCGCCGCCGTCAAGGACGGGCGCCCGTCCGGCCGGGTCTTCATCGAAGATCAATCGGGCAGGTGCCGCGCAGATCTGCCGCGCGGCAAAAAACGTCGGGCGCCGCGAACAATGCGGCCCGCCGCGCGTTACCTCGCCATAGTCACGAATTTCCAAGCGAGCGAGCATCATGTCAGCCAAGGACTATACCACCGAGACCGGCAGCGGCGGAGAGCTTCACCAGAAGGCCGGGGGCGACGTGCCGCCGCTGACCACGCAGGTCGGCGCGCCGGTTTCCGACGACCAGAACAGCCTGCGGGTGGGGCGTCGCGGCCCCACCCTGATCGAGGACCAGGCCTTCCGCGAAAAGATTTTCCATTTCGATCACGAACGGATCCCGGAACGGGTCGTCCATGCCAGGGGCTATGGCGCGCACGGCTATTTCGAGACCTATGAAAGCCTGTCCGACATCACGGCGGCCGACATTTTCCAGCGCGCCGGGGAAAAGACCGAGGTGTTCGTGCGGTTTTCCACCGTGGCGGGAAACAAGGGGTCGATGGATCTGGCCCGCGACGTGCGCGGCTTCGCGGTCAAATTCTATACCAAGGAAGGCAACTGGGATCTGGTCGGCAACAACATCCCGGTGTTCTTCATCCAGGACGCGATCAAGTTTCCCGATCTGGTCCACGCCGCCAAGCAGGAACCCGACAGCGATTTCCCGCAGGCCCAGACCGCGCATGACAACTTCTGGGACTTCATCTCGCTGATGCCGGAATCCATGCACATGATCATGTGGATCATGTCCGACCGGGCGATCCCCCGGTCGTTCCGCTTCATGCAGGGCTTCGGCGTCCATTCCTTCCGCTTCGTGAACGCGGCGGGCGAGGCGCGGTTCGTCAAGTTCCACTGGAAGCCCAAGCAGGGCCTGCAATCCGTGCTGTGGGACGAGGCGCTGCGCATCAACGGCGCCGATCCCGATTTCCACCGCCGCGACCTGTGGACCGCCATCCAGTCGGGCGATTATCCCGAATGGGAACTGGGCGTGCAGGTCTTCGACGACGCCTTTGCCGACCAGTTCGATTTCGATGTCTTGGACGCCACCAAGATCATCCCCGAGGAGATCCTGCCGGTCCGCCCCATCGGCCGGATGGTCCTGAACCGGATGCCCGACAACTTCTTCGCCGAGACGGAACAGGTCGCCTTCCAGACCGGCAACATCGTCCCCGGCATCGACTTTTCCGAAGATCCGCTGCTGCAAGGGCGGAACTTCAGTTACCTGGACACGCAGTTGAAGCGGCTGGGCAGCCCCAATTTCAACCATATCCCGATCAACGCCCCGCGCTGCCCGTTCCACCACTTCCAGCAGGATGGCCACATGGCCATGCACAATCCGCGCGGGCGCGCGAATTACGAACCGAACAGTTGGGGCGGCGACCAGGGCGGCCCGCGCGAGGTCGCGCAGGGTGGCATCCGCGCGGTGCCTGTCGCCTATAGCGGTGAAAAGGCGCGGATCCGGTCGGAAACCTTCGCCGACCATTACTCGCAGGCCCGGCAGTTCTATATCAGCCAGACCCCGGTCGAGCAGAAGCACATGGCCGACGCGCTGACCTTCGAATTGTCGAAGGTCAAGACCAAGCCGATCCGGCTGCGGATGCTGGCCCATCTGCTGAACATTCATGAGGATCTGGCCCAGGCGGTGGCGGCGGGCCTTGGCGTCAAGGACATGCCCGCGCCCGCCCAGCCCGCAGTTCCGCCGCGCACCGATCTGCCGGAAAGTCCGGCCCTGTCGATCCTGAAGAACGGTCCCGACAGTTTCGCGGGCCGCAAGATCGGCATGTTGCTGACCGACGGATCGGACGTGGCCCAGGTCAAGGCCATCGTCGATGCGGCTCAGGCGGAAGGCGCGATGGTGCAGTTCATCGGCCCGATCGCCGGCAGCGTGGTTCTGTCGGACGGCACCGAACTGGACCTGGACGAGATGGTCGAGGGTGCGCCTTCGGCGGTCTTCGACGCCGTGGCGATCCTGCCGTCCGACGATCAGGCCGAGATGCTGGCCAAGATGGCCGCCGCGCGCGATTTCGCCGCGACCACCTGGGCGCATTACAAGTTCGCGGCCTTCAACGACGCGGCGCGCGTGCTGTTCGCCAAGGCCGGGCTGCCGCAGGAACTGGACGAAGGCTTCATCCCGGCCTCGGACGCCAAGGGCTTCATCGCCGCCTGCCGCGACCTGCGCTTCTGGGGACGCAAGAACGCGGCCTGACCGGCCGCTTTCCGAACGGCTGCGGCGGGCGGGCATGGTCCGCCTGCCGCATCCCGGCGGCCCTTGCCATTCGTCTGGATTGTCCCGATAGTGAATCATGACAATCTGGCGCCCCGACCCCCTGGCCTTGTATCGCCCCGCCTATCTGTCCCTGGCCGAGCAATATGCCCGCGCCATCCGGGACGGGCAGCTTCCCGCAGGATCGCGCCTGCCGCCGCAGCGCAAGCTGGCCGACGATCTGGGGCTGTCGGTGCAGACCGTCTCGCGCGCGTATGAGGATCTGATCCGGCGCGGGCTGGTGGTGGGCGAGGTGGGGCGCGGATCCTTCGTCCTGCCCGCCGGATCCGAGAATTCGCCTCCGTATCTGGCCGAACGGCCGGGCGGGCTGGTCGATCTGTCGATCCTGAAGCCGGTGACCGGGCGGATGCATGTCGACATCTTCCGCGAAGGTCTGCACTGGGTGGCCGAGAACCTGACCGCGCCCGCCGCGCTGTCGTTCCGGCCGAATTCAGTCCTGCCGCAGCATCGCCGGGTGGCGGCGGACTGGCTGCGGCGCGGCGGCCTGGACGTGGCGCCCGACTGCATCACCCTGACCGACGGCGCGACCTCGGCCATCACCACCGCGGTGATGAGCGCGGTTCCCCCCGGCGGCACGCTGGCGGCGGCGGCGCTGACCCATCATCTGCTGATGCCGCTGTGCAAATACCTGGGCCTGCATCTGGAGGGCCTGCCGGTGGACCATGATGGCATCGTCCCCGAGGCCCTGGACCATCTGGCCCGCAAGGGCAGCCTGCGCGCCCTGTATATGCAGCCCTCCGCGATCAATCCGATGGCGATCATGACCAGCCTAGACCGCCGCGCCGAACTGGTTCAGATCGCCCGCCGCCACGACCTGCTGATCATCGAAAACGACATGCTGAACACGCTGATCCAGGATCGCCCGCCGCCCATGGCGGTGCTGGCGCCGGAACGTGTGCTGCATATCCAGGGCTTCACCAAGACCACCCTGCCGGGCCTGCGCATCGGCTGGCTGGTGTCGCCGTCGCGCTTGGCCCCGATCGCCGCGAACCGGCATCTGGTCACGAACTGGATGGCGACGCCCGCGATGGTCGAACTGCTCAGCCACTGGATCAGCGACGGCACGGTGGACCGTCTGATGTCCTGGCAGCGGGACGCGCTGCGCGAACGCCACGCCATCGCGAGAGAGGTTCTGGGATCCGCGCCCTTTCACGCCCATCCGCAAAGCCTGCATGTCTGGCTGGAACTGCCCCCCGGCCGCGACGAGGAGGAATTCGTGGCCCAGGCAAGGCAGCGGGGGGTGGCGGTCGCCTCGGGGCGGGCATTCCGGCTGGACGAACGCGGGCGGCGGGACGCGGTGCGAATCGCCCTGGGTTCCACCGGAGCCGAGGATCTGCGGCGCGGATTGCGGCTGGTCGTGGAAACCCTGGGCAGCAATGCCGAGCCGGTTCTGACGCTGGTTTAGGCAAAGCGCCCCGAATAATTGTCATGATATTATTTTGTGATTGACCTGATATAATCCCGCTGCAAAGTTCCGCTGTGACAGCACGGGGAACGCATGGACCAACCGATCATCCGAATCCAGAACCTGCAAAAGTCCTTCGGTACGCTGAAGGTCATCGACGGGCTGAACTTCGACGTGATGAAGGGCGAGAAGCTGGCCCTGATCGGCCCGTCGGGATCGGGCAAGACCACCATCCTGCGCATCCTGATGACGCTGGAGGATATTTCCGGCGGCCGGATCGAGATCAACGGAGAGCCGCTGTATCACATGACCAAAGGCGGCGCCGAGCTGCCTGCGGACGAGGCGCATCTGCACAAGATGCGCCGCCATGTCGGGATGGTGTTCCAGCACTTCAACCTGTTTCCGCACAAGACCGTCTTGCAGAACATCACCCTTGCCCCGGTCCTGACCCAGGGCGTCGGCCGCGCGGCGGCCGAGTCCCGTGCCCGCGAATTGCTGGACATGGTGGGTCTGGCCGACAAGGCCGCCTATATGCCCAGCCAGCTTTCCGGCGGCCAGAAACAGCGCGTGGCCATCGCCCGCGCCCTTGCCTTGCAGCCGCAGATCATGCTGTTCGACGAAGTGACCTCGGCCTTGGACCCCGAACTGGTCGAGGAGGTGCTGGAGGTGATGCAGCGTCTTGCGCGGGAAACCGACATGACCATGCTGCTGGTCACGCACGAGATGGGCTTTGCCCATGACTTCGCCGACCGGGTTCTGTTCTTCGACAAGGGCCGGATCGTCGAACAAGGCCCGCCCGACCAGATCTTCACCGCGCCGCAAGAGGACCGAACGAAGTCCTTCCTGCGCAAGATCATCGCCGCCGGACAGCGCGTGTGATGGACACCCAACAGGAGAAAGCCATGAAAACCACCCTGATCGCCGCCCTGCTGCTGGCGGCCCCGCTGCCCGCGCTGGCGGACAAGCTGGACGACCTGAAGGAAGCGGGCACCGCCCGCATCGCCATCGGCAACGAACCGCCCTTCACCGCCATCGGCGCCGACGGCAAGGTTTCGGGCGCCGCGCCCGACGTGGCCCGCGCGGTCTTCGCGGCGTTGGGCGTGGCCGATCTGGAAGCCTCGATCCTGGATTACGGCGCCATGATTCCCAGCCTTCAGGCGGGCCGCGTCGATGCGATCACGGCGGGTCTGTTCATGAAGCCCGAACGCTGCGACGCGGTGGCCTATTCCGAACCGATCCTCTGCGATGCCGAGGCGCTGCTGCTGCCCAAGGGCAACCCCAAGGGCTTCAAGTCCTATGCCGATTTCGCCAACGATCCCGAAGCCCGTCTGGGCGCGCCCGGCGGCGGAACCGAGGAGAAGCTGGCCCTGGACGCGGGCGTGCCGCGCGACCGGCTGGTCGTGGTGCCTGATGCGCAATCGGGGCTGAAGATGGTCCAGGACGGCCGCATCGACGCCTATTCGCTGCCGGTTCTGTCGTTGAACGACCTGCTGGCGAAATCCGGCGACGCCAGCCTGGAGGTCGTGGCCCCGGTCCAGGGGGCGCCGGTCTATTGCGACGGCGCGGCCTTCAACAAGCGCGACACCGCGCTGCGCGACGCCTTCGACGTGGAGCTGGCCAAGCTGAAGGAATCGGGCGAATTCGCCAGGATCATCGAACCCTACGGCTTCTCGGCCGAGGCGGCCATCTCGACCAACCGCGAGGCGCTTTGCGCGCAACAGTGACGTGACGGGGGCGGGGCGCGGCCCCGCCCGATCATCCGACAGCAGAAAGGCAGGCATCAGCGCATGGGCGACTGGTCTGGATATCTGACGCTTATCCTTCAGGGGGCATGGGTCACCGTCAAGCTGACGCTGATGGGATCCGCGCTGGCGCTGGTGGTGGCCTTCATCGCCGGGCTGGGCCGCATCTCGGGCCACGCCGCCCTGCGCTGGCTGGCGACCGGATATATCGAATTCTTCCGGGGCACCTCGATCTTCGTGCAGCTGTTCTGGATCTATTTCGTGCTGCCGATGACCGGGCTGTGGGCGCCCACGCCGATGCAGGCGGGCGTCCTGGCGCTGGGCCTGAACGTGGGCGCCTATGGGGCCGAGGTGGTGCGCGGCGCCATCCTGGCCGTGCCGCGCGACCAGTACGAGGCCTGCACCGCCGTCAACCTGACCCGCTTCCAGCGGATGCGCCACATCATCCTGCCCCAGGCGCTGCCGCTGATGCTGCCGACCTTCGGCAACAACGCCATCGAACTGCTGAAGGCCACGTCGGTCGTGTCGCTGATCTCGCTGGCCGACATGACCTTCCAGGCGCAGGTGGTGCGGTCCCAGACCGGCAACACGCTGCTGCCCTTCGTCACGATCCTGCTGCTGTATTTCGCGATGTCCTCGGTGATTTCCTTCGCCATCCGCCGGTACGAGCGGCGCGTGACGCGCGGCCTGGACGGGGTGCGCTGATGGAATGGGATTGGGAATTCGCCGCCTCGATCATGCCGCAGCTGCTGGCGGGGTTCAGGATCACGCTGATCGCCACCGCGCTTGGCGCCGTGGTCGCCGCCGTGCTGGGGCTGGTCTTTGCCATCCTGCGCCGGTCGCGGAACCGGATCCTGTCGCGCGGCACCGGCTTCGTGGTGGAATTCATCCGCGGCACGCCGCTGCTGGTGCAGCTTTACTTCATCTTCTACGTCCTGCCCGATCTGGGCATCCGCCTGCCCGCGCTGACGGCGGGGGTGATCGGCATGGGCCTGCATTACGCGACCTATGCGTCCGAGGTTTATCGCGGCGGGATCGAGGCCGTGTCGCGCGGCCAGTGGGAGGCCGCGAAGGCCACCAACCTGAACGCCCGCCAGACCTGGATCCACATCATCCTGCCGCAGGCGGTGCCGCCGATGATCCCGGCCATGGCGAATTACCTGCTGGCGATGTTCAAGGAAACGCCGCTGCTGTCGGCCATCACCGTGCTGGAACTGATGAACCAGGCCCGGTCGGTCGCCAACAGTTCCTATCGCTATGTCGAGCCGATGACCCTGGTCGGGGTGATGTTCCTGATCGTCAGCGTGATCTCGGTCGTCGGGCTGCGCTGGCTGGAACGGCGCTATGGCGGGGTGGGGAAATGACCGTGGTTCTGGACGACCGTCCCCTGCCGCATCGCCTGGGCCTGGTGACGCTGGCCACCGACCACACGACCGAGGTCGACTTCGCCGCCCTGCCGCCGCATGGCATCGGCGTCTATGCCACCCGGATTCCCTTTGCCAACCCGGTCACGCCCGAAACGCTGGCCGCGATGGCGGGCGACGTGACGCGGGCGGCGGCGCTGATCCTGCCGGATCAGGATCTGGACGCGGTGGTCTATAGCTGCACCTCGGCGTCGGTGGTCATCGGCGACGACAAGGTGCGCGGGGCCATCGCGGCGGGCAAGCCGGGGGCGGCGGCGATCACGCCGATCTCGGCCGGGTTCGCGGCGCTGCGGGCGCTTGGCGCGGATCGGATCACGCTGCTGACCCCCTATGATGCCCAGACGACGCAGCCGATGGCCGAGTGCTTCGAGGCGGGCGGCTTTGCGCTGCAAGCGGTGTCCTGTCTGGGCCTGACCGACGACCGCGACATGGCCCGGATCACCCACGCCAGCATCGTCGAGGCCGCGCGGGCGGCCGTTGCCCCCGGCAGCCAGGCGCTGTTCGTGGCCTGCACCGCCGTCCGCGCCGCCGGGATCATCGACCGGATCGAGAACGCCGTGGGCATCCCGGTCGTCTCGGCCAATTCCGCAACGCTGTGGGCCGCCGCGCGCGCCTGCGGCGTCGCGGGCGCCCTTGCCCCCGGCCAGTTGATGAGGCTGCCATGACGCTGGACGACATCCGGGCCGCCGCCGCCCGCCTTCGGGGCCATGTCGCGGAAACGCCACTGCCGCGCGACGAGGCGCTGTCGGCGCGGCTGGGCCAGCCGGTGCTGATGAAATGCGAATACCGCCAGCCGACCGGCGCCTTCAAGCTGCGCGGCGCGACCAACGCGATCCTGTCGCTGCCCGCCGGGGTGCGGGGGGTGGTCACGGCCTCGACCGGGAACCATGGCCGGGCGCTGGCCCATGCCGCCCGCGCGCTTGGCGTGCCTGCCACGGTCTGCCTGTCGCGGCTGGTGCCCGCGAACAAGGTCCAGGCGATCCGCCATCTGGGCGCCCTGGTGCGGATCGTCGGCGACAGCCAGGACGACGCCATGGCCGAGGTCGCGCGCCTGGTGGCCCAGGACGGCCTGACCCAGATCCCGCCCTTCGACCACCCCGATGTGGTCGCTGGCCAGGGCACCATCGGGTTGGAGATCGGCACGCCCAACGCGGTGCTGGTGCCGCTGTCCGGCGGCGGACTGGCGGCGGGGATCGCGGTGGCGATCAAGGCGATCTCGCCCGCGACCCGCGTGATCGGCCTGACGATGGAGAACGGTGCGGCCATGGCCGCCAGCCTGCGCGCGGGGCGCCCCGTCGAGGTGGCCGAGGTCGCGACCCTGGCCGACAGCCTGGGCGGCGGCATCGGGCTGGACAACCGCGTCACCTTCGCCCTGTGCCGCGATCTTCTGGACGATGTGATCCTGCTGACCGAGGCGGAAATCGCCGCCGCCATCCGCCATCTGGGCCGCGCCGGCCATGTGGTCGAGGGCGCGGCGGCGGTCGGCCATGCCGCGCTGCTGGCCGGGAAATTCGTGCCTCGGGGTCCGACCGTCACCATCCTGTCCGGCGGCAATATCGACCCCGCCCAGCACGCCCGGTTGATGCAGGAGGACGCCGCATGAGACCGCCCGTGAAGATCCTGACGGAATCCGACCTGCGCGCCCTGATGCCCCTGGATACCGGGGCCGTGGCCTGCATCCGCGACGCCTTCCTGGCGCTGGCGACGAAGCCCGTCGCCATGCCGCCGATCCTGCGGCTGGACATCCCCGAACACCGGGGCGAGGTCGATGTGAAGACCGCCTATGTTCCCGGCCTGTCGCATGTCGCGATCAAGATCTCGCCCGGCTTCTTCGGCAATCCGGCGCTTGGCCTGCCGTCCACCAACGGCATGATGGTGGTGCTGTCGGCCAGGACCGGCCTGGTCGAGGCACTGCTGCTGGACAACGGCTGGCTGACGGATGTGCGCACCGCCGCCGCAGGGGCGGTCGCCGCCGATGCGCTGGCGCGGGCCGATGCGGCCACCGCCGCGATCCTGGGCGCCGGGATGCAGGCGCGGATGCAGTTGCAGGCGCTGACGCTGGTTCGCCCGCTGTCCCGCGCCACCGTCTGGGCGCGCGATCCGGCAAGGGCGCGGGCCTTCGCCCAGGACATGACCGCCGCGCTGTCGATCCCCGTCACCGCCGCCGCCTCGGTCGAGGATGCCGTGCGCGATGCCGGGATCGTCGTGACCACCACGCCCGCGGAAAGCCCGATCCTGCACCGGGTCGCGCCGGGCACCCATGTCACCGCCATGGGGTCGGACGCGCCGCACAAGAACGAGATCGCCCCGGACCTGATCCGGGCGGCGCATTACGTCGCCGACCGCCTGTCCCAGACCCGCACGCTGGGCGAATTGCGCCATGCCGGGCTGGACGGCGGGCTGGACGGCGATTTGCCCGAATTGGGACAGATCCTGGCCGGATCGGCCCCCGGCAGGACCAGCCCGGATCAGATCACCCTGGCCGACCTGACCGGCACCGGCATCCAGGACACCGCCATCGCCACCCTTGCCTTGGCCCGCGCGGCCCAGGCGGGGGCAGGCCACGACTTCACCCTCTGAAAGCAACCCCCATGACAGATGTCGCATTGAAATTCACCCGCGAGGAATACGCGCAACGCCTCGTCAAGACCCGCCGGGCGATGGAGGCCGGTGGCGTCGACCTGCTGATCGTCACCGATCCGTCCAACATGAACTGGCTGACCGGCTATGACGGCTGGTCCTTCTATGTCCATCAATGCGTGGTCGTGCCCCCGGACGGAGAGCCGATCTTCTTCGGGCGCGGCATGGATGCCGTGGGGGCGCGTTTCACCGCCTATCTGAACGACGCCAACATCATCGGCTATCCCGACGATTATGTGCAGAACACCCAGAAGCATCCCATGGACCTGCTGTCGCAGATCCTGACGGACAAGGGCTGGGGCGCGAAACGCATCGGCGTCGAGATGGACAATTACTGGTTCACCGCCGCCGCCTTCGCCGCCCTGCAAAAGCACCTGCCCAACGCGACGTTCAGCGACACGACCGGGCTGGTGAACTGGCAGCGCGCGGTGAAATCCCCGACCGAGCTGGACTATATGCGCAAGGCCGGGGCCATCGTGACGAAGATGCACGAACGCATCTTCGAGAAGATCGAGCCGGGGATGCGCAAATGCGACCTGGTGGCCGAGATCTATGACGCGGGCATTCGCGGCACCGATGGCTTCGGCGGCGATTACCCGGCCATCGTGCCGCTGCTGCCCTCGGGGCGCGAGGCCGCGGCGTCGCACCTGACCTGGGACGACCGGCCGATGCGCGCGGGCGAGGGGACGTTCTTCGAGATCGCGGGCTGCTATAACCGCTATCACGCGCCGCTGTCGCGGACGGTGTTCCTGGGCAAGCCCACCCAGGTGTTTCTGGACGGCGAAAAGGCCGTGCTGGAAGGCATGGAGGCCGGGCTGGAGGCCGCGCGTCCCGGCAATACCTGCGAACAGTTCGCGGGCGCCTTCTTCGCGGTGCTGAAGAAATACGGCATCGTCAAGGACGGCCGCACCGGATACGGCATCGGCGTCAGCTATCCCCCCGACTGGGGCGAACGCACCATGTCGCTGCGTCCGGGCGACACCACCGTGCTGCAACCCGGCATGACGTTCCACTTCATGACCGGCCTCTGGTCCGAGGAAATGGGGCTGGAGATCACCGAAAGTATCGCCATCACCGAGGGCGCGCCGGAACTGCTGGCCTCGGTCCCGCGCAAGCTGTTCGTGAAGGACTAGGCCATGCTGCCCCTTCAGATGCAACTGACGCCGTCGCCCATCACGGCGACGGTCGATTTCGCGGAACCGGGCGTCCGCCACGGCTTCCTGCGCCTGCCCTATTCGCGCGACGACGCGGCCTGGGGGTCGATCATGACCCCCATCACCGTGGTCGTGGGCGGCGAAGGGCCGACCGTGCTGCTGACCGGCGCCAATCACGGCGACGAATACGAAGGTCCGATCGCGCTGTTCGACCTGGCCTCGACCGTCCGGGCCGATCAGGTGACGGGCCGGATCATCATCGTGCCGGCAATGAACTATCCGGCCTTCGGGGCGGGGACGCGCACCTCTCCCATCGACCGGGGCAACCTGAACCGCAGCTTTCCGGGGCGGCCCGACGGCACGGTGACGCAGAAGATCGCGGACTACTTCCAGCGGGTTCTGCTGCCCATGGCCGATGTGGTGGTGGATTTCCATTCCGGCGGCAAGACGCTGGATTTTCTGCCCTACTGCGCCGCCCACATCCTGCCCGACAAGCGGCAGGAGGGGCAGAGCTTCGATCTGGTGCGGGCCTTCGGGGCGCCCTGGTCGGTCAAGATGCTGGAGATCGACGCGGTCGGCATGTACGACACCGCCGCCGAGGAGATGGGCAAGGTCTTCGTCACCACCGAACTGGGCGGCGGCGGCACCGCGACCGCGCGCACGGCGGGCATCGCCAAGCGCGGGTTGAAGAACCTGCTGATCGCGGCGGGCGTCCTGCGCGGCGAGGTTCAGGCCCAGCCGACGCAATGGCTGGACATGCCTGACGCCGATTGCTTCACCTTCGCGGAAGACGGCGGGCTGATCGAATTCCTGGTGGATCTGGGCGATGCCGTCGCGCAGGACCAGCCGGTCGCCCGCATCTTTCCCGTGACTCGCACCGGGCTGCCGCCCGTGACCGTCACCGCCGCGCGCGCCGGGCTGATGATGGCGCGGCATTTCCCCGGCATCGTGAAACCCGGCGATTGTGTCGCCGTCATCGGCGTAGAGGTGGACGAATGATTGCCGACAAGACCCTGATGCGCCCCGACGCCTTCGTGAACGGCGCCTGGATCGGCGGCGACCGTTTCGCCGTCACCGATCCGGCCACCGGCGGGACCGTCGCGCAGGTCGCGAAACTGGATGCGGCGGGCGCCCGCGCCGCCGTGGATGCCGCCGACGCGGCCTTCCCGGCCTGGGCCGCCGCGCTGCCGCAGGAACGCGCGGCGATCCTGTTCCGCTGGTTCCAGCTGATCCGCGACAACCGCGAGGATCTGGCCCGGATCATGACCGCCGAACAGGGCAAGCCGCTGTCGGAATCGCGGGGCGAGATCGACTATGCCGCCAGCTTCGTCGAATTCTATGCCGAGGAAGCCAAGCGCCCCAATATCGAAAGCGTGACCTCGCACCTGTCCACGGCCGAGATGGAGCTGTGGCGGGAACCCGTGGGGGTCGCGGCCTTGGTGACGCCCTGGAATTTCCCCTGCGCGATGATCACCCGCAAGGCGGCTGCGGCCCTGGCTGCCGGCTGCACGGTGGTGATCCATCCCTCTGCCGAAACGCCGCTGTCGGCGACCGCGCTTGCCGAACTGGCGGATCGCGCCGGTTTCCCTGCCGGGGTGTTCAACGTGGTGACGGGCGAGGCGCCGGAAATCGTCGGGGAATGGTGCGCCGATCCGCGGGTGCGGGCGCTGTCCTTCACCGGATCCACCGAAATCGGCAGGCTGCTGTATCGCCAATCTTCGGACACGGTAAAGCGGCTGGTGCTGGAGCTGGGCGGCCATGCGCCTTTCATCGCCTTCGCCGATTGCGATCTGGACCTGGCGGTGGAAGAGGCGATCAAGGCCAAGTTCGCGACCTCGGGCCAGGATTGCCTGGGTGCCAACCGCTTCCTGGTCGAACGCCCGATCTATGACGAGTTCTGCCGCCGTTTCGCGGACGCCGCCGCCGCGCTGACGCTTGGCCCCGGCGAACAGGACCGCGACCTTGGCCCGCTGATGAACGAAGGCGCGGTCCGCAAGCAGGAAGAACATGTGGCCGACGCCCTGTCGCGCGGCGCCCGGCTGCTGACCGGCGGCGGGCGCGACCCGCAAGGTCCGCTGTTCTATCAGCCGACGGTGCTGGCCGATGTCCCCGTCGATGCGCTGATCTTCCGCCAGGAAACCTTCGGCCCAGTCGCCGCCATCGCCCCCTTCGAGACCGAGGACCAGGCGGTGCGGATCGCCAACGACACCGAATACGGCCTTGTCGCCTATGTCCATTCCCGCGACCCGCGCCGCATCTATCGCCTGTCGCGCGCGCTGCAATTCGGCATGGTCGCGGTCAACCGCACCAAGGTCACCGGCGCGCCGATCCCCTTTGGCGGCATGAAGCAGTCCGGCCTCGGCCGCGAGGGCAGCCGCCACGGTTTGGAGGCCTTCACCGAAATCAAATACGTCTGCCGCGACTGGGCAGAGCACAGGAGGGCATGAGAATGCTGACGAATGACGAACTGGCGAAATGGGACCGCGAGAGCTTTTTCCATCCCTCGACCAACCTGGGCCAATTCGCCCGCGGCGAAGGCGCGCAGCGCATCGTCAAGGGGGCCGAGGGCGTCCATATCATCGACCGCGACGGCAACCGCCTGCTGGACGGGTTCGCGGGGCTTTACTGCGTGAACGTGGGCTATGGCCGGACGGAAATCGCCGACGCCATCGCCGCGCAGGCGCGCGAACTGGCCTATTACCACGCCTATGCGGGGCACGGATCCGAAGCCGCGATCACGCTGGCGAAGATGGTCATGGACCGCGCCCCCGACGGCATGGCGCGGGTCTATTTCGGGCTTGGCGGGTCGGACGCCAATGAAACCAACATCAAGCTGGTCTGGTATTACAACAACATCCGCGGCCTGCCGCAGAAGAAGAAGATCATCAGCCGCTGGCGGGGCTATCACGGGTCGGGCCTGATGACCGGCAGCCTGACCGGGCTCGAGCTGTTCCACAAGAAGTTCGACCTGCCCCTGGCGCAGGTGATCCACACCGAGGCGCCCTATTACTTCCGCCGTCCCGATCCCTCACAAAGCGAAAGCAGCTTCGTGGGCTATTGCGTCGACAAGCTGGAGGCGCTGATCAAGGCGGAAGGCCCCGACACCATCGCCGCCTTCATCGGCGAGCCGGTGCTGGGCACCGGCGGCATCGTGCCCCCGCCCCAAGGCTATTGGCCCGCGATCCAGGCGGTGCTGGACAAGTACGACATCCTGCTGATCGCCGACGAGGTGGTGACGGGCTTCGGCCGCCTGGGGTCGCTGTTCGGGTCCGATCATTACGGCATGAAGCCCGACATCATCACCTGCGCCAAGGGGCTGACCAGTGCCTATGCCCCCCTGTCCGGGTCGATCGTCGGTCAGCGGGTCTGGGACGTGCTGATGCAGGGCACCGACGAGAACGGCGTCTTCGGCCATGGCTGGACCTATTCCGCCCATCCGATCGGCGCGGCGGCGGGGATTGCCAACCTGAAGCTGATCGACGAACTGGGGCTGGTGCGCAACGCGGGCGAGACCGGCGCCTATCTGAACGCGCAGATGCGGGCCGCGCTTGGCGATCATCCCCATGTCGGCGAGATCCGGGGCGAGGGGATGCTCTGCGCCGTGGAACTGGTCCGCGACCGGGATTCGCGGACGTTCTTCGACGCGTCCGAAGGCGTGGGGGCCAGGATCGTGGCGGCGATGCTGAAGCGCGGCGTGATCGCGCGGGCCATGCCGCAAGGCGACATCCTTGGCTTTGCGCCGCCGCTGTGCCTGACCCGCGCCGAGGCCGACACCATCGTCGCCGCCGCCGCTGAATCCGTGCGCGAGGTGCTGGGCTGAGCCGCCGGGGGACTTCGCGTCCCCCGGACCCCCTGCGGGATATTTGGACAAAGGAGAATGAGGCCGGCCGGGCTTGACAAGAGAGGTCCCGCCGCCGCTTCAATTCCGGGGCATGGGTCAGGACAGCCGCCGATGACGCGCCAACTTCTCGGAACCGTTTTTCGCAGCCTTGGGGGCAGGGGGCTTGCCCGATGATCGTCCGCCCCCGGCCCGGCCTGCTGACGCTGTTCTTCGTCCTGAAGGGGTCGATCATCCTGCGCACCTGGCCGCAGCTTGCCGCCGTGGGCCTGTTGTCGCTGGTCGTCGTGGCCGCCCACCGTCATGCGCCGCAGGTGGTGCCGGGAATCAATCCGGCACCGCTGACCCTGATCGGCATCGCGCTGTCGATCTTTCTCAGCTTCCGCAACAATGCCTGCTATGACCGCTGGTGGGAGGCCCGAAAGCTGTGGGGCGGGATCATCCACTCGGCCCGCGACGTCGCCCGGCAGACGGTGGTCCTGGATGACGGCCCGGACGGCCCGTCGCCCGAACGGCGCGAAATCCTGACGGCCATCATCGCCTTTGCCCATGCGGCGGTCGCGCAATTGCGGCACAGGACCAGCCTTCAGGCGGCGGGCGCGCCTGCCGTCTCGGCCCGGCCGGCGGACCGGATCCTGCATGAGGTCGCCGGGCTGGTCGGCCGGCTGCTGCGCCAGGGCCGTCTTGCCCCGGTCGAGGCGCTTGCCCTGAACGACAGCCTGGGGCGGCTGACGCAGGCCCTGGTGGGTTGCGAGCGTCTGGCCAACACGCCCTTGCCCTTTGCCTATACGCTGCTTCTGCACCGCACGGCCTATCTGTTCTGCTTCCTGCTGCCCTTCGGCCTTGCCGACATGCTGGGCTGGTCCACGCCCCTGGCCGCCATGCTGGTCGCCTATACCTTCTTCGGCCTCGACGCCCTGGGCGAGGAACTGGAGGAGCCGTTCGGCCTGATGCCGAACAACCTGCCGATCGCCGCCTATGCGACGGTGATCGAGATCCACCTGCGATCCGCCCTGGGCGAGACGGACCTGCCCGCCATGCCGGTCCCGCAGGATTACGTGCTGACCTGATGCAAGCATCGGCCGCCGCACGAAACCCTTTGGCGGGGTTCGGTATTATCCTTGGACAGCCTGCGGCCCCAGCCCGACGGAAAGCGAGGATCCATGAGTCAACCCTATTGCGGACCGGGCGCAGCCCCTGGCGGGTTATGGACCGCCTGGAATCTCGATCCGCCGCTGCTGGCCGGGCTGGCGCTGCTGTCGCTGGCCTTGTGGTGGCGTCAGGCGGGCAGGGCGGGCGGCGTCGCGGTCCTGGCGCTTGTTCTGGCCTTCGTGTCGCCCCTTTGCGCGCTGACCGTTTCGCTGTTTTCGGCCCGCGCGCTGCATCACCTGGTCCTTGCCGGGGTGGCCGCGCCCGCCCTGGCGCTGGCCTGGCCGCTGGCCGCGCGCTGGCCTGCGCAAATCGGGGCGGCGGGGATGGCCCTGGCGATGGCGGCCTGGCACCTGCCTGCGGTCTATGACGCGATCTGGCGATCCGATGCGGTCTATTGGCTGATGCAGGCGGCGCTGCTGCTGCCCGCCTGGGCCTTCTGGTCGGCGGTCTTGGCCGGGCCGCGCCATGCGGTCCTGGGCAACAGCGTCCTGACCATGGGGCTGGCGGGGGTGATGGGCTTTCTGGGTGCGGTGCTGACCTTCGCGCCCGCCGTCCTCTATGTCCAGCATGTCGACGGCGCGGCGCTGTGGGGCATGACCGCGCTGGACGATCAGCGGCTGGCCGGGCTGATCCTGTGGGTGCCGGGTTTCCTGCCGATGGCGGGCTTTGCGGGCTGGATGCTGCGCCGAGGCTGGCAGCGGGGCTTCGCGGCATGATCGCGGCGCTGAAGGCCATCCATATCGCCGCGATGCTGTGCTGGTGCGCCGGGCTGATCGCCCTGCCGCTGTTGCTGATCGCCTATGGCCACGCGCGGCGCCAGGTCCGCTATTCCGAATTCCGGCTGCTGACGCATTACGGCTATATCGGCTTCGCGACCCCCGCGGCGGTCATCGCCGTGGTCGCGGGAACCGCGCTGATCTTCGCGGCCGAGGTGTTCGATCTGTGGTTCGTCGCCAAGCTGGCGTTCGTCAGCCTGATGGCGCTGACCCATGCCTGGATCGGCCACCTGATCGAGCAGTCGGGTCTGCAACGCCGGGGCAGGGGCAGCGATCCGGGCCGGGCCTATGACATGCCGTGGCCGGGCATCGCCCTGGCCATCGGCCTGCCGTCGATGGCGGCGGTTCTGTGGCTGGTGCTGGCCAAGCCGGATCTGGCCTGGGTCGCGGATCTGCTGCCGGACATCATGCAGGCGCCCAGGGATCAGCTGCCATGATCCCGTTGCGTGCCGATCTGATAGTCGAAGACCAGCTTGCCGCCATGCCAGCCGGTGACCGTCGTCAGCCCCACCCCCAGGGCCGAGATCAGGATCCCCACCGGCAGCACCGCCGCCTGCGGGTCGGGCAGGCGGAAGCCCCAGTTGACGCCCAGGACCGAAAGCAGCGTGCAGGCCAGGATGAAATGCGTCCAACTGGGCGCGCGGATGCGGATGCCCGGAACGATCAGCAGCTCGACCGTTCCGGCGATGCCGGCCAGCACGCCCATCACGAAGGCGATGCCTGCCGTCCAGACCGCCATGCGCGGCCAGAAGGCGTCGCCCGTCCACCAGAACATGCCGTCGGCGAACAGCGTCAGGAAGGCCAGGGCGATGGGATAGGTGATCAGCATCGCGTGGATCGGATGGCCCGCCAGGGCGATGGTGGATTCGGTATCGTCGAAGGCCGAATGCTCCTCGATCGGGTCGGAAAGGCGGCGGCGTTGGCTCCAGGTCCGTTTGGGTCGCATCGGCAGTCTCCGTCGGGGTTGCACAAGGGGAAGTTTTGGGCGGTCCTTGCGGTTCCCCTGCTGGCCGGTTGCGACGGCGGCGCAAGCGCGCTGTCCCCGGCCGGACCCGCCGCCCAGCAGATCGCCACGCTGTGGTGGGCGATGCTGGCCGGGGCGGGCCTGATCACCCTTCTGGTGCTGGTGCTGGCGGGCCTTGCGCTGTGGCGCGGCCCGCGCCCGACCGGGGAACGCGGCTGGATCGTCTGGTGGGGCCTGGGCTTCACCATGTCGGTGCTGGCGGTCCTGCTGGGCTTCGCGCTGTGGACGGGCGAGCGGATGATCGCGCGCGGCGACGGCGCCATGCAGGTCCAGGCCGAGGCCTATAACTGGGGCTGGCGCTTTACCCAGCCCGGCCCGGACGGACCCGTCGTGACCGAGGGGATCCTGTATGTCCCGGCAGGCCAGCCCTTCGACATCGTGCTGACCAGCCCCGACGTGATCCATTCCTTCTGGGTGCCCCAGCTTGGCGGCAAGATGGACGCGATCCCCGGCCATCGCAACGTCCACCGCCTGCAAGCCGACGCCCCCGGACGGCACGAGGGGCTGTGCGCCGAATTCTGCGGCCTGGGCCATGCCGCCATGCGGTTCGAGGTGGTCGTCTATGACCCCGCCGCGCCGCCTGCCTTCATCTCTGCCGAAAGGGCGCCATGACCGAGGACATTCCCGCCAATCCTGCCCGCAAGGCGCTGCGCCTGCACCGCGAGATGGACCGCATCTGGTCCGACCTGCCCGGTTGGCGGGGCAGCCTCGCCTCGGTCAACCACAGCACGATCGGGCTGCGGTTCATGGCGACCTCCTTCGTGTTCTTCGCCATCGGCGGCGTTCTGGCGATGCTGATCCGGGCGCAGCTTGCGACGCGGGACGGGGCCTTCCTGGATACGGCGCTGTATAACCAGATCTTCACGATGCACGGCAGCATCATGATGTTCCTGTTCGCCATCCCCATGCTGGAGGGGCTGGGCATGTGGCTGCTGCCCAAGATCCTGGGTGCGCGCGACCTGGCCTTTCCGCGCCTGGGGGCGCTTGGCTATTGGTGTTACCTGTTCGGCGGCACGATCATCCTGGCGTCGCTGCTGCTGGGCATGGCGCCCGATGGCGGCTGGTTCATGTATGTGCCCCTGTCCGGCAAGACCCATACCCCCGGCGTCAGCGCCGATGTCTGGCTGCTGGGCGTGACCTTCGTCGAGATCTCGGCCGTGGCGGCGGCGGTCGAGATCATCGTCACGATCCTGCGGATGCGCCGGGCGGGCATGGGCCTGACGCGGATGCCGCTGATGGGCTGGTACATGCTGGGCACCGCCGCGATGATGCTGGTGGGGTTTCCGCCGCTGATCCTGGGATCGATCCTGCTGGAACTGGAACGCGCCTTCGACTGGCCGTTCTTCGACATCCTGCGCGGCGGCGATCCCCTGCTGTGGCAGCACCTGTTCTGGCTGTTCGGCCACCCCGAGGTCTATATCATCTTCCTGCCCGCCGCAGGCGTGCTGTCCACGATCATCCCGGTCTTCGCGCGGGTGCCGATTCTGGGATACGGCGCCATCGTCGCGGCGGTGCTGGGGCTGGTGTTCCTGTCCTTCGGGCTGTGGGTGCATCACATGTTCACCGTGGGCATTCCGCATATGGCGCTGGCGTTCTTTTCGGCGGCCTCGGCCCTGGTGGCGGTGCCGACCTCGGTCCAGATCTTCGCCTGGATCGGCACGATGTGGGCGGGCAGGGTAGAGTTGCGCCTGCCGATGCTGCATGTGATCGGCTTTTTCCTGACCTTCGTGATGGGCGGGCTGACCGGGGTGATGCTGGCCATGGTGCCCTTCAACTGGCAGGCCCATGATACCGCCTTCGTGACCGCGCATCTGCATTACGTCCTGGTCGGCGGCTTCGTCTTTCCGATGATGGCCGGGATCACCTACTGGATGCCGATGATCAGTGGCAGGTTCCGGGTCCGCGCCCTGGGCGAGGCCGCCTTCTGGCTGATCCTGCTGGGCTTTCACGGCACCTTCTTCCTGATGCACCTGACCGGGCTTCTGGGGATGCCGCGCCGGATCGACCGCTATCCGGGCAACCCGGAATGGGAATGGCTGAACCTGGTGTCGTCCATCGGCGGGATGGTGATGGCGGCGGGCTTCGCGCTGTTCGTGATGGATATCGGAATGCAATGGCTGTTCGGTCGGCGCAGCCACCGCAACCCATGGCGGGCCGAGACGCTGGACTGGGCGATGGCGCTGCCCGCGCCGCCCTACAACTTCGCCTCGCTGCCCGGACCGCGCCATCCCGACAGCAGCGCGATCCTGCCCCTGGCGCGGGGCGAGGGCCTGCTGCCCGGCTCCCCCCGAGACCGGCGAGAGGTTCTGGTGACGGACGCAGGCACCGGCCGCCCCGATCACGTCGCCGTGGTGCCGGGAAACACCGTGTTGCCGATCTGGACCGCCGCCGCGCTTGGCAGCTTCTTCCTGCTGATGCTGGCGGGGCTTTACTGGCTGACGCCTCTGGCCATCGCGGCGATCCTGTGGGCGGGATGGCAGTGGGGCGGCTTCATGGGCAGCCCGCGCGACGCGGCGCCGATCCCCGTCGCGCCCGGCCTGTCCCTGCCCGAGCATTGGCAGATCCGCCAGACCCTCGCCTATAGCGGGACCGTGACGCTGCTGGTGGCGGACGGGACGCTCTATGCCTCGCTGCTGTTCGGGGTGGGTTTTCTGACCGTCATCGCCCCGAACTGGCCCGCCCCGGAAAGCGGCCTGGGCCTTGGCGCGCTGCTGGCCGCCGGAGGGGCGCTGCTGTCCATCGCCGCCGCCACCCTGGCCGCCCGCCTGGCCGAGACGCGGCGCGACAGGCCGACCGGCGCCACTGCCGCCCTGACGGGAGTGCTGGCCGCGGGGCTGGCGCTGGCGCTGCTGGGCGTGCTGGCCTGGCAGTTGGACGATCCGCGCCGCCATGCCCGCGACGCCCTGCGCGGGGTTCTGCTGGGCCATGCGGTGTTCCACGGGGCTGTCGCGCTGATGCTGGGGCTGCGCAGCCTGTGCGATGCCCGGCAGGGACGGACCAGCCGGTTGCGCCGAGGCGCCGCGCCGGTCTGGCAACTGTTCCAGGCCTTCTGGCTGGCGACCGCCGCCCTGTCGCTGGGCCTTGTCATCCTGCAAGAGGTCGGCTGATGGCCTGGGTTTTGCGGATGCTGGCGGGGCCGCTGCTGTGGGGCGCGCTGTTTTCCGCCGTCTATGCGCTGCACGGGCTGGGCTGTGCCTGGGACTGGCCCGCCCGCGCAACGCCCGCCGGGCCGCTGCATCCCCTGGCGATGATCCTGCTGTGGCTGGCCGGGCTGGCCCTGCACGGCGCCTTGATCCTGTGGAACAGGGCCGATGGCAGCGCGAGGCAGGCGCTGCTGGTCCGTGCAGGCAACTGGATCGGCGCGGTCGCCAGCGCCGCCACGCTGTTTCCGGTGATCGTCCTGTCGACCTGCGGCTAAAAGGCCGTTTTGCGGGTTATTGCATATCTTCGAAGAAGCGCATACATCAAGACCCGCACAGGCCCACAGACAGTCCGAGGGACAGGCAATGACCCACACGCCCGAAGTCACCGGCTTTTACGAGTCCCGCACCGGATCGGTGCAATACGTGGTGGCCGATCCGGCGGCCGGGGCCTGTGCCATCATCGACCCGGTGCTGGATTTCGACGACAAGTCGGGCGCCGTCGCGACGGCCCAGGCCGACCGGATCCTGGATTTCGTGGCGACGAAGGGCTATCGGGTGGACTGGATCCTGGACACCCATCCCCATGCCGACCATTTCTCGGCCGCCGACCACATCAGGCGCAGGACCGGCGCGCCCACCGGCATCGGCGCCCAGGTCGTGCAGGTCCAGCGGCTGTGGAAGGGCTTTTACAACTGGCCGGATTTTCCCGCCGACGGATCCCAGTGGGACAGGCTGTTCGACGATGGCGACCGCTTCGCGGTCGGGTCCATCCCGGCGCGGGTGATGTTCTCGCCCGGCCATACGCTGGCCTCGATCACCTATGTCATCGGCGACGCGGCCTTCGTGCATGACACGCTGTTCATGCCCGACAGCGGCACCGCCCGAGCCGATTTTCCGGGCGGCGACGCAGGGCAGCTTTGGCGCTCGATCCAGGCGATCCTGGCCCTGCCGGACGACACGCGGATCTTCACCGGCCACGATTATGGCGAGGGCGGCCGTCCGCCCCGCTGGGAATCGACCGTGGCCGAGCAGAAGGCCGCGAACATCCACATCGCCCGATACCGGACCGAGGACGCCTTCGTCGCGGCCCGGCAGGCACGAGACCGGACACTGCCGATGCCCCGGCTGATCCTGCATTCGTTGCAGGTCAACATGAATGCGGGCCGCCTGCCCGACGCGGAATCCAACGGGCGCCGCTATCTGAAAATTCCGCTGAACCTTCTGGAGGCCCCGTGGGAATGAGCGACATGACTGCCTTCACCCCGATCCAATCGCTGCTGGGCGGGGCGCTGATCGGCCTGTCGGCGGTGCTGCTGATGGCCTTTCACGGCCGCATCGCCGGGATGACCGGCATCCTGGCCGGCCTGCTGCCGGGGCAAGAGGGTCGGGGCTGGCGGCTGGCCTTCCTGGCCGGGGCCGTCCTTGCGCCCCTGCTGGCGACGACGCTGGGCGGCATCGAGATTCCGTTTTCCAGCCAGACCCCCTTGCCCTGGATCGTCGTCAGCGGGCTGGCGGTCGGCATCGGCACGACCTTCGGCGGCGGCTGCACGTCGGGGCACGGAATCTGCGGCAATGCCCGGCTTTCGCGGCGCTCGATCCTGGCGACGCTGATCTTCATGCTGGCGGCGGGACTGACCGTCTATGCGATCCGCCACGGGATCGGGGGGGCATAGGGATGGCCGTTCCGCTTGCTTTCCTGATCGGGCTGGTCTTTGGAACCGGGATCATGATCTCGGGCATGGCGAACCCCGCCAAGGTATTGAATTTCTTCGACATCGCCGGAACCTGGGATCCGTCTCTGGCCTTCGTGATGGGCGGCGCGCTGACCGTGGCCCTGATCGGCTATCGCATCGTGTTGCGGCGGCCCCGGCCGGTGCTGGACACCTGCTTCCACCTGCCGACGCGGCGCGACATCGACCCCGCGCTGATCGGCGGTTCGGCGCTGTTCGGGGTCGGCTGGGGGATCGCGGGTTTCTGCCCCGGCGGGTCGATCCCCGCGCTTGGCCTGCTGCGCCCCCAGGCGGCGGTGTTCGTCTGCGCGATGCTGGCGGGCATGGCGATCGCCCGCAGGCTGCGCGCCCGCCGCGCCGCGCCGCGACCCAGGCTGTCCTGAGGCCTGCCCCGCCTTACGCCCTCTGCCGCAGACGCTGCGTGCAGACCGGGATGCCCAAGGCCTCGCGGTATTTGGCAACGGTGCGCCGTGCCAGCGGCTTGCCCTCGCGGCACAGGGCGGCGGCCAGTTCCGCGTCGCCCAAGGGGGCGGCCGGATCCTCGGCCGCGATCAATTGCCCCAGCCTGTAGCGGATCGCCGCCGCGGCGGGCTGAGGGCCGGGCCGCCTGCCCGGTCCCGCCCGGACGGGGCCGCCGTCGAACAGGCTGCACAGGGTCCGCAGCCCGTGCGGCGTGTCGACCAGCAGATCCCGCGCCACCCGCCCGACCGTGCTGCCATGCAGGCCCAGATCGGCCGCGATCCCGGCCCGGCTGAGGGTCAGCAGCGCGCCGGGACCGTGATCCAGAAAGCCGCGCTGCCGGTTCAGGACCGCCCGCGCCACCGCCAGCACCGTGCGGTTGCGGCGTTCCACGATGGACGACAGCCATTCGGCCTCGGCCCGGATCGCGCCCATCCCCTTGGCCGCGCGGGCGTCGGGGATCACGTCCAGCACCGGCAGCGTGGCGCGGTTCAGGGCCACCTGCCAGCCTTGCGCCGCGCGCGAGACGATCACGTCGGGCGCCCTGACCGGCGCGGGGGTGCCCCCGAAGGCCAGTCCGGGGCGCGGATCCATGCGCCGGACCCGCGCCAGGCAGGCCGCCACCTGGTCCGGGTCCAGCCCCGCAGCCTTTGCCACCGCAGCGGCCCCGCCCTGGGCCAGAAGGTCAAGATGGCGCAGCACCGCCGCCATCGCGGGCGAATGCTGGTCGCGATCGATGGCCTGAAGGCGCAGGCAATCGGCCAGGCCGCTGGCGAACAGACCGGCAGGCTCGATCCCCTGTTGCAGGGCCGTCAGCATGGCTTCAGCCTGGGCAAGCGACCGCTGGGCACTGGCCGCGATCTGGGACAGCGGACGGTCCAGCCAGCCGTTGCCGTCCAGGGCTTCCACAAAGGCCAGGGCAAGCGCCTCGTCCGCCCGCGCCGCACCGATCAGCCGCAGCTGCGCCGTCACATGGGCATATAGCCCGCCTTGGGAATCGGCCAGATCCTCGGTCCCCGGCGAAGCGGTCCCGGCAGGCAGGCGCAGCCGCAGAAAGGGGTTGTGCGCCGCGCGCCGTGCCAGATCGGCGGCCAGATCCTCGTTCGTCAGCCGCAAGAGGGCGATGCCCTGGATCTGGCGGAACCCCAGGCTTTGCCGCTGGCTTTGCGTCAGGCGCAAGGACATTCGGGCCGATCCCGTCAGTGGGGCGCCGTGGGGCCGCCCATCTTGTCGCTGGCGATCCAGCGCGCGGCCAGCACCAGGGTGCCCATCGCGAAATCCTTGCCATGGACCTGAATCATCTCTTGCGAGATTTCCGCGATGCGGGCGAAGAAGGCGTCCTTGCTGGCATCCTCGGGGGTCGGTTTGGCCTGGGCGTTGGTCATGCTGTGTCCTTTCGTCATTTGAAAAGCTGCGGCGGCAGGGTGACAAGCGCCGCCTGGCCGTCCGCCGTGCCGATGCCGAGATGAAGCCCGTCGCGCGACCAGCCAAGCGCGGTCACGGCGTGGCCGTCGGGCTGGCGCAGGGCCATCTCCTCGGAACGGCCCGCGCGGGCGATCTGGACTGCGCCATCGGCAGCGCCGAAGGCGATCAGGTCGCGGGTCGGGTGGGCGGCGATCCTGTCGATCAGCACCAGCCCCGGCCGCCCGGTCCGCAGTGCGCCGGTTGCCTCGTCATCCCAGGGCGGCGTCTTCAGCGACCATCCCGCCGCGCGGAAGGCGCCCGAGGCGAACACCGCCCCGGCCGGGCCGCTGAAGGCGAGCGAGGAGGGGGCTGCGCGGAACCTGCCGATCCGGGCGATCCGTCCGTCACCGCGCCGCAGCAGCCACAGGCCGTCCCGGCAGTTCGACCCGGCCAGCCATCCGCCATCGGCCGAAAAGATCAGCGGCCCGCTGCCGCCGATCAGCGGGTGCATGGTCAGCCCGTCTTCGGGTCGGCCCAGCAGCAGGGCCTGGGGCAGCAACGCCGCCAGGGTGCCGTCATCGGCGAAGGCCAGCGCCTGGGCCTGGGCCGGCACCGGCAGGCTGGCGATCCGGGCCATGTCCTGTTCGTCATGCAGATCGACCGCCCCCTGTCGCGCCAGGGCCAGGCGGCCCGCCAGGTCCGAGGCGATGGCCAGGATCGGGCCGTCCGGCACCGGCAGGGCAATGACCTGGCCGCGCGGGGTGACGCGGTGCAGGCGGCCGTCGCGCCCGGCGGCGACCAGCCCGATCACGCCTGATGCCGCCAGCAGCGGCGCGCCCCGCGCCAGTTCCGGGGTCAGGACCGGCGGGGCGGGCGGCTTTTCGCGGGGGCGGATGGTGCTGCGGCCCGAATCCGCCTCGATCCGCATCCGCGACAGGGCCGAGTCCGGATCGTCCAGCGGCGCCAGTGCCAGCCGCCCGTCGTTCAGCGCGAAGCCCGCCAGCTTGCCCGCGCGGTCGAAGGCGATGTCGGTAACGGCCGCGCCCAGCATCCAGTTGCGCGCCAGCAGATCGAACAGCGGCGATTGCGGCGGCGGGGCCGCGACATCGGGGAAGGCGGTTTCGGTCATGCGATGATCCTCATGTCGATGCGGCCAGTTCCCGCCCAAGGGCCGAAAGGCGCTTTTCCAGGTCGATGATCTGCAAGGCGCAGGTCTCGGCGGTCTGTTTCGCGGCCTGTTCGGCGCGCCGGGCCAGGGCGAGGGTTTCGGGGGCGGCGTCCTCGGCCATTTGCCGGGCAAAACCGGCGGCGGCCACCTGCTGCAGAAGCCGGTGGTATTCGCCGGTCAGCGCGCTCAGCTGGGCAGTGATGCGGAACTGATCCGCCAGAACCTCTTGCGCGGCGCGCCCATCCCTTGTCATGCTGTCCCCCATGCGCCGAACGCGCCCCACAGCAGAAGCCGCCGATGCCCGGCGCGGCCCCGTCGGGCGGGATGCCGTGACCGGCTCATGACCGGGCCTCGCGCAGGGCGGTCTCTTCGGCGCGCAGGCCCGCAACCACGCGGTCGATCCCTTCGCTGAACCGCTTCTCGGCCATCTCGATATGGGCGGCGATGGCGTCCCAGATATCGACCCGCATCAGGGTTTCCACGTCGCCGGTCAGGATCTCGATCTCGTCCAGGCGGAAGCTGCGGGTCAGCGAGACGCCGGTGGCCACGAAGTCGCGCAGTTCGACCGCGTGGCTGTCGATGAAGAAGGGCAGCAGGGGATGGCCTTCCGCCGTCACTCCGGCCTGGGCCAGCCGCGTTTCCAGGAAGCGGCGGAAATGGCTGTGCAGGATCTCTTGGCTGCGGCCCAGGAAGCGCATGGTGAAGACCAGATCCTGGGGCGCGCGGGCGACCATCGCCTGGGCGGTCAGGCGCGGCGCGTTCTGATCGGGGGGGAAGGGATCTGGCATCGGAACGTCCCGCGGAAAGAAGGGCCGGACGGCGCCGGCGGTCCTGCCCAGATTACCACCCGCCCGCCTGCCAGGACATGTTTTTGTGACGGTAACATCATGTTTTTGAAAACTAAAAACGGGATTCAGCGTTACGGTTGTAACGTTTCGTTCCAGCCGTCCGTTACAGCTTTGCGGCGGCTTTACATGCCGCGCTGCGGCATGGGAATCCGGCGCGCAGGGGCGGACGGTTCAGGGGCGAATCGGCCTGCACGGGGCCCTTATGGACGAAATGTTACAGTTTTGTGCAGCGCAGCCCGGATGGACGTGACAGGTGTAACGTTTTGCAACGCCGCGCGCGGCGCAGGACCGGACCGGCCGGGCGCCAAGCGGCAAAAAATCGTGAAAAAATAAATTGTTTTATTTCAGTCATCTATCGACAGATGGCGGATGAATCGGCGCGATTTCCCGCGCCGGTGCCGCCGTCTGGCACGCGTTCTGCATGTATCCCCATCACAATAAGGCGGCTGGCCCGATGGCCTGACCCCGAAAGAACGAAGGAATGGGAGGAGACGCGAGGCCACCGGGGACGGCAGCACGCAGGACGTTGCGCCGAACCGGATCCAGGCCCGCAGCCCGGAAACCTTTGCCGTGACCTGACCCGGCCGATCGGCCGGAAAAACCGGGGCGGACAAGCCGCCCAGCGGCCCGGAATGCCACCCGTGCCGTCAACATCAGGAGATTCATGGCATGACGCAACTGACGCTCAACAAGATCACCGCGCAGCGCGGGATTTCGGTCGGGGAGGCGACGAAGAAGATCTCGGATCTGGGCTGGAACCCCAGCTATGTCCAGGAAGCCGCGACCTTCCCCACCGATTACAAGATCGCCAAGGCGCCGCGCGATCCGATGAAACAGGTGCTGCGGTCCTATTTCCCGATGCAGGAGGAAAAGGACAACCGCGTCTATGGCGCGCTGGACGCCGCCCTGCGCGGCGACATGTTCCGCAACGTCGAACCCCGTTGGGTGGAATGGATGAAGCTGTTCCTGGCGATCATCCCCTTCCCGGAAATCTCGGCCGCGCGGTCGATGGCGATGGTCGCCCGCATCGCGCCGGGCGAGGATCTGCGCACCGGATTCACCATGCAGATGGTGGACGAATTCCGCCACTCCACGATTCAGATGAACCTGAAGAAGTGGTACATGGAGAACTATATCGACCCGGCCGGCTTCGACATCACCGAGGAAGCCTTCGGCAAGTGCTATGCGACGACCATCGGCCGCCAGTTCGGCGAGGGCTTCATCACCGGCGACGTGATGACCTCGGCCTGCATGTACCTGACCGTGGTCGCGGAAACCGCCTTCACCAACACGCTGTTCGTGGCCATGCCGTCCGAGGCCGCGCGCAATGGCGACTATGCGCTGCCCACGGTGTTCCTGTCGGTGCAGTCGGATGAAAGCCGCCACATCGGCAACGGCCATTCGCTGCTGATGGCCGCGCTGAAAGAGCCGGAAAACCACCTGCTGCTGGAACGCGACCTGCGTTACGCCTTCTGGCAGAACCACGCCATCGTCGATGCCGCCATCGGCACGCTGATCGAATACGGCACCACCAACCGCGACAAGGACAAGGAATCCTACGCGGAGATGTGGCACCGCTGGATCTTCGAGGATTACTATCGCACCTACATGCTGCCGCTGGAGAAATACGGCATCAAGGTGCATCACGACGATGTCCAGGAAGCCTGGAACCGCATCACCAAGAAGCATTACGTCCACCGGGTCGCGCAGTTCTTCGCGGTCGGATGGCCGGTGAACTTCTGGCGGATCGAGGCTCAGACCGACAAGGACTTCGAGTGGTTCGAGCACAAGTATCCGGGCTGGTATGCCGAATTCGGCGAGTTCTGGAAATGGTATGCGAAGCTGTCGAAGCCGGGCCAGAAGGTCATCACCTTCAACGAGGAGACCGGCTATGTCTATCCGCACCGCTGCTGGTCCTGCCTGGTGCCCTGCCTGATCCGCGAGGATATGGTGGTGGACGAGATCGACGGCCAGATCCACACCTTCGCCCATGAGCTGGACCGCTGGACCGCGGTCGAGGCCTTCGCGAACGAATACCAGGGCCGGCCGACCCCGGCGATGGGCAAGTTCTCGGGCAAGCGGGAATGGGAGACGCTGTATCACGGCTGGGATCTGGCCGATGCGATCAAGGATCTGAACTTCGTGCGCGACGACGGCAAGACGCTGGTGCCGCAGCCGCATCTGCGCTTTGACGACAAGGACATGTGGACGCTGGACGACGTGCGCGGCCACACGCTTCTGTCGCCGCTGACCCTGCTGCGCGAGATGACGCCCGAGGCGCGGGCCAAGCACATCGCCGAATACCAGGCGGGCTTCACCATCAACCCCTGCAACTGATGCGGGCGGGCGGGGGCCGGGCCGGTCCCCGCCGATCACCGGACTTGAACGGGGCGGCCGCAAGGCTGCCGGACTGACGGCGGGGAGGCCGGACAGAATGGGAGAGGTTTATACCGTAAGGCTGGAACCCGTGGGGGTGGAATTCGAGGTGGACGAGGACGAGACCGTCCTGGACGCCGCCTTCCGCCAGGGCATCGCGCTGCCCCACGGATGCAAGGAGGGGCAATGCTCGGCCTGCAAATGCGTGCTGCTCGACGGCGAGGTCGAGATGCTGAAATACTCGACCTTCGCGCTGAACGACGGCGACCGCGACAGCGGCCAGATCCTGATGTGCCGCGCCAAGGCCTTCGACAATCTGACCATCGACCTTTTGAACTATGACGAGGAGGTGCTGTCGAAATCCATCCCCGTCAGGCAGTTCCAGGGGCGGATCACCGATTTCCGCAAGCTCACGCATGACATCCGCGGCGTCGAGGTCGAGCTGAGCGCGCCGCTCAAGTTCTGGGCGGGTCAGTATGTCGACATCACAGTCACCACGGAAGAAGGGGAGACGATCACGCGTTCGTTCTCCATGGCAAATCCGCCGAGCGAAACCCAAAAGCTGTCCTTCATCATCAAGAAATACCCCGAAGGAAAGTTCTCCAACCAACTCGACAACGGAGGAATCCGCGCCGGAGCGGAAGTGACCGTGACCGGCCCCTATGGCATGTGCTTCCGCCGAGAGGGGCGCGCGGGGCCGGTGGTGCTGGTCGGCGCGGGGTCGGGCATGTCGCCGGTCTGGTCGATCCTGCACGACCATATCGAAAGCGGCGAGGATCGGCCGGTCTATTTCTTCTATGGGGCGCGCACCCAGGACGACCTGTTCCACCTGGACCGGCTGGCCGCGATCACCGCCGACCATCCGTCGGTCGAATTCATCCCGGTCCTGTCCCACGCCCCCGAGGACGGCGGCTGGCAGGGCGAGCGCGGCTTCGTCCACGAGGCGGTCGACCGCAGGCTGAAGGCGCTTGGGATCGGCGGGCAGGGCGATGTCTATGCCTGCGGCCCGCCGCCGATGATCGACGCACTGACGCCGACGCTGTTCATGCTGGATTACGAAAGCGAGCGGATTTTCTACGACAAGTTCACCACCACCTCGGGCGCCTCGGGCCACTAGGCCACGCCGCATCATCACGACCACCAAGGGAGGAAGACCAAATGGCATCAACAGCAAGTGCCGTCGCATCGGGTGCCGCAGGCGCCGCGATCTTTGCAGGCTCGACCAGCCGCAAATACAACTATTTCGAGCCGCGCGGCAAGCGCGCCACCCATTACGAGGATGTCACCTGCGACGTGCAGCCCGATCCCGAACGCTATCTGATCCAGGACTGGATCATCAGCTTCGGCGACGGCAAGGGCGCCTATACCAAGGACAATACCCGCGCGCTGAGTTCCAACTGGCACCTGTTCCGCGCGCCCGACCAGGAATGGGAACGCACCCATTACCAGCGTCAGTCCAAGATCGAGACGATGGTCCAGGCGGTGATCGGCAACGCCCGCAAGGCCGGCGCGCATCTGGTCTTCGACAAGGTCTGGCAGCGCGTGTTGCAGACGCATCTGGGCGCCTGGAAGCATGTGGAATTCGGCCTGGGCACCTCGCTGATGCAGGCGCAGCGGTATGGCTATACCCAGATGATCAACAACGCCACGCTGACGAATTCGTCCTACAAGATGCGGCTGGCGCAGGACATCACCCTGTATCTGGCCGAGATCGGCATGGACATTCCCGGCTGGGACGACGAGCTGGGCAAGAAGGCCTGGCTGGAGGATCCGATCTGGCAGCCCACCCGCCTGGCGGTCGAGACGATCATGGGCGCCGAGGATTACCTGGAGCAGTATTTCGCCATCAACCTGGTCTTCGAGCCCCTGGTGGGCGAGCTGTTCCGGTCGGGCTTCCTGATGCAGGCGGCGGCGGCGAACAACGACTTCATCACCCCGCCGGTGATCTCGGCGGCAGAGGCGGACTATGAACGCAACCTCGCCAACACCATCGACCTGATCTACCTGCTGGCCAACGACGAAAAGCACGCCGCCCACAACCGGGCGCTATTCGGGGCCTGGGTCAGGAAGCATGGCGACCTGGCCGACAAGGCCGCCGCCGCGTTGCAGCCGATCTGGTCGCAGCCCCATTCGAAACCCGTGTCCTTCGCCGATGCCCAGGCCGCCTCGCACGAGCGGCTGGCCCAGATCCTGGGCGAAATCGGCCTGAGCCGCTGAACAGGAGACAGAGAGCATGTCCACGACCGCCCGCGACAGCACGAAAAGCAACATCTTCAAGTCGATGAAGGACATCACCTTCGACCAGACGATCTCGCATCAATGCGGCGTCACCATGAACGATTCGGTCGAGGCGCGCGCCATCGCCGAATACATGGACCAGGATCCGAAGGTGACGGTGACCTATAACCCGGCCACCATCCGCATCGACGGCGAAGGCAGGCTGATCTTCAAGATGGACGACATCAGCGAATATCTGGGCCGCGAGATGACGGCCGAGATCTTCGAGGTCAACACCTCGACCCATTACGGCCGGATGGTTCGGATCGACGACAACACCGTGATCCTGTTCGGGAACATGGACGAAGTTTTCGAATACATCTGACCGTTTTCAGGGATGCGCCCTCCCCGCGCATCCCTGATCCGTTCCAGCAGGAGATGACATGGCAAGCATGATGAAAGCGGCGGTCTTCGTGGAGAAGGGCCGCATCGTCCTGGAAGACAAGAAGATCCCCGATGTCGGCCCGAACGACGCGCTGATGCGGGTGACGACGACCACGATCTGCGGCACCGACATCCACATCCTAAAAGGCGAATACCCGGTCGAACGCGGGCTGACCATCGGCCACGAGCCGGTCGGCGTGATCGAGAAGCTGGGCACGGCCGTCAAGGGCTTCCGCGAGGGGCAGCGCGTCATCGCCGGGGCGATCACGCCCTCGGGCTGGTCGAATGCCTGCCTGTGCGGCTTCTGTTCGCAGGACGGCGCGGGCACCCCGCACGGCTGGAAGGCCATCGGCGGCTGGAAGTTCGGCAATACCATCGACGGCTGCCAGGCCGAATATGTGCTGGTGCCGGACGCGATGGCGAACCTGGCGCCGATCCCCGACGACCTGACCGACGAAGAGGTGCTGATGTGCCCCGACATCATGTCAACGGGCTTCGTCGGCGCCGAGAACGGCAATATCCGCATCGGCGACACGGTGGCGGTCTTTGCCCAGGGACCGATCGGATTATGCGCCACCGCGGGCGCGAAGCTGATGGGCGCCAGCCGCATCATCGCGGTCGATACCGTGCCCGCCCGGCTGGAGATGGCCCGCCGCATGGGCGCGGACGAGGTGGTCGATTTCAAGGCCTCGAACGACGTGGTGGGCACCATCATGGAGATGACCGACGGACGCGGCTGCGATGTCGCCATCGAGGCGCTTGGCTTGCAGGCGACCTTCGAATGGGCGCTGCGTTCGATCCGGCCGGGCGGCACGCTGTCCAGCCTGGGGGTCTATTCAAGCGACCTGAAGATCCCGCTGGACGCCTTTGCGGCGGGCTTGGGCGAAAAGACCATCCGTTCCGCCCTGTGCCCCGGCGGCAAGGAACGGATGCGGCGGATGATGGATGTGGTCCGGGCGCGCCGCGTCGATTTCAGCGCGCTTGTCACCCACCGCTTCGGCCTCGACCAGATCGAGGAAGCCTACGAGCTTTTCGCCAATCAGCGCGACGGCGTGCTGAAGGTCGCGATCAGCACCTGACCGACCCACCAAGACGACATTCAGGGAGGAAGACGATGTACAAGACAGCCGACGGGAAAGAGATCTTCGTTCTGGACTGCCATACCCATTTCTGGAACGGCAGCCCCGAAAACCAGCGCAACATCCATGGCAAGCAGTTCATCGACTGCTTCTATGCCTATCACACCGGCCTCAGCCCCAAGGAACAGCTTTGGGAAAAGGCCAGGTTCGAAAAGCAGACGGTGGAACAGGTCTATCAGGATCTGTTCATCGACGGGCCGGATGACATGGCGATCATCCAGTCCACCTATCTGCGCGATTTCTACAAAGAGGGCTTCAGCTCGATCGAGCGTTCGACCCAGCTGGCCCAGGTCCATCCGGGGCGCTTCATCGTCAACGGATCCTTCGATCCGCGCGACGGGGAAAAGGCGCTGGAATACATCCACTACATGAAAGAGACCTTCGATATCAAAGGGGTCAAGATGTATACCGCCGAATGGCACGGCGAATCCCGCGGCTGGAAGCTGACCGACCCATCGGCCTACAAATGCTTCGAACTGTGCGACAAGCTGGGCATCCGCAACATCCACGTCCACAAGGGCCCGACGATCCGGCCGCTGTCCAAGGACGCCTTCGCGGTGGGCGATGTGGACGACGCCGCGACGGATTTCCAGAACCTGAACTGGATCATCGAACATTGCGGCCTGCCGCGCCTGGACGATTTCTGCTGGATCGCCACCCAGGAAAGCAATGTCTATGCCGGCCTGGCCGTCGCCTTGCCCTTCATCCATTCGCGCCCGCGCTATTTCGGCGAGATCATTTCCGAACTGCTGTTCTGGATCGGCCCGGACAAGATCCTGTTCGGGTCGGACTATGCGATCTGGACGCCGCGATGGCTGGTCGAGACGTTCTGGAATTTCCAGATCCCCCAGGACATCGCCCAGGAACGCGGCGTTCAGTTGACCGATCAGATCAAGGAGCAGATCCTGGGCCTGAACGCGGCGCGGCTCTACGACATCGACGTGGCGGCGAAACGGGCCGAACTGGCGCAGTCGCCCATCCGCTTTGCGGCAGAGTGACGCCATGGGCCTGCCGCAGATCCGGGGCGCGCAGGCAAGGGAGGTGTGGCGGCGCCTGGGCGCCGTCACCGACCCCGAGCTTGACGAGCCGATCACCGACATGGGTTTCGTCGAACGCCTGGAGGTCAGGCGCGGCGAGGTCGAGATCGCCTTCCGCCTGCCGACCTATTGGTGTTCGCCGAACTTCGCCTTCCTGATGGCCGACGGCATCCGCCGGGCGGCGCTGGCGCCCGCCTGGGTGACGGGGGTGCGGGTCCAGCTGATGGACCATTGCTATGCCGACCGGGTGAACGCCGCCGTCAACGGCGAGCAGTCCTTCGATGCGGTCTTTGCCGAACTGAGCGACGGCGCCGACCTGTCCGAACTGCGCGAGACCTTCCGCGAAAAGGCCTTTCTGCGCCGGCAAGAGGCGGTGCTGCGCGGCCTGCTGGCGATGGGCTGGGACGCGGCGGGGATCACCGGGCTGACGCTGGCGGGCTTCGATGCGCTGAACCTGGCCGACAGCCCCGAGGCGGCGGCGCAGAAGCCCCGCTATCGCGAGATCCTGCTGGGCGAGGGGCTGGCGATCCTGCCCCAGGATCCGGCCTTCGTCACCTGGGGCGGCGATCCTCTGGCGGCCGGGGAGCTTGGCGATCACCTGATGCGGCTGCGCTCGATCCGCATCAACATGGAGTTTAACGGCGCGCTGTGCCGGGGCCTTGCCGCCGCGCGCTACAAAGAGGTCGATCTGTCCGGGGACGAACCGGGGCTGGTCGATTTCATCCTGGGGCGGGTGCCGCCACGGGACCGGGGGACCGGACCCGACTGCCGGACCTGATCCCCGGACCGATCATCACCACGAAGAAAAGCCGGCGCGCGCCGCGCGTCCGGCCACCAAGGGAGGATTACCCATGCCGCATTTCCTGCTTCACAGCACCGATGCCCGCCGGGCCTTGGCGCGCGGCGTCGCGCGCCTGGCCGCCGCGGTCGAACCGACGCTTGGCCCCAAGGGCCTGAACGCGATGATCGACCGCCCGGTCGGAACGCCGCTGATCACCCGTGACGGCGTGTCCATCGCGACCGAGATCGAGCTGCCCGACCGCTTCGAGAACATGGGCGCGCAGGTGGTGCGCGAGGTCTCGATGCAGACCAACGAGGTGGCGGGCGACGGCACCACCACCGCCATCGTGCTGGCCAATGCGATGATCCAGCAGGGCGTGACCCAGGCCGAACGCGGCGCGCGGGCGGTGGATCTGTGCCGGGGAATCGAACTGGCGGTCGGCCGCGTCGTCGAGGCGCTGCGCGCCAATGCCGTGCCGGTCAAGGACAATCCCCGGCTGCTGGGCGCGGTCGCCAATATCGCCGCCACCGATCCGCGCCTGGGCGAGATCGTGGCCCAGGCGCATGGCCGGGTCGGCAACGACGGCATCATCACCGCCGATTTCTCGGTCACGGTCGAAACCACGCTGGAGGTGATCGAGGGCATGTCCTTCGACCGCGGCTATATCTCGCATCACATGGTCACCGACCAGGACGAGATGGAGGCCGTGCTGGACAAACCGCTGATCCTGCTGACCGATCAGAAGATCCTGTCGCCCTCGGCCCTGGACGGCGCGCGCCGCATCGCCGATGCCGAGGGGCGGTCGCTGCTGATCGTGGCCGAGGAGATCGCCCCCGAGGTGGTGGTGACGCTGCTTGAGGCCGCGCGGCCCGGCAAGTACCTGATCGTGCATCCGCCGGAATACGGCCATTGGCGCAAGGCGCTGATGGACGACCTGGCGATCCTGACCGGGGGTGAGGTGCTGGCCCGCGATCTGGGCCGGAAGATCGAGACCGTCACCCGCGAACAGCTGGGCGCGGCCCGGCAGGTGCGCGCCTCGGCCAGCCAGACCACGGTGATCGGCGGCGGGGCAGGGGACGCGGGCGCCATCGCCGCGCGCCGGTTGCAGGTGCAGCGCCAATACGACATCGCGCCGCCGAACATCGAACAGGACAAGCTGCGCGAACGGCTGGCCAAGCTGTCGGGCGGGACCGCCGTGATCCATGCGGGCGGCCTGACGCCGGTGGAACAGAAGCGCAAGATCCAGTTGATCGAGGATGCGCTGCACGCGATCCGCGCCGCCGTTGACGAAGGCGTGGTGCCCGGCGGCGGCTCGGCCCTGGCCCATGCCGCGACGGCGCTGGATGGGCTGGTGGCCGAGACCTCGGGCGATGTCTCGGCGGGGGTCGAGCTGGTCCGTTCGGTCCTGACGCGGCCGCTTGCGCGGATCGCGCTGAATGCCGGGTCGGATCCGAACGCGGTCATCGCCGAGGTGATCCGGTCGGGCGACGGCATGGGGTTCGATGCGGCCCAGGGCCGGTTCCGCGACATGATCGAGGCAGGGATCGTCGATCCGGTCCGGGTCACCTGTTCCGCCCTGGCCAACGCGGCCTCGGTCGCCAGCCTGATCCTGACCACCGAGACGGTGATCGGCCATGCCGAGGATTATGTCGATCCGACCGCTGGTCCCGCCCTGGGCGGCGGCGCGGAACGGCTGGGCCGGCAATAGGCGCGCGGCGGGCGGCCTGCCGGGCCGCCCCCGATCCCAACCCTTCAGGACAAGGAGCGCGCCATGAAGGCCGCAAGACTTTACGACTATGACCCGGCGATGAACGTCAAGCTGGTGGTCGAGGACATTCCCAGCCCCACCATCGCCGCCCCTGACGAGGTGATCGTGCGCGTCGGCGCGGCCGGGCTGTGCCGCACCGACCTGCATATCATCGAGGGCGTCTGGCGTCCGATCATGGACCCCGACAACACGCTGCTGCCCTATGTGATGGGCCACGAGAACGCCGGCTGGGTCGAGGATGTCGGCAGCAATGTCCGCACCGTCAAGCCCGGCGACGCGGTGATCTGCCATCCGCTGCGGACCTGCGGCGTCTGCCTGAACTGCCATCACGGCCACGACATGTATTGCGACCACGGCCTGTTCCCCGGCCTGGGGCTGGACGGCGGCTTCGCGGAATATTTCAAGACCAACGAACGCTCGCTCATCAAGCTGAACACCGACATCGCGCCCCTGGACGTGGCGCCGATGGCCGATGCCGGGATCACCGCCTATCGCGCCGCCAAGCGCGCGGCCAAGATGCTGCCGCCGGGCAGCTGGTGCGCGGTGCTGGGCGTCGGCGGGCTGGGCCATATCGCGCTGCAATCGCTGCGCGCGCTGTCGGGCTGCCGGCTGATCGCCATCGACCGCGAACCGGGCGCGCAGGTGCTGGCGCGCGAACTGGGCGCCGATGTCGTGCTGGACGGCGGCCCGAACCTGATCGCCGAATTGAAGGACATCACCGGGGGCGGCGCCCATGTGGTGATCGACTTCGTGGGCGAACTGGGGGTCGAGAACATCTGCTGGAAGCTGTTGCGCAAGGGCGGCGAATGCATCGTCGTCGGCTATGGCGGCACGGTCGAGGTGCCGACGCTGGAACTGGTCGCCAACGAGATCAGGATCGGCGGCAGCCTGGTCGGCGATTACACCGAACTGGTCGAACTGATGGAGCTGAATTCCGACGGCAAGGTGAAGATGCACTATACCGCCTACAAGCTGGACGACATCAACACGGCCATCGACGATTTCAAGAACCGCCGCTTCACCGGGCGCGGCGTGATCGTGCCCTGAACCCCATCGGAAAGGGCGCCCCCGTGCGCCCTTTCCCGTTCGCCTCATTCATAGGTGCGGCGGATCCCGTAGGTCTTCAGCTTGCGGTACAGCGTCGGGCGAGAGATGCCCAGAACTTGGGCCACGCGGGTCAGGTTGCCTTCCTCGGCGGCCAGGGCGTGGCGGATCGCCTGTTCCTCGAGATCGGTCAGATTGGCGGGTCCGGGCTGCGGCTCGGGCGCGACGGCCGTCGGGTGGCGCGGCGCATTGCGGAAGGCCGGGGGCAGATCCTCGGGCGTGACCATGTCTTCCGCGACCATCAGGTGCAGCCGCTCGAACAGGTTGCGCATCTCGCGCACGTTGCCGGGCCAGGCATAACCGATCAGCAGTCGCGCGGCGTCCTGGGACAGGACCAGCGGCTCGCGGCCCATCCGGGCGGCGACCGCGCGGTTGAAGTGATCGGCAAGGCAGGGAATGTCGCAGGGCCGTTCGCGCAGCGGCGGCACCTCGATGGTGATCGCGCCCAGCCGGTAATACAGGTCGCGGCGGAACCGCCCGGCCTCGACCTCTTGGCCCAGGTCGCGATTGGTCATGGCCACCAGTTGCACATCGACCTGGCGGCGACGCGAACAGCCGATCCGATAGACCGCGCGCTGTTCCAGAACCCGCAGCAGATAGGGTTGCAGATCCAGCGGCATTTCTCCGATCTCGTCCAGGCACAGCACGCCGCCGTCGGCCTGTTCGAACTTGCCGGGCTTGCCCTCGCGCGTGGCGCCGGTGAAGGCGCCGGGGGCGTGGCCGAACAGTTCGGACCCGAACAGCTCGGCCGAGATGGCGCCGCAGTTCACGGTGACGAAGGGCGCGCGGCCCTGATGCGCGGCCGAGGTATGGATCAGCCGGGCGAACAGTTCCTTGCCCGCGCCGGTCTCGCCCTGGATCAGAACCGCCGATCCCGCCGCCGCCGCGCGCCGCGCCATCTGGACCGCGGCGGTGAATTTCGGCGCTTGGCCGATCATCAGAAGCTCGTCCCGCTCGGCCCCTGCGCGGGGCGGGATGCGCAGCGCCTCGGCGGGTGCGGCCGGGCGGGCGGCGGCGCTGGCGGGGCGGGGCGGCAGGATCAGCGCGGCGCCGCTGAATTCGCCGTCCAGGAACAGGCGGCTGATGCCCTTGGGGCGCAGATCGGGCGGCGTGGCCCGCGCGATGTCCTGATCGCTCATGGAACCGGACAGCGGGATGAACTGCTGGCCCGGCGACAGCTTCGGCGCGCGCGGGTCGGGCGCGTCGCCCGAGGGCGCGCGATGGTACATCACCCGGCCGAAGCGGTCCAGGATCACCACCGCGTCGCGGCTGCTCTGCGCGGATCCGCTGTCCAGGAACGCCTCCAACAGGCGGATGCGGCGCATCTCCTGCCGCTCGGCCAGCGCCGCCTCGATCTCGCGCGCGACCGAGGCGATCATGGCGACGTTGTGCGGCCGGAAGATCGACGGCGGGCCGGACAGGTCGACCGCGCCGATGATGCGCTGGTCCACCGGATCGCGCACCGGGGCGGCCGCGCAGGTCCAGCCCTTGATGCCCTGACAGAAATGTTCATAGGCGTGGACCAGCGTCGGGCGCCCGGCACGGATCGCGGTGCCGATGCCGTTGGTGCCGATCGCGGCCTCGTCCCATTTGCCGCCCTGGATCAGGTGGATGCCGCGGGCCGCGTGATGGGTGCGCAGATCGCCGATCTGGTCCAGCACCAACCCGTCGGCATCCGTCAGGATCAGCAGCACGTTGGCTTCCGACAGCAGCGGCTCGATCTTCTGAAACGGCTTCTGGGCGGCGGCGGCGCGCAGGTCGGCATTCTTCTGCCGCGCGTCGTCCAGCAGTTCCTCGGTCTCGTCCATCGGCGCAAGCCCGGCCGTGGCGTCGATCCCCGAGGCGAGGCTGCGCGACCAGGATTCCAGGATCTCGCGGCGCACGCCCGAGGTCCGGCTGTGGTCGAGATCCCGATAGGTCAGGAAATCCTCCCAGGCGCGCATGATCGCGCGCTGGTCGAGCCAGTCGTCGAACATGCCGGTTCGGGTCTGATATCCCGAAAAGAGATCGGTCATGCGTCCTCATACAGGGCTGGGGCGGGGTGTCGCCCTTGCTGATCGGTGCAGTTCGCAACAGGGCCGGCAGCCGCGACGCGGGCGCCGGAGGATCGGCTGACGCAGCGGTCAGCTAAGGCCGAGTCGGTCCGCTATCTCGCCTGCCAGCAGGCTTTCGGGGCAAGCCTGGTCGATGATCTGGCCGTCCAGTTCGGCGATCTTTCCGGCCATCTCGTCGGGCAGGCCCGACAGGAAACCGTTCTCGCGCGTGGCAAGGGCGAAATAGCGGGTGCCCTGCTGGCGTCGGATCTCGCCCAGCAGGTGCATCTGCCGGCCCGAGCCGCTGTCATAGGCGACGACGCGGTTGTTCACGCTGACCTTGACCCGGACATCCCCCGACTCGGGCCCCAGGCGCGCGCCAGAGGACAGGTCGTGGAACCGCCTGCCTGACTCGGGCGGCGGGGCGTTGGAAGCCTCGGCCTTGGCGCGCCGCGACGCGCTGTAGCCGCCTTGGGTCAGATGATCGGCGATCTGGGTGATGGCGCCGCGATTCGCCTGGATCATGTGCCGGGCGCGTTCGTCCTCGCGGCGCGGGCCGTCGCGTTTCGATATGATGTCGACCATGGTCATCCTCCCAAATGGCCAGTGATCTCTCTGTCTTGTCGACGCCGCCCCCTCCCCCTCGGCCGGTCTCCCCTCCGGCTTTTCGGGCGCGTCGCGGCCCTGTGGCAGGGGCGCATGGCGTCGTCGTGGTGGAACAAGGCTACAGACCGGACTGCTTTTCAGCAAGCGTTTCCGCGCGGCCGGGCAAAGTCGCGCCCGGCGCGGGCGCCGTCAGCCGGGGCGCCAGCCGGGCAGGGCGGTCAGCCCGCTGGCCCGCCGCAGCGCCAGGCCGCCCTCGCGGACGACCTCGGCGATCTGCATCAGCTGCGCCTCCATCGCGCTGGATTTGCGCCAGACCATGCCGATCCGGCGGGTCGGCTGGGGGTCGCGGAACCGCGCCACCGATACCGAGGCGGAACGGGTCTCGATCGGCACCGCCATTTCCGGGATCAGCGTCACCCCCACGCCCACGCCGACCATCTGCACCAGCGTGGACAGCGAGCTTGCGTCCAGCATCTCGCGCGGCTGGGTCGAGGGCATGTCGCAGAAGGACAGCGCCTGGTCGCGGAAGCAATGCCCCTCTTCCAGCAGCAGCAGCCGCATCTCGCGCAGCTTGTCGCGGTCGGGCACCGGCTTGTCGGCATCTTCCGGCGGGCGGATCAGCACGAAGCGTTCGGTGAACAGCGCCACCTCGGTCAGCGAGGGTTCCGAGACCGGCAGCGCAAGGATTGCCGCGTCGATGCGTCCGTCGCTCAGCTCCTCGATCAGGCGCGAGGTCATGCTTTCGCGCAGGATCGGGCTGAGACCGGGGAACTGCCGGGCCAGCCGGGTGACGATGCCGGGCAGCAGATAGGGCGCGATGGTCGGAATGACCCCCAGCCGCAGCTTGCCCGCAGGCTGGCCGCCCGCCGCCCGCGCCAGATCGTCCAGATCCTCCAGGATCGCCAGCATCGCCTGCGCCCGCGCATGGACCATCTCGCCGAAGGCGGTCAGCCGCACGCCCCGCGGCCTGCGTTCCAGCAGCGGGGTTCCGGCGATCTCCTCCAACTCCTTGATCTGCATCGACAGGGCGGGCTGCGTCACTGCGCAGGCCTGCGCCGCCGCGCTGAAGGTGCCCAGGCGGGCGATGGCGTCGAAATACCGGATCTGCCGCAGGGTCAGGTTTCGCATCAGGTCAGGTTATACAAGCCATAAGAATATTCAAGTTTCCCTGAAGTCAGCGCCCCGTTAGGATCGCCCTGTCGGCCCAGGTCCGGGGAGGGGGCGGGCCGTTCGGTTATCTATCCGAGGGAGGACATCATGGATGGAAGCACACCTGCCGGGCAATGCCCGGTGGTTCACGGCGCCGCGCCGCGCGCCAGGCGCAGGAACAGGGACTGGTGGCCGAACCACCTGGATCTGTCGATCCTGCACCAGCATGACGCGAAATCCGACCCGATGGGACCGGGCTTCGATTATCGCGCCGAGTTCCAGAAGCTGGATTACGACGGGCTGAAAAAGGATCTGGCGGCGCTGATGACCGACAGCCAGGACTGGTGGCCTGCGGACTGGGGCCATTACGGCGGGCTGATGGTGCGGATGGCCTGGCACGCGGCGGGAACCTATCGCACCGCCGACGGGCGCGGGGGCGGCTCCACCGGCAACCAGCGGTTCGCGCCGCTGAACTCCTGGCCGGACAACGGCAACCTGGACAAGGCGCGGCGGCTGTTGTGGCCGGTCAAGCAGAAATACGGCAACCGGATTTCCTGGGCCGATCTGATCCTGCTTGCGGGCAACGTCGCCATGGAGACGATGGGCTTCAAGACCTTCGGCTTTGCGGGCGGCCGCGCCGACATCTGGGCGCCCGAGGAGGACACCTACTGGGGGCCGGAAGGCGAATGGCTGGCCACCTCGGACAAGCCGGACAGCCGGTATTCGGGCGAACGCGACCTGGCCAACCCCCTGGCCGCGGTGCAGATGGGCCTGATCTATGTGAACCCGCAAGGGCCGGACGGCAATCCCGACCCGGTCGCATCGGGGCGCGACGTGCGCGACACCTTCGGCCGCATGGGCATGAACGACGAGGAAACCGTGGCGCTGGTCGCGGGCGGCCATACCTTCGGCAAGGCGCATGGCGCGGGCGACCCGGCCTTGGTCGGGGCCGAGCCGGAGGGCTGCGCCATCGAACACCAGGGCTTCGGCTGGATGAACCGGCTGGGCGGCGGCCACGGCGTCCACACCACCACCTCGGGTTTCGAAGGAGCCTGGAAGCCGAACCCGACCACCTGGGACAACGGCTATTTCGACATGCTGTTCGGCTATGACTGGGAACAGGTGACCAGCCCCGCCGGAGCGATCCAGTGGCGGGCCAAGGGCTGTCGGCCCGAACACATGATTCCCGACGCGCATGATCCGGCCGTGAAGCACGCGCCGTTCATGACGACGGCGGATCTGTCGCTGCGGTTCGATCCGATCTATGAACCCATCGCCCGCCGCTTCCACCGGAACCCCGACCAGTTCGCCGACGCCTTCGCGCGCGCCTGGTTCAAGCTGCTGCACCGCGACATGGGACCAAGGTCGCTGTATCTTGGCCCCGAGGCCCCGACCGAGGATCTGATCTGGCAGGATCCTATCCCGGCCCGCGACCATGCCCTGATCGACGCCGTCGACATTGCCGGGCTGAAGGCGCGGATCCTGGCATCGGGGCTGGGCCATGCCGACCTGATCGCGACGGCCTGGGCCTCGGCCTCGACCTTCCGCCAGTCGGACCGGCGCGGCGGCGCCAACGGCGCGCGGATCCGGCTTGCCCCGCAAAAGGGCTGGGAGATCAACCAGCCCGACCGGCTGACCCGTGTGCTGGGCGTCCTGGAAACCGTGCAGGCCGAATTCAACGCGGCCCAGACCGGCGGCAAGCGGGTTTCCCTGGCCGACCTGATCGTGCTGGCGGGCGGCGCGGCCGTCGAGGCGGCGGCCCTTGCGGGCGGCCATCCGGTGACGGTGCCCTTCACGCCGGGCCGGATGGATGCGACGGCGGACCAGACCGACGTGGCCAGCATGGATCTGCTGCGCCCCGAGGCCGACGGCTTCCGCAACTATTCCAGCGGCACCTATCGCATCGCGCCCGAGGAGATGCTGGTCGATCGCGCGCAGCTTCTGACGCTGAGCGCGCCCGAAATGACCGTGCTGGTCGGCGGCTTGCGGGTGCTGGGCGTCAACCACGCCGACGCGCCCCATGGCGCGCTGACCACGCGCAAGGGGCAGTTGACGAACGACTTCTTCGTCAACCTGCTGGACATGGGCACCCAGTGGCGTCCCGCGAACGAGGATCAGACCCTGTTCGAGGGGCTGGACCGCAAGACCGGCGCGGTGCGGTGGACGGGAACGCGCGTCGACCTGGTGTTCGGGTCGAATTCGCAACTGCGCGCCCTGGCCGAGGTTTACGGCCAGTCCGACAACGCCGCGAAATTCGTCGGCGATTTCGTCCGGGCCTGGACGAAGGTCATGGAACTGGACCTGTTCGGCGCCCCGGCCTATCCGGCCTGAGATCCCGCGCGCGGCGGTCCCCCGCCGCGCGCAATCCGGCGCGACGCTGCCTTGTCGGGGGTGAAGGCGACCCGCTTCGTCGCCGCATTCCTGGCCCGTCAGCCCAGCCGCTCGTCGAAGGGATAGCGGGTCAGGTTCTCGAACCCCGTTTCGGTGATCAGCACCTGGTCCTCCAGCTTGATCGAGAAATCGCCGCCCTCGGGCGAGATCAGCGCCTCGACGCACAGCACCATGCCTGCTTCCAGCGCATAGTCGAAGGCGCCTTCGACATGCCCGTCGGGATAGGCGACCATGGGCCATTCGTCGCACAGTCCGACGCCGTGCATCATCAGCCCGTATTTCTGCTTCTGGCAGTTGTCGGGCAGGCGGTGGCAGTTCATCGTCAGCTCGCGGATGGCGACGCCGGGGCGCAGCATCGCCATGTTGTGGTCGATATGTTCGCGCGCCAGTTTCATCGCGTCGATCATGTCCGGGCGCGGCGGCTGGTCGCCGATCCACCAGGTCCGGCTGATGTCCACGCACATGCCGTAGGATCCGATCAGATCCGTGTCGAAGGCCACGATCTCGTTCGGCTGCACGATGCGGGGGCCGCATTCCTGGAACCAGGGGTTGGTCCTGACGCCCGAGGTCAGCAGCCGCGTCTCGATCCATTCGCCGCCGCGCCGGATGTTGCCCGCGTGCAGGCAGGACCAGATGTCGTCCTCGGACATATGGCCCAGCGGCACGCCGTCGCGGGCGGCCTGCTCCATCTCGGCCACGGCGGCCTCGCAGGCGTGGACGGCGCATCGCATGGCCAGGATCTCGTCGGGGCTCTTGATGGCGCGGGCTTTCTCGGTCAGTTCCTCGCCGTCCGTGACCTGGAAGCCCTGTGCCTCCAGCGCGCGCAGCCCGTGCAGCATGATCTTGTCCACGGCCAGCCGCCGGTTGCCGCCGCCATGGTGGTCCACCAGGTCGCGCACTTCGGCGGCAAAGCGGTCCGCCGCCGGGCCGATCCTGTCGCCCCGGTCGAAATAGAACAGATCCGCCCCCGACCGCTGTTCGCGCACCAGCGGGTTGAAGGCCGACAGGAAGGGCGAGCTTTTGTAGTCCCAGATGACCATGTAGCCATCGGCGCAGACCAGCACGGCGCGGAACAGGTTGTGGGTGTTCCACAGCTGCATGTTCGTCGAATCGGTAGCATAGCGGATGTTCAGCGGATCGAACATCAGCACCGCGCCATAGTCGCGGTCGACGACATGGCGGGTCAGCCTTTCCCAGCGATACCGGCGCATGGTCTCAAGGTTCGGCGCGGCCAGCCCGGCGGCGGCCCATTCTTGGAAGGCCAGGCGGGTCGGGCCGATCTCGATCCGGTCGCCGTCGTTGGGCGATCCGTCGGCCAGGGTCTCGCCCCGGTCCAGGTCGATCTTGCCGGGGCCGATCTTGCGTCTGTCGCTGAAATGCTGCGGCGCGGTCATCGTGATGAACCCTGTGTTGCGTGGTGGCCGGGGTCGCCTCTGTCCCCGGTGCCGATCAATGGCGAATTGCATCAGCAGGGCAATGCGATAAAAAATTGACTGTGAATTGATGCTGGCGCAACTCGGGGGGATGCGATGGTCCGGCGCTTCTATGATCTTCCCTCTCTGACGGGGCTGGAGGTGTTCGAGGCCGTCGCGCGGCACGGCAGTCTCAAGCTGGCGACATCCGAGCTGAATGTCACCTCGGCGGCGATCAGCCGTCAGATCAAGGCGCTGGAAGCGCAGTTCGGCGTGCCGCTGTTCATTCGCACGGGGCGGGGGGTCAGGCTGACCCCCGCCGGGACCGAGCTTTACGCCAGCGTCGCCGCGGGATTTTCCCGCATCGCCGACGTGTCGCGAGAGATCAAGCGCGGCGACCGATCCCGGAACGTCACGATCGCCACCACCGACACCACGGCGACGATGTGGCTTGTCCCCCGGATGCCTGAGTTCTGGCAGCGCCATCCCAAAATCATGATCAACCACCAGCTGGCCGAGAACAGCCGCCACTTCCGCCCCGAGGAGGTCGAGCTGCGCATCCGGCACGGCATGGGCGGCTGGATCAACGACGTGACGGAACCCCTGTTCGACGACTGGCTCTATCCCGTCTGCAGCCCCGCCTTCGCCAGGCGCCATGCCGGGGCCACGACGGCCGACCTTCCCGACCTGCCGCTTCTGGACATCGACTGGGTGGCGCCCGACTGGGTGACCTGGGAACAGGCGCTGTTGCAAGGCGGCGTGTCGGCGCGGTCGTTCGAGGCCCGCCGCCTGGGCAAGTTCAGCCTGGCCATGCAGGCGGCGGCGGCCGATCAGGGCGTGGCCATCGGCTGGCACCGGATGATTACCCCCATGCTGGAGCGTGGCGAACTGGTCCGCCTGACCGACCTGATCTTCCGCGCGCCGGGGGTTTATTATCTGACATGGAATCGCGGCCACGGGCTGTCCCCCGCCGCAGAACTGCTGCGCGGCTGGATCCACGAGCAGGCAGAGGCGGAACGGTCCCGGCCCCCGCCGGTGGAAGCTTCCGGCGTCTGAGATCGGCCGCAGGGTGGCTCGTGCCCTCAGCCGGGCCGTCTGGCGATCAGGTCGATCAGGGCCGAGGGACCGGCATGGGCGGTTCCCTCGGCCAGATGCGCCTCGTAGGATCGCAGCACCGGGATGTCCCAGCCGGCAAAGGCGTCTTGCAGCATCTGCGGGGTATAGAGGTTCTCGACCTGGCGCGGCCCGCCGGTGCCGTGGTCCAGCTGCCGGGGCGTGTAGCCGTGCAGAAGGATCAGCCCGCCGGGGCGCACCGCGCGCTTCATGCCCGCGAAGATCCGGCGGCGCAGGTCGGGGCCAGCGAACTGGATGAAGATCGCCACCACCGCGTCGAAGGCGGCGTCCGGCCAGGCATAATCCTCGGCCGCGGCAAGGCTGAAGCCGACGGCGACGCCCCGCGCCTGGGCCAGCCGCCGGGCCTTGGCCAAGGCGACGGCCGAGGCGTCCCAGGCCGCGACCCGGCAACCCTGCGCGGCCAGCCAGACCGAGTTGCGCCCCTCGCCATCCGCCACGCAAAGCACCCGGTCGCCTGGCGCGAACCGGCCGGCATGGCGGGTCAGAAAGGCTGCAGGTTCGGTCCCGAACAGGAACCCTTCGCCACCATAGCGTTCATCCCAATCCATCGTCCGCCCCCTTCATTCCCCCGCCGACCGGCAGGGCGCGCCGGTCAGGGCGCGCCAGGCGTCATACTGGCTTTGAAAGACCCGTCCGTTCAACTGGTCCAGGAAATGGCTGGACTTCAGCCGATCCATAACCGGGCCCTTCACCTCGCTGAGGTGGAAGCCGATGCCCAACTCGGCCAGGCGCCGGTTCACCGCCTCCAGGCTTTCCAGGGCCGAGAAATCGATGTCGTTCACCGCCGGGCACATCAGCACCACGTTCGCGACCGGCGAATCGTCGGCAACCCGGTCATGGATAAGGTTTTCCAGAAAACGCGCATTCACGAAATACAGGCTTTCGTCGATGCGGATGGTCAGCAGGCTGGGATCGGTCTGGACCCGGTGGCGGGCGACGTTGCGGAAATGGTGCGTGCCGGGAACCAGGCCCACCACGGCGACATGCGGCCGGGCGGTCTTGACCAGATGCAGCAGGATCGACACCACCACGCCGGTCGCCACGCCGATCTCGACCCCCGCGCCCAGGGTCAGCAGGATGGTGACCGCGACGGCGGCGAAGTCGCCTTTGGAATAGGCCCAGGTCCGTCGCAGGATCGACAGATCCACCAGCCCCAGCACCGCCACGATGATCGTGGCGGCCAGGGTGGCGTTGGGCAGGTCATGGATCAGCGGCGTCAGGAAGGCCGCGGCGAAGGCCAGACCGATGGCGGTGAATGCCCCGGCGGCGGGCGTCTCGGCCCCTGCGTCGTGGTTCACGACCGACCGGGCGAAGCCCCCGGTGACCGGATAGCCGCCGGTGAAGGCCGCGCCCAGGTTGGCGGCGCCCAGGCCGATCAGTTCCTGGTCCGGGTCGATCCGTTCCCGCCGCCGCGCGGCCAGCGTCTGCGCGACCGACACCGATTCCACGAAGCCGATGATCGAGATCAGCACTGCGGGCAGGGCCAGTTCGCGGATCAGCGCGGGCGACAGGCCGGGCAGGGTCAGCGGCGGCAGGCCCTGCGGCACCGCGCCGACGATGGCGACGCCCGCCCGGTCCAGCGACAGCGCCCGCACCGCGAGGGTGGTGGCCACGACCGCCAGCACCGGCCCGGCCTTGGTCAGGATGTCGGCCATGCGCGCCGGCACGCCCCGGCGCAGCAGGGCGGGCTTCATGCCGCGCCGCACCCAGACCAGAAAGCCGGTCGCCGCGGCGCCGGTCGCCAGGGTCGCGGGGTTGGCCTGGCCCAGGTTCGACAGCAGCCCGGCGGCGATCTCGACCAGCGTGTCGCCGCCCGCCGGAATGCCCAGAAGGTGGCGCAATTGCGAGGCCGCGATCAGGATCCCCGAGGCGCTGATGAAGCCCGAAATCACCGGATGGCTGAGGAAATTCGCCAGCATCCCCAGCCGCAGCAACCCCAGCAGCAGCAGGAACCCGCCCGACAGCGCCGCCAGCGTCAGCGCCGCGCTGGCGTAATCCGCCGTGCCCTGCTGCGCGACCTGGCCCACCGCGCTTGCGGTCAGCAGCGACACCACCGCGACCGGCCCCACCGCCAGGCTGCGCGAGGTGCCGAAGACCGCATAGAGCATGATCGGCGCGATCGAGGCATAGATCCCCGCCTCGGGCGGCAGCCCTGCCAGCATGGCATAGGCCAGCGATTGCGGGATCAGCATGATCGTCACGATCACTGCCGCCAGCAGGTCGCCCGACAGCGCCGCCCGGTCATAGCGGCGCCCCCAGTCGAGGATGGGAAGATACCGGCTGACCATCCTCGTCACGGACTGCTTGCCCCCTTGCGCCGGTCTCATTGCGGTGCGGCCCCCCGCCGTTCGGGCCGGGCGTGCCATTTCCGGTGGCGTCCGGCCGTCAGCGGGCAGGGGCCATCGCCGTCGGTCCGCGCGTCTGCCGGGCGTCCGGCCGCGATCACAGCGCGTTGACCGGCACCTTGAGGTAGCGCCTGCCGTCGCCATCCGGCGGCGGCAGCTCGCCCCCGCGCATGTTCACCTGAAGAGACGGGATGATGAGCCTGGGCATGTCCAGTTGCGCGTCGCGTTCGGTGCGGAAGCGGACGAACTCCTCTTTCGTCTTGCCGCCGCCGACATGGATGTTGTGGGCCTTTTCCTCGGCCACGGTGGTTTCCCAGCGGATCTCGCGGCCGTTCGGCCCGTAGTCGTGGCACATGAACAGCCGCGTCTCGTCGGGCAGGCTCAGCACCTTCTGGATCGAATCGTACAGCGTTCCGGCATCGCCGCCGGGAAAATCCGCGCGCGCCGAGCCGCCGTCGGGCATGAACAGCGTATCGCCCACGAAGGCCGCGTCGCCCATCACATGCGTCATGCAGGCCGGGGTATGGCCGGGGGTATGGATCGCCAGGCAGGTCATGCCGCCGACCCGGTAGGTGTCGCCGTCGTCGAACAGCCGGTCGAACTGCGATCCGTCGCGGCGGAACTCGGTTCCTTCGTTGAAAACCTTGCCGAAGGTGTCCTGGACCACGGTGATGCCGCGGCCGATGCCCAGCTTGCCGCCCAGCCTCTGCTGGATATAGGGGGCGGCGCTGAGATGGTCGGCATGGACATGCGTCTCGATCAGCCAGTCCACGGTCAGGCCCCGGTTGCGGACATGGGCGATGATCTGGTCGGCGTGGTCATGGCTGATGCGGCCGGCGGCATAGTCGATGTCCATGACGCTGTCGACGATGGCGCAGGCGGCCGAACCGGGATCCTTGACCACATAGGAAATCGTGTTCGTCGCCGGGTCGAAGAATCCCGTGACCTCGGGCCGGACGGACAGGTCGGGGGTATAAGGCCGCATTGACTGCTCGTTTCTTTTGAAGGGGTGACGGATCGGGCCGGGCGGCGCCTGGGCGGGCCCGGCCTGAACTGGGTTCGCGGATCAGCAGTCGCGGCAGGTTCTCAGCCCCAACAGGCTGTAAAGCGGGCAGTTGCCCATGATCGAGGTCAGCAGGAACACCGCCGCGATGGCCAGGAACAGCCAGTGCGGCAGGCCGGTGGCCGCGAAGGCGGTGCCGAATGCCGCCCAGACCAGGATGACCGCCGCGCTGATGCGCGCAACGCGGTCGAAGGTGCCCATGTTCGTCTTCATCTTTCGCCTCCGGGATTCGCGTGATGACGGATCCTCGCATCCCGGCGCCCGATGCGTCGGTGACTTGGTCACCAAGCGTTCAGGCGGCGCGGACCAGCCGTTCCAGCCCCTCGCGCCCGATCAGCCGCAGCTCGCCCCGCGCCTGCTCGACCCAGCCGCGCCGCTGGAATTCCGCCAGCGTACGCGAGATCACCTCGCGCGCGGTGCCCAGTTCGGACGCCAGGACCGCATGGGTCGCCCGCACCACGCCCCGGTCGTCGGCCAGTTCCAGCAGCCGCGAGGCCAGCCGCACGTCCATGCGCTGGAAGACGATGTCGTCGATCAGGCTGAACAGGTCGGTGATCCGCCGCGCATAGGCGGTAAAGACGAATTCGCGGAACACCGGCGAACGGGCCACCAAATCGTCGAAGGTCTTGCGCGGAATCACGGCCGCCTCGACATCCGTCTCGGCGATGCCATCGGCGGAATAATCCTGGAATGCCAGCATGCAGGCGGTGGTCAGGACGCAGCTTTCCCCGGCGTGGACGCGGTACAGGAACACCTCTCGTCCCGTCTCGGACCGCTGCTGCACCCGGACGGTGCCCTTGAGAAGCAGCAGCAGGCTGTCGGCCGACTTGCCGGGTTGGAAGACCTGGGTGCCTGCGGGCACCGCGACGATCTGGCTGCCGCGATCCAGATCGGCGCGGATGTCGGCGGGCAGGCGGCCCAGCCCCGGAAAGCGGTCGATCCAGCTTGCGCCCGCATCGCTCATCTTATCGGTCTCCGCCCCGGTCTGATCGGCGGCGCGATGGTCCGCAGCCGCATCGCCCCGATTTCAAGCCGAAGCCAGCCGCCAAGACAAGGGGCGCGGCGCTTGAGCAGTTCCTGGCCCCGCCTGCTGGCGCTGCAAAGCGTTCCCCAGGCCTAGGACTGCCCCCAGATCACCGCGCTTTCATGGCGCTTGATGGCGTGGCGCAGGCTGTCGAAGGCGGCGATGACGTGGCCCGCGAAACGGTCCGACGCGGGCAGCCGCGGACCGCCCGCCTTGCGCATGATCCCCAGCGAGCGGTTCGGTTGCGGGATCTGATAGGGCAGCACAGCCACATGGCCGGGGTCGCGCAGCGCAAAGACGACGGAAAACGGCAGGACCGCCAGCGCGTCGGTCTCGGCCAGGACGTTCACGACGCTCATCAGCGAGCCGCCGGAATAGCGGATGTTGAGATCCGACATGCCGATGCTCATCAGGATCATTTGCAGATCCGACATCAGCGGCGATCCCGGCAGCGGCGCGACCCATGGACAGGCGGCCAGGTCGGCGGCCTCGATGGGGCGCTTGCGCATCAAGGGATGGCCCCGGCGGCAGGCGACGACGTTCCGGCCGGGCAGGATCTCGGTGAATTCGAAGCCGGGGCCGGATGACATCTCGCCCATGGCGACGATGCCCAGGTCAAGCTGGTCGCCCTCCAGCGCGGCGATCACCTCGGGCAGGTTCATATAGCTTTGCTGGATCACGATCTCGGGTTCGCGGCGCTGGAATTCGCCGATCATGCCGCTGATGATCGCGTCCATGAAGAAGGGCACGCCGCCCAGGCGGACCAGGCCCCTGGTGCCCTTGACGAAGCCCTGCACCGCGTCCGAGGCTTGGCGCGACGCGGCGATGATGACACGGCCCTGCGCGGCCAGTTGCGCGGCCAGCGGCGTCGCCTGCAAGGGGCGGCGGCCCTTGACGAACAGCGGTTCGCCCACGCGCGCCTCCAGCATGGACAGCGAGCGGCTGACGGCGGGCTGGGTCAGGCCCAGCATGGCCGCGCCCTCGGACACGCCCCCCGCGTCCAGGACGGCGGCAAGCTGCATGAGGTGGCGTTCGTTCAGGCGCATAGCAGAGTGCTATATTGACCGCGGCAAAACTCAAGCAGTTTCCGCGGCGGCCGTGCTACCACCCTTGCAAGGGGAGGGGAGGCCCCGCGGGAATGGAGGATGGGCGCGATCCCTGGGCGCATGATGCGATGCCCGTCGCGGACCAGATCGGCCGCGACCTGGCGCAGCGGCTGGCGATGGTTCCGCCGACGCGGCTGGCCCAGGCCGTCGCCCGGATCGCCCGTCACCTGCACCTGCTGATCGCCGAGTTGCACCCCTCATCCGCCGAATTCCGCGAGGCGCTGGGCTTTCTGACCCAGGTCGGCCATCACACCGACCACAAGCGGCAGGAATGGGTGCTGCTGGCCGATGTGCTGGGCGTCTCGGCGCTGGTCGAGGGGCTGAACGCCCCCCGTCCGCCCGGCGCGACCCCGAATACCGGGGCGGGGCCGTTCTATCGCCCCGATGCGCCCGACCTGCCGCTGGGGGCGGACCTGTCGCGGGACGGCAAGGGCGAAAGGCTGCGCGTGTCGGGACGTGTCACCGACATTCAGGGTCATGCGCTGCCCGGCGCGCTGGTCGAGGTCTGGCACGCCAATGGCGCGGGCCTTTACGAAAACCAGCAGCCCCACAACCAGCCCGAATTCAACCTGCGCGGCCGGTTCCGGGCGGATCCCAAAGGGCGGTTCGACTTTCTGTCGGTGATGCCGGGGGGCTATGCGCTGCCCTCGGACGGGCCGGTCGGGCGGCTGATGGCGGCGCTGGGCTGCCCGCTGGACCGTCCGGCGCATCTGCATTTCCGCGTCACCGCGTCGGGCTGTCAGACCCTGACCACGCATATCTTCGACCGCGCCGATCCCGCCCTTGGCCGCGACCCGATCTTCGACGTCAAACCCGCGCTTCTGGCCGATTTCCGCGCCACCCGGACCCGTTCCGGCCTGTCCCAGCATCGGCTGGATCTGACCCTTGTCCTGTGCCCCTTGGGCCAGGCCGCACCCTGACATTCAAACGGAGGAAACACATGGCTCTTGTCAGCGGATACCACCACCTGACCCTGTCCACGGACGGCGCGCAGGAGGATTTCGATTTCTACACCAAGACGCTGGGCCTGCATTCGGTCAAGCGCACCGTGCTGTTCGACGGGGTGATCCCAGTCTATCACCTCTATTACGGCTCGCCTGACGGCGATGCCTCGACCATCATCACCACGTTTCCCTTTCGCAAGCCCGGCGTTTATGGCCGGCGCGGCACCAACCAGTCGCGCACCATCATGCAGTCGATCCCGCCGGGCGCCGCGGATTTCTGGGTGGACCGGCTGAACGCGCGTGGGCTGGCGGTCGAAAAGACCGCGCGCTTCGGGGCGACCCGCGTGGTCTTCGCCCATCCCTGCGGCATTCCGCATGAACTGGTCGAAAGCGACGGCGACCCGCGCCAGCCGATCGTGAACGAGGCGCAGGGCATCGGACCCGCCCAAGGCATCAAGGGCATCTATGGCGGGCTGGTGGCCTGTTTCGACCGCACGGCGATGGACGATTTCATGACCGTCGCGCTGCCCCTGACGAAAGAGGCCGACAGCGACGAAGGCACCGTCTATCGCGTGCCCGACGCCGATGGCGTGATCCAGCGGGTCGAGGTGATCGAGGACCGCGCCTCGCCTCAGGGCACCTGGACGCTGGCGGGCGGCACCATCCATCACCTGGCGCTGAACACCGGCGACGAGGAAAACCAGCTGAAGCTGCGCGCCCATATCGAGGGGCTGGGCTTCACCGACATTTCCGAACAGAAGGATCGCAACTATTTCAAGTCCTGCTATGTCCGCAGCCCCGGCGGCGCGCTGTTCGAACTGGCCTGGACCACGCCGCAGGGCTGGGCGCGCGACGAGGCGCCGGGCGAGATCGGCAAGACCCTGGTCTTTCCGCCCTGGTTCAAGGACCGCGAGGACGAATTGCGCGCGGGCCTCGAGGCCGCGGAATTCGCATGACGGCGGTGCTGGACCTGCTGCGCTGCGGGGCGGACCTGTCGGCGGCAAGGGCGCTGTGCGTCCTTGTCCACGGCCGGGGCCAGTCGCCCGAGGAGATGCAGTCGCATGTGCTGGCGCGGCTGGATGCGCCGGGAACGGCCTTCCTGCTGCCCCGCGCGCCGGGGGCAAGCTGGTATGCCGCCCGCGCGGTCGATCCGCTGACCGCCCAGACCCGCGCCGCGCTGGCCGATGGGCTGGCGGGTCTGCGCGCGCTGATCCGGGATGCCCGCGCCGCCGCGCCCGGCCTGCCGCTTGTGCTGGCGGGGTTTTCGCAAGGGGCCTGCCTGTCGCTGGAATACGCCTTTGCCGGACAGGACGCGCCCGATGCGCTGGCGGCGCTGACCGGCTGCCGCGTGGGGGTGGCGGGGGATGCGCGCGCCGACAACCTTCCGCCGGGTCTGCCGGTCTATCTGACCGGCTCGGACGCCGATCCGTGGATCCCGGTCGAGGCTTTTGCCGAAGCCGCCGTGGCCCTGGGCCGATCCGGCGCCGCGCTGCGCGCCGACCTGTTTCCGGGCCGCGCGCACGAGGTCTCGGGCGCCGAGATCGCCATGCTCGCGGCGATGCTGGGCGACATGGCGGCGGGCCATGCGCCCCGGATGGCGGCGGCGCGGTAACGGCCGGGCGGTTCATAACGCCGGGTTATGCTGGCTGCCCAAGATCCTAAACAAAATCGGCTTTCGAACGGTCATGCTTGCACGAACGGCGCGGGTGGACCGGGGACCGCCCGCAGATCATCAGGGGAGGATGAGATGTTCACCAGACGGAAATTCCTGCGCACGACGGCGGCGACCGGCCTGACGCTGGCCGCGCCCCACCTGGCCGCGCCGGCCATCGCCCAGGGCGCGCGGATCAGGCTGGGCTATGTCACGCCCCGGACCGGCCCGCTGGCGGGTTTCGCCGAAAGCGACGACTGGAACATCAAGACCTTCCTGGCATCGGAACTGGGCCGCGACTTCGAGGTGGTGGTCAAGGACAGCCAGTCGAACCCGAACCGCGCCGCCGAGGTCGCCAAGGAACTGATCCTGGCCGACGAGGTGAACCTGATGCTGGCGGCCTCGACGCCGGAAAACACAAATCCCGTGGCCGGGGTCTGCGAGGGCGAGGGCGTGCCCTGCATCACCACCGTCGCCCCCTGGCAGCCCTGGTTCATCGGCCAGCAGGGCAATCCGCGCGACCCGGCAAGCTGGCAGGGCTTCGATTACGCCTTCCATTACTTCTGGGGGATGGAGGACGTGATCCAGGTCTATACCGCCATGTGGGACCAGCTTCGGACCGGCAAGGCGGTGGGCGGGCTGTTTCCCAACGACGCCGACGGCAACGCTTGGGGCGACCCTCGGACCGGGTTGCAGCCGGGCCTGGCCGAACGGGGATATGCGCTGACCAATCCCGGCAGCTTCCAGAACCTGTCCGACGATTTTTCGGCCCAGATCAATGCGTTCAAGGCGGCGAATTCGGACATCATCACCGGCGTCCTGATCCCGCCGGACTTCGCGACCTTCTGGGCGCAGATGCGCCAGCAGGGGCTGCGGCCCAAGGCGGTGACGGTCGCCAAGGCGCTGCTGTTCCCGCAATCGGTGGAAACGCTGGGCGAGGCCGGGCACAACCTGTCGTCCGAGGTCTGGTGGTCGCCCTCGCATCCGTTTTCCTCGACCCTGACGGGGAAAAGCTCGGCCGGGCTGGCGGCGGATTTCACCGCCGAAACCGGGCGGCCCTGGACCCAGCCGATCGGCTTCGTTCATTCGCTGTTCGAAGTCGCCGCGAATGTCATGGGCCGGATCGACGATCCGTCGGACGGCGACGCCGTGGCCGAGGCGGTGGCTGCGACCGACATGACCACGGTCGTGGGCAGGATCGCCTGGAACGGCGTGGGCGTGCCGGATTTCGCCGCGCGCAACGTCTGCAAGACGCCGCTGACCGGCGGGCAATGGCGCCGGAAGGAAGGCGGCGGCTATGACCTGGTGATCGTCGAGAACGGCGCCGCGCCCGACATTCCGACCGGCGGCAGGATGGAGCCGCTGGCCTGACCGGGCGGCACCCGCCGCTATATATCGAACCGCTATGCTAACGGGGGTTTTTCGCATTTGACTTGCGCAGATGCAGACCGCTTGATGCAGGCACTGGTTTCGCCCTCTGGGAGGCGGGCGAAGCCTTCTCGACAGGACCGATGCCTGGTTCCGGGTTTCTACCCGGCCGGTGCCGCTTTGCCCGCCCCTGGGGTGGGTCGCGGCGGCGTGTCCCGTCCTGGACCGAAGGGCAGAATGGGAGGATGCCTTGGCTTCACTTGAGACGATGTTCGACGTGCGCGGCAAATCCGTGATCGTCACCGGCGGCGCCAGCGGCATCGGCCGCGCCTATGCCGAGATCCTGCTGCAACAGGGCGCGCGGGTCTGCATCTTCGACATCGACGCCGAAGGGCTGGACCGCACGGTCGCGGACTTGGCCGAAGGGGCCGGGCAGGGCGGCGAGATCTGGGGCCAGCAGGTCGATGTCGGCGACCGCCGGGCGATGGCCATGGCCTTCGACGCGGTGGCCGACCGCCATGGCCGCATCGACACGGTCTTCGCCAATGCGGGCATCGATCCCGGCCCCGGCTTCATGACGCCCGACGGCGAACGCAATCCCGACGGCGCCATCGAGAACATCCCCGACAGCCAGTGGGATCGCGGCATCGAGATCAACCTGACCTCGGTCTATACCACCGTGAAGAACGCCGTGCGGCACATGAAGCCCAACGGCGGCGGGCAGATCATCGTCACCTCGTCCATCGCCTCGCAGATCAACGAAAGCATTGTCGGCACCAGCTACATGCCCGCCAAGGCGGCGGTGAACCACTTCGTGCGCCACATGGCGATGGAACTGGGCGCCTTCGGCATCCGCGTGAACGCCATCCTGCCCGGACCCTTCATCACCAACATCGCGGGCGGACGCCTGCGCAACAAGGCCGACCGCGCCGCCTTCGAGCGCCAGTCGCTGATCGGCCGCATCGGCGATGTCGAGGACATCAAGGGCCTGGCGCTGCTGCTGGCCTCGCCCGCCGGGGCCTTCTTCACGGGATCGCTGATCGTGATCGACGGCGGCGCCCTGACCCGCATGACCTGAACGCCGCCACGCGCCTGGCCGGGCGCGCGGCCCATCCAAGGGAGGAACGACAGTGACCTATTACAACAAGCTTGTCCGATCGGGCATCAGCCGTCGGTCGTTGCTGCGTGGCGCGGGCGCGGGGATGGTCTCGACCCTGGCGCTGCCGGGATACCTGCGCGCGCAGACGGCGGGCAGGATCAGGATGGCCTATATCACCCCCGCGACCGGCCCGCTGGGGCTGTTCGGGGAAACCGACGGCTATACCGTCCAGAAGATCCGCGCGGTGCTGGGGGGCACCATCACCGCCGCCAATGGCAGCACCTATGAACTTGAGATCCTGGAGCGCGACAGCCAGTCCAACCCCAACAAGGCGGCCGAGATCGCGGGCGACCTGATCCTGAACGACGAGGTGCATCTGATGGTGCCCGCCTCGACCACCGACACGATCCTGCCGGTCATGGAGCAGTCGGAACTGTACGAAACCCCCTGCATCTCGGCCGGGGCGCCATGGCAGGCGGTCATCATGCCGCGCGGCGGCGGCGAATTCGACTGGACCTATCATTTCTTCTGGGGCCTGGACGAGGCGCTGAACACCTATGTCGGGCTGTGGAACGGGCTGGACAGCAACAAGGTCGTAGGAATGCTGTTCCCGCAGAACATAGACGGCGAGACCTGGGGGAACGAGGATTACGGCCTGCCCGCGCCGACCCGCGCCGCCGGATACGAGGTGGTGATCCCCGGCTATTTCCAACCGCGCACCAACGACTTTTCCGCCCAGATCGCGGAATTCAAGGCCAAAGGCTGCGAGATCATCGGCGGCATCGCCTATCCCGACGACCTCAAGACCTTCGTGACCCAGTGCAACCAGCAAGGGTTCAAGCCCAAGGCCATCACGGTCGCGGCGGCGCTGCTGTTCCCCGGCGGGGTCGAGGCGATGGGGGCCTTGGGCGACGGCATGACCACCGAGGTCTGGTGGACCCCGGCCTTCCCGTTCCAGTCCTCGCTGACGGGCCAGACCGGACGCCAGATCGCCGACCAGTGGGAGGCCGACCAGAAGCGCCAGTGGACCCAGCCGCTGGGCTATTCCCATGCCCTGATCGAGGTGGCCATCGACATCCTGAAACGCTCGGCCGATCCCCTGGACCGCGAGGCCAACCGCGAGGCGATGGCGGCGACCGACCTGTCCACCGTCTGCGGCCCGGTCCGGTTCGGCGGCACGCCGCACAAGAACATCTGCACCATGCCGATCTTCGGCGGGCAATGGGTCAAGGGCGCCGACTGGCCCTATGACCTGAAGATCGTCGACAACACCGTCAACCAGCTGTTCCCGCCGGAACAGAAGATCGTCCCGATCGCCTGGTGACCATGCGCGACACCACCGAACAGGCCGAAAGGATCGGGATGGCCACGGAGATTCACCTTTCCGCGCGCGACGTGTCGAAAAGCTTCGGTGCGGTGCGGGTGCTGCACGGCGTCAGCTTCGACGTGCATCGCGGCGAGGTGCTGGGCATCCTGGGTCCGAACGGCGCGGGCAAGACCACGCTGTTCAACATGATCAGCGGCGACATCCGCCCTTCGGGCGGTGAAATCCGCCTGGGCGATGTGCCCTTGAAGGGCGAGCCGCCGTTCCGGCGCTGCAAGATGGGGATCGGGCGGACCTATCAGATCCCGCGCCCTTATTCCGGCATGACCACGTTCGAGAACCTGCTGGTCGCATCGACCTTCGGGGGCGGCCGGTCGGAACGCGACAGCTATGGCTTTTGCGCGCAGGTGCTGGAGGACTGCGAACTGGCGGGCAAGGCCAACCTGCGCGCCGGGGGGTTGACGCTTCTGGACCGCAAGCGGCTGGAACTGGCCCGCGCGCTGGCATCCGACCCGCAGCTTCTGCTGCTGGACGAGATCGCGGGCGGGCTGACCGACGACGAATCCCGCGATCTGGTGGCGCTGGTGCGCCGCATCCGCGACCGCGGCGTGACCATCGTCTGGATCGAACATGTGCTGCACGCGCTGCTGGCGGTGGCCGACCGGCTGATGGTGCTGAACTTCGGCGAGAAGATCGCCGAGGGCGCGCCCGATGCCGTGATCGCCGACCCGGACGTGAAGCGCGTCTATATGGGGATCGAGGGATGACCGGCGCCGTTTTGTCCACGCATGGCCTGGTGGCGCGCTATGGCGATTTCCAGGCGCTTTACGGCATCGACTTCCAGATCGGCCAGGGCGAGGCGGTGGCGCTGATCGGCGCCAACGGCGCGGGCAAATCCACCTTCCTGCGCGCGGTGATGGGGCTGCTGCCGGTCGCGTCCGACATGGTGCGGATGGGCGGCCAGCCCATCGGCGGCACTCCGGCCGACCGCATGGTGCAGCGGGGCGTGGCCATTGTCCCGGAAGGGCGGCGGCTGTTTACCGGCATGTCGGTCCAGGACAACCTGCGCGTCGCCGTCGATCAGGCGGACCGGCTGGGCCGCAGGGGCGGCTGGTCGCTGTCGCGGCTGCACCGGCTGTTCCCGATCCTGAACGAAAAGGCCCGCACCCCGGTGCAAAGCCTGTCGGGCGGGCAGCAGCAGATGGTGTCCATCGGCCGGGCGCTGCTGTGCCAGCCGACCGTCCTGCTGTGCGACGAGATCAGCCTGGGCCTTGCGCCCAAGGTGATCCGCGAAATCTATGCCGCCCTGCCGGAGATCCGGGCGCAGGGCACCTCGGTCGTGCTGGTGGAACAGGATGTGGGCTTGGCCCAGTCGGCGTCGGACCGGCTTTACTGCCTGCTGGAGGGGCGGGTGACGCTGACCGGCCCCTCGGGATCGGTCACGCGCGACCAGATCAGCCAGGCCTATTTCGGAGGTTCCCATGCAGTGGTTTGACGCGCTGATCCAGGGCGTTCTGCTGGGCGGCATGTATGCGCAATACGCGCTGGGCATGGCGCTGATGTTCGGGGTGATGAAGATCGTGAACGTCAGCCACGGCGATCTGGTGATCCTGCTGTCGCTGGTGGGAATCTCGCTTGCCTCGTCCTTTGGCCTCGGCCCGCTGGCCGTCATGGCGGCGCTGGTGCCGCTGGCGGTGGGGCTGGGCTGGCTGCTGCAAAAGGCCGTCCTGAACCGGGTGGTGGGCGAGGATCCGCTGCCCTCGCTGATCGCGACCTTCGGGCTGTCGCTGGCCTTGCAGAACCTGATGCTGCAGATCTGGTCGGCCAACAGCCGGTCGCTGCCGGGTGGCGGGATCGAAAGCCGGTCGGTGCAGATCGGCGGCATCTATATCGGCCTTCTGCCGGTGATCGTGCTGGCCGTCGCGGTCGCGCTGACCTGGGGGCTGGACCTGATGCTGAAGCGCACGCGCTTCGGCCGGGCGCTGCGGGCGGCGGCCTCGGATGTCGAGGCGGCGTCGATGACCGGCATCAACCCGCGCGCCGTCTATGCCTCGGCCACGGCCATCGCGGTCGGCATCCTGGGCTTTGCGGCGGTGTTCCAGTCGCTGCGCTCCACCGTGGCCCCGGCCGATGGCGGCGCGCAGCTGATCTATGCCTTCGAGGCGGTCATCATCGGCGGCATGGGGTCGGTCTGGGGGGCCTTCCTGGGCGCCATGGTCCTGGGCGTGGCGCAGGCCATCGGTTTCCGCATCGACCCCGGCTTTGGCGTCCTGGCCGGCCATATCGTCTTTCTGCTCGTGCTGGCGACGCGCCCGCAGGGCCTGTTCGGAAGGGCCTGAGACATGACAATGGTTGCCATGATGCCGATGCAGGTGTCCATCCGGCGGCAGACCGCCTCGGGGCGGGTGGCGCTGGCGCTGTTCGTGCTGGCGGTGATCGGGCTGGCGGCGATGCCCTGGTGGGCCAGGACCGGCACCATCCGCATGGTGCTGGAACTGTGCTGCTATATCGCCGTGGCGCAGATGTGGAACCTGCTGGCGGGCTATGCGGGCCTTGTGTCGGTGGGCCAGCAGGCCTTCATGGGGGCGGCGGGCTATGCGCTGTTCGTGCTGGCCCAGACCTTCGGGGTGAACCCGTTCCTGGCGGTCTTCCTGTCGCTTCTGGTGCCGCTGGTGCTGGCCGTGCCCTGCTATCTGCTGCTGCACCGGCTGGACGGGCCGTATTTCGCCATCGGCACCTGGGTCGTGGCCGAGGTGTTCCGGCTGGTCGCCTCGAACCTGTCATGGGTGAATGCGGGGGCGGGCATGTCGCTGTCGGTGATGAAGGACTATTCCGCCTTTCAGCGCAATATCGCCATGTCGCTGTTCTGCGCGCTGCTGGTCCTGGTCAGCATCGGCGGCAGCTACTGGTTCCTGCGGTCTCGCTTCGGGCTGGCGCTGATCGCCATGCGCGACAATCCGGTGGCGGCGGCCAGCCAGGGCGTGAACGTGCGCAGGCTGCGGTTTCTGATCTATGTCGCGGCGGCGGTGGGCTGCGGGCTGGTCGGCGCGGTCTATTTCATGGCGCAACTGCGCATCAACCCGCCCTCGGCCTTCGATCCGATGTGGTCGAACCTCGCCATCTTCATCGTCATGGTCGGCGGCATCGCCTCGATCGAGGGGGTGCTGATCGGCACGCTGATCTATTTCATCGCGGACCGCTGGTTCGGCGAATACGGCGCCAGCTATTTCGTCGTGCTGGGCGTGATGACGGTGCTGGTCGCGCTCTATGCCCGCACGGGCATCTGGGGCATGATCTCGAAACGCTGGGATGCGCCCTGGTTCCCGATCCGCCGCCACCTGGTTCTGGAAAGGGACAAGCCATGAAGGCAGTCATCTTCGACGCGGTGGGCCAGCCGCTGCGCACGGGCACCCGCCCCGATCCCGCGCCCGCCCCGGACGAGGTGGTGCTGCGCGTCGCCGGTTGCGGCATCTGCGGCAGCGACCTGCACATCACCGAGGATCCCGCCCCCTTCGGCATCGGGCCGGGCTTCGTGCTGGGCCACGAGATCGCGGGCGAGGTGGCGGCAACGGGCGCCGAGGTGCGCGACCTGCGCCCCGGCGACCGGGTGGCGGTGGTGCCGATGCGCGGCTGCGGCCGGTGCCCGCGCTGTCTGGCGGGCGATCCGGCGCGCTGTCCCGATATGGTGCTGATCGGCGGCGGCTATGCCGATTACGTCACCGTCGCCGCGCGCCAGTGCCACCGCCTGCCCGACGGCGTGGCGCTGTCCGACGCCGCCCTGGCCGAGCCGCTGGCGGTGGCGCTGCATTGCATCGTCCGGTCCGGCATGAAACCCGGCGACCGGGTGGCGGTGCTGGGCGCCGGGCCCATCGGGCTGCTGGTCGCCTTCTGGGCGCGGCGCATGGGCGCCAGCCATGTGGTGATGGCCGACCTGCACGACCATCAGCAGGCCCGCGCGCTGGCCTTGGGGGCCACGGGATTTGCGCTGTCCGGCCCCGCGCTGCCCGAAAGCCTGGCCGATTTGTGCGGCGGCGCGCCGGATATCGTCTTCGAATGCGTGGGCAAGCGCGGGTTGTTGCAGGCCGCGGCCCAGGCGGTGCGGCTGCAAGGCAAGGTGATCGGCGTCGGGCTGTGCATCGGCGGCGACGACTGGGATCCCTTTGTCGCGCTGTCCAAGGAAATCGACCTGATCTTCAGCGTCTTCTTCCATCAGCGCAACGAATTCGGCGTGGCGCTGGACGCCCTGGCCGCCCGCCCCTTCGCGCCGCAGGCGATCGTCACCGACCGCATCGGCCTGTCGCAGGTGCCGCAGGTCTTCGAATCCCTGCGCCGCCGCACCACGCAATGCAAGGTGCTGATCCAGCCCGAACTGTACTTAGGAGAATAGACATGGCCGTGAACTTTGAAACGCTGGAATACGACATCGGCGGCGTGCGGACGGTGGTGAAGGCCGTGGGCCGGGGCAGGCCGGTCCTGTTCCTGCACGGCGCGGCGACGCTGGAGGGTTTCGATTTCGCCGAAGGTCTTGCCGACCGCTTCCGCGTGCTGCTGCCCAGCCATCCGGGCATGGGGCTGTCGGGTCCCGCGCCGCATGTGGCCGACATCTCGGACATGCTGCTGCATTACCTGAACCTGCTGGACGTGCTGGACCTGGCCGAAAAGCCGCATCTGATGGGCTTTTCCATGGGCGGCTGGATGGCCACCGAACTGGCCGCCATCGCGCGGGACCGCTTTGACAAGCTGGTGCTGATCGCGCCCGCCGGGCTGAACGATCCCGCGCATCCGGCGACCCCGCTTGGCGGCATCGCGCCGCAGGATTTCCCCGGCTATCTGACCCATGACCCGGCGGTCGCCGCGCGCTTTTTCCCCGACGGCAGCGATCCGGCATTTGCCGAATCCTTCGGCGCCGACCGCGCGCGGGAAGGCGATCTGGTCGGGCGGCTTTGCGCGCCCTTCGGCATGGGCCATCCGAACCTGCGCCGCTTCATGGCGCGGATCACCAATCCGACCCTGTTGGTCTGGGGCGAACGGGACCGGCTGCTGCCCGCCTCGCAGGCGCCGATCTGGCTGGAAAACCTGCCCGCCGCGCAGTTCCTGTCCGTTCCCGACACCGGCCACCTTGTGCCGCAGGAACGTCCCGAGACCCTGAAGACAATCGGCGATTTCCTCGCCGCCTGAACCGACCCTGAGGAGGAGCAAATGAACAAGCCCATGAACCACAGCTATTGGGGCAAGAGCGTCGATTACCGCGATATGCTGCAACGGATCGCCCAGATCGGCCCGCAGCTTGAAGCCAATGCCCCGGCCGACGAGGCGGCAGGCGAACTGACGCCCGAGACCTTCGCCCTGCTGAAACCCCTGCGCTTCTCGCATCTGCTGGCGACCGAGGAACTGGGCGGCGCGCAGATGCGCCCGACCGAGGTGCTGCAACTGCTGGAAGCCGTCAGCTATCATTCCGGCTCGGCCGGATGGGTGTCGATGGTGCATTGCTGCATCGGCGCGATGTCGGCGGCCTTCCTGCCCGACAGCGCGGTGGAACGGCTGTTCGCGCCGGGCACCGAGAACCGATTCTCGGGGCAGGGCGCGCCGCTGGGGATGCTGAAGAAGGTCGAGGGCGGATACACGCTGACCGGCAAGTGGAGCTATGGCTCGGGCTTTTCGCATGCCACCTGGTCGCATTCGGCCTGCTTCGTGGACGACGGCACCGGCAAGCCCGCCAAGGACGAGGCGGGCAATGTCATCGTCATGTGCGCCCATGCGCCGATCCCGGAACACAAGCAGCTTGGCAACTGGGACGTGCTGGGGCTGAAGGGCACCGGGTCCATCGACTATTCCGCCGAGGATGTGTTCATCGCCGAGGATCTGGTGTTCCCGATCCTGACCGCGCCGCCGCAGCGGCTGAAGGAACTGTTCAGCCTGGGCATCGTCGGGCTGGCCGCCATCGGCCATACCGGCTGGGCGATGGGCACCGGGCGGCGGATGCTGGACGAGATCGCGGGCTTCGCGCGGTCCAAATCCGGCCGCGCCGGGCTGATCGGCGAAAGCGAGAAGTTCTGGTACGATTACGGCCGCGCCGAGGCCGCCTATCGCGCCGCCCGCGCCTTTGTGATGGAGGTCTGGGCCGAGATCGAGCATCTGGCCGAAAGCGGGCAGATGATGACCACCCGCCAGATCAGCCTGGTCCATCTGGCCAAGGCGCAGATCCACGAGGTCGGCGTCGATGTGTGCAACTTCGCCTATCGCGCCTCGGGCGGGGCGGGGCTGCGCGCCGGCGTGATCCAGCGGACCTTCCGCGACATGATGGTGGCGGCGAACCACTTCACCGTGGCGCCGTCGCTGGTCACCTCGGCCGGGCGCGATCTGGGCGGACAGTGGTCCGACCGGGTCTGGCAGTTCTACGACCTGATCGAGAAGAAATAAGCCATGCGCCGGGCCGGGGCACCCTGGCCCGGCACCAAACCCGGAGCGCGCCGATGACCGACCAACCGCTTTCGCAGGCCTTTCGCGAGGCTTTCCGCTGCCATCCCGCCGGGGTGGCCGTCATCACCGCCGATCCGGGCGACCGGCCCGTGGCGATGACCGTATCCTCGCTGATCTCGGTCAGCGCGGAACCGCCCACGGTCGCCTTTTCGCTGTCGTCTCGGTCGGGGTCGACGGCGGCGGTGTTGCAGGCGGGCGCGGTGGTCGTCCATCTGCTGCGCTATGACGATCTGGCGCTGGCGCAGTTGGGCGCGACGCCGGGCGCGGACCGTTTCGGCCCCGGCATCGCCTGGCGGCGCCTGCCCTCGGGCGAGCCGCGCTATGACCGCGTGGCGACCTGGTTCCGGGGGCGGATCATCGGGTCGTTGCCAGTCGAGGGCGCGACCGTCGTGGTCGCGGAACTGTTGGAGGGTGCGGCGGGCCATCCCCCCGGCGCGCCTGAACTGGAATCGCTGATCTATCTGGACCGGCGCTGGCACCGCCTGCGCGAGGCGGCGGACGGCCATGCCAGCCTGACGCTGATGGACGAGGATCCGCGCGATGTGTTCCGCTGACCCTCTGGGCGCACCTTCATAACGCAAGGCGATATTGCCGCCGGATCATCCGATCCAATCCGCCCTGGCCTGTCTTTAGGCTGCCCAAGGGCAATCCGAAGGGGAAGGGGGAGCCATGGCAATTCTGTCGCTGCGGGACGTGTCGAAGCGCTTTGGCGCGCTGACCGTGGCCGAGGCGGTCAGCTTCGACCTGGCCCCCGGCGAGGCCTTGGGCATCATCGGCCCGAACGGCGCGGGGAAATCGACGCTGTTCAACCTGATCACCGGCAGCCTGCGTCCCGACCGGGGCGGCATCGGCCTGGACGGGCGCGACATCACCGCCGAAACGCCGATGCAGCGTTGCGCCAGCGGCATCGGCCGGTCCTTCCAGATCCCGCAGCCCTTCGGCCACCTGTCGGTCTATGAAAACCTGCTGGTCGCGGCGCGCTTCGGCGGCGGCGTCGATGCCGCGCAGGCGCCCGGCCACTGCATGGACATCCTGCGCCGCACCGGGCTGGCGGCCCTGGCCGACCGCAAGGCGGGGGGCCTGCCGCTGCTCAGCCGCAAGCGGCTGGAACTGGCCCGCGCCATGGCGACGAAGCCGCGCGTGATCCTGCTGGACGAGATCGCGGGCGGGCTGACCGAGGCCGAATGCGGCGAACTGGTCGCCACCATCCGCGCCATCCACGCCGAGGGCACCGCGATCCTGTGGATCGAGCATGTGCTGCACGCGCTGACGGCGGTGGTGACGCGGCTGATGGTGCTGAACTTCGGCCGGGTGCTGATGATCGGCCCGCCCGACCAGGTCATGGCCGCCCCCGAGGTGCGCGAGATCTATCTGGGGATCGAGGCATGAGCGCGCTGTTGCAGGTAACCGGGCTGACCGCCCATTACGGCGATTTCCAGGCCCTGTTCGGCGTCGATCTGACGCTGGATCAAGGCCAGACCCTGGCGATCATCGGAGCCAACGGCGCGGGCAAGACCACGCTGATGCGGGCGATCACCGGCATCGCGCGGGTCACCGGCGGGTCGGTCCTGCTGGACGGGCAGCGGCTGGACCGGATGGCCGCGCCCGAGATCCTGCACGCGGGCGTCGCCATGGTCCCCGAAGGGCGGCGGCTGTTCCCCAGCCTGACGGTCGAGGAAAACCTGCGCATCGGCGCCCATGCCCGGCAGGGCAGCGGCTTCTGGACGCTGCCGCGCATCCATGACCTGTTCCCGGTGCTGCGCGACCGCCGCGACCACCCCGCCACCGCCCTGTCGGGCGGCCAGCAGCAGATGGTCGCCATCGGCCGGGCGCTGATGGCGAACCCCCGCGTCCTGCTGTGCGATGAACTCTCGCTGGGCCTGGCCCCGGTGGTGATCCGCGAGATTTATGCCGCTTTCCCGGCCATCCGCGACAGCGGCACCGCCATCGTCGTGGTCGAACAGGACATCGGCCAGGCGCTGAAGGTCGCCACCCGCGTGCATTGCATGATGGAGGGTCGGATCACCCTGTCGGGCGCCCCCGCCGATCTGGGGCGCGAGGCGATCCACGACGCCTATTTCGGGGTAAGACAGGGATGATCTGGCTGGACACGCTGATCCAGGGACTGATGCTGGGCGGGCTTTACGCCCTGTTCGCGGCCGGTCTGTCGCTGGTCTTCGGGATCATGCGGCTGGTCAACCTGGCGCATGGCGACCTGATCGTGCTGGGCGCCTATCTGATTCTGGGGATCGGCACGGCGACCGGGCTGAATCCCCTCCTGGCCGCGGCGCTTGCCCTGCCGCCGATGTTCGCGCTGGGCTGGCTGTTGCAGACCGCCCTTCTGAACCGCGTGCTGGGCGAGGACATCCTGCCGCCGCTGCTGGTCACCTTCGGGCTGTCTGTGGTGATCCAGAACACGCTGCTGATGGGGTTTTCCGCCGACAGCCGCAAGCTGCCGATCGGCCCCGTCGAGGCGCAGTCCCTGGCATTGGGGCCGGTGAACCTGGGGGTGATGCCGCTTGTGACCTTCGGCTCGGCCGTGGCGGTGGTCTTCGGGCTGAACCGGCTGTTCTATCGCACCGCGCTTGGCCGCGCCTTCCGGGCCACCTCGGACGATCCGGTGACGGCGCAGCTGATGGGGATCCGGCCGCAGCGCGTCTTTGCCGTGGCGACCGGCATCGCGCTGGTGGTGGCGACGATCGCCGCGCTTTACTTGGGCGCGCGGGCGAATTTCGACCCCTCGACAGGACCGGCGCGGCTGCTTTACGCCTTCGAGGCGGTGATCATCGGCGGCCTGGGCAGCCTGTGGGGCACGCTGGCCGGGGGCATGGTGATCGGCGTGGCCCAAGCCCTGGGCGCGGCGCTGAACCCCGAATGGCAGATCCTGGCGGGGCACCTGGCCTTCGTGGCCGTGCTGCTGCTGCGCCCGCGCGGGCTGTTTCCGCGCGCCAATGATTAGGAGGGCGTGGACCATGAGAACGCTGCTTCCTCCCGCGATGCTGATCGTGGCGGTGGTCCTGCTGGCGGCGCTGCCGGTGATCGGCAGCCGCGCGCTGGTGCAGGATCTGTTCATGGTGCTGTGCCTGCTGGTGCTGGCGCTGAACTGGAACATGCTGGCGGGCTTTGCCGGGCTGATCTCGGTGGGCCAGCAGGCTTTCGTGGGCATCGGCGCCTACGGCATGTTCGCCTGCGTCATCCTGGGGGGCATGGATCCGCTGGCGGGCCTGCTGGTCGGCGGGCTGGCCGCCATGGCCCTGTCCGTGCCGGTGGCCTTTTTCACCTTCCGCCTGAACGGCGCCTATTTCGCCATCGGCACCTGGGCGGTGGCCGACATTGCCCGACTGGCCCTTGGCCAGTGGAAGGCGCTTGGCGGCGGCACCGGCACCGCGCTGCCCAAAGCCGCCGTGCAGGACATGCCGGGGATCGAGGCGATCCGCGCGCTGATCGGCGGATCGAAGGCGGCGGCGGTCGATGCGCTGACCTATTGGCTGGCGCTGGCGCTGGCGGCGGCGATGCTGGCGGCAAGCTGGGCCTTCCTGCGGTCGCGCATGGGACTGGGCTTGCAGGCGGTGCGCGACAATCCGGTTGCGGCGCGGTCGGTCGGGGTGGACCCGGTGCGCCTGAAGGCGCTGGTCTTTCTGCTGACGGCCTTCGGCACCGGGATCTGCGGCGGGCTTCTGTTCATCCAGATCGGGCGGATTTCGCCGGACGCCGCGTTCTCGCTGCTGGACTGGACGGCCTTCGTCATCTTCATCGTCGTGATCGGCGGCATCGGCACGCTGCCCGGCCCTGTCGTCGGGGTGCTGGTCTTCTATGGCCTGCAAACCCTGCTGGCCGATTACGGCACCGTCTATCTGATCGTCCTGGGGCTGATCGGCATCGCGATCATGCTGTTCGCGCGGCGCGGCCTGTGGGGCGGCTTCACCCGACGCACCGGCCTGGATCCCGTGCCGCTGTCCCATGCCGCGCCCCGGCCCGTCCCGACACCCGAATCCTGAGGAGGAAGACCCGTGAGCTATTTCACCGAAGCCAATTCAACCGCCACCGTGAACGGCCGTATGGGCCCCGGAACCGATCCTCGGTTGGCGACGGTCATGGAAAGCCTGGTCCGACACCTGCATGACTTCGTGAAGGATGTCGGCCTGACCCAGCAGGAATGGGAATACGGGATCGGCTTCCTGACCCGCACCGGCCAGATCTGTTCGGGGGAACGGCAGGAATTCATCCTATTGTCGGACGTGCTGGGCGTGTCGATGCTGGTCGATGCGATCAACAACCGCCGCCCCCAGGGTGCGACCGAAAACACCGTCTTCGGCCCCTTCCATGTGGACGGCGCGCCGATCCGCCAGATGGGCGACTCCATCAGCCTGGACGGCAAGGGCGAATCCTGCCTGTTCGAGGGGCGGGTGCTGGATCTGGACGGCTCCCCCGTCGAAGGCGCGACGGTGGATGTCTGGTCCGACAATGCCGACGGCTTCTATGACGTGCAGCAGCCGGGCATTCAGCCGAAATGGAACAACCGGGGCCGCTTCATTACCGGGCCGGACGGACGATACAGCTTTGTCGGTATCAAGCCGGTCAGCTATCCGATCCCGGATGACGGGCCTGTGGGGCAGATGCTGGCCCATCTGGGCCGTCACCCCTATCGGCCCGCGCATATGCACTATCTGGTCACCGCACCGGGTTATCAGCGGCTGGTGACGCATACCTTCGTGGGCGGGGACGAATACCTGACCTCGGACGCGGTGTTCGGCGTCAAGGACACCCTGGTCGCCCCTTATGAACGGCTGGAGGGTGGCGACACGCAGTGGCGGTCGCCCTTCGATTTCGTCCTGGTTCCGGTCTGAGGCCGCCATGCCCAACGTCAAGATCTATATCGACCAGGCCTGCTATGACGCCGTGCGCCCGGCCGTATCCGACCTGCTGCCCGATCTGCGCGCGATGCTGTGCGATCTGCTGGAGGTCGCGCCCGACGCCTGCCAGTTCGCGGTGCTGCCGGTGCTGGGCCTGCCGGACCAGCCCAGGATCAACGCCGAACTGCACCTGATGCCGCGCCCCTCGCGGACCCGCGACCGGCTGGAACAGGTGGCGGCCGGGACGCGCGACAGCCTGTCGCGGGCCAGCGGGTTGACGGTCGCGGTCAGGATCGCCCAGCTTGACGCGGCGACCTATGTGGCGCTGAAATGATCAGCCGCGCCGCCGCGTGATCTGCTGGTCATGGTCCATCCGCGCCTGCAACCGCTGGCATTCGGCCAGCAGGAAGGTGGTCAACTGCCGCACGGCAGGGGGCAACTGGCGGTCGGACACCCGCAGGATGCCCAACTGGCGTTCGGCATGGTCGATCTTCAGCGGCAGCGCCTCCAGCGGGATGGTGCGGCGTGACAGGAACACCACCGAATAGGGCAGCACCGTCAGCGCGTCCGATCCGGTCAGCACGGACTGGATCGAGGCCAGCGTCCCGCCCGAGAAGTTCACGCGGAAATCCTCTTGCCCGATGGATTTCAGCGCCCGTTGCAGGTCGCGATACAGCGGGCTGTCGATGGGCGGCGCGATCCAGGCATAGGGCGCGATATGGTTCAGCGTGATGCCTCGGGTGCGGGTCAGCGGATGACCGGCGCGGCAGGTGATGACATTGTTGCCCGACAGCAGCGGCGTGAATTCCAGATCCGGCGGCACTTGTCCGGGATGCAGCGGCAGGATCGCCACGTCCAGCCCGCCGTTCCGCAGCCCGGCCTCGAGCTGGTTCAGATAGCCATAGGACTGGTCGATCTGCACATCGGCGTGGCGCGACTGGAATTCCGCAATCATCGAGGCGACCACCCCGTCCATGAAGATCGGCGACCCGCCGACCCTCAGCCGCCCCGCCAGCCCCTGGCGATAGCGTTGCACCAGCAGGCTGGCTTCCTTGTTGGCGCGGTGGATGCGGCTGCCCAGCCGCGCCAGGCTGGCGCCCAGTTCGGTCGGGCGCAGGGGACGGCGCCCCGGCTCGAACAGCGGCAGGCCGATCCGCGCCTCCAACAGCGCCATCGACCGCGACACCGAGGGCTGCGACTTGCCCAAGGCCTCGGCCCCTTCGGTCAGGCCGCCCTGTTCGACGATGGCCGCCAGGATCTCCAGGTGTTCGCTGTCGAGCTTCATAGCATGACGCTATATTACGGCGCGCATATCCGATCAATATTCCTGTTTCGCCGCAATAGAGTTATTCGCAGGAAAGAGAGGGGCCATGTCCTTTTACCGCGATGAATTCACCGCCCGCAGCGCGGCGGTCCGCGTCCGTTTCGGCGCCGGTATCTGTAAGGCCGTCGCCGAGGAGATCGAGGCCTTGGGCGCCCGCCGGGCGCTGATCCTGACCACGCCGCAGCAGGCCGCCCTGGCCGACGATTTCGCGGCGCTGTGCGGGCGCGCGGCGGTCGGCCGTTTCACCGGCGCGGCGATGCACACGCCGGTGGACATTTCCGAACAGGCCACGGCGGTGGCGCGCGACCTGGGCGCGGATGTGCTGGTCTCGGTCGGCGGGGGATCGACCACGGGCCTGGGCAAGGCCATCGCCCTGCGCACCGCCCTGCCGCAGATCGTGGTGCCCACCACCTATGCGGGGTCCGAGGCGACAGGGATCCTAGGCCAGACCGAAAACGGCGTGAAGACCACGCTGACCAGCCCCAAGGTCCAGCCCGAGGTGATCCTCTATGACGCCGAACTGGTGACCAGCCTGCCGGTCGGGATGACCGTGACCAGTGCCCTGAACGCGATGGCCCATGCAGCCGAGGGGCTTTATGCGCGCGACCGTTCGCCCCTATCCTCGCTGATGGCGGTCGAGGGGCTGCGCGCCTTTCGCGACAGCCTGCCCCAGGTGACGGCGCGGCCCGATGATGTGTCCGCGCGGGGGCAGACGCTGTATGGCGCATGGCTGTGCGGCACGGTGCTGGGACAGGTCGGCATGGCGCTGCATCACAAGCTGTGCCACACGCTGGGCGGCAGCTTCGATCTGCCGCATGCCGAAACCCATGCGGTGATCCTGCCCCATGCGCTGGCGTTCAACGCGGTTGCGGTGCCCGACCTGCTGGCGCCGGTGACGGAGCTGTTCGGCCATGGCGATCCGGGCCTAGGCCTGTGGCATTTCGCCCGCGACGCCGGGGCGCCCCTGGCTCTGCGCGACCTGGGGCTGAAGGAAGCCGACCTGGACCGGGCGGCAGACCTGGCCTCGGCCAATCCCTACTGGAACCCGCGCCCGGTGACGCGCGACGGCATCCGCGGCCTGTTGCAGGCCGCTTGGGCGGGCGACCGGCCCGCCACCTGATCCTTGGGCGCGGGCAGGGAGGCCCGCCCCGCTGCTGCATATCCCTGGGAGGACTTCATGGCAGACATTTCCACCGATGTGCTGATCATCGGCACCGGCCCCGCAGGCTCGGCCACGGCGGCGTTGCTGTCCAGCTACGGCATCGCCAACATGGCGGTGAACCGCTATCGCTGGCTGGCCAACACGCCGCGCGCCCATATCACCAACCAGCGGACCATGGAGGTGCTGCGCGACCTGGGCCGAGAGGTCGAGGACGAGGCCTACATGTTCGCCACCCATCAGGATCTGATGGGCGAGAACATCTTCTGCGAAAGCCTGGCGGGCGAGGAAATCGGCCGGATGAAGGCCTGGGGCAACCATCCGCTGTCCAAGGCGGAACACCTGATGTCCTCGCCCACGAAGATGAACGACCTGCCGCAGACCTTCATGGAGCCGCTGCTGTTCAAGACCGCCTGCCAGCGCGGCACGCAGGCGCGCATGTCCACCGAATACCTGCGCCACGACCAGGATGCGACCGGGGTGACGACGACCTGTCTGGACCGGCTGACGGGCCGCGAATTCACCATCCGCTCGAAATATCTGGTCGGCGCCGATGGCGGCAAGTCGCTGGTGGCGGACCATGCGGGCCTGCCGTTCGAGGGCAGGATGGGCGTCGGCGGCAGCATGAACATCCTGTTCCGGGCGGATCTGTCGCGATACGTCGCCCATCGGCCCAGCGTCCTTTACTGGGTGATGCAGCCCGGCGCCGATGTCGGTGGCATCGGCATGGGGCTGGTGCGGATGGTGCGGCCCTGGAACGAATGGCTGATCGTCTGGGGCTATGACATCAACGGTCCCGAACCCGAGGTCACGCCCGAATTCGCCACCGGCGTCGCGCGCCAGCTGATCGGCGATCCCGATCTGGAAATCGAGCTTCTGTCCGCGAACACCTGGACGGTGAACAACTATTACGCGACCCGCACCAGCCAGGGCCGGGTGTTCTGCATGGGCGACGCGATCCACCGCCATCCGCCGTCGAACGGGCTGGGATCCAACACCTCGATCCAGGACGCGTTCAACCTGGCCTGGAAACTGGCGATGGTGCTGCGCGGACAGGCGGGCGAACGCCTGCTGGACAGCTATGACGCCGAACGCGCGCCGATTGCGAAACAGATCGTCACCCGCGCCAACCAGTCCATAGGGGAAACTGGCCCGATCTTCGCCGCGCTTGGCATGGCCGAAGGCGTCAGCCCCGAGCAGATGCAGAAGAACCTGCAAGCCCGCACCCAGGGCACCCCCCAGGCCGAGGAGCAGCGCGAGGCGATCCGCAAGGCCATCGCCTTCAAGAAATACGAATTCGACGCCCACGGGGTCGAGATGAACCAGCGTTACCGTTCGGATGCGGTGGTGACGGACGGCCAGATCGAACCCGCCTTCGCGCTGGATGCCGACCTGCATTACCAACCGACGACCTGGCCCGGCGCGCGGCTGCCCCATGCCTGGCTGTATCGCCACGACACCGGGGCCGAGGTCTCGACGCTGGACCTGTGCGGGCATGGCCGGTTCACGCTGCTGACCGGCCTGGGCGGCGAGCCTTGGGTCCAGGCGGCCGAGGCGCTGGAGGCGGAACTGGGGATCGAGATCGCCACCCATGTCATCGGCCCGCGCCAGGCCTATGTCGATCACAGCGGCGACTGGGCGCGCCTGTCCGAGATCCGCGACGACGGCTGCCTGCTTGTCCGCCCCGACCACCACGTCGCCTGGCGCGCCATCACGAAAAGCACGGCCCCGAAGGCGGACCTGACGCGGGTGCTGAAGGCCGTTCTGGCGCGTTAGGCGGGGTGCCCGGAGCGGGGGCCGCCCGCAGCCGGTGGCGCCGCGTCCTGTGGTCCGCAAAAGGCGTCGTACAGAACCTGCATCACCCGGCGCGCCGGGTCGCTGTCGATCCGGTACCAGATTGTCTGGCCGTCGCGGCGCCCGGCGATGATGCGGTCGCGGCGCAGGATCGCCAGGTGCTGCGACACGGTGGAATCGCGGATGCCCAGAAGGGCCGCAAGCTGGCCCACGGATTTCTCGTCCTGGGCTAGCGCGCAGAGGATCATCAGCCGGTGCTGGTTGCCAAGCGACTTCAACAGCCCGCTGGCCTGATCGGCCGCGGCGCGCATGGTTTCGGGATTCATCGCAAGATCGGGGGTCATCCGCAGATATATACGGGAATCCGCAGACCTTTCAAGGAAAGACGCGCCCCGCCGGTGACGCGCGCGGTTCTTGCAGGGGCGCGCCGGGGGCTGTAAACCCCGGCCAACGAAAGGAAACGTCATGTCGATCACCGAGGATCAGGCCCGCAAGGTCGCCCATCTGGCGCGCATCGCGGTCGATGACGCCGCTTTGCCCGCCCTGGCGCGAGAGTTGAACGGCATCCTGCATTTCATGGAGCAACTGAACGAGGTCGACGTGACCGGCGTCGAGCCGATGACCGGCGTCACCCCCATGCGCCTGAAGCGGCGCGAGGATGTCGTGACCACCGGAGAGATGGCCGACAAGATCCTCTCCAACGCCCCCGACGCGCGCGAGGGCTTATTTGCCGTGCCGAAGGTGGTGGAATGACCGATCTGAACAGCCTGACCATCGCCGAGGCGCGCGATACGCTGCGCAAGGGCGACGCCACCGCCCTGGACCTGACCGAAGCCTGCCTGACCGCCATCGAAGGCGCAGGCGCGCTGAACGCATTCGTCCACAAGACGCCCGACATCGCGCGTGCGATGGCCCAGGCCGCGGATGCGCGGATCAAGGCGGGCGACGCCACATCGCTGACCGGGATTCCGTTGGGCATCAAGGACGTGTTCTGCGTGAAGGGCGTGCCCAGCCAGGCCGCCAGCCGGATCCTGGAAGGCTTCCGGCCGGAATATGAATCGACCGTCACGCAGAACCTGTGGAACGCGGGCGCGGTGCTGCTGGGCAAGCTGAACCAGGACGAATTCGCGATGGGCTCGGCCAACGAATCCAGCTGCTATGGCCCGGCGGTGAACCCCTGGAAGGTCGATGACCGGCAGTTGACGCCCGGCGGCAGCTCGGGCGGGTCGGCGGCGGCGGTGGCGGCAGACCTGTGCCTGGCCGCGACCGGCACCGATACCGGCGGCTCGATCCGCCAGCCCGCCGCCTTCACCGGCATCGTGGGGTTGAAGCCCACCTATGGCCGGGTCAGCCGTTGGGGGGTGATCGCCTATGCGTCCAGCCTGGACCAGGCCGGGCCGATGACCAAGACCGTGCGCGACGCGGCGATCATGCTGGGCGCGATGGCCTCGGTCGATCCGCAGGATTCGACCAGTGCCGAACATCCGGTCCCGGATTACGAGGCTGCGCTGACCGGCGACATTCGCGGCAAGCGCATCGGCATCCCGCGCGAATACCGCGTGGACGGAATGCCTGCGGAAATCGACGCGCTGTGGCAGAAGGGCGCCGAGATGCTGCGCGAGGCCGGGGCCGAGATCGTCGAGATCAGCCTGCCGCATACGAAATACGCGCTGCCCGCCTATTACGTCATCGCGCCCGCCGAGGCGTCGTCGAACCTCGCGCGCTATGACGGGGTGCGTTACGGCCGCCGCGCCAGGCTGGGGCAGGGCGACGGCATCGTCGAGATGTACGAGAAGACCCGCGCCGAGGGCTTCGGCCCCGAGGTGCAGCGCCGCGTGATGATCGGCACGTATGTCCTGTCGGCGGGATTCTATGACGCCTATTACAACCGCGCCCGCAAGGTCCGCGCGCTGATCAAGCGCGACTTCGACCAGGCCTTCGCCGACGGCATCGATGCGATCCTGGCGCCGACGACTCCGTCGGCGGCCTTTGGTCTGAGGTCGGTGGACAGCAGCGATCCGGTGCAGATGTATCTGAACGATGTCTTCACCGTCACGCTGAACCTGGCCGGGCTGCCGGGGATCGCGGTGCCGGTCGGCCTGGACAAGCAGGGTCTGCCGCTGGGCCTGCAACTGTTCGGCCGCCCCTTCGAAGAGGGCGATCTGCTGAACCACGCCCTTGTCCTGGAACGCGCGGCGGGATTTGTGGCCAAGCCCGATCGCTGGTGGTAGGGTCGCGTCGATGGCATATCCAGGAGGCATGATGCGCGGCTGTCTGATCCTTTCGGTGCTGGCCCTGGCCGGCTGTGGCGAGCATCTGGGCTGGAATCCCAACTACAACTTCGCCCCGACCCGCTATGGCGAATATCGCGCCACGCGCGAGGCGGCCCTGGTGACGGGGGCGGAATCGCCCAAGACCATTCCGGTGACGCGGCCCTTCTATGCCCCGACCGGCGCCGACATCGCGGGCCGCAATCCGGTGCCGGTCCCCGCGACCATGGGCGTCGGCAAGGTGCGGGTGGTCAAGCCCTCGCCCGCGACCGCGCCCGCCTCGGCCCCCGCCCGCAGCCCGAACGCGCCGGTCGTGATCGTTCCCCCCTCGATGCGGACGGGCGGCCAGCCGCCGCTGTGATCGCGGCTTTCCCCAGTCCCAACCATGGCGACAGGCGCGGGCAGCGCCCGGAACTGATCGTCCTGCATTACACCGGCATGGCGGACGCGGTCCAGGCCCGCACCCGGCTGTGCGATCCGGTGGCCGAGGTCAGCGCCCATTGGCTGGTTCACGAGGACGGCCGCGCGGACCCTCTGGTCCCCGAGGATCGCCGCGCCTGGCACGCGGGCGCGGGCGCCTGGCAGGGCCGCGACGACGTGAATTCCCGCAGCATCGGCATCGAGATCGCCAATCCGGGCGACCGTCCCTTTCCGCTGCGCCAGATGGACGGCGTGGCCGCGCTGCTGCGCGACATCATGGACCGTTGGGGAATCGGCCCTCAGGGCGTGATCGGCCATTCCGACATGGCGCCCGGCCGCAAGATCGACCCCGGCCCGCGCTTCGACTGGCAGCGCCTGTCGCGCGAAGGGCTGGCCTTGACGGGGGGCAGCGGACCGGACCTGCCGCTGGAGGACAGCCTGACCCGGATCGGCTATCCCCCCGCCGATCCCACGACCCGCCTGTCCGCCTTCCGCCTGCGCTTCCGCCCTGGGGGGCAGGGCCCCGAGAACGAGGCCGACCGCCGCTGCGCGGCCTTCGTCGCGGCGTCCCTGGCAGCCCCGGACCGCGCCGCCCTGGTCTGAGATCCCGGGCTTTGCCGTGGCGCAAAGATTTTTGTCCGGCACTCGAAATTTACGCTTGCGCCCCCCTGCGCCTTTGCCTAAACACCGCCCCACGCCGCCCGTAAAGACGGGCCGCGCCAGAAAGTGGCCCGTTCGTCTATCGGTTAGGACGTCAGGTTTTCAACCTGAAAAGAGGGGTTCGACTCCCCTACGGGCTGCCACTACTTTTTTCCTCCATTTGAAAACATGCAGTTAGCGGGCAAAAGTGTATCATGCTGCGTCATGATACAACGTTCCGGCCTTGTTCCCTGCTGACCAAGCGGCGCATTTTCGCGGCTCGAGTATAGTGTTCGACCTCGGCCAGTGACGCATGACCGCCCCACGCCATGATCGCATGAGATGTGCCGCCAGCTTCGGCTATGGCCGTCAACCGAGCTTTGCGCAGGCCGTGCGCTGTGCGGTCAATCAGTCCAGCGTCTCGAGCCGCGTCCGCTATCAGGTTGCCCAGCCCTTTCACGCTGCGGGGCTTGCCTGCTACCGCCAGAAACGTTGCGCTCGAGCCTAGCAGGGCGCTCTTGACCGCTTCCCGTTCATCCTCCCAGCCCTCGGCAAACTCTGGCAGCCGGTTCGACCACGGGACATAAGCCCGGCCTCCGGTCTTGGACTGGACGAACGACAAGATACCGTCAGGCCCGATATTCCCCGGCCCGATCAGCACGGCATCATTCGTGCGCGCGGCGGTCCAGTATAGCAGTTCAAATGCGGCTCGAGCCGGTGTCCCGATCTTCCAGCGGGCGCGGAATAGGGCAATGTCGTCGCTGTCCCATGCCGCGAAGCCGATCACGCGAACCGTGCGGCGCTTGACCTCGAGGGCGGGGTTCGGCGTGACCTTCGCGTGGTTCATTAGTGCCCGCCATACCTTGAGCCTGTCATTGGCCGGGTTGGGGTCCAGCTTGCCCAGATCCGTTTCAATGTTGTGTGCGGTGACGGCTTTGATCTTGCCCGTCCCATACTTGGCTGCAATGTCCTCTGCATGGCGGCGCATCATCCCTTGATAGGTCGGTGACTTACCGCGAAACCATGCCCCGTGCAGCATGTCCCGCACGGCGGCGGCGATCTGGCCTGGCAGAACCGGCTTGCGGCGCTGCGCAGTCTCGAGAGGGCTTTTCGCCTTGGCCTCAGCCTTCGCCCATTCTGTGACGAAATCCGGGTGCGTCTCGGGCAGATCGGGCAACCTGATGCCGGTGGCCCGATGATAGCGGACGATCTTGTCTCCGCGTTTCTGGCGACGGATGCCTTTCAGTTTCCCGCCCCAAACAGCCTGTCGCATTCTTCCCTGTCCCTTTCCGCCGTGTCGATCTGTTCGCCTTCATAGCCCATGGCATTGACGAACGCCTCGAGGTCGTAGCGGTCGTAAAGGCGGCGCTTGCCCCATACGCGACGGGGCAGGCCAAGGGAACGCAGGGTCGTTTCACTCATGCCGATATATCGAGCCGCCTCCGATGCTGACATCAGGCGCGGCTGATATGTCAGGATCGCGCGTTCACCCATCCCGGCCCTCCTTGCTGCCTCGGCCATAGCCCGCCGTTCTGCCGCCCTTGCTGATGTATCGGTCGGCTATATCAACCATCCCCGCCCTCCATCCACCCGCCCCTCTGCATCAAGGGGTCATCCCGATACCGGCCTGTGCGGATCGCCTCCATGTGGTATTGCCGGTCTGTGACCTCGGAGGGGGACATGCCGATGTAGGAGGCGATGGCGGTGCGCTCGTCCTGGCGGGCAGCTTCCAGCAGGCGGTCGAGGGCGCTGGCGTCGGGAAGGGGGATGTTCAAAACGCCATGCCCGCACGGATAAAGCGTCGTCGTGGCATTTCCGGTGCCGCCTGATCCGCCGCTATATCCAGAGCCGCCACAGATGCGGCAGTTGGCCTTGATGGTCGGCAGCAGCGCCTCCCGCATCTTCCGCACCGCTGCGGCTTCCCGTGCTGCGGCCCGATCCTCCGCATCTTTCAGCCGCCGTTCGCTGTCAACCAAAGTGCCCCGCAAGAACACTCGCGACAGGTTGCGTTCCCCGGCGTCATTGATCCCGGCACGCACGGCTGCGGCGAGTTCGTCGCAACCTTCGGCCTTGCGCTTCCATTCATCCCGGCGCCGGGTCATTTCATACAGCTTTTCAGTCAGCACGAGTTTGGCTGCGGCTTCTCGTGCTGCGGAGAGGTCGCGTTCGGCTAGGAGGGCGATGATAGCCTGCCCCCAAGGTCCGTCTGCGCTGGCATGGTCAAGTTTGCCGTCTATCATCAGCGTCAGCATCGTCGTGTCTTTGCCGGTGCCGAAGTCAATGCCGGTCGTCATGCCGATGCCAGGCGCTTGCGTGTCGATCTTCGGTGCGTCGGTCGGGCCGGTCATGTGTAATACTCCACAACAAAGAGGCGTTCAGCGTCGATGGGGACCGCAAGGGTTCCGTAGAAATCATCGCCGCACATGCCGGGGCCGCGCTGATCAACCCATTCGGTTTCCACGCCTGCGTAATCGCTTCTCTGCTCCTTGAACTTGGACAGATCAAAGCCTGCGCGGGCAGCGATTCGCGGCTTGCTGGTGAAGCCGTTGCCGTTCATTTCTTTGCATACGGCGGCGATGATGCTGGCGGGGTCACACGCCTCTGCCACCGCATCGGGGGCGGGCTTCGCTTCACGGCTGGCAAGGGCGGCGCGGTTTCTAATGTTGTCCACCCAGTCCCGGTCAAACCCCGGCATGGCTGGTAGCGGGGTATCGCTGGGCACTGCGTCGATCCACTCAAGGCAAACGTCCAGCGCCTCCACCAGCGCCGTGTTGTCCGTGGGCGCGGCAGAGGGGCCGGACGAAACTTCGGTTTGATCCGGGGCGTCACCTTCAACTTTCCGCGCCGAAAGTTGAAGGTCGGGCTGCTCGGTCTGGGCGTCGAGGATGGCGAGGACAGATCGGCGGCAAATCCAGTTGCCGTCGCCGTCGCTGGCTTCCACCATAGCAAGAGGGCGCTTGAGACATTGATCATAAGAGGTCAGCGCCGCGATCTTCTCGCGCAGGGTGCGTTCGGTCATGATATGCAAAACCCCTTGGAGATTGAGAAAAGCACCGTTTCTTTCGGAGTAGGAAAGCGGTGGGCTTTCTGCTCATTGCAGGACCGGCACAACCGCCATATGTTGCTTTGCTTCTTCGTGCCGCCCATGAAACGCGGAACGAAATGATCCTTGGTAGAAGATGGGCCTTTCCGCTCCCGAGGCCCAATCCATTCACGGCACAAGGGGCAGTATTCTGCAGGGCTGTAGAAACTCGAATGGATCATGCGTCACCCGTGGGCTGGAGAGCGGCAATCTGGCGGCGCAGTTCACGCCACTGATCTGTCGTCCATACTGTCTCATCGCGATCTGACGTGCGGAAACTGATGGCCCATGTCGTCACAAACTCCGCAAAGCCGCGCAGCCGTGCCAGTTCGGCGGCTTGGGCATCCAGCGCATCGGCGGCAATGTCCAAGTCCCATGCAGACACCTCATGGAACGTGCTGCGCATACTAGCTTCGATGGTCTGACCACCAATCCCGCCGCGCATCCTGCCTTTGGCGAACGTCGCCTGCCGCAGCCGCTTCGCTGTTTCCGCCACATCATCCGGCACGGCAGGGACCGGCGCGGAATAATGTGCATCACGGGTATGGCCGCAAATCCTGCAATCACCCATCGCCATGTAATCGGGGCTATACTCGTGCGGCTTCTCGCCCGGTCCATTCCACGCCACCGGATCCTGTTCAGCGGGTGCAGGGGCGGGGATGAGGGCCATGATACCGTTCAGCAGGCTGTCGCTATCCCATGAGATACGGTGCCCGGCATCGCTGCCAGCAGGATAATCCACTTCGGCGTCGATCATGGCGTCTTCAATTAGACGCTCAATCGTCGCCCGAAGGTCCGGCTTCACGGCCACCTGCGCGGGGGTGTTAGTGGTCATGGGTGATACACCTTCGTCAATGAGCCTTTGCAGACCGGGCATGTGATGGTCATGAAGTCTCCCTCCCGCTGATCGTGAGTGATCTTCGCCTCATGCTCCCGAAACCGAAGTTCGCTGTCGCAGTATCGGCAGGTGATGTCGTGGACCCGTTCGCCCTTTGGCTGACCTCGCTTGATTATCTCGACCATCACGCCCCCTCCCCGCTGTCAGGCTGCGGCAGGGCGGCGCGGGCTGCGATGAACTCCGGGCGATCTGCCGACAAGTCGCAATCCGATAGCAAGCCACGCAGCGCCGCCCGCATCTCCGCCTCACGGGCGCGGAGGGCGGACAGGTCGGCGCGTAGTTGCAGCACCTCGGCGGCAAGCTGCGGGGCGAGGGCGATCAGGCGGGCGTTGGCCGACTGTTCCTCTGCGGACGCATACTCGTGATATTCGCCATCGTTCAGATCGCAAATGAAGTCGTTCTCGCAGCCATAACCATGGGTTCGGCCCGGCCGCAGCCCTTCGGCCTTGGTCTTGACGCCGGAAAACTCATAGTCGGCGTCTGCGATCCACGGCCCCGGCGTTGCCGCTTCCAGCATCCGCCGCAGGTCGTCCGTGTCTATAGGGTCAGGCATGGTCGCTCTCCATCAGATGCTTGCGCGCCCGCGTCTCCCAATCGTGCAGGTCGCGCTGAAATTGATCCTCGACCCATAGCTGCGGGGTCAGACTGCGATGCTCGATCACGCGCCAGGGATCGCAGGTGCAATTATGGCGCTGGACGTATCGCTCAAACTGGCCGCTTTCCTGCCAGCCCTCGGGATCCTTCGACGCGGCCAGCGTGTCGGCGCGGCGCTGTATCCCGTCCAAGGTCCGACCGCGAACGGTGAGGTTCAGGGCTTCGTTCAGTAGCGCCGTGCAAGTGGTGCAGGCGGGGTCACCCATCGGGGGCCTCCAGCGCAGACAGGCCGTCTTTGAAATCGCGAAGAAGATCGCGCATGAACTGTCGGGTCAGGCTACCGTCCGGGACATTGCGCAGCGCGCTTCCCGCCCAGCGGATGATCTCGGCCTCGGTGGGATAGCGGTAGATGGTGATGGTGGCGCGCTTATCCATCGCTCCCCTCCGTGGCAGAGGGGCGGGGGGCGATCACTCGACCCGTTGCCTTGGAATACTCCAGCCGATGCCAGCGCGGATCGAACGTCAGGCCGATGGCATCTGCGATCTCGCGCATGGTGTCCTCGTCCTCGTAATGACGCTGATCCATCCAGCCGAACCAGATCAGGTCATCGCCGTAGGTTTGGCCGATGTTGAAATCGTCAGAGCCACGGATCTTCCATCCGTGCTTGATGGCATCGTTGCGGTTGTTGAACCGCTTTCGGTCCCAGCCATAGCCGAAGCCGTAACCGCGATCATTGCACCAGACCGAGGCACAGACGACGATGAACTCCGGGTCGATGTCGGGCAGCGCCGCCCCGCCGCTGTTGCTGTTGCTCTGGGCGGTCATGCGGCACCGCCTTCCGCCACATCAGCAGCGTCCCGGATCGCGGCACACAGCGCCCGAGCCTGATCCGGCGTCATCGCGATGGTGACGGCTTCCTCGGCCACAATATCAACCGCGCGGATCAGCACGTCGCCAAGCGGACTAACGGTCACACGGGCATGGTCGCCACGCTGGCCGGGGTATTTCGGGGTGTCTGCAAAAATGCTTGTCATGTCTCGGCTCCTGCCGGTTGTGTTTGGAAAAAGGCGGCGACACAGCGGACCATGCCGCCGCCCAGGTGCCCGCGCGTGTCCGATGTGGGGACAGGCAGTTGCGCGGGGGGATTAGCTGCCGGGCACATAGATGCCGTCCCGGAACTGTTGCTTGAGCGTCAGATACAGGGCGCGAAGGGCATCCTCGTGACCCCATTCGCCAGCGGTTGCGGCGTCCCGTCGATCAAGGCTGTCGTGGCACGCGCTGCACGCAAAGACCGCAAACCAGTCGTCGGGCTTCTGGCCCATGCCAGCCGCGCCAAACATCCGCAGATGCGCCAGGACGGTCGTCTGCGGATCGCCGTTGCAGCTGGGCAGGCGCAGGGTGCATTCTCGTCCGCGCGCATTCTGACGGGCCGCGACATGGACCAGGTTGCCGGTCATGCGCTTCTGCGGCTTTGGTTGAGTGCCCTTAAGGCCCAAGGCCCCACGTCCCGCAAGATCTCCGAAGCGGGCGTTCATGCCGCGTCCTCCGCCAGAAACCCAAGCGGATCGAACCCAACGGCATCGGCCAGTTCGGCCATAGCGCGGTCCATGTATTCGCAGAAATCGCGATGGCTCATCTTGTCCAAGGCAACGCTGTCGGGTTTCATGCCAACCACCTTGCCTTGCAGGTCAAAGATCGGTTCCACATAGCCCAGCTTGACCTTGATCGCCGTGTGCAGGGCTTCGCGGGATCCCCATCGGCCCGTTGCCTTCACAGCGACGGACAGGGCTTTCCAATAGGTCTTGAGTTGGGGATGGCTGCGCTTGGTTCGGGCGATCAGGTCAAACTCGGTGCCGTTTGGAAAGGCCGTGATATCCTCATGGTCCAAGCCGCTGGCGGGGATGATGCGCCCTGCAAACAGCTTGACGATGGGCGGTGGCGGGGTTTCGCGCTTAGGCATCGGCCCGCCCCTCGACATGCTGACGCGCCAGATGGGCCAGCACCTGATCCGCAGCGTCTGCAGTAGCCTCGTCGGACGCCTGCGGTCCCGCCAGGATATGCGCTGCCATGTCGTGGATCAGCATATCGTCGGGCCAGCCGGTGGCGGTCTTGGCGTGAGAGACAGCATCAGCGATCTGGGCGGGGGTGTAGCTCGACCGGATCATCAGAAAGCCGCCTTTTCCTGCCAGACCCGAAGTCCGTCCGCGTTCTGAAATGTCTTGTGGTTCTTCCGCGCCCAGTCCTCGATGAACACGGTCAGATCATCGCGGCGATTGACGGCGATCCAGTTGAGCAGCTTGCGGTGATCCTCGATCTCATAGCGCGTCTCATTGCGCATACCTTTGACGGTATCCTTGCTGGCGGCAGCGGCGCGTCGTTGCGCTTCCTCGGCCTCGCGCTGCGCCTCTGCGGCGGCGCGCTGCTCTTCCAGATCGGCCGCATTGGCTTTGCGGGCGGCTTCTTCGGCCTCGCGCATCTTGCGGGCGGCTTCGGCGTGGGCGGCGCGCTCCGCCTCGGCCTTTTCCTCGGCCAGCTTGCGCTTGAAGCCGTCCACCAAGGCGACAAGGCCCTTCTCGATCCGCTGCGCATCCTCGATGGTCGGCTTCCATCGTGCGCCTTCGGTCTTGTAGGCGTCATAAAGGGGCGCGGTTGCCGACTTCTGCCCGGCCTCCAAGGCCATGCGCCATTCGCGGGCCTGCTTGCGCAGGACATCCACAGCCTTCATCTGGGCTTCGTTCTCGACGGGATGTCCGTCCAGCCAGTTCGCGGCTTCTTCGCGCGCGGCCTCGAACTGCGCGCAGATTTCATCAAGCGGGTCTGGCGGGTTGTTGGCGCCGATTACGGCTCGTGGGTTCAGGTCGTCCATTTCTGGGATCCTCAATACGGAATTTCGTTCGCGTCGATCACGACAGGCTTGCGGGATTTGATGGTGCTGTTCAGGCGCTTGATGATCTGGGTGAAGTCATCGGGGTGCAGTTCTTCGATGTGTTCGACGCTGTATTGAGAAGCGATCCGATCCAAAGGGACGCCAGCTTCATCAGCCTTTGCTTGCAACTGTCGATACTGATCGGCGGTGATCGTGTTGCTGCGCTGAACCGACTTGTGATCTTCTTGGGTTGGCGCATCATCCCGGCGCGGCGCGGCTGATTGGGCGTCGTCGTCAACCTCTGCCGACAAGCCTAAGGCGGCCTTGAGCGTATAACGCTGCAAGTAGGTGACGGCGCTTCCGACAGCCTGGAACGGGTTTTTGCTGCCCGATCCATCCGGCGCACAGGTCAGCGACGTTTCCTCGCTATGCCCGTCGGCATGGGCGATGATGCAAGTGACACGAACCCCGCCATTGCCCTGATCGGTGCGGAACCGGTAGGACAGTCCGAACTGCGAAAGGATGGGGTCGATCACCTTGGCGATGCCCGCCAGCGTTTCATGCTGATAATGGGTGCGCTTGCCGTCCTTGGTCCTGAAATCGACCGTGGCATCCTTCATGATGGGTGGTATCTGCGACCGAGCCGCTGCCAAAGCGCGCGCGAAAGAGATCCGGGCGTTGTCGCGGTCATGATCTCGCTTGAGGGCAAGCATCCGTTCCAACTTGTCCAAGTCGGCATCAGGGTTCAGGACCAGGCGCTCGATCATGCTAACCATAGGGTCGGCAGGGAGATGGGTGTTCCCTCCGGCCTCGTCGTGCTTGGCAATAGCGTTCATTTGTCGATCCTTTTGGTTTCCGGGATGCCGGTGGCGGCCTAGCAGGCTACCGCCACCGGCTTGACCGCGCGCAGGGAGGACACGCGCGCGGATCGAGGATTATCGGCTGCGGGGATCCCGCAGGTTGTCGGCAAGCGCCCTGATCTGTTCGACGTAAGCGGCGGCGGCGAACTCGATTTCCGTCGCAACTTCGTCCAGGTCATCGGCATCCCAAGGCGGGCTGTCATAGAGAGGGCCTGCCTTTGCCAGAGCGTTCAGCAGGTCGTTCGTCGCCCGGTCGCTGTGCGGCAGACAGGCCATGAGCCGCACCCAATCCGGCGAATGGCGGCCGGGGGATGCCTTCTCGGCCAGCTTGTGCAAGAGGCCGGAAATGTCGTGCCGGTCCAGACCGCCCACGGTCAGAGCGCAGTTGATCGCCATCAGGTCGGGATGCAGTGTTGCGATGGGGGCGTGCTTCATCACTGGTCCTCCTCGTGCGGGATCATGTTGCGGCCGGATTGCAGCATGTCGCTGCCGTCCGTGGGCTTGTAGCGGGACCGGAACACAAAAGCGTCTGGTAGAGCGCGCTCTGCCTGCATGGCCTCGGTCAGGCTGGCGTGGATCGTGTATCCGAGACCGGGGCGATACAGGCGGAAGCCATGGTTTCCGTCCTCAATGAGAGCGGCGCCCCGATGCCAGGTGCCGTGGTCTGCGTCATAGGTCCAACGCCAGCGGAGCCGCAGGTAGGCGATAAGGTCACGGATCATGTCACCGGCCCTCCGCCAGAACCGCGCTGCACTCCGCGCCATAAAGCGCACGGGCAGCGCAGATCGGATGCGGTTCGGTTGCGCGAAGGTAGGCGATGACAGCGATGTTGGCCGCGACCCAAGCTACCGTGCTGATCACCAGCACACCCACGCCTGCGATCTGCCAGCGGGTCATTCGGTCCAAGCCGTGGCGGTCCTTCCGCCAGTCCTGGATTTCGTCGAAGCTGGGTCTGGTCATTGCGCGACCTCCACCAGCTTACCGCCTTTGGCGTGATACCAGGTGTCAGCCTTGATCCCGTCCTTGCCGACGATCCCGCAGGCGACTGAAAGGATGGGGCCGTCCCACGTCTCGCGTTCGACCGCGAACAGGGCGTTGCCTTCCTTTCCTTGGACCTGACCGAGATAGCCCGACGCGGTGGCCGCGCCCTGATCGCCCGACGCGGTGGCCGCGCCCCGATAGCCCGACGCGGTGGCCGCGCCCTGATAGCCCGACGCGGTGGCCGCGCCCTGATAGCCCGACGCGGTGGCCGCGCCCCGATAGCCCGACGCGGTGGCCGCGCCCTGATAGCCCGACGCGGTGGCCGCGCCCTGATCGCCCGACGCGGTGGCTAGACCATTGTCCTTGACCGCAACCGGGCCTTCCAGGGAGGCGCGGGCCATCACCCAATCCACAGCTTCCTGGGCCAGTTCGCCCAGTCCGATCTCCCGCTGAACCGTCAGGATTTCAGCGGCGATCTTGTCGCTTTCGCGGTCGGTCTTGCCGTTAACCTCTACCACACAGAAGCGGCTTCCGGCGGGAGGGTAGAAGCTGAACACCGCCAGCGGATGAACATCCTCGGGGATGGCGTGAAAGCCGCCGACGCAGGCTTCGACCGTGCCTTCGTGCTTGTAGGTCTCGCCGACAGCAAACTGGAACCCACGGCATTGCAGATCATGGTCGAAGCCTTTTATGGCCTTGATCGGTTTGTCGGCCATCACCGCGTCCCCTCTGCCAGCTTTGCAGCAGCGATGTGGGCGGGGACGATCTGCTCGTATTCAGAGCTGGGAAGGGTGATGATCCGGTCCCGGCGGATGCGCTCGTTCAGGATGATCAGATCGGACAGCCAGCCGGTGCGGGGCGACACGGGCGCTTGGATCGGGGTCATGCTGCGATTTCCTTCGTCGCGGTTCCCCATTGCTGCGCGAACGCCATGGCAATTCCGGGGTATGTTTCACTGCGCTGGAGCCAGCGATCATCGGTCGGGGTCAGACGGTTCTGGCCGCTGTCGGTCTGGTTGGACCAGCGTTCGACATGCTTGCCGTTGTGGGTGACGATCCGACCGGAAACTCGGCGCGTGGGAGTGAGGCGTGGCAGCCGGTCCAGCCAGAGGCCGGTTCCCTTGCTGGCATCGTCGCCAAACTGATAGGGCTGTATGACCTGATCGGGCTTGCGGATCGCCTTGCTGATAAAGCTGGTGGCGGGGTTCTCGATGGCCTTGGGATAGGGCAGCGCCATGATGCGGCGCACATCGTCCAAAGCCTTCTCTCGGGCTTGGCGGCGGGCTTCTCCGGTCAGGGTGCCGGGTTTGACCTTCTGGTGATAGCCGACGCGGGGGTATCGGTCGAAGTCGGGATCTGAAAAGGCCCAAGCCGCGCTGCACGTCAGATAGGTGCACATCGGATGGAAGATGCCCCAATCCCAACGCCAGTTGACGACGTCCCAGATGTCGTCCTGAATGTGCCAGTAATGGTCGGCTGACCGAATATCACAGGTGACAGCCTCGATACCCATCCGACGCAAGGCCGTGACCGTGATCGGACAGCGGGAGAAGCCGATAAGAACGCCACCCATCACGCAGCACCCACGATGTAGCTGTTGGAGCGGTCGCCAGCCTTGAGGCGGTTGGCTTCGTCCATCGCCTCGCCGGGCGTCAGGTGCCCGCTGACAAAGACTTCGTTCTGCGGGGTCTGGCCGCGCTGGATACGGTCACAGCGGTAAACGGCCCAAGGCATGTTGCTCATTTCGCCACCTGCGCAATCCGGGCCGACAGGCGATTGGCCCAATCGGTCTGCCGTGCGGCGAACCGGAACTGATGCCGCGTCTGATGAACGGCATAGGCAGCGAGGCGGATGGTCTGTTTGCGGTTGTAGAGCAGGCCGTCAAGGCTGCGGGGGAAAAGGATGGGGATCGGCATCACGCGTCCTCCGCGATCAGGTTGCCGTCAGCATCCAGGATGCCCAGCAGTTCGCAGGCGTCACGCCACGCACCGAGCGGCGCGGCATAATCGGCGCCCTCGTGCCAGAGGCAGGGACCATCTTCGCAGCGATCTTCGGAAGGATCGCGATCCACTTCGGTCCAGCCGTGGGCGCGGGCGATTGCTTCATAGTCGGGATTGGCGGTCATTTCGGTTGTCCTCCTGTGATCCCGCGATCTGCGCTGTTGCCGTCAGGCGGTTGCGTGTCTTCGGCGGGTGGTAGGACAAATATGCATGTGGTGCATTCGACAGTCAAGCATAAAATGCATGACGTGCATCGAATTCTTCCTGTCCCTGATTCGCCCGTGCTATGGTGCAGGTGCTGGCGGTCGCGAACTGCGCATGGAGCGCGGGCTACCTACCCAAGGACACGACCGGGGAACCGGCTGCGGGTCGATCCCCGCCGTGGCCGTCAGCGCAGCAAAAAGCCCGCCTGGTCGGGCGGGCTACTGTAGTGACGGTCGGTTGGCGCGGACTATCCGGCAGCGTAGGTGATCGCCGCGATCAGGGCGCCAAGTCCTGCGAACAAAAGCGCCGCAATCCCCATCTTCGAATTTATCATGCTGTCCACCTTGTCGGGGGTGGGCATATCACGGGCGCGATCCATGACGCGTTCCATCCGCTCCTCAATCCGGGCCTGCGAAGCGCCGATGAGAGATGTCCGATCTTCAAGCCTTGTCTGTGACGCCTTCACATCGGCGATATCAGAAGACAGCCGATCAAGGCTGATGTCTACGCGCGCAAAGGCTTCTTCAAGTCGGGACAACCGCTGTTCCATAGGAGGCAATGTGCCATCGCCATCACCATTTTTCAATGCGTCACGACCCAGCTGCCGTCTGCGCTCGGTGAATTTGGGATGTGGATAGCCATCGGTCATCTAGGCGCGTCCTCCCCCAGTAGCGTATCCCTGTTATCAAAGATTGTATTGGTGATTTCTTCTCGGGCAGCCTTACCTTTGTCAGTTCGATCAAGGAGATGCACCGCAAAACTCAAAGCCATTGCGTCTTGGCTTGCCAGTTGCTTCACCCAATTCCAAAGGGCCAGGTTGGATGCTTCCAACATCTCAATCCGTTCGACTGCCTTAGCTAGCGTTTGCTTGAGCAACTGCTCGTCGTCCTCGGTCAATCCCATTCCTCCATCGGCTGCGTCACCTTGTCGGCCCATTCGTCCAGCAGCTTCGCCGCAACGCCCTGTTTCCGGCTGATTCTTCCACAAGCAAATGCGGTCAACCTGTCCGTTCGACAGTTGCGCGGTCGCGGATGTTCTGGGAAAGTTCTCGCCGGGAGCACAGGTCTGGGTGGGACGATGACGGAAGAACAGGAATTTGCAGCGGCGCTTGCGAAACTAACGGATGAGCAAATCAAATGGCTCATTGCGCAGGCGACGGCGGCTGGCTTCCTGCCTCAATCGCCAAGGCCGACAGAACCTTGCGACGGGACGCATCAGAAGACCGAAACGCTATGACCAAGAGGGCTTCTTCAGCGGTTCTTTCATCGCTGAATAGGTCCGACAGCGTGACCCCCAAGGCGTCGGCGCATTTGATATAGGTTTCCAGCCTGGCGCTACTGTGCATTTTTTCGGCGCGCTGGATCGTGGCCTGATCCACGCCGACCAGTTCTGCCAGTTGTTGTTGGGTCAGCCGCTTCGCTGTGCGGTAAGTGCGCAAATTCATGGCGGCATCATGCGCGTGATGCATGATTGAGGCAAATGCACGAGGTGCATTGAGAGTGTTGACCTCTTTATGCATCTGGTGCATTATGCTGCCATGTCCAAACTCACCCATTATCTTGCGAAGGAAGGCCTCACGCAGCGCGCGTTTGCCGCTCGCGTGTCCGTCGATCCGAGCATCATCTCGCGCCTGACGCGTGAGGAAATGACCCCTGGCTTGCAACTGGCGGTCGATATTGAACGCGAGACCAATGGCTTCGTCCCGGCGTCAAGCTGGGTCGAGGCAAGCCTTAAGCGGGCGGGGTGACAATGCATCATACGCATTCACCTGTGTGCGCCAATGCAGTCCTTCAAGCATCACCTGTAAAAAAGACAACGGGTGCCGCGTGAGCGCCCGCCTGTCCCCCAGATCCCAGACCATCGCATTCCGTGCATGGCAATGGTGCGAGGCGTTCGGCTGGGAACACACGCTGGCCGAAATCGCGGGCGCCATTGACGAAAGCCACAATGCCGTTCGCGCGGTGTTTGTTCTCAAGGGCTGGATGGGCCGTGTCCGCAAGGTCTCCCCCGATTACGCGGGCGGACTGTATCATCGCCCGACGTTCATCCCCGGCGACAGCGCCCTTGGCGATCTGGAGGCATGGGCATGACCGATGCAGGCATCCACTGGTTCGAGGGCCTAGGCTTCCGCCCGGCCGTCTGGTCGCCCCCGCACCGCGCCGATGGCGTGGATTACCCGCGACTGATCGTCGCGCCTGATGCGGACGTGCCGCTGGCGAAGGTCGATCCCTACGCGCACATCCCCGCCTCCGGCTATGCCTGGGGGACGTGGATCCCCGCAGATGCCGCCGCCGCGCCGCAGATCGCCTCGCCGTCAACGCAGGTCCAGCAGGTCGCATCGTCCATCGCCATGCCGCCCTACTGGCCCCCGCAGCCGTCCTATCCCTGCCGCTGCATCACGCCGCCGGTTGATGTGCCGCCTGTCGCCCCTGTGCCGGTTCCTGCGTCTGGCGTCCTGCTGATCGTCGCCCTTGTCGGGCTGGGGATCATCAGGGGGAGGCGCGCATGACCCACTCCATCCATCATGTCCCTGTGGGCGAGGGGTAGGCATGCTGACCTTCCGCCAGGATTTCCCGCCCCATGGCCGCATCGTCGCCCTGCTGTCGGAGATCGAGGCAGGCGTGATCTTCCCCGGCCAGCCCTGCCGCTGGAGGCTTCTGCTGGATCGGCACGGATCCGAAAAGACCGCCCGCACCGATCTGGCGGCAAAGACCGCTCTAAACGACGCCCTGCGCGACTGGCTGCGCCGGGCGGGGCTGGATCGGAGGATTGCAGCATGACCCCCGAACAGCAAAGCATCGCGTTCATCAAGGCAGCCCGTGGCGGCAAGTTCACCACCGCTGAAATCGCAGAACGTGCGGGCCTGACGCTGGATCAGGCCCGTGACGTGATCGCGCGTGGTCGGCAGGCCAAGCGCATCGAGATCCACGACGAGGATCGACAGCACGTGTGGATCGAAATCGTGGAGCCGAAGGCATGATGGCGCAGATCGCAATCGACTGGCCTGCCCAGCCTTTGTGGCCGAACCGAAAGGCTCATTGGGCCAAGAACAAGACCGCCCGTGATGCGCAGCGTTCGGCCGCATTCTTCATCGCCAAAGCTGCTGGATGGGAAAAGCCCGCGCATCCCGTCCATGAGGTCCGGTTGTCCATGACGTTCTGCGGGCCTACCGCCCGCCGCTTCGACCTGGACGGCGCACTATCCGCCATGAAGGGCGCCATTGACGGCCTGTCCGCCTGCCTAGGCGTGGATGACAGCCTGTTCAGCTACACCCTGCGCCGGGGCGAAAAGTGCAAGAGCGGCGCGGTCATCGTGACTGCGGAGGTGGCGTAATGAGCGCCTACTACAAGATGGACCCCGCCGACTGGGATTTCCGCACCGCTGAACTGTCGCTTGAGGAAGAAGCGGCGCTCCTGCGCATCATCAACGCGATCCACAAACACGACCAGCCCGTGCCGAACAATGATCGTGTTCTAGCTGGCCTGTTTCGCTGCTCCACACGGAAGGCGCGGACGCTCCTAAACGCCCTGATCGAAGCAGGTGAACTGAGGATCGAGGACGGCCGGATCACCAACGACAAGGCCATTTCAGACATAGTTCAGCGCGGTTCCGTGTCCGGTTCGAGGGCCGAAAGTGGCGCGAAAGGTGGACGAAAGAGGGCTGAAAACGCTGCTAAGGCATTGTCCGATAATGAATCGGGCCAAGCAATTGCTTCAAGCAGAATAGAAGAGAATAGAATAGAATATGGTGGTGGTGGTAGCGCGTGCGCGCGAGAGACCGTTCCTTCCTCAGAAAGCCTTTCGGTTCGAGAACGCATCCTCATTGCCATGGGGCTTGGCGCTGACGGCGTAGTCGGCCCCAGCAAGTTCATTGGCACCCCGTCTGATGTGGCCGAAGCCAACCGCTGGCTGGCTATGCCCGGCATGTCGATTGAGGCTGTCGAGGCTGAGATTGCCAGCATCATGCGGGGCAAGACCGATGGTCCTCCAAGCCGGTTTTCCTACTTCACCAACGCCATGACGCGCCTGAGCGCCGCCCTGTCCGCGCCGCCGCTCCGCGCTGCTGAAATCCTTCCCCTTCACCAGAACCATGCCCGGCCCACCGGCCACGGCATCCGCGCCCAGATCCCGGAGAAATACCGCCAATGAGCAATTCAATGACTGCCGACATCACGATGCGCGTCAATGCTTGGCTGGATCGTTTCAGCCCGCCGCGCCAGATCGCAAACAATCCCCAAGCCATGCAGGATGATGCCAACGCCATTCTGCGCATCTTCCTGGATCACGCCCCCGATGACGGCTGGCAGGGCTGGTTCGAAGATGCCCTGCGCCGCTTGGAAGCCAGCATGACGACGCGAAGCTGGCCCGCCCCCGGTGAGGTGGTTCGGGCCTGCCGTGGTGCAGAACGGCCCCAAGAACAAGCCGGGCCGAACGCCCGGGCCGAAGTCGCAGCGGTTGATGCCTTGATCGGATGGTTCCAGAAGTTCGGAACGCAGATGCCGGGCATGGGTAACGGCTTCCGCACCCGGAAGATGGTCGAGCGGGGCATCTTCAAGGATCTGGCCGAAGCCCGCTTCCGTGGCTTCACGCTGTTCCCCGATGATGAGCGCGAAATCCTTGCACGCAGGGCCGAGCAGTCCCGCCGTGGTGATCCGCTGTCGTCCATCCTCGGTGATGCAGAATATCGCCGTCATGTCGCCGTTCTGGCGAACATCTGGGGCGTGTCGGAAGCCGATGCCGAGGATCGCGCCCGCCAATCGCCCGAACTGCAACAGCCTGATCTTAGCGCAAACCGGGTGGCCGCAGAATGACCTACCAATCCCACAGCTTCCTGACCGAAGAAGATCGCGCCCAGATCCGCGACATCCACAAGCGGGCCAGCATTCGCCAGATCACCCGCGAAGTCTGCGAAGAAGCCGAAATCCCGGTATGGCTGGTTCTCGGCCCTGGCAGGGATGCCCACCTGTGCCGCGTTCGGGAAACGATCTACGACATCGCCACCCGTCACGGTTTCAGCCTGTCGCAGATCGGCCGCGTGTTCCAGCGCGACCACACCACCGTCATGAGCGGCCTTCGCAACATCCGCAAGCGGAGAGGCGAGGCATGAAGGCTCATATCAACGCCTGCCCAGTCTTGGGACCGGATGGCACCCTCTACATTTCCCACGGGGCTGCTGCAAAAGCCTTAGGCGTGTCGAAGCGAACCATCGGCTATCACCTCGATACCTGGGGCAATCTGGACCGCCTGGGCCGTGAAGCCGCCCGTCTGAACGCATCCCGCCGCCGCCCAATCACCATCGGCAATCGCCAATGGCCCTCCGTGGCAATCTTCGCAGACTACATCGGCCATCGGCGTGAAACGGTCCGCAACTGGGTCCGCAAAGGCGACATGGACCGGATCATCGGTGCGCTGATGAAGGCTGATGCCCAGCAGCGGAGGGCAGCAGCATGACCCTCACAGCCCCCAAACACTTGCGCGGCCGGATTGGAAACCATCGACCGGAACTGTTGGCAGAGCGGGCCGAATGGATCCGGCAAGTCAAGGCGAAGGGATGCAAAAGCACCGAAATCTCCGCTGCGTTAGGCATCAGCTACAACGCCGCGAGACAAGCCGCAGCGAAGGCGGGATGCGGCCGCGTCAGCCAGCAGACCATGGACGTGCTGTGGAAGCAGGGCATCAAGATTGGCCCGCCGAAAAAGACCGTTGATGGGATGTCGGTGAGAGGCCGCGCCCGGCTGGCGGATGAAGCCGCGCGAACAGGCAAGCCCTTGCTGCACGTCATGGCCGATTTCTGGGAACAGCATCACGGAGCGCAGGCATGAGCCAACACGACCCCAAAGCCCGCATCCAACGCCAGCGCGACAGCCGCAAGCAGGAACGCCGCCAGGAGCGACACACCGACAACGCAGCCATCCGCGATCAGGTGAGAGCATTGGGCGGCGGCGATCTGGACCATTGGGACTCCGACAGCGAGAGAGGGCAGGGCGATGAGTGATACCATGACCCCCGAACAACTGGCAGAAGCCATCCTCTCCGCTGCTGGATCGGGCCTGCGCCATTACACCGTCACCAGCAGGCAACGCATCATCGACGCAGCAGAGGCACAGATCGCCACGTTGCAGGGCATCCCGGTCGGGCTTGGCGTCTTGGAGTTGCCCGCAGCGCCTCTAGAAGCCGCCCCACAGCCCCGCAACGACCCTTCCGGGTATGCGGAGCCGTCCGACACTATCAACGCGCCTCACGGGGCGGAAAACGGGGCCGACAATGGCTAAGACGAAATCCCGCAAGCTTGCCAGACAGCGCAAGCAATCACTCGCTGGCGTCATGGCCCGGCGCAAGGGTCGCGTCACCATGCCGGAAAGCCCTTGGGATCACGGCGCAACAGGGCAGGCCAACCGCATGGGGCTTATCATCGAGCAGCGCGGGGATATTGACCCTGACACGGGCGAGACGATCAACCCGAACGGGATCACGGGTGCCCGCCGCATCGACCTGCTGCAATACTGGCACAAGCGCGGCAGCATCAGCACGGGCGGATACAACGCCGCCGTCATGCTGCGGGACGCATTCGAGGCTACCATGCGCAGCAAGCCATGCCTGCCCGACAATGACCGGGTGCAGTCCAGCCCCAAGCCGGACCATGCTGTCACCATCCAGATCGACCGCATCAGCCGCTATGAGAAGCTGGCCCGGCATGTTCACCCGCAAGACAAGACGCTTATTTCCGCCTGCGTCTTGGACGGTCAGCACCCGTCGCGCATCTATGGCGCATTGCGGACGCGGGAAGGGCTGGCCCATCTGCGGGAGGCCCTAGACCGGCTATCGGACGCCATGTCGAGATAAGGGGTTGCAAAACGGTAGGAACTGTGCGACCAAATAATCGCGCGCGAGGTTTGGCTACAGGTCTGCTTTGCGCTGCGGCTCTGCTTCGGCATCCGCGTTAAGTCCAGGTTAAGAGCCTGGCCGGTGGGTTGATCGCCACCGCTTGTAATTCAGCGCGGCCCGAGAGATCGGCGCCGCGTTTTCGTTAGCCGCTCTGATGCAGACTGCCTCGTAAGTCGCCTGGATGCTGGGCGCGGATAGAAGGGATGGGCTATCCCGGTCGGGCAGTCTACATGAGCGCGGGCATACGCAGGACGGTTGCAGCAATGCCCCGTCACGGCCCGGCCCCGATGCTGCGATAAGGGGTTCCGCTCAGTTCATCAGCGTCCACATTCACCCCGTGGGCAAAGGACGCTGACGGGCCAAACACAAGGCCGCTCACCCACGGCAAGGCCGGATAGCCCAACCATACAGCGAGGCGGTTATGCCAATGTTCATGGAAGCCGCAGGTGGCAGGATCATCAGCCGCACCACCGGGCAGGAAGTGCTGCGAGTGGACGTTGACGCCCTTATGGTGGATGAAGCCCGCAAGGTGATTGATGCCATCCTTCCCGCGCTAGAGGAAGCATTCTCCCGCAAGCCGGAAGGCTGACCTTGCCCCGCAAGTGGGACGGTAAAGGCAGCAGGCACGATGGCTAAGCTGCCCACGCAGACGCCCCGCCTGACGGCCATGCGCCCCACGCTACAGGCGCCCAAGGATGAGGAAGGCCGGGCGCGGCACCGCAGGCAGGCCAGCCCTTGGCGAGCATGGTATAACACCGCCCGCTGGCAGAAGCTGAGATGGCAGGTGCTGGTGGATGCGATGTTCACCTGCGCCATGTGCGGGAAGATGGAAGGGCAGAGCCGAAACCTGGTGGCTGACCACATCACCCCGCACCGTGGCGATGAGGCGTTGTTCTGGGACCGGCAAGGCATCCAGTGCCTGTGCAAGTCTTGCCATGACAGCCGAAAGCAGGCGATGGAGCGGCGAGGCGAGGTGTAGGGGGGGGGCGTCCCCGAGTAAAAATCGGGCTGATCCCACGGACCCGCGGCCCACTCATTCCGAGATTTTTTCCCTGCTGGGGAGTTGGAGGGTGCGCACTCGCTGCGCACTGTGAAGCATGGCCGATGAGAAAAAGCCGATTGACTGGCCTTCCATCCGGTCTGACTGGTCGCAATCTGACAAGAGTATCAGGTGGTTGGCAGACTGGTATCAGGTTTCTGAGTCTGCAATTCGCAAGAAAGCAAAGCAGGAAGGTTGGCCTGATCGCCCCGAAAAGGCGCGCAAGCCGGTGCGCACCTCCGACGCACCGCGCACTGAGCCGGTGATGATGGCGGGCGTTGATGCTACCGATCCAGAGCAGATCGTTGGCAAAGGCCACAACCTGATCTTCCGCTTGCTAGATGAACTGGACGCCACGACGACCCATCACACGCAATTAGCGGAGATGATCGAGGCGCATGAGGAGGACCCTCGCCGCCGTGCCGCGATGATGAAGGCTATCGAACTGCCCGGTCGGGCGAACGTCATTAAGGCGCTGGCGACGGCGTTCAAGACTTGGAATGAGGCGCAGGCTCCAGAGGGAAAGAAGGCGCAGAGGCAGGCCAATGCTGAAAAGGTGGCGGCTGCGGGAAGGTTCGCTCCGCGAGGTGGTCCTAAACTGGCGGTTAATAACGGCTGATGGTTGAGTGGTCCACCGAGTGCAAGGACTGGTCTGATCGGATCGTTCGGCGGCAAAGCCTGATCCCCTTCGACCCGCTGTTCCAGTCGGAAGCGGACTATGCGCTAGGCGTGTTCAAGTCCCTGCGGGTTGCGGACATGCCCGGCAAGCCGACCTTTGGTGAGGTCTGCGACCAGTGGGTGTTCGACTTCGTGGCTGCGATCTTCGGGGCGAATGACCCTGAGACAGGCAACCAACTGATTAGCGAGTTCATGCTCCTGATCAGTAAAAAAAATAGCAAGTCAACCATTGCCGCTGGGGTGATGCTGACGGCGCTAATCATCAGTTGGCGCGAGGAAGAAGAACTGTTGATCCTGGCGCCGACGATTGAAGTTGCCGGGGCCAGCTTCAACCCTGCCGCTGCGATGGTGCGGGCTGATGAGGAGCTAAGCGACCTTCTGCATGTGATTGACCACCAGCGGACCATTCGGCATCGGGTCACAAGGTCATCCTTGAAGGTGGTCGCGGCTGATAACGATACCGTGTCGGGTAAGAAATCGGGCCGCATCCTGATTGACGAATTGTGGCTGTTCGGATCGAAGCCGAAGGCCGATGCGATGCTGCGAGAAGCAACGGGCGGATTGGTGTCGAGGCCAGAGGGCTTCATCATCTACCTGACCACGCAATCGGACGCGCCGCCTGCTGGCGTGTTCAAGGACAAGCTGGACTATGCCCGCGATGTGCGGGACGGCAAGATTGATGACAGGCGGTTTCTGCCGGTGCTGTATGAGTTCCCGCAGGCACTGATCAAGAAAGAAGCCTACCTAGACCCCGCCTATTTCTATGTGACCAACCCCAACATGGGTCGGTCGGTCAGCCAGGAATGGCTGGAACGGGAAATGGGCAAGGAAATGGCGAAGGACGCTGGCACGCGGGCGACCTTCCTAGCCAAGCACCTGAACGTCGAAATCGGGATGAACCTCCGGGCCAACCGATGGCCCGGCGCTGATTATTGGGCCAAGCGGGGCGACAAGGCGCTGACCTTGGAAGAAGTGCTTTCCCGGTCTGAGGTTGTAGTGGTGGGTTTGGACGGCGGCGGCGCGGACGACTTGTTCGGTGTCGCCGTGGTTGGGCGTGACAAGGAAAGCAAGGACTGGCTGGCGTGGCATCATGCGTGGTGCCACAAGGGAGTGCTGGACTTGCGCAAGAGCATCGCATCCCGCCTGCGGGATTTCGAGGCGGAAGGCACCCTGACGATTGTTGGGGATGAACTGGATGACATCAGGCAGATCGCTGAACTGGTGGACGACATCAATCAGCGTGGGTTGCTGGCATCGGTCGCGGCCGACCCTGCCGGGTTGGGCGAAATGATCGACGCCTTGGCGGAAATCGACGTGACCCCTGAGAACGGCAAGGTCATCGGCGCTCCCCAGGGCTATGCGATGATGAACGCTATCAAGACGGCAGAGCGAAAGCTGATCAACGGCACACTGCGCCATGACGGGTCCGCGCTGATGGCTTGGTGTGTCGGCAACATCAAGATCGAGCCGACCGCAACGGCGATCAGGGCAACGAAAGCGAACGCTGGGGATGCCAAGATTGACCCGGCAATGGCGTTGTTTGACGCTGTGACGGTGATGAGCCGCAACCCGGAAGCGCCTCGCCCGCCGCAATACCAAATGCTGATCGTCGGCTGACAGCACAAATCACTTAGGAGGCCGCGATGGAAAATCGTGCCTATTCGGTCTTGGAGATCAAGGCCGTTGACGACGACGCGCGGGAAATCCGAGGCATCGCCACCACCCCTGCGCCCGACCGCGTGCAGGATGTCGTCGTGCCGGAAGGCGCCAAGTTCGCGCTTCCCCTTCCTCTGCTGTGGCAGCACGACGCATCGCAGCCCATCGGCCATGTGACGGAAGCGACGGTAACGGCCAAGGGTATCGAGGTCGTCGCCAAGATTGCCAAGGGCGTTGACGCCGAGATTGACCGGGCATGGAACCGCATCAAGGCGGGTCTGGTGCGGGGTCTGTCCATCGGCTTTCGCGGTCTTGAGAGCGAGGATATCCCCGGTTCCTGGGGTCGAAAGTTTACTTCGTGGGAATGGATGGAGTTGTCAGCAGTGACGATCCCGGCGAACGCCGAGGCGTCCATTCTTGCGGTCAAGCAATACGACACTGAGCAGCGGGCCGCGTCAGGCCAGAATGCTGTTGGGTCGGAAGTCGGCGCGTCTGCCGTCCCTGTCAAATCTGCAAATGGAGACAAGCAGATGTCCAAGAAGACCTTTGCCGAGCAAATCTCGGCATTTGAGGCCACGCGCGCTGCCAAGTCGGCCCGCATGGCTGAACTGATGGATGCATCGGCTGAAAGCGGTGAAACGCTCGATGCGGAAGGTGCCCAGGAATACGATGACCTGAAAGGCGAGGTGAAGTCGATTGACGAACACCTGAACCGCTTGCGCGACATGGAAAAGCTGGCCGTTAAATCGGCGGCTGACGTGACCAATGCCACCACCACCAAGGCATCGGAAGGCGTTCGCACCGTTGCTGCGGTGAAGGGCAACAACCTGCCCAAAGGCACCGCGTTCACGCGCTACGCCATGGCGCTGATGGCCGGTAAGGGCAACCTGATGCAGTCGGCGGAAATCGCCAAGCGTTGGGATGATACCCCCCAGGTCGAAACCGTGCTGAAAGCCGCTGTTGCGGCGGGCACCACGACCGACACGAACTGGGCAAAGCCGCTGGTCGAATACAGTAACATGGCAAGCGAGTTTGCCGAACTGCTGCGCCCCGCGACCATCCTTGGCCGCATCGACGGTCTGCGCCGTGTGCCGTTCAACATCAAGGTGCCCCGGCAGACCGGCGGCGCGTCGGCAAGCTGGGTCGGTGAAGGCGCCCCCAAGCCCGTGTCGTCGCTGGCGTTTGACAGCATCACCCTTGGTCACACCAAGGTTGCTGGTATCGTCGTGATGACCGAGGAACTGGTGCGGTTCTCGAACCCGGCTGCGGAGGACATCGTTCGCCGCGATCTGGTCGAAACCATCGGCGGCCTTATCGACAAGGACTTTGTTGATCCGGCCAAGGCTGCGGTTTCGGGGGTTTCGCCCGCCTCGATCACCAATGGCGTGACCCCGGTTGTCGCCAGCGGCACGAGTGCGGATCACCTGCGGGCTGACGTTCAGGCGCTGATGGCGAAGTTCATCACCGCCAACATGTCGCTGTCGGGCGCTGTCTGGATTATGACCGAGACGCAGGCGCTGGCAATCGCCATGCTGCTGAACCCGCTTGGTCAGCCGGAATTCCCCGGCCTGTCCATCAGCGGCGGCACCGCTGGCACCTTCTTCGGGATCCCGGTCATCCTGTCCGAGAACATCCCGGCTCAGTCGGAAGTCACCGGCCCGCCCGCCATCCCGGCAGGTTCGCGCATCATCCTGGCGAAAGCCTCGGAGATCATGCTGGCCGATGACGGGCAGGTGATGCTGGACGCCAGCAATCAGGCTTCGCTGCAAATGGATAGCGAGCCGACGAACCCGCCCACCGCGACCACCGTCATGGTGTCGCTGTGGCAGATGAACATGGTCGGCATTCGCGCCGAGCGGTTCATCAACTGGACCAAGCGCCGCGCAGGCGCTGTTCAGTATATCACGGGCGCAGCTTACGCCTGACCCTAACGGCGGGCGGGGAAACCTGCCCGCCCCTCAACAGGAGGCTGGCATGATTGCAGTCAAGGCGATGCGCTATGCGGGGCAATGGCTGTCCCCTGGCGATGAATTCGAGCCGAAATCGGAACGCGACGCGCGTATTCTCCGGGCTATCGGAAAGGCGGCTGACGGGGATGTGCCGGAAGTCGAGGACAAGGCCGAGGATAGCAATGCAGATGACGACAAGCCCAAGAAGCGGGCCTATCGTCGCAAGGACATGAAGGCCGAGGACTGATCGTGCGCATTTTCGGCCTCGACATCACCCGCAAGCGCGTGCAGCCCCAACAGGTCAGTTCGCGCGGGTTCTGGGGCTGGATACAAGAGCCTTTCACAGGCGCTTGGCAGATGAACCAGGAGATCAAGCTGGACAGCGTGATGACATTCGCCGCTGTCTCGCGCTGCGTGTCGCTGATCGCTGGCGATATTGCCAAGATGCCGGTTCGCATGGTTGAACTGACGCCGGATCGCATCTGGGCCGAGAAGGACAACCCGGCTTACAGTCCGGTGTTGCGCAAGCCGAACGCCTACCAGAACCGCATCCAGTTTTTCGGGAATTGGATGGAAAGCAAGCTGATCCACGGGAACGCCTACGTTCTCAAGCAGCGCGATCAGCGGGGCGTTGTGTCTGCGTTGTTTGTGCTGGACCCCCGGCACGTCAAGGTTCTGGTCGCGTCGGATGGCGGCGTTTACTACGAACTGGCCCGCGATGACCTGTCGCGGCAGTATGAAACCAGTGTGACCATCCCGGCCAGTGAGATAATCCACGACCGCTGGAACACGTTTTATCACCCGTTGGTTGGGATTTCCCCGATTGCGTCCTGTGGCATCGCGGCGGCGCAGGGGCTGGCGATCCAGAACAACAGCGCGCGGTTCTTCAACAACAACAGCAATCCCGGTGGAGTGCTGACGGCCCCCGGCGCGATTTCCGACGAGACGGCGGCGCGTCTGAAAGCCTATTGGGATACGCAGTATTCCGGGGAGAACGCGGGCAAGGTCGCGGTCCTGGGCGATGGCTTGAAGTATGAGCCGATGGCGGTCACTGCGACGGATGCGCAATTAATCGAGCAGTTGAAAATGTCGGCTGAGATGGTCTGCACGGCGTTTGGCGTTCCGGCCTACAAGATCGGCGTCGGACCTGCCCCGGCCTATAACAACATCGAAGCCCTGAACATGCAGTATTACACCGATGCGCTGCAAATCCATGTGGAAAGCATCGAAGAATGCCTGGATCAGGGGCTTGGCATTTCCCGCCCGCTCGGGACGGAATTTGATCTGGATTACCTGTTCAGGATGGACACGGCAACGATGGTCAACGCGGAGGCGGAAGCCGTCAAGTCGGGCATCAAGGCGCCCAACGAAGGCCGCAGGCGCTTGAACCTTCCCCCGAAAGAGGGCGGGGACAGCCCCTATATGCAGCAGCAGAACTACAGCCTTGAGGCATTGGCGCGGCGCGACGCGCAGCCCGACCCATGGGCGCAGCCTGAACCGGCTGCGGAGCCGACCGAAGCCCAAGAACGCGCCTTCGTGGCGGAAACCCTGCTTTCTATGCGGAAGGCGATGGAGGCAGCATGATCGACGCAAAGGCATTCGGCGCCGAACTTGCCGACATCGTAAAGACGGCAACGGCGCCCCTGCTGCGTCGGATAGACCAGTTGGAAAAGCAACTGGCCGAAATTCCCGCCGTTCGAGATGGCAAGGATGGGGCCGATGGCCGCGACGGGGCCGATGGCAGGGATGGTGCCAGCGTATCGCTGGATGATGTCTTGCCCGCCCTTAAAGATCAGGTTGCCGAATATCTCGCCAGCATCCCGGTGCCGCAGGACGGCAAGGACGGTGCTGATGGCAAGGACGGTGCGAATGGCGCCAACGGGAAAGACGGGTCCAGTGTCTCGCTGGATGATGTCTTGCCGGTCCTAAAGGGCCAGGTCTCTGAATACTTGACCAGCATTCCCGCGCCCCGCGACGGCAAAGACGGGGCCGATGGTAAGGACGGCGAAAAAGGCGATCCTGGCCGCGACGGGCTGGACGTGAAAGACTTGTTCCGCGCTGACGGGGGGCGCCTTGTGGCTGTTATGAGCGACGGCACCACGAAAGATCTTGGTGAGTATGTCGGCAAGGACGGGAAGGCTGGCGCTGACGGTAAAGACGGTGCTGATGGCCGCGACGGCTTCGGGTTTGACGACCTGACGTTTGAGCAGACAGGCGAACGGTCTGCCGTGCTGCGCTTTGCCAAGGGCGAACAGGTCAAGGAATTTGCTATCGTTCTGCCCGGCTTCGTGGATCGTGGCGTATGGAAGGATGCGGAAGCGTATCAGCTCGGCGACGGTGTGACCTATGGTGGGTCGTTCTGGATCGCGCAGTCTGGGGCTGAGGGGCGCCCGGATACTGGCAAGGGCTGGCGTCTGGCAGTCAAGAAGGGCCGCGACGGCAAGGACGGCAGGGATGGCGAAAAGGGCATCCAAGGGCCGGAAGGGAAGCCGGGCCGCGATCTGACGCAGCTAGGCGGTGACGGGAGCAAGTGGTAATGCCCCTTGTCTCGCTGGAAACCCTGAAGTTCCGGGGCAAGATCGACTATACCGAAGCGCAGTTGGCCGTTCTGCTGGCTGACGCCGAGGCCATCGTGATCGACTATCTCAAGCGTCCCGATCACGGCTGGACCGAGAGCACGGTGCCTGGCGAGGTGCGGGCAGCCATCGTTCGCGTGGCCGTGCTGATGCTGGATCAGACGACCAGCGACAAGCCGGTGCAGTTCCTCGACGAGGGGGTTGTGGCGCTGCTGGAGCGGCACCGTGACCCGGCGCTGCGATGAAACTGGACTATCGCGCCGCGTTCGCCGCGCCTGTTGAGGCCCGCGACGATGACGGTCAGGTCGTGCAGGACCATCAGGAGCAGTTCACCGTCTGGGCTGGCATCCGCTGGCTGCGCGGCGGTGAAAGCGTCATGCAGGCTCGGATGCAGAGCCGCAGCCCGGCTATCCTGACCGTGCGCAAGACGCCGGACACGGACCGCATCACGTCCGAATGGCGGGTGCTGGTGGACGGGCGGGATTTCGACGTGAAGGAAGATCCCCGGCCTTCGGATGACCGGGGCTATCTTGAGATGCTTGCCGAGGACAGGGGCCAATGAGAGCCGGTCGCGTCCTGCGCAAGATCGTGATGGATCGCATCATCGCCCAAGTCCCCGCGCTTGACGGGCGGGTCTATGACAAGGCGACGGAAGAAACCGCTTCCCCTTATGTCACCCTTGGGCCGTCATATTGGAGCGACAATTCCGCTGATTGCATCAAGGGCCGGTTGCAGACGTTGCAGATCGACGTGTGGGCCGATCAATCGAACAAAGGTCGGCTTGAGGACGTAGTGGATGACATTGCCGCCGCGCTGGATGGTTGGGCGGATACCGAAGCCCTGACGATGCACACGCTGTCTGTGTCGATTGCCCGCGTCATGGATGACCCAAGCGGCGCTGTTCATGGGGTTATCCAAGTGGAGGCCCTGCTGGAAAATGGCCCAACTCAACCCGAGAATTGAAGCGAAGCTGAAACAGATCCCGGCAGTTGCGGTGGAAGCGGCGCGGGAGGCGATGGAAGAGGGCGCCAAGGAAATCGTCAGCATGATGCGGGCGCTGGTTCCCGAGAAAAGCGGGAAGCTGCGGCGCAGCATTGGTTGGACGTGGGGCGAACTGCCCCCCGGCACCTTCATGATCGATGAAATCCGCAGCGGGACGAACAAGGGCGACCAATACGCCACGATGCGGATCAAGATATACGCGGGCAGCAAGGAAGCCTTTTACGCCCGCTTTATCGAGTTCGGCACGCGGCCTCATTCATTGCAGACCAATGCGTCGGTGGATCGAGGCTTACGGCAGAATGAAGGCGAATGGCACCCCGGCGCCCCAGCAAGGCCGTTCTTCTATCCGATATGGAAGAAACAGCGCAGCGTGTTCATTCGCCGCATTCAGACGCGCGTGCGGGCTGCCATTCGAGAGGCTTGGCGCAATGGCTAAGGCGATCTTCACGGGTGAGTTCCACTATTCCAGCCGCAAAACGCATGTCGGCTGGTCGGCTTATCCCAAGCCAGAGCCGCAGCATTTTCCGCGCGAGTTCATTGACGCCGCCGTTAAGGCTGGCCGCGCGACAGAGGTTTTGCCGAAACGGGCAAAAACGGCCAGCAAGGGCCGGAAATCGGGCGACTGAGTTTCAGGCCCTTCACCAGCAACAGTCATCCGCCCGTGGGCGGCTTTTCATGGAGGCTACATTGGCCGCACCTATCACTGAACGCTTTGAGGAACTTGTCCTTGAAGTCAGCGAGGACGGATCGACCTGGACGCGCATCTGCGGCCTGATCGGAGTCACCGTCACCCGAACCGCGCAGTTCGACACCACCGAGGTTCCGGCGGATTGCGATGATGAAAGCCTGCCGCTGCAGACCGAGCGGGCCATTCGCGCCACGGAAGTTTCCATTTCCGGGGATGGCGTCTGGGCCGCACAGTCGCACGGCACCCTGATCGACTGGTTCTATACCGGCGCCACGAAGCAGGTTCGGGTCGGCAACCTGAACGCTGCCAGCGGCGATACAGAGTATGAAACCGGCCCCGCCTTTCTGTCCACGTTGAACAACACGCGGACCAAGGGCCAGAAGGTCACGGCATCGGTGGCGATCCAGTTCGACGGCACGCCCGAACGGATGATGAAAGCCTGATGAAAGCGATCAGCACAGTTTGGCCGGGCGGAGAGCATTCTTTCCGCCTGGGTCTTGCTGAACTTGAGGCTGTTCAGCAAAAAACCGACTATGGCCCTGAATGGCTGTTGCACCGGATCAACACGGGGCAATGGAAAACCGATGATCTGTTTGAGGTCTTGCGCTTTGGGCTGATTGGCGGGGGCATGGATGCCGCCCAAGCCAAGTCGCTGGTTCATACTGCCTTCGAACGGCACCCCGCCATCGGCTTCAAGGTTCCTGCACAAGCTGTCCTGGCGGCTTTCCTTTATGGTCCCCCGGATGATCCGGTGGGGGAGGATTTGCCGGTGGGTCCGACACCGGAAAGCGAAAAAACGGGCGATGGAAGTTCAGCAGCTACTACGGATTAGGGGCTGCTATGGGGTTTGACCCGGATCAAGTTGGCCGGATGACCCCCTGGCAGTTCATGGCCTGCCTTGACGGCTATGCGCGCGCAAATGGCTGGAAATCGAATGGCTCCAGCGGTGCAGCGGATGATTTGACCGACGCGGATTTGCGCGCAATGGGAATTGCAGGTTTCTGACATGGCCGAAGAACCCGATCTCGTCCTAACCGCTGGCTTTTCCGACGCCAAGCTCGTCGCCGAAGCGAACAAGGTCGTTGAACTCTATCGAAAGAAGGGCAACGAAGCGCAAAAGGCGTTTCAGGACGCGCAGGGCAAGGTCACGGACACGCAGGCAATGCGTGCCCACATGAAGCAACTGGACACCCTGTCGCGGGCCTATGACCCTGTGTATCGCGCGACGAAGCAATACGAAAAGACCGTGAAAGACTTGGATCGCGCTCTTTCGGTGGGTGCGATCAGCCAAAAGCAGCACACAGATCAGGTCGTTCGTGCTGCCCGGCAGTTCAATCAGGCATCAGAAGAAACCCAAGCCAGCATCATGCGCACGGGTGGCGGCTTGCAGAACCTTGGCTTTCAGGTCGGAGACTTCGCCACGCAAGTTGGGGCGGGCACATCAGCCGCGCAGGCTTTGGGCCAGCAGCTTCCCCAGCTTCTCGGCGGGTTCGGGACGCTAGGGGCTTTGATGGGCGCAGGCGCCGCCATTGCCATCCCCTTGGGGGCTGCGCTTCTCAAGGTGGCGATGGACACCGAGACGCTGGACGATAAGCTGAAGAGCCTAGAAAAGACGACTGACGCCTATCTTGATGCGGTGGATGCGGCTTCTGCGCCTCTGGATGAACTGCGCACCAAATACGGCGATCTGGCCGATGAAGTGGCCCGCGCCAATGAGGCGACAGTTCAGCTTACGGCTGCCACGGCCCGCCGCGATCTTCTAGGGTCTGCCAGCCGCTTGGGGGAAGCCTTCGGGGGGGTGTCGCCCGTCGAGCGGATCTTTGGGCAGTCGGACACGGAATATGATGCCGTTCTGCGGGGGCAGGCGGAAAGGCTGGCGAAGGCGCTTGGCGGCGCGACCGCAGCGCAGATTGACGAAGTAATGATGGCGCTGCGGCGCTTGCAGACCAGCAATAGCTTGGAGGCTGTGGCGAAGGACGCCGAAAACTTCCGCACCATTCTTGTGTCGGTCGCCGGAAGTGCAGACGAGGCCGCGCGGCGCTTTCCTGAGCAACTGGCGGCTGCGGATACTTTGGTTCGGGCGGCAGTGGATCAGATCGGTGCCGCCAGCCGACGCCAGCGTGAAGCACAGCAGGAACTGCTGGACGAATACGACAACACGACGCAGCAACTCAAGAAGCTATCCACACAGCGCGAGACGGCCGAAAAGATGCTGGCCGACGCCGTTGAGGAAGGCGCCCAGGATCGGATTGACGCATCGCGCCGGGTGATTGAGCAGATCGACCTTGAGATTGCCAAGACGCAGCAGTTGGCCCGCGAAAGCGACATGGCTTTCCAAGGGATGCTCAGGGCATACAGCGAATATGCTGGCAGCCGCCGCGCGGGCAATGAGTGGGCCAATTCGGCAGCGGGCTTTGAAGCGCAGTATGTGGCGGCGCGTGCGGCTGGCGCCGGTAGCCAAGAGGAAGAACTTGTCCGTGCGGTGACTGCCCTGTCTGAGCAGATGGGGATTGCCGCCAAAGACCTTCTGGCCGTCATGTCCTTCGAGACGGGCGGTCGGCTTCGCCCGGATGTCATGGGTCCAACGACCAAAAACGGCCAGCACTTCGGGCTGATCCAGTTCGGGGACAAGGGGGCAGGTCCGCGTTACGGGGTAACGCCCAATTCGTCCATCACGGAACAAGTCGTCGCGGCGGGACGGTATCTTCAAGACGCGGGCGTGAAGGCGGGTGATAGCCTTGCCAACATTTACGCGGCTGTCCTGTCTGGTGATGCCCGCAAGATCAACGCTTCCGATTTGGCCGCTGGGGGCGTGGTCGGGAACGTCAGCCAAGCCACATCCGGGGAACAGTTCGCCCCGCACCTTGCGCGGGCGGAAGGCTTGCTTGCTGCCTACGGAAGTGTGGCCCGGCAAACGAAAGAGGATGCGCAGGAAGCCGAGAAGGCTCTGAAGGATCAGATCCGTGAACGGGAACGCCTTGCCAAGCAGGCAAAGGAATACGGCGATCAGCTTGCCCGCAATCTGCTGACCGATCAGGAAACTGCCAAGCTGAACGCGCAGCAGGCGGAACAGATTGCGGCTATCAAGGCCGAACAGATGGGGCCAGAAGCGGAAAGTCGGGCCATCGCTGCCGTCACGGCAGAGGTCGAAAAGCAGCGGGCCATCCTGATGCTGCTGGCTGACGCGAAGAAGCGCAATGTGGACCTGGACGCCATGCTGTCGGACGGGTCCATGACCTATCGGCAGGCTATCGAGGCGCTAGGGGAAGCCAAGCGGGCGGAAATCATCGCCACGAATGAACGGGCTATTGCAGAGGGCCGAGTTGCTGAGGCGCAGCAGCTTATGGCTGATGCACAGGAACGGACTAAGCAGGGGCTGCTGGATAGCATCGTTGCTGGGCAGAGTTTCACCGAAGTTCTGGCCGGGGTGGCGCAGATGTTCGATAAGGTCGCCTTGGAAGCCGCGCTGTTTAACACCGGGCCGTGGGCTTCTGGCGGGCAGGGCGGCGGCATCCTGGGCGGGTTGTTTAACGGCGTGTTCAAGTTTCTTGGCGGCGGCTTCGCATCCGGGGGATATACCGGATCAGGGGGGCGCTATGACCCTGCGGGCATCGTCCACAAGGGCGAATACGTCATGTCAGCCCCTGCGGTTCAGCGCATCGGCGTTCCGACGCTAGAAGCGATCCACAGGGGCGGCACGATAGGCGGCGGCAGCCGGTCTGTCGCCCTGACCATCGACCTTCGCGGCACCACGGGCGACAAGGAACTTGACGCCAAGATCGCCCGTGCTGGTCAGCGCATTCTGCAACAGGTGCCGTCCGTCATGGACGATCACCAAACCCGGCGGCGTTAACAGGTATAGGTGACTTCCATCTGCCCCTTGATCAGAGGCTGGACGCCGGTAGCGGTGCAGCCACGGGGGGCAAGCCACGCCTGAGCGGCAGACTGGAACGGCGCGGGATTGTCCCATGCGCCCCAGTTATTGACCTGCCGAACGGAGGCCACAGTCGGGGCCACCATCACGCGGCCTTCTTGGGGGCGGTCGTAAAACTTCCAGTCCACGTCGCCATGAACAAGAGTGACGGGCCGGATGGAGCCATAGTCAGCAATGACGCCCCCTGCGCCACAGGCTGCAAGCGAAAGCACGAGAGCGGAAGCAAAGAGGCGGCGCATTAGCGGTCCTTTGGTTTGAGACAACACGGATATGTGAGCGGTCGGATCCGCTGTCCATATCCCGCGCGAAAAATGGTGATGAATGCAAGCCACCTTTCCCTATCTGGCGCTCTGGCAGGACGTGACCTTTCACCTATCCGGTCAGTCTCTGGATCCGGCGGAAAGCATCAGCGGGGCGGAGACCATCGTTCCGACCTTGCGCGGGCGGTGGATGGCAGCCGCCAGCTTCGTCCTGCGGGGTGAGGCTGCCACGCTGCAATGGCAGGCGTTCCTGGCGCAGATGCAGGGCCGGATCGGAACAACGCTTGTTCCGGCGCGGTCGCGGTATCGCCCCAAGGACCGCGACGGCAAGCCGCTGCCGTTCTGCGACATTGCCAGCATCAAGGGCGCGCAGACCTGGGAGCATTTTGGCTTTGAGAATACGGACATTCCCCGGATCACGCTGGCATCATCTGCCGCGCTGCGGGCGACTGAGTTGAGCCTGACGTTGAACGACAGCACCGGACTACGGCCCGGCCAGTTTTTCAGCTTGGGCGACCGTCTGCACCGGGTGCAGCACCATTGGCAGCCCGGCAGCGGCCATCGGGTGATGATCGAGCCGCCGCTTCGTGCTGCGGCGTCTGCGGGTGCCGTGCTGGAGATTGCCAAGCCGGTCTGCCGGATGCGGATGACCAGCGAAACCGAAGGGCTGTTTGATCAGTCGCTGAACCGCCTGCCGAGCGTGACGGTCAACTTCATGGAGGCTCTATGACCGCCCGAGACGACCTGATTGCAATCCCTGACGACCTGCTGCGGTCAGGGCGGATCACGCAGGCGGTCCTGGTGCATATGGATTTCAAGGACACCCCGCGCCGCTGGTGGACCGGCTTTGGTGATCTGGAGGTTGCAGGCCATACATGGCAGGGCTTGGGCGACATGATCAGCATCAGCCCCATATCCTCGGCCTATCAGGTCAGCGCAGAACAGGTGACGTTCGAACTGGCAGCAACGCCCGAGATGCTGGCCCTTGCGCTGGCAGCCAAGACGCGGGTGCGGGACCGGGCCGTGACCATCTACCTGCAACTGATGGCGACTGACGGCGTGACTGTGGCGGGCAATGACATCGTGTCGGGCCAGCCGGTCGGGTCGCCCATGGCGCTTTATTCGGGCACGATGCAAAGGCTCCCGTGGGGTGCCGATGGTCCCAACAAGAGAACCGTTCGGTTGGAATGCGAAGGGTTATTTTTCCGCAGAAACCAACCACCACGCGGCAGGTGGACTGATGCAGACCAGAAGTCTCGTTACCCCGGCGATAGAGGGTTCGAGAGATTGCCGTTGTATGCTGGCGGATATGAGACAGCCTGGCGCGGATGAAGGTGATTCACACCGTTGAATCAATAGGCTATAATCAAACGGCCCGGCAGGTGCGCTAACACCACGTCCGGGCCTGACCCTAACGGATCGGATAAGGATCGCGTCATGGCTAACAAGCCTTTACCCTCTCCCGAGGTTTTTCGTCAATTGATGTCATATGACCCTGCAACGGGAAAGCTGTTCTGGAAAGAGCGGCCAGCGGCATGGTTCAAATATCCGGCGCAGGCTGAAAAGTGGAATAGGCACTACGCCAACAAGGAAGCGTTCACCCCCATCAATAGCCGGGGATATCACACGGGAACCGTTAAGGGGAAAATGCTACTGGCACATCGCATCGCGTGGGCAATCACGCATGGCCGATGGCCGGATCACTTTTTAGACCACATCAACGGCATCCGTTCGGACAATAGACTTTGCAATCTTCGGGAGGCGACGCACGCTGAGAATAGCCGGAACAGTGATGTTCCGATGGGCGAGAGCGGCGTTCGTGGTGTCCGGCAAGACAAGCGGTGGCGTAAGCGTTGGCAAGCCCGGATCACCGTGGACGGCGTGGCTAAGTCGCTCGGATACTACGACACAATGGAAGAGGCGATTGCTGCCCGACAGGCTGCCGTGACCAAGTATCACGGCGAGTTTGCCAGAACACAGTGAAGGTGGACCTGACGATGAACGAAGAACAAATCCGGGCAATTGTCCGCGACGAGCTTTCCAAGCAGGAAGTAAAGATCACTCTGAGAGACAGCGAGTCCGTGTCGCCCGAAATGATGGCGCATATGAGACGCGCCGCAATGGAAGTAGTGAAGCAGAACGAACGCCGTCGGTGAGGCTAGCAACCGCTGCTGACGTTCTGCGGATCGTCGGCTGGATCGAAGAACTGCGGGACGCCGTGAACGGCCCCATCCCGGTTGACCGGGCGCATACCGCAAACACGGTCGCGCGGCTGATCGCCAGCCCTGACGGCTTCGTGGCGGTTACGGGTGGCGGCTTCATCGCGGGATGCCTGACGCCAACGCTGATCAACCCTGGCCTGATCGCACAGGAAATAGGCTGGTTCAGTAAGGACAAGACTGGCTTGCAACTGCTGCGGGCCTTCGAGGAATGGGCGACCGAACGCGGCGCCATGCTGATCCAGCTATCGACGGGCGCCGACGGGCTTGACCTGTCGAGGCTGGGCTATCGGCTGACTGAGCGGGCGTGGGTGAAGCAGTAATGGCGATCTTCAGTATCATCAGCGCCTATGCCACGGCGGTCCTTGGGCCGGGGGCACTGTCCCTGTTCGGCCTGTCCCCTGCGGTCACGGCGGCTGTCGTCAGTGTCGGTCGGTCTGTCCTGTGGTCGATGGCAGGGGCTGCGCTGACAAAGCCCAACCTGCCTCGCCAGCAGGTGATGGCGACGATCACGCAGACGGACACGCCCCGCGTGCGGGCATACGGGCGCAACCTCCTGGCAGGGCAAAGGGCATTCTTCGAGGCGGCAGACGGGCAGCTTTATCAGATCATCGTCATGCACCACGGGCGGGTTGATGGTCTGATCCGGTTTTGGTGGGACGGTGAACCTGTCGTGACCCTTGCGAACGGCGATGTTGATCCGAAGTACAAGCGGAACTATTTCCGGGACGGCAACGGGAACGGCGGCGATTACAGCGGCATCCCGACGCCGAACCTGCAAACGCTGTTCCAGACGCTTTGGACGGCAGACCATCGGCTTGAAGGGCAGGCCACATTCCTGACGGTCTTTGGTGATCCTCCTGACGAGGACTTCGGCAAGAAGTTTCCCAAGGGGGCTTACACGCAAGTTCAGGCTGAAATCCGGGCCAGCCGGGTGGCGAACATGGCGGGGGCGATGATCTACAGCGAAAATTCGGCGCTGTGCATCCGTGACCTGATGACGCATGTGGACGGCTGGAACATCGCTCTTGACCGGCTAGACACATCGTCCTGGCAGGCTTTCGTCAATCGTTGCGGCCAAGCCGTTCCGCTGGCGGGCGGCGGCACGGAGATGCGCTATCGGCTGTGCGGCTTCTATACACTGGACGACCAACTCAAGGACGTAACGGCGCGGATGCTGGCGACCTGCGACGGGCAGATTTACGAGACGGCGGAAGGCAAGATCGGCATTCTCGGCGGGGCATGGTCCGAGCCTGACGTGACGATCACGGCAGACGACATCCTTTCTATCGAGATGCAGGACGGTTTTGACCCGTTCACCGATTACAACGTGCTCAAGAGCCAGTTCGTCAGCCCGGATCACGGCTATCAGCCGACATCGGTTGCCGAGTGGCGGGACGAGGATGCTCTTGTGACCCAACCGGAGCGGGCCGAGCAGTTCGACGTGGACATGTGCCCGAGCCACACGCAGTTGCAGCGGCTGCGCAAGATCAAAGTCGCCAAGGACCGTCGCGACATGGTGGGCACGATCCGCACCAATCTGGTTGGCCTGAAGGCCCGCTTTCCAAAGGGCGACGGCATCCACACCATCCGCGTGCAGGCAGAAGAATTTGGCATCGACGGCGTGTTTGAAGTCACCAGCCACCTGTTCAGCATCCCGGACGGATATTGCGAGATCGGCATTGCAAGCATCCAGAACCCTTACGGCTGGTCGGTGACGGAAGAACTGCCGCTGCCGCCGACGATTGATGAGCTAGGCAAGCCCCCCCGACAGGTTCCGCCGCCTACCGGGGCCAGCCTGACGCAGATCCCGGTCCTGCTGTCTGGCGACACCTATGGCGGCAAGCTGCGCCTGACTGTGGCTCCCGTGACGCGGGGCGACCTGACATTGCAGGCCCAGGTGGGGCCGGGGAACGTCTCGGCCAATGCCTCGGTCGCATGGGCGACCATGGCCGGGGATCGGTTCAGCGCCGAAACGGGCATTCTGCCCAACGAGGAAGTCTATACCGTCCGCTACCGCTGGCGCGGGCAGGGCGATTGGATAAAGGCTGGATCCGTGACCATCGTAGCAAACCCTAATGTGCCCGCAGCCCCGACCGGCTTTGCCCGCGTCGGATCGTCGGGGGCACAACTGACTTGGACGAACCCGGCGACGAACTTCTTCAAATCGCGGCTGTTCAGGAACAGCACCAACAGCTTCGCCGGGGCCTCCTTCGTTGCTGACATCTCGGGCCTTGCCGGGCAGTCGTCCAGCTATACCGATAGCCCAGGCACCGGCCCCTGGCATTATTGGGTGGTCGCGATGAACGGGTCTGCTGTCGTGTCGCCACCTGCTGGCCCTGTCTCCATTACTCTCTGACACCCTGAACATTCCTGAACTCCGCCCGCTTTTAGCGGGCTTTTTGCTGCCGAGGTCAAACATGCCGACAACTGCACAAATCCTGCTGCGTGACTTTGTGCGCTACACCGGGGATGGCAAGCCGAATGAGCCTGTGGGCAAGCCCGCCCCGGTCGGGGATCCGTCAAGCGGCGTCCACAACCCGTCCAAGCGTGACTTTCGGGAGGCTATCGGCAGCGTAACGGATGCGGCGGACAGGGCAGACCGTCAGGTGTCTAAGGGCATGGAAGTATTGGCGGCGGATGGCTTGGCTGATGACACGGCGCTGTTTTCGGCGGCAATGACGGCTGATGGCGTTCTCTCCGTCCGGCCTCCCGCTGGGGCGATTTCCCTGAACCCATCAGGGACGACCTTCCCGAATGGGGGGGTTCTGTCTGGTGCTGGGGCGGGGAAAACTTCACTCGTCCGCCGCGCGCTCGGCAACTTCCTGCGCGGCACCGATCTAGTAGGGGGACGGATCGAGCGACTGACCATTGACGCCAATCGCCAGTCTCTCGGCGATGCGTCCGGTCATGCCATGACCTTCAATGGCACGTCTGGCATGACGCTGGCCGATCTGGAGGTCCGCAACTTCGGCACAACGGTTTCCGGTTCTGGCGGCGGCACGGGCGTCCTGTTCACCTCGTCGGCGGCGAACGCAAAGCCGCGCTACAACCGCCTGATGAACAGCACGATCATTGCGGACCCGACTGCCGGGACCACCATCGGCTGGATTATGGACGACACCGACTTCGGCCTCGTCAACAACGTGCTGGTCCGAAATACGACAAGCGGGCTGGGGTGGGCGCATGAACTGAAGACGCGTGCGCATTTCAACCTAGCCTATGGCTTGCAGGCAGAAGGTGCCAATGTCGCATTTGGCTTGGGCGGCGAACAGTCCGAGGCCGATGGCGGCAACTTCAACGTCTGGGGCCTGATAACAGGTCGGAACATCCGCACGGGATATTTCCAGTCAAAAGGGCGGGGCAATCTGGCAACCGGATGGGTCATCGACGGCAACATTCCGGATACCGAGGGGAGAAATGAGGTTGTTTCTCTGGGGCTGAGTTATCTGGCTGGGACCAATTCCACGGCACAGGAAAACGCGGTGATTGACGCGATGGGCTTCGGCACCCGGCCGCGCTTTGCCGGGGTCGGCGGGTCGCGGAACTTCCTGCGCATCCTGGCTCACACAGTCGGGCAGGTTGTCGGCTTTGTCTCCGGGGCCATCGGCAACGTGGTCGAGGTGCTGCATCCCGGTCAGCGGGCCAGCGTGGCCGGGGCTATCACCGACGACAGCGGGCAAGAACTGGATGGGCCAAATGCAAACGTGGTTCATAGCCCGGCAACCGGCGAACGCATCGGTTCGATCAGCGGGTATTTCCACGACCAGCTAAGCCGCGCGGGGGTGACTTGGAACGCGGAACATCGCTGGCGCAAGGAGCGGGCGAAGATCGCAGTGCAGGCGTTCGGCACGGACGGCACCGCCGACAACCTGACCGGGATTGCAGTATCAACCCCCGGCCAAGCTGATCGCGCAAGTATCTGGCACCGGATTGGTGCAACAATTGCCGCCGACCGTTGGGAATGGCGGGGCTTCGGTCAGGGCGAGGTGATGACCCTTGATAGCGCCGCGCTTTACCCCACCCGCAATGCGGACGATGCGCAGGATCGGGGCAAGTCGCTGGGCAAGTCCACTAATCGCTGGAAGGCGCTCTACACCGTCCTTGTCGATTACGGGGATGGCGTTGTTGACACAGCAGGCCCCGGATCACCGGAAGGTGTCGTGCCTGCCGCTCCTGGCTCCACCTATCGGCGCAAGGGCGGAGGCGCCGCAACAGGCTTCTACGTCAAGGAAACAGGCGGCACCGGCAACACCGGCTGGGTCGCAAAATAACCACACCCCCACAACCCGACCTGCAATCACCCGCCTCTGCGCGGGATTTTTCATGCACCAAGGAGGCGACTATGCCCAATACCGCGACAGTGAGCGGAAAGTTTGTCGATACCGATGGCAACGCCGTCGCGGGCGGCAAGATCGTTGCAACTCTTGTCGGCACAGATGCCTGGGAGGACGGCGCCCGCATCGTCACCAGCACCGAAAGCGCCACGACCGGCGCGGACGGCAACTGGTCGCTTGACCTGGCCGTAAACGGCGAGGGCCGCAACGCCTCAACCACTTGGACATTCACCGGCTATGGCCCGGATGTGAACAAGGTCTTTGAGGTCAAGGGCGTCTTCATCCCCGTCGCCGTCGCGGCTCTGCTGAATGACCTTGAGGTGACAAGCGCCGGGAACATCAAGGCGGCGAAAGACAACAGCCTCGTGCGTGTCATCACTGCGCTGAACTATGCTGAGTATCTGGCTCTCCCTGCCGGTCAGCGCCGCGACAATGATCTTGTCGTCATCGTGCCGGGGGTTTGATCAATGGCATTCATCGGCACCTTCAGCCGGGCGCTGCTGGAAAGCGCGACGGCGGTCTATTTCGGCGGGGCATCTGTCAGCATCTTGGATGCTCAGGGCAACGTCATCCTTGGCGACGACCTGCCCGAGGCCCCGACAGTCACCAGCACGATTGCGGATCGCACCTATGTCGTAGGGGATGCGGCAGTCACGGTTGACCTGCGCACCAAGTTCGATGGGGCGACAAGCTATGCCGTCAGCCCGGCCAATTCGGCTGTGACCATCGACGGCTATACGCTGACGATCAGCCCGGCTGCGACAATGACATCCACCACCTTCACGGTGCGCGGCATCAATGGCGGTGGATCGTCTGATCCTCTGACATTCAAGCTGACGATTACTGCCCCGGTTCCGGAGCTGCTCCAGCCGTTGCCGGATCAGTCGCTGCTGATCGGCGGCGGGACGGTGACGCTGCCGCTGGCCGAGTATTTTTCCGGCGCGGCGGGCTATGCCGTCTCGCCTGCGAACAGCGGCGTCACCATCAGCAACGGCAACCTTGTCATCAGCCGAACCACGGCGCGCGACGTGATCATCACCGTCACGGCGACCAATGCGACGGGCCAGGACACATCCGACAGCTTCGCGCTGCTGGTTGCGGCCCCGGCCAATCAAGCGCCGGTTGCCTCTGCGATCCCGCAGCAGAACCCGACCGCCAACACCGCATTCACGGTGGACCTGTCGTCCTACTTTGTGGACCCGGAAGGGGCATCGCTGTCCTTCGACTATACCGGAACGCTACCGACCGGCATAACCCGGAATGGCGCCGTGTTCAGCGGGACGGCAACCGTTTCTGGCCAGACGGCCAGCGGCGTCCTGCGGGCGCGCGATCCCGGCAACCTTGAGGCAGAGGCTCCGGTGACATGGGCGGTCGCCGCCCAACCCACCCTACAAGCCACCATTACCCCCGACCCTCTGGTGGCGGGCCAGCAGGCCAGCATCACTTTCAACGCCGCCATCGACGGCCCTCCGACCATCGCCCAGGGCCAGACGGCTATCACGGCCACGCGGGTCGGCACCACCAACGAGTGGGCCTTTACCCCAGTTTCATCTGGTGCCCTGATCATCGCGGCGACGGCAGCAGGATATGCGTCCAGTCCGTGGACCTTCGACGTGCAGCCCGCGCTGCCCGCCTTGGGCACCCTGTCCGACAACACCGCGCGCATCGAGAACGTCACCCCGACCACGGCCCCGTTCGACCTCGAAATCGTCACCCCCGCCCGATACGCCGGTCAGCGCACCGTCACCCCATCCGAATTCTCGGGCGGTCCTGTCGCCCATGTCCCGCCCACCTTCACCGGCACCGCAGACGTGGGCCAGGCCCTGACCGGCGATCTGGGCCTGTGGCTGACGCTGGCTAACGACATGAACCTGGAGCCAGTCTGGGTGCGCCGCCTGACCGCCAATTCGGGCGATGAATTTGTGCCCATCTCGGGGGCGACCGGCACTACCTATACCGTCGCCAGCAGCGATCAGGGCTATACGATCCGCTTCGGCGGCCAAGCCGAGGACGCCAATGGCGACCGGCTGGTGCTGTCCGAAGCGCAGGCGGTGATCCCGGCTGCGGTCGGGTGGTATGCGCCGACCTGGAAGCGCAATGGAGAGACTGCATCGCGCGGCACGATCACCGGGCCGGATGCCAATGGCGACCTGACCATTGGATCGGACGGCGTCGCGGGCGGCAATACACAGGGCAACCCACGCGTCTATTTCGACGTGGTGCCGGGCGACACCTATGAGCTGGAAACTCACATCGAGTGGGGCGATGCGACCCGCGTGATCGGTCGCTTGTCAGACATGACCAGCTACAATACCGCGATACACGTCAGTGTTTTCGACGTGACCAAGCCCGAGGGTGCCACGACCCTTTCTCGCACCGACACCTTCACCCCCGCCGGGACTCATGTGGCGATGTATTATATCTTCACCATGGGCGTCAGCGGCACGGCCAAGATCCTTTCCAACACCCGCGCGAGGCAAATAGCATGACCATCAAGATCAAAGCCCTGTCTATGGTGGGCGAGGAATTCTCCGCGCGGCTGATCATCGGCGGGGTGCCGGGGCCGCTGCTGACGATCGAGCAGTATGGGGATGCGCCGGAGGTGGTCGAGATGCAGGCTTTTGGCGGACGCGTGAACGTTCTGGATGCCGCCATCGCCTCGGTCACGCAGGGCAGCGCAGTGGCGCGGTCGGACGGCAAGACGACGCTGGACCTGCGTGACTTGACAACTTCGGCCTCGATCCCTGCCATCCTATCCAATGGGCAGCAATCGCTCATCGCCGCCACCGCTCCTGCGCTTCCTCGGGGGCATCCCTCGGGCGAGCATTATGTGCTGCCGAAGGACGGTAATAATCGCTATGTCTGTGCCCCTGGCCAGCGGCACCGGAAGATTTACTTTTCCGAAGCCCCCGCAGCCCTGACCCGCGCGCAGATCGCGGCCGATGCGGGCGTCACGGAGGCGACCGTCACCGGCGCCTGGCTGCTGACCCGACCGCAATACGGCGGCACCGAGGCGACCAAAGTCCACACGGCGGTCGCCAACCTGATCCGCGCCCATGTTACAGCAAACGGGATGCCCAGCCGTTCCGATCACTGGATCATGGAGCGTGGTCACGACTATCTCGGTTTCGCCCTGACCACGCTCATGGGCGAAGATGAACTCCATCCTGTGCTGGTCACGTCCTTCGGCACCGGCGCGAAGCCAAAGGTCCGCATGACCTCATCGTTCCTGTCTGCGCCCTATGTGGTGTTGCAGGACGTGGATACGGACGAGGAAAAGGTCAGCATCCGCTATGGGTATTGCACCGCGTTCGATCATGTGGACGTGGGTAAGGAAATCGTCATGGCGGACAATGTGGCGATCACGGTCCATGAGTGCGATTTCCTGAAGGCATTCTGGCTGACGGTCAATACTATCGCAACAACCGGGACCGGAATTCAGGTATGGAACCCTCAAGGCGCCAATTACATCAGCGGAATGTATGCCAGCGAGAGCGAAGGTATCTTGGTAGACAGTTGCCTGTTGGACCACGCAGGATGGGCCGATGGGCATTCTTTCGACCTGCTTATTTCATCGCCACAACCGCCTACGAAATTTTCCCACAACATCTATTTCGCCGCGAACGTCTATGACGTGACAATTCGGTATTGCCTCAACACCCGCGCGTCGTCCTGTGGCACGCAGTTGCGCGCAGGGGCGCATCTGGAAGGCAATATCTTCGCCGAGAACGGGATCCTCTCGAATTGCCAGAGCCAGGAGGCAAAGCAGCAATACGTCAACTGCCTCGATAACATTGGGTTTGGCGGCGGATACAAGTTTGTCAAGTCCTATCCGGACCCAGGTCTCGGGGGAACCGAGGGCGAACAGGCAGGCGGCTTCCACTGGACCTCTGCGCAGACTGGCGCATTGGGCAACATCTTGGCACACAACGCTAACCCGGATGATCCCGCCGAGATTGCGGCCCGGACATATATCGAACAAGCGCAGGTCAAGGTCGGCCTCGCGCCGATCGCCAATGATACCATCGTCTATCGGCGCAACATCCCCAATGTGAATATCGAAGGTCTGGATACCTCTGTGCTGGACGCCACAACGCTGCAAAAGATGGGCGGGATGCTGATGGGACAGCCGTCTGCGACCGTGCAGGAACTGGTCGATTACATGGCCGCGCAGGACAACAAGGGGCCGAAGGTCGCACAGGGTCGGCGCTGGGTTCAGAGCCGCTTCGGTCGCATCGCCGGTGCGGCGCGCTCGACGCCCGCCGACCTGGTGTTCCGGCCCGAAGTTGCCTTCGAGGGGTTCCGCTGGGACAACCGCTACAACTGGTCCACGAAAGACCTGCCCGGCACCCATGTTGCGGACACGGCGGACCTGGACGGCCATTTCTTGCGGTACGGGACGCTGACAGCCGAAATCGCCGCTCTGCATAGCAAGGGTGGAACACTGGACGTGACTTCGGGCAGGCTCAATATTGGCGCACTGACCGATGCTGCGGATATGCTTGTGCGAATGTCGGGCCAAGTCTGGATTGGCGATGCCGAGCATCCGCTATCCGTCGAGGCGACCGGCGGCGCTCTGGCGCTGACTGGTGAGATGTCCAATCTGGACCTCTATGCAGGTGGGCAGTCCCTGGTCCTGTTGGGGCCTGACTGCACGGCAGAAAGCATCATCATCAGCGGTCAACGCGCTCGGGTCGGTTGGGATGGCTCCGGCACCGCCGCCCTTACTATCGGGCGGCTGGAATTCCGTCGGGGAGTTCGGATTACTGCCGGTGGCCTGAACGACGCCTATCAGGCCCGTATCAACTCTCTAACCTACAAGCACATCGGCAAGACAGTTACGGGGTCGGTCAGCGGCTTTACTGCTCGGGTCGCCGGGGTAGAGCGGAATGATGATCGTGGAGGTAAAATCAGCATCTGGCTTTCCGACGTGGAGGGCATCCCCCAAGTCGGCGAGACCTTTGCTGTATCACCCCGGCGCAATACGGACGGCACCGATACGCCGGTTCTTGTCCAGATCAATTCTGTGGGCGCATTTGGCATCTCGCCGCTGCAACGGTTCCGGTCTGGTCTGATCGGGACCGGCCTTGCCGAGCCGACAGTCAGCCCCACGGCCAACATCAACGAGATCGTTCTGCCGTCCGGTCTGACGCCCGGTCAGCCCTATGACCTGACCGGAGCCGGTGTTGTGCTGGGTGATCTGGGCGATTTGCCCCCTGGGGTCGTCGCGACCGGCGGAAAGCTGGTCTATACCCCTTGAGACTTGCGGCGCTTTCGCAGGACAGCGAGAGCGCCAAGACCTAACGGCAGAAGGGCGGAAGTCGCAGGCAGCGGGACAGGAGAAATTCTGTCTACGGAAAGCACCGTAAAATATGAGTATTCGATTTCATGTGAATAAACGTGACTGCCGTCATTTGTATACATAATGCCATCATTGCCACCGTATATCATGTGGTAAAAAACTTCAATTGACTGGCCAACCTGTAGCGGTCCCTCAACGATCCAATCATCATCCCAAGCCAGGAAAATGGATTCATTTCCGCCGTAGGTTCGGTTAGTGTCTGTGCAATCCCAAGGCCCAAGTTGACAGACCGGCGTTCGGCCTCCATTTCCGTAATAATAATCATCAATTGGAACTAGAGGCACAATCACGGTCACAATGAAGTCAAAGACAGTACCAATTTCCGGGAATCCGAAAAGATAGCTTTGAAGACCAAGGGAAGTGTCGCCAGCTTCGACATCGCCTTGAAAGATCGCATCCCCCTCTTTCGCGTCATAATAGCTAACGTCAGAGAAATGCGTCCCGTCATATCTGACGGTCATTTCAAGACTTGTGGTTCTATACGTCGCCGCCTCTGCCGCCGACCCCACCCCGACCACGACGGCAGCCGCCGCGCACAATGCCCTGATACCCATAATCCACCCCTGAAAATCGAATCACCCGGCCCCATGCGCGGCTGACGGGATGATCCGCATCACGGCGGCGTGAGTCTCGGCGAATATGCGCGCGGTTAATCAATCGCGGCGCGAAACGTGATCCAGAACAGCACGATACTACAGATCGGAGAATGCATGGCAGAGCCGACAATAGCCGATCTGGCGCGGACATTGGACAAGCTAGTCACGAAAATGGAGCGGCACGACGACGCCTGCCCATTCACCCCGGAAGAAATCGAGCAGATCAAACGCGGCGCGCAGCTTGTGGAGTGGTTCGACACGGCGGGCTGGATCGGAAAGCGCCTGCTGGCTCTGACCGGGGGCATCGTCCTGCTGATCAGCCAGTGGGAGCGGATCAAGGAATTTCTCATCGGAGGCGGGCAATGATGTTCTCGACGTGCAAGACCCCCACGCTGCGGGCGCTGTTCTGGTGGCTGTTCCTGCCGCTGGCAATTGTGCTTTACACCGCCGCCTGGCTGACCCCGGCGCGGGTCTGGTATGAGCCGGGCAGCATCCATATCGCGGATGCCTATGAGGGCGAGGATCCGGTCGTCTCCATCAACCGGACAATCCGCCGCAGCTTCGACGGGCGCTACACCGTGAGCCTGTGGCGCGACCCGCCAGACGGTCATGTCGCCTGCGCCGGTTCTGACACGCTTCGCTATCGGGGCGGGCTGTATGAGCCGCACGAAGCGCCACTGACGCAATGGGCCGACGACGAATGGTGCGCCCGGCTACCGACCGGGAAATACTACGCCGAAGTCTGCTGGACCGTGCTGCGGCCCTTCTTCGGCATCGTGCCGGACAAGACCGTCTGCGCCACCACGAACATCTTCTCCGTTCGGCCGCGCGAGGGATGACATGCTGCATTGGCACGTCAGTAGCTGCCTGGGCTTTGTGCTGACCGGGCGGTTTAGGCCGGTGTGCAGCATCGTCTGGGGCTTGCCAGATTGCCGCCCGCGCACCGCCTTTGCCCGACGCATGAACGCGACCTTCTGCGAAGATCGGCACTGTGGCCGCATCCATGACACCTACATCCTCTGCGCCATGCTGCGGGGGCCGATCCAGTATGACCCCGCCCCGATCACCGGCAGGCGCCATCCTGATCCTGGCTACTGACCCAACCTCATAGGCATCATCATGCAACACAACTCGAATATCGAGGTGCTTCAACGTGCCTTGGGGATAGCGGCTGACGGCTTGCGCGGCCCCAAGACCAATGCGGCCATCCTGGCGGCGGCGGACGCGGGCAGGCTGTCCGTCGAAGCCCCTGCGCCTGTGGTGGCGTTGCCGTTCCCCGAGGCTTCGGAGGCCAAGCTAAAGGGCGTCCATGGCGATCTGGCTGGCATCGTGCGCGAGGCATACAGCCGCAGCCCCGTCCCGTTCGCGGTCATCGAAGGTCTGCGAACCAAAGAGCGTCAGGCGCAGCTAGTGAAGGCGGGCGCGTCAAAGACGATGAACAGCTATCACCTGACCGGCCATGCCGTGGACCTGTGGCCCGTCGATCCCAACACCGGAAAGAACCTGCCCTCCGACGCCGCATTCAAGCGCGGTTCGGCAGAAGCCCGCGCCGCCGACAAGGCGCTGTGGGATGGACTGCGCAAGATCGCCGCGACCATGCAGGCCGTGGCGGCAGAACGGGGCGTGTCCCTGACCTGGGGCGGCGGCTGGACGAATTTTCCAGATGCACCGCACTTCCAAATCAAACGCTAGGAGCAATGACATGAACGGCTTTCTCACCGCAGCGCAGCCCTATGCGCTCGAAATCCTCGGCCTCGCGCTGACCCCTGCCATCCTGTGGGCATCCGTGCAGATCGCCCGCCGCACCGGCCTGGACATCGAACAGCGTCACCGTGACGCTCTGCATACCGCCCTGATGACCGGCGCGCGCCTCGCCCTGGCAAAGCAACTGACCGCCGCCGCCGCGATTGAACTGGTCCTCGGCTATGTGCGCCAGTCGGTCCCGGATGCCGTGGGCAAACTGAACCCGCCGCAGTCGGTGCTGGAAAACCTCGCCAAGTCCAAGATAGAGGCGGTGAAGGCGGATCCTGCGTTTCAGGCGGGCCACGCCATCGGGGAAGCCATCAAGCAGGCCATCCGTTGAACCCGCTGCTGATCCTCTGGGCGTATCAGGCGGCTTGGGTGCGGGCCTGTGCTGCGTGGGGGATAGGGCCGGGATGGATGCGACGACACGTCAGGCCCGACCCTCGTCCACCAGCGTCATCAGGGCGCGCTGCGCTGTTTCGGTCGCGCACGGCGCCCCTTTGAGCCAGCGGCCCAGGGTCGGTTCCGTGGAATGCAGGGCGGCGGCTGCTGCTTTCCAGGATCCGCGCCGCTCGATCCAGTCCCGCGACTCGGCGCCTATGCAGCACGTCACCTTCGAATGCCATTGCGGCCTTTCGCCACCGCTTCTATCAGCCGTTCCAGCGCGTCAGTCATGCGTGTCTCCTGTGGTGGGGGCGGGCGGGAACTTGGCTGCGCATAATGCTCGAACATCCTCAGCTTCCGAGTTATCGCCATAGTCGCAATCTCCGCATTTCGCACAGACATGGACAGGCACGGAGCATCCACAATCGGGGCCGCAGCCTGCGTTCGCGCCGCCATATGACTGCCAGTCGTGCCCATATTCCCGACACGGCCCTTGGGCGATTTCCCGACGCAGTCGGAACACTTCTGCTTCAGCCCGTTCGAGGTCAGACAGTAGGTGTTGCATCAGCATCCCTCCATCGGTTTGACCGGACGATACACCGGCAGCCCTGCCTCCTTCGCCCGCTTTATCATGTCGTCAGTCCCGCGCCCGCCAGGGAAGGCAATCAGCGCGTTCGGCTGGTGTTCATCAATCATCTGCTGGTTTCGGATCGGCCCAGCCGCCTTGCCGTGCTTCTTCCAATCAGCAGGGACGTTGTGGACAATCACGAACCGAGAAGCCGCCCATTCATAGGCCAGCCGGTCTGCACCCTTCGCCCCGCCTTGGATCAGGCAAGTGATGCCGTGCTGGGCATGGAAGCGGTCAAGGGCAGCAACGGCGGCATCCTTGTCGGCATAGTCCCGCCCGCCGCATACGATCACGCGCATGGACCCTCCATCGGTTTGACAAATCCCACGCAACCCATTGACCCACCGGGGGCGGTCATGCGGCTGCTTCCTGAGCATCGCCACAAAGGGCGTGAAGTTCTGCGTCGGTCAGGCTGCCCCAATGCTCGACCTCAGCCAAGATCAGGATGGGATCGCCATCGTCACCGGCTTCGCCCCAATAGTCAGATCCTGAGTTGTGCAGGACCAAGCCGCACGGGAAGTGCTCGACCCAATCGCGGCGGCGCAGCTTGCCGAACCAGCGGCTTAGGCCAAAGCGCGGGGGATAGAGGCTGCACATGTCCAAGGTCGGGCTGTCGCCCTTTCCCACTTCCCAGAATTCGCTGGCCTTGTAGCCGTGCCGCTCAATCAGCAAGTCACGCGCGCGGCGGGTGCGACGGATCCAGTCGCCCTTGCCCTTGATGGGCTGTTCGGTCAGGCGGCGGATGGATGCGGGGATCGGATTGGGCATCACACAGCCTCCTGCGGTTTGACAACTTCCGTCCAGGCCATTGACCCACCGGGGGCGGTTTGACGATCTGCCGGGGGCCATGCCGTTGATCGCGCGGGGGTGGCGACGGATTGAAAATCCGCTGCTCTGGGGTCACGCATTGCTTGCATCCAGAGGCTTGCCGAAGAACTCGTAACTCCAGCAAGGCAAAAACTCGGCGCGCTGTAGCTCGAGCTTGTTGTAGTCAAGCTGGATGCGTCGGCAGCCCTGCATCTTGCCTTTCTGCATGACAAAAAACCACTGCTCATAACGGTTTGGCTCTCCAACAGGCGCAAGCCGTTGGCGGTTGTGAATGGCGTTCTCATCCCTGATTGCCGTCCGTTCCGCCAATTCTGCCATTCGGCGGTTCTGGAACATTTCAAGCGTTACTCGAGCGGCTTTGTAGCGCCACGGCAGAACCCAGCGAGTGCTGTCACGGCCAAAGAAGTCCTTGGTGATGCCGACATACAGCAAGTGTCCTTGGGCATCGAAGTAGCGGTAGAGATAGGTTCGCTCTCGCCACATCGGATGATCCTGTAGCTCAAGCCGGATCAGGTGCGACTGGAAGGTGCTCCAGAAGCCTTGATCGTCAGAGCCTGCACGCTCGAGGACCAGCGATGATTTCCGCTTTCGGCGTGATACTTTCCGATCTTTAAGCTGTTGATCTGCCACGGGGCGTTTCTCCTGTGCGATACAGTCTAAGCCGTTGACAGAATTATTATATGCTACTCCCCTACGGGCTGCCACTTATCTACCTATTTCCGCGTGTTTTCGGCATCTTGGCTGCTTTTATTGCCCTGCAATTTGGTGAGCGAGGGCAACTTACTCATGCCACCATCTGCGAGGCGGGCGCGTCCTGCGGTCTTCGTATAGGTCGCGGCCTCGTGCGGTGTCTTGTGGGCAAGGAACGCCATGATCTCGTATTCTGAGGCGCCGTGTTCAGCCACCCTGCGCGCGCGCGAGGTTGCCCGTGTCGGCGCAGAGATGGCCGAGGGCAAGGGGCTGCCGTTCCGCGCCGCCACGGATGGCGAGAATGTCAGCGGCAAGTTCGCCGTGGTGGAAAAGAGCCACGAGTTCAACGAGTTCGATCAGATGTCGCGTTCGCTTGCGGCGCTCGACTTGCCAAGTGCGCATATCATGCCGCGCCCGTTGTGCCTGATGCCGGTTGTGTGCTGCCCGGTGGCGTTTGAGCGCCGCCAGTGTCACGATCAGGCGCTGATGCAGTTCGGCGAGATGGAGCCGCACGACGAGTCCACGATCACCTTCGGCCAGAAGGAAATCGAGGTTCACGAACTGGCAACCTATGTCGATATCTCGAACCGCCTGCTGCAAGATGCGCCGCAGGCCGAGACCGAAGTGCGCGCGGCGCTAGCCGAGGACTTCGCCCAGAAGGAAGCACACGCGTTTCTATGGGGCGATGGCATCAAAAAGCCCGGGGGGCTGATGGTGAACTCCGCGATCCCGGAAGTCGCCAACGGCCACGCCACCACACTTTCGACGGATGCCCTCATCAAGCTGATGTATTCGCTGCCCGCGCCCTACCGGAACAAAGGCGCATGGGCGATGAACGGGATCACGCTGGGCATCCTGCGCACCCTCAAGGATACGCAGGGGCAATACGTCTGGCAGCCGTCGCTGCAAGCTGGTCAGCCTGAAACCATCCTTGGCCGCCCGGTGATCGAAATGGTGGACCTCGGGGATATCGCGGCGAACGAACAGCCGATTGTCTACGGCGACTTCCAAGCCTACCGGATCGTGGACCGGTTGAGCATGTCGGTGCTGGTCGATCCCTACACTCAAGCCCGTCAGCGCATCACCATCACAACAGCTCCAAGCAGCGTCTGGAACGGCGCCAATTCCGAAAAGGATAACACATGACTATCTACGCGACGAATGGCGCCAAGCTGTATATTGGCCCGGTGCTGGCCCAGAAGTCGGTTGACTTTGTCCGTGCCGACTTCCCGGCAGCCAATGCGACGACCTGGAAGGAAATCGGGGAGACGGAGAGCCTCGGCACAGTTGGTGACACTTCGGCAGAGATCAGCTTCGACAGCATCAGCGCGGCTCGAACCCGGCGCCTGAAAGGCACCCGGAACGCTGGCACGATGGAGGTGATCTGCGGCATCGACTATGCAGACCCCGGCCAGATCGACGTTCTGGCCGCTGAAAAGACCATCCATGACTACGCCTTCCGTTTGGTGCTAGACGATGCGCCCGCCGGTGCCAACGCCAAGCCCTCGGAACGCCTGTTCATCGCCAAGGTTGCCTTTGCCTGCGGCGGGAACGCTCCTGCTGCAAGCCTTCAATGCCCTGTCGCGCCAGCGCAGCTACGGCCCCAACGGTCCCAACCCGATCAGTTGGGAGGCGCTGGCCGCTTGGTCGAGCATGATGCGCCAGCCTCTGGTCCCCCACCACGCGGACATCATCATGGCGCTGGATCAGGTCTGGCTGGAACATAGCTATCGCCGCGAAGCGCAGGCCCCCGAGGGGGTGAAGGTCTTGCCGCCGGTCTCGGAACATCCCATCAGCGCAGCACTTCTGGATGCGACACTCGGATAGCCAACTTGGGAAGGATGGGTGGCAGGAGGGGTGGCGAGGTTGTTATAGATTTTTTATCCAATTAAATCAAATACTTAACAGATAAAATGGCGGGCCATGCGAGATACCGATGGGCACGATACCTACTCCATAGCCCTCTATACCACTTCCAAATAGGAACGTCGTCGCCCAACCGGCAGTGTAAAGATTCGGATCGAAAGACCCAGCCGCCTTCTACGCCATCTCCTTAGCTCGAAACCTTCCGATGATGCTAGGGCCAGAGGCGTTCTTTCGTCCAACTGCTGCTATCCACTGAAGGACTAAATTGAAGTCGCTTGTGGTTGCGGTCGCTTGCTCCCTGCCAGAACTCCACAATATGCGGGGCGACGGCGTACACTTGCCAGCCGGGGGCAACGTAGTCGAGGTTCTCGGCAATAAACTCTTCGGCTTTGATCAGTTTCCGATTTAGCTCCCCGGCATCAGAAAGGACCTCGCTCTGACGGGAAGCAAGCGCGCTGGCCCGGGATGCTTTCGGGCGGTCGAGGTAGTCGGCAGCGTATTCTGCTGCCGGAAGCAAATTGGCAACACCACGTATGCGGATTTGACGTGCAAGCGCTGGCCAGTAGAAGGTTAAAGCAACATGCGGATCGTTCATGATCTGCCGCGCCTTGGGGCTTTCAGCCTTAATGGCGAAGTGCCAGGAGAGTGTCCGATCTTCTGTGTATGAGTGGTCCGGTCCATGCTTCACCGAAAGGAAGCATGCATGACGATCTCCAAGGAACTTCTGGATGAACTGCTGA
>NZ_UZWE01000038.1 GCF_900631945.1 Paracoccus haematequi
ATGCCCGTCGTCCTTGTCGAAGACCAGCATCCCGCCCTGCACCGTCGGCAGCCCCCTGGCGGCGTTCCCGTCGAACACCGTGAAGGGCTTGGCGCCGTAGCCCAGCCCCGGAATGAAGGCCGAACGGGTCATCATCGTGGCCGTCGCGGGGCCAAGGAAGGTGTCCGCGATCTCGGCCCGAGGCAGGGCGTGACCGGCCCGTAGCGCCTGGACCGCGCCCGGCCAGTCCAGCCGACCGGCCGCCGTGTCAGAGGTGATGAAGCGGGGGGTGTGGCTATCGTGCATGATCGTGACCCCACGCGGACAAGAGGTTGTTTCTGAAAGACGCGGGCCAATGCCCAGGCCATGACGCGATGCCGCGCCCGGCCTGTCAACCGCGATTCCCGAAGATCGCATGAAAATGCGGTTGTCCCGGATCATGCGCGGGCGTTCAGCGCGGATCGCCCTGCGCCAGCTTGGCGGCCAGCGTGGCGGCGGCGGTGCGCGATGTGACCCCCATCGACCGCATCAGCGATGATACATGCGTGCGCACCGTCGCCGGGGAAATGCCTAGGACTCGGGCGATTTCCTTGTTGGTCAATCCCTGCATGACGCAGTCCAGCACTTCGCGCTGTCGATGGGTCAGGTCGATGTTCCGGAACGCCCCGTCGCGCAGCGTCCCGGCGGGATGGATCGTGTCGCCCCTTCGCGATACGGCGTGGCCGGGGGGCACATCGATGCGTCCCAGGCTGTCGACCTGCACCACCTTGATGTCAGAGCCCAGAAACCGGGCCAGAAGGCGGACACTGGCCACGACATGGGGTTCGGCATTCGCGACCGTGATCGTTACACGGCCGGAACGGTCTTTCTGCTGGTGGGTCAATTTATTAATACCCGGAACGATCGTAAAAACTGCACTATGTGGTCGGGATACCATCGAAAATCGTCCTAACACCATGCGACCATCGACGGAACGTCCAAATCATCTCGTGCGTTGATTGTGGCAGTAGAGCGCAAGCGGCTGACCGCTGTCCGCTGCCCGGCGGTTTATTAAGCATGACATAAAATAGTTTACTTCATTTTCTTAACGGTCTAAAGTTGCGGCATATCGAAAAATAACACGTAAAGGTTGTCAATTTATTGCGCCTGGCATGATTCTCGGCGCTATTTTTAGGATGATTTATCTATCCAGCGGTTGCGATGACCTATGTCATCAGGCTGATGTCTCGAACATTCGGCCGATAGCAGACCGGATTGCGACAGGTTTAACCTTTCTTTAACGAAATGGCGTGATGAGGCGCGCAAGGAAAAGCTCTGATCGGGTTGCCGTTTGTGATGGCGCCTTTGCAACTGTTTCATCGCCCTCGGGGATTCAGGCTTGGCCACGACACGGGTCTGGATAAGGCGGATGGTTGTCCGCCGCAGCGCGCATGGACGTTATTCCATGCAATTCAGTGGTTCCGGGACAGTGAACCGGTAAAATGGCTTCTTTGCCGGATAGTAAAGATAGGACTAAATCATGAACGTTGCTTACAACCAAATCGACGACAACGCGATCGTTGCCCTGAACGACGCCGATCTGGACGCCGTGTCGGGCGGCACCCTGGGCCTGCTGTTCGGCCTGCTGTCGTTCAAACTGTCGCTGTTCTCGAACAAATCCGGCTGCAACACCGCGCCCAAGTGCAAGCCGGAACCGACCCCCTGCAAGCCGACCACCCCGCCCTGCGGAAAGCCCTGCTGATCTGTCGCGGGGTCCGCAATCTGACGGATCCTAGACGATCCTGGACCCGCCGTTTCCGCGGCGGGTCTTTCTGCATCCATGCCGAGCCGCAGCCATGAAGCATACCCCTCCACCTCAGCATCAGGTGCAGGCGCCCGCCCCGCTGTTCCGGCAGCAGGCGCTGGCGCATCAGGCCCGATCCTTGCAGGGAGAGGTGGTGCTGGCGCTGCCCATGCGGATGCGGGTGCTGATCGTGCTGGCCGCGTTGATCGTGACCGGCGCGCTGATCTTTGCCGCGACGGCCAGCTATTCCCGGATCGAGACGGTCAGCGGCTGGGTCGTGCCCGAAGGCGGGCTGATCCGCATCACCGCGCGGCAGGGCGGGGTGCTGGAACGCCTGGACGTGGCCGAGGGCGACGAGGTCGCGGCCGGGCAATCGCTGGCCGAACTGCGCCTGTCGCAGGATCTGGACGGCGGCGACGCGGGCACCGCCATCGCCGATTACCTGGGGATCGAGCTGTCCGCCTCGCGCGCGCAGGCCGAGGCGGAACGCGAGCGTCTTGAGGCCCAGCAGCGCAACCTGCGCCTGCAACGCGCCGCCATGCAGCGCGAGATGGACGCGGGCAACGGCCGGATCGACGCCATCACCCAACGCCTGAACCTGATGCGCGCCAATTCCGACCGCATGAAGGAAATCAGCAGCCGCGGCTTCGGCAGCAACAAGCAGATCGAGGAATCCGAGGTCAATGTGTTGCTGGCCGAACAGGAACTGGTCGATGCCCGCACCGCCATGATGACCATGGCCCGCCAGATCGGCGACATCGACGCCCAGTTGCAGGCGCTGCCCTTTTCGATCAGCGCGGCCGAGGCGCAGGCCCGCGCCTCGCAGGCGGCGCTTGAACGCCAGGGGACCGAGCTTGCGGTGATGAACACCTATCACGCCACGGCATCGGTGGCGGGGCGGGTCGTCGCGGTGCCGGTGTCCGTCGGGCAGACGCTGGACGCGCAGACGGCCATCGCGGTCATCACCCCCGCCGGATCGCAGTTGCAGGCCGAACTGATGGTGCCGTCGCGATCCGCCGGATTCATTCAGGCGGGACAAGAGGTGCGGCTGATGTATCAGGCCTTTCCCTATCAGAAGTTCGGCACGGCGCGGGGCGTCATCGCCAGCGTCTCTCGCACCGTTCTGGCGCCTGCCGACGTGACCATCCCCGGCCTTCAGATCACCGAGCCGGTGTTCCGGGTCAAGGTCACGCTGGATCGGGACGTGATGACGGCCTATGGCCAGGACATGCCGATCCAGCCGGGGATGCTGCTGTCGGCGGGTATCGTGCAGGACCGGCGCAGCCTGATCGAATGGCTGCTGGATCCGATCTATGCGGTGGGCCGGCTGTGAGGGGGATCGGGGCATTGACCGGCGTCGGCCTGCCGGTGATCCGCGCCGCCGAGGGGGCCGAATGCGGTCTGGCCTGCATGGCGATGATCGGCAGGTACTACGGCCATGACATCGACCTGAACGGCATGCGGCAGCGCCATTCCGTGTCGCTGACCGGCGCGACGATGAAGGATCTGATGCGGCTGGCCGACGATCTGTCGCTGGCCTCGCGCCCGCTGCGGGTCGGAATCAAGGCCCTTGGGCGGATCCGCCTGCCCGCCGTCCTGCATTGGGATCTGAACCATTTCGTCGTGCTGAAGTCCGTGCGCGGCAAGACCTATACGATCCATGACCCGGCACGCGGCAAGCGGGTCATGACCATCGACGAGGTGTCGGATCATTACACCGGCATCGTGCTGGAACTGGCGCCTGCGGGCGATTTCCGCCACCTGGACGCGCGGATGCCGGTGCGTCTTGGCGCGCTGTGGACGCGGATCACCGGGCTGGGGTCGTCGGTGGCGCAGGTGCTGCTGATTTCGGTCGTGCTTCAGATCGCCACCTTCGCGATGCCCTTCTATATCCAGCTTGTCGTGGACGAGGCGATCGGCCGGTCCGACCAAAGCCTGCTGACGGTGCTGGCGCTTGGCTTTGGCGCGCTGACCCTGCTTCATGCCGGGCTGGACGCGCTGCGATCCTGGGTGTTGCAACTTCTGGGGTCGATGATGTCGTTCCAGGTGGTGGGCAACATCGTTCGCCACCTGCTGCGCCTGCCGGTGTCGTTTTTCGAAAAACGCCATGTCGGCGACATCATCTCTCGGATCGAATCGACGGAAGCCATTCGCGACGCGCTGACGCGGGGGATGATCTCGGGTATCGTGGACGGGGCGATGGCGGTCATCGCCGCATTCGTGCTGTTCCTGTATTCCCCGACGCTGGCGGTGGTGGTTGTCGCCTCGCTGGCGATTGTCCTGCTGCTGGGCTTCGCCTTCTATCCCGCGACCCGCAGCAGCACCGAGGACAGCATCGTCGCCCGCGCCGCCGAACAGTCCAACCTGATCGAGACGGTGCGCGCGATGCCCACCATCAAGCTGATGGGCGGCGAAGTCGAACGAGAGGCCCGCTGGCGCAACCGCTTCGCCGCCGTCATCAACAGCGGCATCCGCGTCAGCAGGTTCGAGATCTCTCGCGGGTTCCTGCAAGGCGCGGTCGTGGGCATCCAGACGATTCTGGTCATCTGGTTGGGCGCGCGAATGGTGCTGGAGGCGCAGGGCTTTTCCATCGGGATGCTGATGGCCTTCCTGTCCTTTCGTCAGACTTTCTCCGACCGCACCATGTCCGTGGTCGAGGAAATCATGCAGTTCCGCCTGCTGCGCCTGCATCTGGATCGCCTGGGCGACATCGTGACGGCAGCCCCGGACATCGGCCCCGACGCGACGCCGATGCGGATGCTGGAGGTGCAGGGCCGGATCGAGTTGCAGAATGTCGGCTTCCGCTATGCCGACAACCTGCCGCTGGTGCTGGACGACCTGTCGCTGACCATCGCGCCGGGTGATTTCGTGGCGATCAGCGGCGCATCCGGGGGCGGCAAGACGACCCTGGCCAAGCTGCTGCTGGGGCTGAACCAGCCCACGACGGGCCAGATCCGGCTGGACGGGCTGGCCGCGACGCCCGCCATGTGGCGCGCCTGGCGGGGCCAGATCGGCGTCGTCGCGCAGGACGACCAGCTTCTGTCGGGCAGCATCGCCGACAACATCGCCTTTTTCGATCCCGACACCGACATGGATCGCGTGGCCGAGGCCGCCATGGCCGCCTGCATCCACGACGACATCATGCGGATGCCGATGCAGTACCTGTCGCTGGTCGGCGACATGGGGTCGGCGCTGTCGGGCGGGCAACGCCAGCGGGTGCTGCTGGCCCGCGCCCTTTATCGCAAACCCCGGCTGCTGCTGCTGGACGAAGGCACGGCCAACCTGGACGAGGACACCGAACGCACCATCGTCGACCTGATCGCCTCATTGCCGATCACCCGCATCGCCATCGCGCACCGGCCTGCCCTGATCCACCGCGCCTCGCGCCATCTGGTGGTCACGAACGGCCGGATCGCCGAGGCGACGACCGTCCTGCGAAACCCCGCCGACCCCGGCCCGCCCCTGCGGCAGGCCGAGCCGGGCCGCTGAAGGAGGTGCGTCGTTCCGGCCGCACATGCGGTTATGGCGCAGGCGCAGGGGCGCATACTCCAGACGCTCCCAGATGGACGCACCTACGAGGGCTGGGAACCTGCTCCGTAACCTCGCCGGCAAGCGCGCCAAACGCAATTCCCGGTTTGTCGGCAACAAAGCCGAAGCACCAGTTCGATGGCCCAGCCCATGGGAAGATTGTAAGCGGTGTCCCGATCACGCTGTGACAGCGTAATTCCACGGGAGCAAGTCGTCAATCTGGCTCTGCTTGTGGTCACGAAGGATGGCGGTGAGCGTGGTTGTCAGCCAAGCATGCGGATCGACGCCGTTCATTTTGCAGGTTTCGATCAGCGAGGCGATGACAGCCCCGTTTTCGGCGCCTGCCTCGGAGCCGACGAAGAGGTAGTTTTTCCGCCCGAGGGCCATCACCCGTTCATTCTGCCCGTGTCGGGCAATTTGTTGAGGTGCATTACCGCTGGCACGCGCTTTTCGGCCGACAGTTTCGGGTCGAGCGCGTCGACCGACGCAAGTCCGGCCAGTTCGTCCATATCGAGGTGCTGCCTGGAGTATTCATGGTCGTGGCCGCGTGGATGCTCGATCCGGCATCTTGCACCGGCATGGACCTCGGCACACCGCGCGTGTCACTCGTGGCCCTGTCAGATCTCGATGACCTTCTGAGTCGGCGCGGTCTTCGGCGAAGCTCTTCCGGTGATCCCATCGTCGGAAAGGAACAGACCGATGCAAGACCTGCCCATCAAGCCTTCATGCCCCAGGCAACTGCAGATGCAGTTCGACTCGAAGCGGTTGCGCGGGATGAGCCTACGAGAGCGCCAGCAGGTGGTGACGTGCCTGGCCATCCTCCTGGCCGAAGCGGCGGGAGCAAGCGAACCGGAGGGAAGCGATAATGGACGGTGATCTCCTTCCGCCGGCCATCCTGCAGCGCAAGGCGGTAGTCTATGTGCGTCAATCAACCCAAGCCCAAGTTGAACTCAACACCGAGAGCCGACGACGGCAATATGAATTGGTCGAGGTCGCACGTCGTCGCGGTTTCCGGACCGTGGATGTAATTGACGACGGTCTCGGCCGCTCTGCCAGCGGCATGGTGGCCCGGCCCGGCTTCGAGAAGCTTGTCGCCGCCTTGTGCGCCGGGGAAGTCGGCGCCGTGCTCTGCTTTGACGCTTCGCGGCTGGCGCGTAACGGCAGGGACTGGCACCACCTGCTCGAACTGTGCGGGCTTGTCGAGGCGCGCGTTATCGACCTCGACGGCGTCTACGATCCTTGCTTGCCCAATGACCGCCTGCTCCTGGGTATGAAGGGCAGCATCAGCGAGTTTGAACTCGGGGTGATCCGAGCACGCATGATTGACGCCGCCCGGGCGAAGGCGCGCCGTGGCGAGCTTCGGATCAGCGTGCCGATCGGCTATATCTGGCATCGCGAGATCGGGCTCGGCCTCGATCCCGACTTCCGGCTCCAGCAAGTGATCCGGTTGGTCTTCGAACGGTTCCGCCAACTCGGCAGCGCGCGGCAGACGCATCTGTCGCTGACGGCTGAGGGCGTTTTCTTTCCGCGGCCTTCGGACGGGAAGCGCCTGACAACCTTCGACTGGACAGCAATCCGCTACCGCAATGTCATCGGCCTGCTGAAGAACCCCTTCTACGCAGGGGCATATGTTTATGGAAAGAGCGAGAAGCGGATCGAATTGGTCGACGGGCGCGCGCGCAAGTCCTACGGCCATGGCAAACCACCGGAAGCGTGGGACGTGCTTATCCACGATCATCATGCCGCCTATATTGATTGGGTGGAATACGAGCGGAACCAGATGCTGCTCGCGGCCAACGCCTATGGACGTGCGGGAGGACAGAAGTCCGGGCGGGGCGGCCGTGCCCTTCTCGCGGGCATGCTGACCTGCGGGCGCTGTGGCCGCGGTCTGGCCGTCGCCTATGTCGGTGCCCCGCCGGGTCGTCCGACCTATCGCTGCGATCGGCCCAATCTCATGCTCGGCCTGCCACGTTGTCTGAGCTTCGGCGGATCCCGTGTGGACGCCGCAATCGCATCGGAGATACTGCGCGTGGTCGAGCCGACGGCGATCGAGGCCGCACTGGAGGCGGAGCGGATGCACAGGGAAGGAGAAGCCGAGCGTCGGCGCGTGGCCGAACTCGATCTGCAACAGTCCGAGTACGATGCTTCGCTGGCAGAACGGCGCTATGCCGCCTGCGACCCGGAGAACCGGCTTATCGCAGCTCAGCTTGAGAAGCATTGGGAAGCCGCATTGCGCCGTGTCGAGGCTTGCCGGGCACGCCTTGCCGCGACGGATACCCCGGACCCGACCGCGCCGATGCCCAACTTCGAGAGCTTGGCGGCGGACCTTTCCGCAGCCTGGTCGGCGCCGGGTGTCACGACCCGAAGCCGCCAGCAACTGATCCGGGCGCTGATCTCGGACATCATCGCCGATATTGACGACACGACACGGGAGGTCGTGCTGACGATCCACTGGCAAGGTGGTCAGCATTCGCAATTGCGGGTGCGTAAACCGAGGACGGGGGAACATGGTTGCCAGACGCCCGAGCAGGCTCTGGCCGTGATGGAGCGGATGGCAACGCGCTTTTCCGACACCGATATCGCGGCCACCTTGAACCGGATGGGCGTGCGCACCGCAGGACAAGACTTGGACGGCGCATCGGGTGGCCTCCATCCGCAGGGTCCGCGGTATCCACGCCTTTCGCTCGGCCGAGAAGGACGGCGCTTGGCTCACCATGCGCGAGGCTGCGGCAAAACTCGGGGTGACCAGCCATGTCGTGCGGCGGATGATCCAGGACGGGATTTTGCCTGCCGAGCAGGTCGTTCCGGGCGCGCCCTGGCAAATCCGGGCCAAAGAACTCGAGAGCAAATGTGTCGTCGAGGCACTTAGACAGAAGGGACGCCCGCGTCACGCTGACGACCAGAACCAACTTCCAATGTTTCCAGATACTTGAAGAAGAGGGGTATAATGACTCACCACTCGCGATGGGACGGATGGTGCGTTCGACGGTGTTGCTGTCGGTCTCGACGCGGCCATCGGTAAGGAAGCGGCCGAGGCCTTCGCGGTATTTGGCGATGTAGGCAAGGGCCTCGCCCAAGGGTGACTTTGCCGAGGCACGGGCGCGGTAGTGGGCCAGCCAGTCGTCGATACGGGCGAGGATCGGGGCAGAGCGGTCTTGCCGGATAACCAGTCGGGTCGCGGTGTCGCTGCCGCAGATCTCGGCCTCGATGGAGTATAGCTCGCGGATGAGGGCCACGCCGTCTTCGGCAATCGACGCGGATCCGGTGCGGGTGATCTCGATCAGCTTGCGGCGCGCATGGGCCCAACAATGCGCCAGTTTGATGCCCGGACCGATCCGGTCCGCAGCAATCAGCCGGTTGTATCCAGCATAGCCATTCGTCGGGCAAAGAGAGTGTCCGATCTTCTGTGTATGAGTGGTCCGGTCCATGCTTCACCGAAAGGAAGCATGCATGACGATCTCCAAGGAACTTCTGGATGAACTGCTGA
>NZ_UZWE01000077.1 GCF_900631945.1 Paracoccus haematequi
GCCGGAGAAACGCACTATAACCGCATCTGAATCCGTTCATGCGGATCACTTCGTATTCCTTTCGCATGACAATAGACCATCGATAAGGACACCTTATCGAAGATCTTATATCCGGAGGGAACCCGCCGCGGGGAAAGGCCCAGAGGGCCACCGCGCATCTCCGATTGCCGCCGGATTCCTCGCGACAACATATAACCCCTTTGCACCCACGATCCCTTCCTTGGCCTTGGCCGCCTGATCGGCTATGCCCGCGTCTCGACCGCGACAGACGCTCGACCCGCAGCTGGCGGAGCGGCGCCAAGCTGCGGGATCATCCACAAGGAATACGCCTCGAGCGCCCTGCCCTGCGGCGCCTTCCGGCGCCGATCCGGCCCGCGATACCCTGATGGTGGTCCGCGCAACGCTTGCTCATTCGCTCGTCGCGACGCGTCAAAGTCCGGGCGGTCCCTCAGCCGATCTGGTCCAGAAGCGCGGCCACCGCGGCTTCGAGCTTCCTGCGGTCCACGGTCGAGAAATCGCGCGGGAGGCGGATTTCCAGGCGGCCGTTGGCGGCCGTGCATTTCGCGTTGCCCTGGGGACGCGGGATCTGGAAGGTGGTCTTGGCGCGGCCTTCGGGAAGAGGGGGCCGGGCCGCCTTGCCGACGGGCCCAGCATCCTGGGATGCTTCGGCCCCCTGCCCCGCGAACCGGCGCAGAACGTCCAGTTCGTCCTTGACCGAGCGGGTGTCCCAATCCTTGAGCTCGGCAGCGATGGCGGTGGCGAGGCCCGGCATCTCGGCCAGGCGCTGCGCCAGCGACAGGCCCAGGGCGCGCGGGATTTCCTGGGGATAGAGCAGCACCTCGCCCAGGGCCTGGACCAGGGGAATGAAGTTGCGGATATAGCTGCGCTTCTGGTAGCCGGCGGACTTGAACAGGATCGCGACCGCCCGATCGGCATCGTGTTCGGCTGTATGCGGATCCATGGCATAATGCAGGGCAAGCTGCGCCATCTCGGCGAACGAGATGTCCTTACGCACCATGTTTTCATCGACCATCCGGCGGTAAAGCTGTTCCAGCGCATCCCCGCGCGCGGCGATGCCCGCGGGGATCCGGCCCCAGCTTTCCGCATCGCCCGTGTCCTTCAGAAGCTGACGATAGGCCGACAGGCGGCGCCATCCCTGGATCAGTTCGTATCGCCCGTCCCTGCCCGGCTCGACCCGGATCGGGTTCGACAGACCGATATCGCGGATGGATTGCACCAGTTCGGCCAGTTCGAAATCCGCCGCAGGCGCGCGGTCGCGGATCAGCTTGTGGGTATCGATGGCGTCCAGCGGAATCAGATCCACGATCAGGCCGGCGCGCTTCAGGCGGACATGTTCCTGGGCCAGGGCGTCGTTTTCGGCGCGTATGTCCGCTTCGAGCCGTGCGCGATCACGGGTGGATTCGGCGGTTTCCGCGATGGCGGTGGCCATGGGGCCGCGGCGCCGGCCCTCGTCCTTCCCTGCGGGGAAGATCTCCGTCTCTTCGACAGGAACCTCGATATCGAACATGCGGCGCTTGCGGCTCATGCCTTGTCCTCCAGCTTGTCCCAGGCCGCCAAGACATGGGACCGGAATTCCTCGTATGCCTGATCGAAGGTGGCGCGCGCCCGTCGCCAGGTGCCGCGCGTCATTTCCCGATAGTCGATCTCATAGACCGAGCTGAGGAAGCGGCCCGACTGTTCGACGGCGCGGGTCAGTTCGATCGGATGCTGAGCCATGCGGTCACCGAAAACCTGGCGGAAGGCGCCCAGCATGGCCTGGTGCAGTTCGTTGGCGGGTTCGTAGCGGGTCATGAGAAAGCGGATGTCGGCAAAGGCCTTGGGCAGGGCGATCTTCCCCGTGGGGAAGTTCTCGAAGCCATGGGACAGATCCTCCAGCGCCTCGGACAACTGGCCGATGAAGCTGGTGGTGGAATCGTATTCCCAATAGCCGGGACCGGACGGGATATAGAGCATGTCGGCCGCAAAGACCGCGTTCATCGACTGATAGCCGATGGCGGGCGGGCAGTCGAACAGGATCAGGTCGTAAGCCTCGTCCGGCAGGCTGTCGAGAAAACGTGACACCGCGCCGAAGAAGGTCCATTCCGGGTTCAGGTGCCGGTACTGGGCGCTGGCGAATTCGACGAAGGCCGCGTTGGCGCAACTGGGCACGATGTCGATGGTCGGCCAGGCGGTCGGCTTGATGAAGTCGGCGGATCTGAGCGAGCCGAGGCCCATGTCGCGGATTGAGGAGGGCAGCTTTCGCTGGGGCAGGGCGGTTCCCGATTCCGCCCCGGCGGCGGCGGCGTTCATCCGGTCGGTTTCCCGTTCCAGGTCGCGGGCCATGATGCCCCAGACGGTATGATCCTCGCCCACGTCGGTCAGGCCCATCGAATGGGAAAGCGTGGCCTGGGGGTCGAAGTCGACCACCAGCACGCGGTATCCGTCAAGCGCCGCCGCATGGGCGAAATGCAGCGCCACCGTGGACTTGCCCGCGCCGCCTTTGAAATTGGCGATGGCGGCGCGGAAGGCGCGGCGGTCGGCCGGGCGGGGCGGCATCAGGGATTTCTTGTTGACCCGGATGCGCCGCCGCAATTCGTTGATCTCCTCCAGCGAGAACCACCGCTGCCGCCCGTCCTCTTCGACTTCCCCGAGGGGAAGGTTCGGATCGGCGGCCAGCTTGCCCCGGAAGGTGGACTGGTTCATGCGGAAGATCAGTTCCGCCACCTCCCAGCTGGAGAAGCGGCGCAGGGTCTTTTCATTGTCGGGGCTGAAGGTCTGCCGGCGGATCCAGCCCTGCATCTTCAGGGACTGGGCCTGCAGCTTGGCGAGGTCTTGATAGGTATACATCATGGGCCTTGTCGCGAGGAACGCTGATCGGAGCTCTCTCCGCTTTTACGCCGGATTTGCATCCTTGGCAAAACCCAAGTTCACTGGATCGGGGTTTAGCACGGATCCAGCCGCTGTTGCGCGAATCGGCGTTGCAGCGCGCGCAGGCGCCAGAGGAACAGCCCATCATATTAGGGGACATCTTCGCGGCCGCCGCAACGGATTGGGGGACATTCCCGCCGGAATGGGGGACGCCCTGGCTGTCCCCCTATACCATTGATACCGGTTTTCTTAAGCATGATGCGAACGCTGACCGGGCAACGGCGCGAATCTCTTGACAGAATCGGAAAACCGGACGCAAATGCGGTGGCGATGGTGAAAAGCGTTTTAAAGCATCCCTTGGAAGCGTCCGGGGCATCACCGCAGGGGCAGTTCTAAAACAGGGCGGGACACGGGGCGATGCAGCGGATCCGTGCCGTCGGCCGAGAGGCCGCGGCCAAGAAATACGACATCCTGTCGGCCATGATGGCCCATGCCCTGACGGGGGATCCGCACGACCAGCGGCTGGTGCTGCGCTTGATGGCGCTGATCACGACCCGTTACAACTGGCAGTCGGACGAGCTGACCATCGGGCAGCGCGAGATCGCCCGGCTGTGGTGCGTGGACGAACGCACCGTCAAGCGCGAGATGGCGCGGCTGCGCGTGCTGGGCTGGATCATCGTCAAGCGGCAGGGCGCGCGGGGCAGGGTATCGGTGCTGGGGCTGGACCTGGACCGGATCCTGCTGGACACGCGCCCGGCCTGGCCGAATATCGGTCCCGACTATGTGGCCCGCATGGGCAGCGAGACGGAACCGGCCGGGACCGGGGCGGCGCCCGCCGACACCACGGTGGTGCCCTTCCGCCGTCCCGAGATCGCCGCCGAGGCGGGCCTGTGGGGCGCGGCGCGCGCGCTTCTGGCGGCCGAGGATCGGGCGCTGTTCGATGCCTGGTTCGCGGGTCTTGCCGATGGCGGGGTAGAGCAGGGCTGCCTGACGCTGATCGCCCCCAGCCGCTTTCATGCCGCCTATCTGCGCACCCATCTGATCGAGCGGCTGCGGATCGCCGTCCGGCGCGCGGGCGGCCATGTCGCGCAGATCCGCATCGAGGCGGGGTAGGGGGCCTTCGCACAAGCGCCGCATGCAGGCATGGCGGGCGGACTTGATAACTGTTATGAACAGGGTTAAATTCTTGTAAAGAGAAAGGGGCGCCCGATGCTGAGTGCTGAACTTGGACCGAAGCTTGAAGGCTATGTGGCAAGGCTGGTTGAAAGCGGCCGCTACAACTCGAAAAGCGAGGTCGTCCGCGAGGGCATCCGCCTGATCCAGGAGCGCGAGACGCGCCTGGCCGTGCTGGATCAGGCCTTGGCCCGTGGCCTGGCCGATGCGGACGCGGGGCGGGTGCGGCCTGCCGCGGACGTGGCGGCCAGGCTGGAAGCCAGATACGAGGCATGGCCGCGCGGCACGGAATGATCGTCGAGATCACCGCCACGGCCGAGGCGGACCTCGAGGCGATCGGCGACTATATCGCGCGCGATAATCCCCTCCGTGCCGCGACCTTCATCAGAGAGCTTTACCAGTGCTGCATGGATCTGGCGGACATGCCGCTGGCATGGCCGATTGTTCCCCGCTATGAACATGACGGCATCCGGCGCCGGGTGCATGGGCGCTATCTGATCTTTTATCGGCTTGGCCCCGAGCGGATCACGGTTCTGCATGTCGTGCACGGCGCCATGGACATCGAGGCGATCCTGTTCCCGGAAGGCTGACGCCGCCGGCAAGCAATCCCAAGGCGCTGTTCGCCAGCTTGGTCTGGGGAAGCAGATCGCAACCCCGCTATCCACGGGGTTCCGGCCGAGGCGGACTTTCCGAACATCTGCGGGCAGAGAGCCGCAGCAGCGCGGTGTGCGAGCGAATTGTCGGGCGTCGGGCCAGGATGACGCAAAGGCTTCCGGCCAGTCGCCGAAGACAGGAAATCCGGTCACGGTGGCGGCTGTCAGCTGGAAATAGATCAGCGGCGCCGAAACCGGGGCCGGCATTGTCCGGCTTACCCATAACGAATTCACATACCCGCCTTTGACAAACTGGACAGCCGCTCAAGCAGCACGCGGTGAATCCTGGCCCAAACGCCAGCTTTCTGCCAGTCACGCAACCTGCGGCCCACAGGTCATGCCTGAGCAGCCAAACTCACGCGGCAGCATCTCCCAAGGAATGCCGGATCGCAGAACGAAAATGATGCCGACCAAGGCCAGCCGGTCATCGCATCGAGGGCGGCCGCCCTTCGGGTTGGGCTGCTGCTTCGGCAGGAGGGGCGCAATGGCCTCCAACAAGTGATCAGGTACAAGGGGCTGGCTCATGGCCCCTTAACCCATGAGCAGCGGTTTGTTAGATGCTCATGCCTCGTGACCTGCCACGGGATTTTTCCTCCAGATGCGATTAGAGTCCGGCCCAACTTGCGTGTTCCAGAGGATGATGTGCGGCCATTCCAGCTGATCGTGGGCAGCCGTTCCAGTTGATCATGGGCGGCAAATCCACGCGATCATGGGCACTCAATCCACGCGATTGTGGGCGGGTTTGGCCGACAGTCTGAAGCTACGGTTCCTCTCGTTCGAACGAGGGAACTGAGAACGGCGGTGAGAAACTAGTCCACGGAAGCGGCGGCATGGAGCTGCTGCGGGCGGCGTAAAAGTCGTCCACCTTTTCCCTTTCTGCGGCAGCAGGGAGGGCGCGAGGATTTTCAGCGTGGAACTATATCTCAGGGTTCGCCAGGCCTGCGCGGCGGGTATGAGCCAGCGTCAGGCGGCGAAGGCCTTCAACATCTCCCGTGATACGGTTGCGAAGATGATGACGTTCTCGGTGCCGCCTGGTTACCGACGGACGGCCGAAGTCAGGCGGCCGAAGCTTGATCTCTTCATCCCGATCATCGAGGGCTGGCTTGAGGCGGACCGTTCCATGCCACGCAAGCAGCGGCATACGGCGAAGCGGGTGTTCGACCGGCTGCGTGACGAATGCGGGTTCACCGGCGGCTACACGATCATCAAGGATTACATCCGGGAGCGGGAACGGCGGGGCCAGGAAGTGTTCGTGCCGCTGGCGCATCCACCGGGACATGCGCAGGCTGACTTCGGTGAGGCGATGGTCAGGATCGGCGGTGTCGAGCAAAAGGCGCATTTCTTCGTGCTGGACCTTCCGCATAGCGACGCGTGCTATGTGCGGGCTTATCCGGCAGCGGTCGCCGAGGCCTGGGTGGACGGCCACATCCACGCCTTTGCCTTCTTTGGGGCGGTCCCCCAGTCGATTGTCTATGACAACGACCGGTGCTTGGTGGCGAAGATCCTGCCCGATGGCACCCGCAACTCGAGAGCTTTGACTTCAGCGCCATTCCGAAGCTCAACAAGATACAGGTGCTGGAACTGGCCCGCTGCGAATGGATCGACCGCCGCGAGAACGTCATTGCCCTCGGACCAAGTGGCACGGGCAAGACGCACGTCGCCCTTGGCCTCGGGCTGCATGTCTGATCGTGTTCGAAGCAGGATCATATCTCCGACGTGTTCGACTGGGCCGGCGAGGGGCGGACTGCCTTCAAGTTTCAGAAAACCGTAGCTCATGCTCTTCTCCCGTTATTGGCCTCTCAGGAGGCAATAACAAACTGTCAGTCAAAGAATTGGTTCGACCCCGTCACGCATGATTATCATGACCGATGTTGGAAGGACCCAGCGACCCAGCAAGAGCACCACTGGAACTGCTCACGTCGCGGGATCGGCAGGTGGTTTTGAAGAACCGGAATAGAGGCTTCGGAGTTCGGCCTCCTCCACGCCGTCGGCCTTCATGACGAGCCGTATCATCGGATCGGCAAGCATCTCTTCCAGAAAGAAATCGGTCAGCGCCTTGCCGGTCAGCTTGTCCTTTGCCACTGCCCGTTCGAGTTCCGCAAGGGGGACGGTCAATGTCCGGCTGAGACCCGGATGGGAAGCACGCGACTGAAGATGGACAAGAACGATAGGCCGCCAGCTATCCCCGCCGACTTCGTCCAGCGGACCCGGGATCAGGGTTTCGACCTCGTATTCGCCGGCCGGAAGTATCTCATTGAAGCTTGGAAGTTCGAAGGGTCGTAAAAAGACGGCTGTTGTCTTGATCGATGCGGCCAATTCGTCTTCCTCCTGAAGAGCTGCGATGGCAGATGCTCTGGCGCACCTGCTATCAGTTCCTGCGCTTGTGCCTGCCGGATGGCCATGGCGGAGAACTATCTGCATCACTGTTCGCGCACGCACGCCTCGTCCCCACGCTGGAAGCCCGGATTACACCGCCAGCGATTGCCGGAGTCATCAAGATGTGCGTTTTCTGGCAAGTCGATCGCGATGCAGGCGCTGTTCTGTTCGTCCGGCTCGTATCCACGTTCGCAGCGCCATCCGGGCCCGTAGGCAATGGGATCGTGAAAGGCATGCTTCGGCGGGACAACAGGGTCGCACTGGTCACCAACCTGAACAAATCCCCGTTCACAGGCCCAGGCATCGCCGTAGTCAGCATTGGTCAGGGAACCATTCTTCGGCACCACGATTGGGATGCACCTGTCTCCGCTGGCGGTGAAGCCCCGGTCGCAGGCCCATCCGGGTCCCCAAGAGCTGTCGTTCAGATAAGAGTGCTCCGGCAGAACAACAGAGACGCAAGTGTCCCCTTCTCGTCGGTATCCGCGCAGGCATTCCCAGTCATAACCGGAAGACTTCAGAAAGGCGTTCGCAGGCACCGGGATCGGAATGCAGGACGCTCCATCAACCGCCTTATAGCCCCGGAGGCAGGTCCATCCCGCTCCATGGGACCGTTTGGTGGCATAAGCGTTCTCGGGGACCTCGATCTTTACACACTCTGCGTCCTCCATCCGGTAGCCAAGGTCGCAATCCCAGCCGCCTCCATAGCTGCGGGCATACGCGTTTTCCGGGGGGGAACCGGCATCGCTCTGCGCAAGCACCGGAAAAGCGAGAAACGCAAGAACGCCTGCCAGGGAGGCAATTGCGACAATCATCCACGCCAGGGACCTATGCTCGGGTTTGGGTGTCGGTATCATGAAACGCGTCCCTTTCTTGCCAAGAGCTTTCCCGCTGATCGGTTCTTCCACCCGGCAATGAGGAAGACGTCTGGCACGGGGACGGCGATGTCACTGTCTGGGCCCATGCCGCAGGTTCTGGATAGGTCAGCCCTCATTGCTCGGACCGGCCATTTCGGACGGAGGGGCCGAGCCGGCACGTTCTACCGGCGCATCCAGGAGGGCGTCACGTTTCAACGCCAGACTGAGATAAGCCGACGAAGTCGGTCTCATCTCCGTCGGCCCGGAGTTGTGCCCCTTCCCGTAGATCATCAGATAGGCCCCTGTTTCCCTGTATGCGGCGAAACTGAGACCTTCGAGAAGCTCTTCCTCCACCAAGACCTCATAGCGACCGGGCGGGAACTCCTTGTCGGAACCAGGCACGACAAAAGCATGCCTGAATTCAACAACCGAGGTGCTGGTCCGTGTGAACATGTGATTTTCCTGGCTAAGAGCGCTGTGGGTTTTCTCGGGAAATGCCACATTATCTTTCCCGCCGCGCAGGGGTCAGCGCTGTTTTCCATCCTCCGCCACCGAAAAAAGGGCGGAGTTTGACCCCGCCCGAACCGTTGACGCTCGTAACTGGATGCTGCCCTAATCAGGCAAATGGCTCTTTTTCTCTGATGCGCCTTCGTGATCCGGCTTTTGCCAGGTCTCGGCGTCCTCTCGATCTTGCAGGCGACCGGGATCACCGTATTCCAGCTGTGGATCGCGCGGCTGATTGTTCTGATTGTCGGCTGGGCGCAGGGTCCCCATCGGGGGTCCTCCATAAGTCACAAGCAGAGCAGTCCGCTGTGACCCTTCAAAGATGGGAACCATCCTTGGGGATTGCGAGAGCGTTGGCGGCACAATCGTGCAAGCCTCTGGTCACGCGCTAAAGAACCATGCGCATTCAAGAGGGGCAGCGTCGGGGTATCAAGCCGAGGTAATCTGGCCTCCGGCACGGTCTTGCCTTGATGGAACATGAAGAGCGACGGTCGGCCTGAGCCTGAATGGGAAGGTCCAACTGTCATCCCTGCTTTTGCACCAATCTGTCATCCATCCTCAGGTGCCTTCGCAGGACTCCCCACCCGGGCAACCTCCTCCATGATGGTCTTGAAGGGCTCGGTCACGTTGATCAGGGTGCCGTCGGTGAGCTTTATTTCTGTGCCTGCATCGTCTGCCACTTCTCTGATGGAAATGATGTGATGGATCGCGATGGCGGTCCTGCTGGCTGGCCGCCCCGGTTCGTTCAGATGAAATACCACGAAAACCATTTTTGGTCTCTCCTTACGCGGTCCGTGTCAGGACGATCCTGCCATGGCCAGCGTCAGGGCAGGGGCCTCCGGCAGGTGCTCCAGCTCCTTCAGAACATCGGCCTGCGTCATCGTTTCCGAAAGCTCGTCCGTCCACACACGGAACAGGTCCAGCTGATAGGTTCCAAAGGACGTGATCATGGCGCCGTCCGCCGCATCGCGTCCGCGGACCATCAGGATGCGCCCGATCCTGGGCGTGTTGTAGCGCGCATCGAAGGTATACCAGCGGTCTTCCAGATAAACCTCGAACCAGGCGCAAAAGTCGCCGGGACCTGACGGTGGAACGCCGATATCGCCGAGATAGCCGCTCGCATAGCGCGCCGGAATGTTCATGGCGCGGCAGAGTGCAATCGCCAGGTGCGCAAAGTCCCGGCATACCCCGGTCGCCTCAGACATGGCATGGACCGCGGTTTTCGTGGGCCGCCCGAATTTGTAGCCGAAGGTCAGATGATTGTGGACGAAGTTGCAGATTGCCTGGACACGCGCCCAGCCGGGCTTGGTGCCGGCAAAGAGATCCCAGGCCTGTTGCGACAGCATGTCTGCTTCGCAATAACGGCTGGCCGTCAGGAAGGGCAATGTCTCGGGGGGCAGGTGCGCGACCTCATGCTGTCGGGCGTTCCAGTCAAAGACGTCAGGCTCTCCCTCGATCTCGATGACGTCATCGGACCAGAGCCTTGTCTGTCCGCGGGGCGCCACCAACCGTGCCCGTCGGTTGCCGAAGGGGTCCAGAAACTCCTCGATCGGCACGGGGGGCTCCGTCATGATCTTGTTGGCGCCCAGGATGCGGCCTGCAACGGAAGGGTGGGGCGAGAGGGCCAGGATCAGGGGAACAGGTCCTGGCGTGCTTATGATGATCTCGAAACCAAAGCGGACAAGCATGAGGGCCTCCTTGTGAGGGCGGAATTAATCGGAAGGCCGCCTTTGCGGCGGAACGGCGCTGCCGTGCGGCGCCTAAAAGAAGGCCCGCTGCCCGCGCAGGACCATCTGCCCATCAAATGCTGTTCGGCATTTACCTCTTATCGTAACCGCTGGTCTTGAAGAGCCTTCAAGAAGGAGACGGCCAGGGAACCACAAGACGGTACAGATGCCGGGGCAAGCAACAAGCAAGAGGGGGTGAGGCAACATGCCATGCGACCGTTGAATGCGCAGAGGCATGCGCGAGTCCGGGCGGGTTTGCATTCGACGGAAGACGGCAAGGTTCCCCCGCTGGCAACCTTATCCATTCAAACGTCAGCTGCGCCCAATTGCCTAGGGTCTGTGGGGATTCATCGTGAGTTGATAACGGCGGCAGCGAGGTAGATCATTGCTTCAAAGCTCCGGTCGGTCTTGCAAGCACGCATGGCGAT
>NZ_UZWE01000002.1 GCF_900631945.1 Paracoccus haematequi
CTAGGGTCTGTGGGGATTCACACTCGGAGGCTGATGTGATTCATAGTCAGGATGGATCGCAATGTTCTGACGGATGCCCAATGGGCGAAGATTGAGCCGCACTGTCTGGGTAAGCCAAGCGACCCTGGCCGCAGCGGGAAGGACAACCGGCTGTTTCTGGAGGCGGTGCTGTGGATCGTGCGCACGGGCAGTCCATGGCGCGACCTGCCGGAGCGGTTCGGCAACTGGAACACGGCGTTCCGGCGGTTCCGAGATTGGCGACAAGCCGATGTTTTCAGGAGAATATTCGATGCGCTGTCGAATGAGCCTGACCTGGAATACGCCATGGTCGATGCTACGATCGTCAAAGTCCACCGCCATGGTCAGGGCGCAAAAGGGGGACTCAGAGCCAGGCCATTGGCCGCTCGAAAGGCGGCATGACGACCAAGATCCTGGCCCTCACCGATGCCTTGGGCAACTTGGTCCGCTTCCGGCTCATGCCGGGCCAGCGCTACGACAGCGTCGACGTGCCGCCGCTGATCAACGGGATCGCCTTCGACGGGTTAATCGCCGACAAGGCCTTCGACAGCAATGCGCTGATTGCCGAACTGAATAATCGCGGCGCTCGGATCGTGATCTCGCAGCACCCCGCCCGTGCGCAGAAGCTCAGGATCGATGCTGACATCTACATCTGGCGCCACCTCATCGAGAACTTCTTCTGCAAGCTCAAGGAATTCAAACGCATCGCCATGCGTGCTTGCAAGACCGACCGGAGCTTTGAAGCAATGATCTACCTCGCTGCCGCCGTTATCAACTCACGATGAATCCCCACAGACCCTA
>NZ_UZWE01000011.1 GCF_900631945.1 Paracoccus haematequi
GTGATGATCGCCATCGACAGGCTCCCCATCCCGGCCGCGATCAGACCGCCGAGCAGGATGTGGCGCAGCGCGTCGCGCAGCCGCATCTTCGTGGTCAGCGCATTGGTCGCGCCCCCGAGCGCGCCCCAGGCGGCGAGGATCACGGCGGTAGAGGCGAGCAGTTCCTTCAGCGCCGCCGCCAGAAATCCGGTTTCGTCATTCATCGTCGGATCTCCAGAAGCGGGATGGAGGTGATCGAGCCAAGCCGCTCGAGGTCGAGCGTCACGTCGAGCGCGTCGGTGTCGAAGCGGACCGGGACATCGAACTCGAAGCCCGCGGTGATCGCGACGCCACCGCCCGGTGCGGCGCTGAAGGTGATGACGCCGGTCGTGGTATCGACGGACCAGCCGGACGCCTGCGATGCACCGTTCAGAGCGACGGTGACCGAGCCCGCGACCGGCTTGGTGATGGTTCGCATCCATGTCTGGCTGCCCGAGGCGTAGCGCTTCACCAGCTGGAAGGCGGTTGTCGTACCGTCGCCGGTGCCGATCACCTGGTCGGTCGGCGAAGGCGTCGCCGAAGGCAGGCAAGATTTGTGATCACCCCAATCCTTGAACCGGAAGCCATGGAGGCGACCGTTCCGCGCCTCGAAGAAGGCAACCACGGCGGCGAGATCGTCGGCCCGGCGGATGCCATAGGCCACATCGTAGCGGCGGCGCGAATTGGCCCAGCTGGCGTTGCGCTCTTCGTCGCCCGAGGCCAGTTCGACGATTTGCGTGCGCCGTTCGGGCCCGCCGCGCGCCCCTCGGCTGATGTTGTCCGGGAACCGGACCTCATGGAACGCCATCACATGCCTCTCCGCCCCAGCGAGACGGCCCGGGCGATGTCCGCTGCGACCTGTGTGCGGGATTGCCGGAAACTCTCGGCGTCGCGGGCCATGATGGTGACGTTGACGCCGCCACCCGCGCCGTAGCTCTGCGCCTCGCGGCGCGAGAGGACCCGTTCGCCCCTTTGCAGGATTGCAGGCACTTCGTCATGGCGAAGACCGACCGCACCGCCTGAATGCATCCGGGGCGCGGCGGCGAAGGCCATGGCCGGGACCATGCGCGAGGGGCCGGACGATCCGACGATGCCGCCCGCGTGCAGGATATTGGCGAAGATCCCGCCCGCGCCGCCAAGCGCGCCCGAGAGCGCGTTAGCGATGGGGCCGAGGATGAAGCGCCGCGCCGCCAGTTTCGCGAGGTCCGCGATAAGCGAGGTCACAAGATCGCGGAAGTTAAGCTTGCCGGTCTTCACGAACTCCCCGACTGCGTCCTCGGCCGATTGGAAGGCGCTGACGAGGCTCTGGCCGATATCGCCGCCGATCTCTCGGGCCCGGCTGGCATAATCCGAGAGCGCCGCCGTCACCGCCCGCCATCCGGTCAGCGCATGCTCCGCCCCTTCGCCAGCGGCGGTTCCGGCGTCGCGGGCAGCACCTCCTGCACCATTGGCAGCGGCAGTGGTGTCGTCGAGCCCGG
>NZ_UZWE01000001.1 GCF_900631945.1 Paracoccus haematequi
TAGGGCGTGTTGACGTTTGAGGATTTCCAAACTGATCGCTGGCTGATTCAAGGCTGCCAAATGGGAGGCAACCTTGATCCGCACGACGTTGACCGACACACAATGGGCACTTATCGCTCCACATTGCCTTGGCCGGGAATGTGACCCTGGCCGCACCGGCCCCGACCCTCGGCTTTTTGTTGAGGCGGTTATCTGGATAGTCCGGACCGGCTGTCCATGGCGCGACTTGCCGGCGGATTTCGGTAAGTGGAATTCAGTGTTCAAGCGGTTCCGGCGATGGGTAAAGGCCGATGCGTTCTACCGCATGTTCCGAGCCCTGGCTGAAGATGCCGATTTTGAATACGCCATGATCGACGGCAGCATCGTCAAGGTTCACCGCCACGGACAGGGCGCAAAAGGGGGACTCAAAGCCAGGCCATCGGGCGCTCTCGCGGAGGGATAACAACCAAGATCATGGCTTTGGCCGATGCGGTCGGCAACCTGACCGACTTTCGGCTGCTGCCGGGACAGGCCCATGATCTGCGCGGCACAGGGGCGCTGATCGATGGCCTGACGTGTGGCCAACTTCTTGCCGACCGGGCGTTCGATGCCGATTGGCTGCGCGAGGCGCTAACCGGTGCAGGGATCGAGCCGGTCATTCCGCCAAAGTCCAACCGCCGCTTCCCCGCCGAATTCGACCGCGAAACCTACAAGTGGCGGCACCTGATCGAGAACCTCTTCGGCAGGCTCAAGGAATACAGAGGCATCGCCATGCGCTGCTGCAAGACTGATGAAAGTTTCAGCGCCTTCATTGCTCTCGCCGCAACCGTCATCCGACTCCGG
>NZ_UZWE01000017.1 GCF_900631945.1 Paracoccus haematequi
TAGCCGAGACCGCTCAGCTCTTCGTAGAGCTGTGTCAGGGATTGACGTTCCCGGCTGGCCCGCGCGGCGTTGACCTCCAGCAGTCGGTTGAGCTCCCCCAGCCAGGCACCCAGCTTCGGGCGCGGCTGCACCGTCCGGGTATAGGTGAACTCGGTAATCCCGGTGCGGATCACCTTCCGCACCACCTTCTTCGACAGCTTCAGGTCACGGCAGATCGTCTTGATCCCCTTGCCCTCAGCAAAATGCAGCCGCCTGATTTTTGCGATTGTCTCCACGATCAGCATCCCGTGCTCGGCCTCCGATAATCATCGAAGGCACAATGGACCCAACCCCCGGTCGGTGGGGTCCCTTTTGGACGCCGATCACCCCAGAAGCGGGGTCCTTATTGCAAGCCGTTCAACACATCCTCTCAGCCAACCGCGCAAAGGCCCTTTCACAGCGCCCGGCGCAGGCCTGGTGCGCCGGCCAGAAAGCCGTCGGCGAAGCAAGCTCCAGGGATCAGGGTTTGCAGCCGTGCCACTGCCTCGGCCTGCGCGCTGCGCTGTTTCACGAGATCGTCATAAAGCCGCACCACGGCCGCAAAATTCCCCGTCTGCGGCGACAGCCGGACCGCTCTGACGCCGATTCCGGCCAGTTCCGCAATCTGGCCGGCGACGGTGCTGTGCGCATGTCCAAGGGTCTGGACACCGTTCACCGTCAGGAACCGCTGGCCGTCCAGCGTTACCACGTCGCGGCCATCGGGATCCTCGCCGCAGACGAACTGGCAGCTGTCCTTGGCCCGGTCGTGCAGCCGGGCGTGATAGCAGCGCCCCGAGATCGCAAGCGGCGCGCGGCCATGGCCCCAGACCTCGACCGCTACGCCCGCCGCCCGCCCCGCCCGAGCCAGCACCGCGACCGAGGACAGCGGCAGTTCCGGCGGCAGGCAGATCCGCGTGGCGCCCTTGCGCGCCAGCCATTCCAGCGTCGCCTCGTTATAGACGTTGACCGTGGGGCCGACCTGGAAGGGCGCCCCCTCGGGAAGGTGGCGCAGCGCGCCCAGGTCCGCGATCTCGACGGGGATCCCGGCGTCGAACAGGTCGGCGGTCTGGCGGCGTTCGCGACGCAGCGTGATCAGCGCCAGGGTCGACAGCGCCACATCCTTGCCCGCCGCCAGCAGGCATTCGACCGCGCCGGGAATCTCGTCCTGCCAGAAGGGCAGGCGCTTCGAACAGACCCATTCGCCGATCACCACGCGGCGCGCGGGGCTGGCGGCGAGGTCGCGATAGAAATCCCGCACCGTCTCGGCGGTCCAGAAGAAGGCGATCGGGCCGATGGTGATATCCATGATTTACCTCCAGGTCTTTGCATAGGCGCCGGTGGTGGCGGACTGGCCCTCGGTCAGTTTGGCCAGCAGCCCGGCAGGCATCGGCGCGCCTGCCTCGGCCGCCTCGACGGCGGCGCGGAAGGCGCGGACCACCTGGGCCACATAGGCGCGGGACCGCTGCCGCCCCTCGATCTTCAACGCGGTGACGCCGGCCTTTTGCAGCCGGGGGATCAGTTCGGTCGCATCCAGGCTGACCGGATCCTCGAAGATATGGCCGGTCTGGACCGGGCCGGTTTCGGTCGCCGGCGCGGTGAAGCAGCCCTTGCAGAGCGTCGGATAGGGCGCCGGCGCGCCCTTCGGCGTGCGGTGGATCAGCAGCCCGCCCAGCCGCGCCTCGTTATGGCCCGACACCTCGTCATAGACGACATGGCTGGCGGGCGAGCAGACGCCGTTCATGTTGGGCGACAGGCCGGTGGCCCAGGACGACAGCGAACAGCGCCCCTCGGCCATCACGCACAACCCGCCGAAGACGAAGACCTCGGTCTCGATGTCGATCTCGCGGTTGATGGCGGTGATCTCCTCGACCGTCAGCACGCGGGGCAGGACCACGCGGCGGATGCCGAAAGCCTCGGCATAGAAGTTGATCGCATCCGGGTTGGCGGCTGCGGCCTGCACGGACAGGTGCAGGCGCAGATCCGGGTGGGTTTCGGCGGCGTGCGCCAGCAGGCCGGGATCGGCCAGGATCACCGCATGGGCGCCCGCCCGATGGGCGTCGGCGACCGCGCGATGCCACAGCGCCTGTTCGCCCGCGCGGGGGAATGTGTTGATGGCGACCAGCACGCGCGCGCCCCGCGACCGGGCATAGGCAACGCCCTCTGCCATCTCGGGGCGAGAAAAGTTCAGGCCGGGAAAATTCCGCGCATTCGTCTCGTCGGCAAAGCCGCAATAGACGGTATGCGCCCCCGCATCCACCGCCGCGCGCAAGGCCGCGGGCGTGCCCGCCGGGCAGACCAGTTCCATCATCGTCACACCTCTTGTCGGGAAAGCACGTATCCGCTGCGCCGGGCGGCCAGGGCCAGGGCGCGCCGCAGCCATCCGTCCAGCGGAGGGGAAAACAGCGCCGCCAGTTCCCCGGTCAGGTCCAGTTCGGCATCGTCCAGCGCATTGCGCAGCGCCAGCACGGCCGACGTGTCCCCGGCAATCGCCAGATCGCCCGAGAAGAACAGCGCATCGCCGTCATCCGCGCCGTGCAGCATCGCCAGGAAGGCGGCAAGCCGGCCCCGGATCGCCGCGTCATGGGCGGGCGGGGGCGCGCCGCGCGCAGTGGCGGTCAGCCGCCGCCGCTGCGGCTCCATCAGCAGCAGGAAGGGGCCGTCCGTTACGTCGATCAGAAAGCGCGCGGCCCCATGCGGGCCAAGGCGCGACAGGATCGCGGGGTTCTGCCGGGCGATCCGGCGCAGAAGCGCGGTCAAGGCAAGACTCGCAAGGGACGGCGAAAACGGCGGCACGGGCAGCCGCCTCAACAGCGGCGGAAGGGGACGCGGAGGGTTCATGCCAAGGGTCTAGCCCGGCAAAAACCTCCGTCACTTGACCATCGTCAAGACTCGCTCCGATTTCCGGGATTAGGAAGCGCTCCATGATCCTGTCCCAGCCGTCCCTGCGCAGTCTTCCCCCGTTTCCCGACCTGCGAGCCTTTCTGGCCTTTGTGGAGGGCCGTGGCGATCTGGCGCGCATCGACGCGCCGGTGTCCCTGCGGCACGAGATGACGGCCGTCCAGCTTGCCGCCCTGCGCCGCAGGGGTCCGGTCTTGCGGTTCGACGCGCATGACGGTCCCGCGATCCCGGTGATCGGCAATCTGTTCGGCACGCGCGAACGCGTCGCCGCCGGCCTTGGCCTGACGCCCGATCAGATTCCGGCCTTCGGGGATTTCCTTGCGGATCTGCGCAGTCCCACGCCGCCCCGGGGGATGCGCGATGCTTGGTCGCGCTGGCCCATGGTACGCGCGGCGCTGTCCGCACGGCCCGCCATCCTGCGCCACGCCCCCGTGCAGCAGGACGACCTGCCGGGGCTTGACGCGCTGCCCGTGCAGACGCCCTGGCCCGGCGATGCCGGTCCGCTGATCACCTGGCCGGTGGTGCTGACCCGCCCGCACGGGACCGGCGCCGAGGATACGGCGGATTACAACCTGGGCGTCTATCGCGCGCAGGTGCTGGGCCCCGACCGGCTGATCATGCGCTGGCTGGCCCATCGCGGCGGCGCGGCGCATCACCGCACATGGCTGCGCGCGGGCGAACCGATGCCGGTCGCCATCGCGCTTGGCGCCGATCCGGCGCTGCTGCTGGCCGCTGCCCTGCCGCTGCCGGAAACCGTCTCGGAACTGGGCTTTTCCGGCGTGCTGCGCGGTCGGCGGACGGACCTGGTCGCGGCCCGGACCGTGCCGCTGATGGTGCCCGCCCATGCCGAGATCGTCATCGAAGGCTGGATCCATCCCGGCGAGACCGCGCTCGAAGGCCCCTTCGGCGATCATACCGGCTATTACAACGCGGTCGAGCCCTTCCCGGTCATGCGCGTCGGCGCGATCACCTGCCGCCGCGATCCGATCTATCTGTCCACCGTGACGGGCCGCCCGCCCGACGAACCCTCGGTCATCGGCGAGGTGTTCAACGACCTGGCCCTGCCGGTGATCCGCGCCCAGATCCCCGAGGTCCGCGACCTGTGGCTGCCCGCCGCCGCCTGTTCCTATCGCATGGCCGTGGTCGGCATCGACAAGCGCTATCCCGGCCAGGCCCGGCGGGTGATGATGGCGCTGTGGGGGATGCTGCCGCAGTTCTGCTATACCAAGATGATCGTGGTGGTGGACGGCGACATCGACATCCGCAACTGGGACGACATCGCCTGGGCTCTGGCCACGCGCATGGATCCGGCGCGCGACGTGATGGTGATCGACCGCACCCCGATGGATTACCTCGACTTCGCCTCGCCGCTGGAAGGGCTGGCGGGCAAGATCGGGCTGGATGCGACCACCAAGATCGGGGCCGAGACCGCCCGCGACTGGGGCACGGTCATGGCGCTGGACCCGGCGCATGAGGCGCGGGCCGAGGCGCTTTTGGCGGAGATCCTATCATGAGGGTGGTTCTGGGCGTGTCCGGCGCATCCGGGGCGGCGCTGGCGATGGATTGCGCCGTGGCGCTGCGGCGGGCGGGGGCCGGGGTCGACCTGGTCCTGTCCGCCATGGCCGAGCGGACCCTTTCGGCCGAGATCGGGCCGGATGCGGCGGATCGGCTGCGCGCTCTGGCCGCGCGCGTGCACCCGCTGGGCGACCTGGGCGCGGCGATCGCCTCGGGTTCCTGCCCGGTCGCGGGCATGATCGTCGCGCCCTGTTCCATGCGCAGCCTTGCGGCCATCGCGCACGGGTTGGACGACAACCTGCTGACCCGCGCCGCCGGGGTGCAGCTGAAGGAACGCCGCCCGCTGGTGCTGCTGGCGCGCGAGGCGCCGCTGACGCTGGCGCATCTGAAGAACATGCAGGCGGCGGCGGAAATGGGGGCGGTGATCCTGCCGCCCGTTCCGGCCTTCTACCTGCGCCCGGCAAGCCTTGCCGAAGCCACCGCCCAGATCGCCGCACGCGCCGTCGATCTGCTGCATCTTGCGCCGCCCCTGGCGCGCGCCTGGACCCCCGACCCTGTTGGAGAAGACCTGTGACCGATCCCCTTCTTGCCCCCGAAAACACCGTGCGCGACATCGCCGCCAAGCTGCCCGGCGCCGCCCGGATCTTCCGCGAGGCCGATATCAGCTTCTGCTGCGGCGGAGAGCGGAGCCTGCGCGAGGCGGCCGAAAAGGCGGGACTGAACCTGACCGTCCTGACCACGCGGCTGCAAGACCTGATCGACGCCGCCGCGCAGGAGGCGCCCTCCGAAACCCCGGACCTGATCACGCATATCGTCCGACGCTATCACGACACGCACCGCGAGGAACTGGGCTTCCTGATCCCCCTGGCGCACCGGGTCGAAACCGTCCACGGCGATCATGACGAGGCGCCGCTGGGGCTGACCCAGGCCCTGATGGCGTTGCGCGACGACCTGGACACGCAGATGTCGGCCGAGGAGAGCGCGCTGTTCCCGGCAATCTTGCGGGGCGAGGGCGCAGCACAGGCCGACCGCGGCCAGACCGCCTCCATCCTGGGGCGGATCGCCGACGTGACGCATTCGCTGCACCTTCCCCTGGGCGCCTGCGGGTCGTGGACGGCGCTTTATACCGGTTTGCGAAAGCTGTGCGACGACGTGGTCGCGCATCTGTATCTGGAGGACAGGATCCTGTTCCCGCGCCCCGCTGCCTGACCGGCGACCGGGACGCCCTGCGTCCCGCAACCCCTCGGCCAGCCGGGCGGAAGGGACATTGTGCCAAGTCGTGAAAATGGCGACAGGAATCAACCCGGACCCGAGGCGGAAATGGAACCGCCCCAACCGTGAACTGCCTCTTCACAGCGGGGACACGCATCCCCATACATAAAAGCTATCACTCGTAGACAGTTCATATATTTGAACTATCCACCTTGTCTTGCAATGCTGATTTTCGGAGGGCCCGGCAGGGCGCGACCGGCAGCCGCCCGCTATCGCATCGGTCGATCGGGGACTGCCGGCAGCATGGAGCAACAGGAGGAACCATGTTCAATCTCAGGACTATTGCCGCGACCGCTTTTGTCGCGTTGATTTCGGCCATGCCGGCACTGGCGCAAGATCAGATCACCATCAAGTTCAGCCACGTCGTTGCACCCGACACCCCCAAGGGCAAGGGCGCCCAGAAGTTCAAGGAACTGGCGGAACAGTACACCGACGGCCGTGTAACCGTCGAGATTTATCCCAACAGCCAGCTCTACAAGGACAAGGAGGAACTTGAAGCGCTGCAGATGGGTGCAGTCCAGATGCTGGCGCCCTCGCTGGCCAAATTCGGACCCCTGGGCGTGCCCCAGTTCGAACTGTTCGACCTGCCGATGCTGTTCAAGGATCGCAACGATCTTCGCAAGATCACCGAAGGCGAGGTCGGCCGAAGCGTGATGGCCAAGCTGGACGACAAGGGCATCAAGGGACTGGCCTAGTGGGACAACGGCTTCAAGATCATGACGGCGAACTCGCCCGTGGTCACGCCGGATGGCTTCCTGGGCCTGAAGATGCGCATCCAGTCCTCCGGCCTGAACATCGAAATCCACGCCGTGCAGGGCCTTGCTTTCGCCGTACCACGCCTCGAGCCCGCGGACGCGCAGCATTGGCTGGCGCTTTGCGTCAGTCATCTTCATTCCCCATATAGGCTTCGCGCACGCGCGGATCCGCCGCGACGGCAGTGTAGGTCCCGGTGGTAAGCACTTCGCCTCTTTGCAGCACGGTGACCCGATGGCAGAGATCGGCGACGACATTGAGATTGTGCTCCACCATGAGAACGGCGCACTCGCGCGAGATGTCGCGGATGATGCCGGCCACACGGTGGACATCCTCGTGCCCCATCCCGGCCAGCCGCTCGTCCAACAGCAGGACCTTCGGGTCGAGCGCAAGCGTCGTCGCGATCTCCAGAACCCGCTTGCGCCCGTAAGAAAGGCTGGCTGCCTCGAAATGAATGGCATCCGACAGGCCGACCCGGTCGATCAACTCCATCGCCCGCGCGTCGAGTTGGCGCAGGGTGGATAGCGGGCGCCAGAACTGATAGGACAGCCCCGCCGGTCGCTGCAGCGCCACCTTCACGTTTTCCAGCACCGTCAAATGCGAAAAGATGGCCGAGATTTGAAACGAGCGAACAAGACCGCCATCATCATTGCATCCATGACCAGTGAAGCATCCCTGTCAGCCTTCATGGACCAGCCCACGGCCCGCCGGGAAAAGAGGTCCAGCACGACTGCGACGTAGAGCCAGCCTTCCGCGGTCCAGATGTAGGTGAAATCGGCCAGCCACTTGTGGTTCGGCCGGTCCGCCTCGAAATCCCGGTCCAGGAGGTTGTCGGCGATCACCGACCGCTCGCCGTCATCCTTCGGCTTGCCGCGGCGCCTGGGTCGCGCCCGCAAGGCATTGATCCGCATCAGCCGTTCGATCCGGTGAAGCCCACAGGCAAGCCCGTCCTCAAGAACATCCCGCCAGACACGACGTGCGCCATAGGTCCGGTCACTGGCCTTGAAGCTCGTTTCGATCGCTGCGACGAGCTTCGCGTCATGGATCTCGCGGGTGCTGGGTGGGCGGCTGAGCCACGCATGAAAGCCGGACCGGGAAACCTCCAGAACCTCGCAGAGCCAGCTGACCGGCCAGATGTGGCGGTGCTTTGCGATGAAGGCGAATCTCATATCGCCTCGCGCGCGAAAAAAGCTGCTGCTTTCTTCAGAATGTCACGCTCCGCACGCAGCCGTGCGACCTCTTTCTTCAAAGCTGCAATCTCGGCCAGATCGGCCCGCATCTGCCCGTTCCCGGGAAGCGCCGTGGCCGGTGTTGCAGTCAATTCCCGCATCCAGCGGCGCAGCACGCTCTCCGAAACATCGAGATCACGGGCCGCCTGCGCAACCGCAACGCCCCGGTCCGTCACCAGCCTCACGGCCTCGACTTTGAACTCGCGGCTGAACTTCCGTCTCGTCATATCTGCACTCCAGTTCCTTGGTCACGATCTTATCTTCGTGTCCATCAAACCGGCAGCAGCTCAATGCTGCAGGACTAATCTGACGATCAGGTGAGGACCGTCCCATCAAGATAGAACGACCTTAACCCTTCGTCTTACGTCGCTGCGCAACGTGGCTCAGCACCGTCCTATCTGTTACCCAGTGTGGCCATTCGCATCATGGCTGCACCGAACGCCAAGGGTGTCACGGCCACAGCCGTCCGGGGTGCTGCGAGTTCGACAGTTTCAGGCCGTGGTGTTTGCTGGCCGCTGTCCGAGAACTGCGGCGCTTCGATCTGTTCCTGGTCAAGCACGACGGACTCCGGTCCATGTGAGTAAGTGAAGAAGCGCCTGAGGCGCGAGGAGGAAACTGTCCTGCGCCAAAACCGGTGCCATCACGAAACCGTCGGATCAGAAGAAGAGAAGGCAGACACAGTTCAGGCGTAACCGGCCGATTGTTACCGCGGCGGTTGAGCCTTGAAGCGTTGCGCGAGTTCAGGATCGCTAACGAAGTCGTCGAGGAACTGGTGCCAGGTTTCTG
>NZ_UZWE01000012.1 GCF_900631945.1 Paracoccus haematequi
GCGGCGCGGGCGGCGATCCCGGCGTCCAGCCGGGCCAGTTCATCGGCGGTCAGGTCGCGGTCGAGGGTCAGCAGCCGCCCCGGCTCGACCCCCAGCACGGCGGCCAGGATCCGGTCGCCATCGCGCGCCGCGCCCTCGATTCCCGCCGCGCGCAGCCGGACGGCGGCCTCGGCCCGCGCCTGGGGCAGCCTCATTCCTGCGCCGCCAGCCGCGCGGCCTGGTCATGGGCGGTCAGCGCGTCGATGATCTCGGTCAGGTCGCCTGCCATGATCCGGTCCAGGGCGTAAAGCGTCAGGTTGATCCGGTGATCCGTCATCCGCCCCTGCGGAAAGTTATAGGTGCGGATTCGTTCGCTGCGATCGCCGGACCCGACCTGAGACTTGCGGTCGGCGGCGCGCTCGGCATCGCTGCGGGCGCGCTCCATGTCGTAAAGCCGGGCGCGCAGGACGGCCATCGCATTGGCGCGGTTCTGGTGCTGCGACTTCTCGGAACTGGTGACGACGATCCCGGTCGGCAGATGGGTGATCCGCACAGCCGAATCGGTCGTGTTCACATGCTGGCCCCCGGCACCGCTGGCCCGCATCGTGTCGATGCGGATGTCAGAGGCCGGGATGTCGATATCGACCTCCTCGGCCTCGGGCAGCACGGCCACGGTCGCGGCACTGGTATGGATGCGCCCGCCCGATTCGGTTTCCGGCACCCGCTGAACGCGGTGAACGCCGGATTCGTATTTCAGCCGGGCAAAGACCCCCTCGCCCTCGATCCGGGCGACGGCTTCCTTGACGCCGCCCAGTTCGGTCTCGGTCAGATCCAGCAACTGGAAGGTCCAGCCCTGCGCCTCGGCATGGCGGCGATACATGGCCAGCAGATCGCCCGCGAACAGCGCTGCCTCGTCCCCGCCCGTGCCGGGCCGGATCTCCAGGATCGCGGGGCGGGCATCGGCGGCATCCCTGGGCAGCAGCGCGATGCGCAGCCGCTGCTCCAGCGCGGGCAGAGCCTCGCGCAGCCGGGCCAGCTCATCCTCGGCCAGTTCGCGCATCTCGGGGTCGGCCAGCATCGCCTGGGCCTCGGCCAGGCCGTCGCGGGCGGCGCGCCATTCGCCGATCTCCTCGACCACCGGCTTGAGATCCGCATATTCCCGGCTGATTCGCGCGATCTGGTCGGGCGCCGCGCCCGCATTCAACTGCGCTTCGAGAAACTCGAACCGCTGGACGATCTGGACAAGGCGATCCTCGGGCAACATGGCGGGGGCTTACCGTCGCGCCGCGGCACCGGCAAGCCTGCTTTGGACGGCAAATATCCTCGGGGGGTCCGGGGGGCGAAGCGCCCCCGGCCGTCGCGGGACGCAATCAGCGCCGGGTCCAGCCATACAGCGCGATCAGTTCCATGGCGACATGCGCCCCCGCCACCGCCGTCGCCCCGGTCGTGTCATAGGGGGGCGAGACCTCGACCACGTCGCCGCCGATCAGATCCACACCGGCGAGCCCGCGCAACAGCGCCGCCGCCTGCCAGCTTGCCAGCCCGCCCCAGACCGGCGTGCCGGTGCCGGGCGCGAAGGCCGGATCCAGCGCGTCGATGTCGAAGGTGACATAGACCGGCCGGTTGCCGATCACCGCGCGGATCCGGTCCAGCGTGGTGTCCACCCCGTCGCGATGCACCCCCGGCGCATCCAGGATGGTCACGCCCAGCGTGTCGGGGTTTTCGGTGCGGATGCCGACGCTGACGCTGGCGGTCGGGTCCACCACCCCCTCGCGGATCGCCTTGTAGAGGAACGTCCCGTGGTCGATCCGGTCGGGATCGTCGTCCACCCAGGTGTCGGAATGGGCGTCGAACTGGATCAGCGCCACCGGCCCGCGCCGCGCCGCCACCGCGCGCAGGATCGGCAGGGTGATCGAATGATCGCCCCCCAGCGTCACCGGCGCCGCGCCGCCATCCATGATGGCGCCGACATGCGCCTCGATCCGGGCGGGAACCTCGCGGGTCTTGGCGTAATCGAAGGCCATGTCGCCGTAATCGACCACGTTCAGCAGCGACAAGGGATCATAGCCCCAGCCATAGGGCGGGTCATAGGGTTGCAGCGCCGAGGCCTCGCGGATCGCGCGCGGGCCGAAGCGGGTGCCGGGCCGGTGCGTCACCGCCTGGTCGAAGGGAATCCCCGTCACCGCCACATCCACCCCCGCCAGATCCTTGCTGTAACGCCGCCGCAGAAAGCTGGTCGCGCCGCCGAAGGCGTTCTCGAAGGACAGCCCGCGCGGGTCGTTTCGCGTAAAGGCCTGATCGACCTGCGTTCCTGCGTCTTCCAATGCCATGGCCGGTCCTTTCCATGTCCGTCGCCCTTATCGTGACGCAGCGGCGCGCGGTTCTCAAGCGCCGGACCTTGATCTGCATCAGGGCGGCGGCGCGTCGATTGGTCCATCATGCGCAAGGACGCGCGACGACCACGACAAGAGAGACAGCCATGAAGACATCCCTTCTTGCCATCGCCGCGACCGCCGCGCTGGCGGCGCCAGCGCTTGCCCAGACGGACCTGCCCGCCGATGCCGACCTGCGCAGCGCCGCGCTGGAATGGTTCGAACCGATCCCCGACACGCCGCAGATCCCCGCCGGCAACGTCCTGACGCCCGAGCGGGTGGATCTGGGCGCCATGCTGTTCTTCGACCCGCGCATGTCGCGGTCGGGGGTGTTTTCCTGCCAGTCCTGCCACAACGTGGGCCTGGGCGGAGTGGACGGGCTGACCACCTCGATCGGGCATGGCTGGCAGCAGGGGCCGCGCAACTCTCCCACGATGCTGAACGCCATCTTCAACATCGCCCAGTTCTGGGACGGCCGCGCGCCCGACTTGGCCGCGCAGGCGAAAGGCCCTGTCCAGGCCGGGGTCGAGATGAACAACACCCCCGAGAACCTGATCGGCACGCTGAATTCCATGCCGGGCTATGTCGATGCCTTCAAGGCGGCCTTCCCCGATGAGGACGCCCCGGTCAGCTTCGACAACTTCGCCCGCGCCATCGAGGCGTTCGAGGCGACGCTGATCACCCCCGACAGCGCCTTCGACCGCTTCCTCAAGGGCGACGACGCCGCCATGACCGACCAGGAGAAACGCGGCCTGGCCGCCTTCATGGACACCGGCTGCACCGCCTGCCATGCGGGCCGCAACGTCGGCGGGCAGGATTACTATCCCTTCGGCGTGATCGAGCGGCCGGGCGGATCGGTCCTGCCGGAAGGCGACCGCGGCCGCTTCGCCGTCACCCAGACGGCGGATGACGAATACGTCTTCCGCGCGGCCCCCCTGCGCAACGTCGCGCTGACCGCCCCGTATTTCCATTCCGGCGCCGTCTGGGATCTGCACGAGGCGGTCAGCATCATGTCCTCGTCCCAGCTTGGCACCGAACTGGCCGAACCCCAGGTGGACGAGATCGTGGCCTTCCTGGGCAGCCTGACCGGCAAGCAGCCGCAGATCGTCCATCCGATCCTGCCGGTCCGCAACGCGGAAACCCCGCAGCCCCAGCCGATGGTCCAGTAAACCGGACCTACCATGGCGAGGGCTGCGGCCTTCGCCATGGGCTGGTTTTGCCCGCCACGCGATGCGCCGGACAAATGCCGGCTTGCCGAACGGCGCTTTGAGCCCATAGCCGGCCGCCGCAGTGGCAGCTATTGTTTCATGAAATAACTCCGGGTTGCTGAGATGGAAATTAGCGATGAGCGCTATAGCGCACTTGCGAAAGCATATGCTGAAAGTGCTGGCGCTGTGCATTGGGCCTACACTCACTGGGATCTAGATACTGGGATCGAAAGCGCTTTGAAGGACGCGATGGGAGATGGCGTAGCTCAGGCCGTGGTCAACTTGCTGAATGCTGTGGAAGCTCTTTTGGCAGGCGAAACCGGGTTGCCAGGACCAACATTAGCCCTACGTGCAGAGGACTTTGATCGCGACGAGATATAGTCCTGATTGGCAGCTTCGTCCCACATAGCAGCCAGTACGCCCCCCGAATCGCCTTGCATCCTGCGCCTTCGCCGCTATAAGACCGCATCCTTCCGCCGAGATCTTGCAACCGGCGCAGCCTCTCGTGACGGGTGCGGAAGGGGTCGCCCGTCGATGAAATGCGCCTGAAACTGAAAGGATCGCCATGCCTCTGTACGAGCATGTGCTGATCGCCCGCCAGGACCTGTCGAACACGCAGGCCGAAGGGCTGATCGAACATTTCTCGACCGTGCTGGCCGACAACGGCGGCACCGTGATCGAAAACGAATACTGGGGTGTGCGCACCCTCGCCTACAAGATCAACAAGAACCGCAAGGGCCATTACGCCTTCCTGCGCACCGACGCGCCCTCGGCCGCCGTGCAGGAAATGGAACGCCTGGCCCGCCTGCATGACGACGTGATGCGCGTCATGACCGTGCGCGTGGACAAGCACGAGGAAGGCCCCTCGGTCCAGATGCAGAAGCGCGAGGAACGCGGCGAGCGTGGGGATCGTGGCGACCGCGGTGATCGCGGCGACCGCCCGCGCGGCGACCGTGACCGTGGCGACCGTGGCGCCGACCGTGGTGATCGCGGCGACCGCCGCGAGCGGACTGAAAGGATCTGATCATGGCGAACAAACCGTTCTTCCGCCGCCGCAAGGTTTGCCCCTTCTCGGGCGAAAACGCCCCGGCCATCGACTACAAGGACACGCGCCTGCTTCAGCGTTACATTTCCGAACGCGGCAAGATCGTGCCCTCGCGCATCACCGCCGTCTCGGCCAAGAAGCAGCGTGAACTGGCCCGCGCCATCAAGCGCGCCCGGTTCCTGGCCCTGCTGCCCTATGTCGTGAAGTAAGGGGACAAGGACATGCAAGTCATCCTGCTGGAACGCGTGGCGAAACTTGGCCAGATGGGCGAAGTCGTCAACGTGAAAGAGGGCTTTGCCCGCAACTTCCTGCTGCCCCAGGGCAAGGCGCTGCGCGCATCCGAGGCCAACATCAAGTCCTTCGAGAACCGCAAGGTCCAACTGGAAGCGCAGAACGCCGAAACCAAGGCCGAAGCGCAGAAGATCGCCGACAAGCTGGACGGCCAGACCTTCGTGATCATCCGGTCGGCCTCGGACGCCGGGGCGCTGTACGGGTCCGTGACCACCCGCGACGCGGCCGACGCCGCGACCGAGGCCGGCTTCACGCTGGACCGCAAGCAGGTGGTTCTGAACCACCCGATCAAGGAACTGGGCCTGCACAACGTCAACGTCGTGCTGCACCCCGAGGTCGACGCGACCATCGTGCTGAACGTCGCCCGTTCGCCCGAGGAAGCCGAACTGCAAGCGCAGGGCAAGTCGATCCAGGATCTGGCCGCCGAGGCCGATGCCGCCGCCGAATTCGAGATCGCCGAACTGTTCGACGACATCGGCGCCGCGAACGACGACAGCGACGACCGGAACTGATCCTTCCGCACACGCAAAGTTCAGGCCGCAGCGGGAAACCGATGCGGCCTTTTTTTCGTTCTGGGGCAAATTGTTTCCTGCCCGAACCGGACATATCATGGACCTGATGATTGGAAGCCGTCCCTGGACGGAGCTTGCGCATTACGCCGAAGGACAGACCATGGCCGATCCCCTTTCCCAGCTTCTTGCCGGACGCGACTGGCTGATGGCTGACGGGGCGACGGGGACCAACCTGTTCAACATGGGCCTGGCGTCGAATGTCGCGCCGGAATTGTGGAACACCGACCGCCCCGACCTGGTGCGGCGTCTCTATCGGGACGCGGTGGATGCGGGGGCCGACCTGTTCCTGACCAACACCTTCGGCGGCAACGCCAGCCGCCTGCGCCTGCAAGGCGCGGGCCATCGCGTGCGGGAACTGAATCTGGCCGGCGCCGCCATGGCGCGCGAGGTCGCCGATGCCGCCGGGCGCAAGGTTGTGGTCGCCGGCAATATCGGCCCCACCGGAGAGATCATGGCCCCCATCGGCAGCCTGTCCCAAGCCCGCGCGGTCGAGATGTTCCACGAACAGGCCGAGGCGCTGAAGGACGGCGGCGCCGACGTGCTGTGGGTGGAAACCATCAGTTCCGAGCAGGAATTCCGCGCCGCCGCCGAGGCCGCACGGCTGGCCGACATGCCCTGGGGCGGGATGATGAGCTTTGACACCGCCGGACGCACGATCATGGGCGTCACCTCGGCGCAGCTGTCGGCCCTGGTGGAACGGCTGCCGAACCCGCCCATCGCCTATGGCGCGAATTGCGGCGTCGGAGCGGCGGATCTGCTGCGGACGGTGCGTGATTTCGTCGCATCGGGAAACGAACGGCCGATCATCGCCAAGGGGAATGCCGGGATCCCGCATCTTGAGGACGGGCATCTGCATTACGACGGCACGCCCGCGATCATGGCCGATTACGCCTGCCTGGCCCGCGATATGGGCGTACGGATCATCGGCGGCTGCTGCGGCACCACGCCCGGCCATCTGCGCGCCATGCGAGAGGCGTTGGAGACCCGTGCCCCCGGCCCCCGCCCCTCGCTGGAGGAGATCGCGTCCCGGCTGGGCGGTTTCAGCGCGGTCGGCGATTACTGAAGGCCGCATGTGACGGCTGACAGTCGCCGCCGGGCGCGTTAGACCAGCCGTCATGGCAAGACGAAATCGCATGTCCCGTCCCTTCGCGGCGGCCAGGGTTCTGGTCAGCCACCGGCGTTCGCAGGGCAGCGATTTCGTGCTGGCGGTGTTCCTGGCGGGGATCGCAGGGGCTTCCAACGCGGGCGGGTTCTTCGCCCTGGGGCAGTATACGTCGCACATGACCGGCTATCTGTCGCAGATCGCCGACAACCTGGTGATCGGCAACCTGCTGGTCACGGCGACCGCGCTGCTGGCCATCGGCGCCTTCACCACCGGCGCGGCCTTCAGCACCTTTCTGGTGAACTGGGCGCGGCACCGGATGGGGCGGCGGCAATTCGCGCTGCCCTTGGCGGTTCAGGGGGCCTGTCTGGCCTGCTTCGCCTTCGGCGGCATCTTCACCACGCTGCCCGGCCGCATGTTCGCCCTGGCCTGCCTGTGCTTCATCATGGGCATGCAGAACGCCACCATCACCAAGATTTCCGGCGCGCGCATCAGGACCACCCATGCCACCGGCATGATCACCGATGTGGGCATCGAATGCGGCCGCGCCCTGTATCGGCTGGTCCAGCCGCGCCGCGCCGTCCGCCCCGACGGGGCGAAACTGCGCATCCTGCTGTCTCTGATCGGAACCTATGTGGTGGGCGGCATCGTTGGTGCCTTGGGCTATGCGGTCGTCGGCTTCTATTTCTCGCTGCCGCTGGCGGGGCTGCTGCTGGCCCTGGCCCTGCCGACCTTCGGCGCGGCAGGCGGACGCATGGTCCCCCGGCCGGGCCATCGATAAGGAAGGATCCATCATCAGGACGCGCGAACCATGACCGAAGACCGAGACAGCCGGACGGCCATCGTCCGGGGATTGATGAATCTCTGCCCGAATTGCGGCAAGGGCAGGCTGCTGCGCGGATATCTAGGCGTGCCCGCCGAATGCGAGGTCTGCCACGCGCCCCTTGGCCGCTATCCCGCCGCCGACGGCCCCGCCTTCTTCGCGATGACGATCATGCTTCTGCTGCTGATCCCGCTGATCGGCTTCACCTGGGTGCTGCTGCGCCCCTCGCCGGTGATGCTGCTGGCGATCACCGGCGTCATCACCACGGTCCTGACGCTGATCCTGCTGCGTCTCGTGAAGGGGGCCTTCATAGGATACCTGTGGGCCAAGAACGAACAGGACCGGGGCGCTTAAACCGGAAGCGCCTAGAACAGCGACAACTGGTCCCCCGCCCTGGGCGGCGGGCCGAAGCGGCTGCAATCCAGCGGCGCCGATTCGCGGTGATAGCCCAGCCGTCTGCGCGCCAGGCGGAAGCGTTGCAGGGCAAGCTGCGCCTCGGCCCCCTGGCCCCGGAAGCGGTGGCCGAAGCGCGGGTCGTTGTCGCGCCCGCCGCGCATCGCCTGCACGCGGTTCATGACATGGGCAGCCATGCCGGGGCGATGGCGGTCCAGCCAGTCGCGAAACAGCGGCGCGACCTCCAAGGGCAGGCGCAGGGGGATCATGCTGGCGGTGGTGGCGCCCGCCTGCCGCGCCGCCGTCAGAATCGCCTCGATCTCGGGCTCGGTCAGGACCGGGATCACGGGGGCGACCATCACCCGCACCGGCACCCCCGCGGCCGCAAGTTCACGGATCATCCGCAGCCGCGTGGCGGGGGCGGGGGCGCGCGGCTCCATGGCGCGGGCCAGGGACGGATCCAGCGTCGTGATGCTGACGCCCACCGCCGCCATCCGCTTGGCCGCCAGTTCCGCCCACAAGGCGACATCGCGCAGGACCGTCTGCCCCCGCGTGACCAGCGTGGCCGGATGATTCCAGTCCGACAGCACCCGCAGGATCCCCGGCATGATCGCCAGCTTCGATTCCACCGGCTGGTAGGGATCGGTATTCGTGCCCAATGCGATGGGCGCCGGGCGATAGGATGGCCGCGCCAGTTCGCGCGCCAGCAGGGAAGCCGCGTCGGGCTTGGCCGTGATCCGCGTCTCGAAATCCAGACCCGGCGACAGGCCCAGCCAGGCATGGGTCGGTCGCGCATAGCAATAGATGCAGCCATGCTCGCAACCGCGATAGGGATTGATCGAGCGGTCGAAGGAAATATCGGGCGAGGTGTTGCGCGTGATGATGCTGCGCGGGCGTTCGGTGACGACCTCGGTCCGCAACAGGCGCTCGTCCTCGGGGATATCCCAGCCGTCGGATTCGCGCATCCGCGCATGGGGTTCGAACCGCCCGTCGGGGCGGGTATCGGCGCCTCTGGCCCTGAGGCGTTCGTCGGGATTGCGGGGCGGCAGCATTCCACCAGACTAGAACAATACAAGAACAAACGCCAGCGTTTTTGACGGTTGATGTTCGTCCCGGCCGCGCCCATCCTGCGCCCGAACGCATGTCAGGAGGCGTCATGTCCGACGATTACATCCCGCCCAAGGTCTGGGCGCCGAAGGCCCCGAACGGCGGCCAGTTCGCCAGCATCAACCGGCCCGTGGCAGGCCCGACCCATGACAAGGATCTGCCGGTCGGCAAGCATCCCTTGCAGCTTTACTCGCTGGCCACGCCGAATGGGCAGAAGGTGACGATCCTGCTGGAGGAGTTGCTGGAGGCGGGCTTCGATGCCGAATACGACGCCTGGCTGATCCGCATCAACGAAGGCGACCAGTTCGGCAGCGGCTTCGTCGCGGTGAACCCGAACTCCAAGATCCCCGCGCTGATGGACCATTCGGCGACGCCGCCGCGCCGGGTCTTCGAATCGGGATCCATCCTGGTCTATCTGGCGGAAAAATTCGGCGCCTTCCTGCCCCGCGATCCCGCGGCGCGGACCGAGGCGATGAACTGGCTGTTCTGGCAGATGGGATCGGCCCCTTTCCTGGGCGGCGGCTTCGGGCATTTCTATGTCTATGCGCCGGTCAAGATCGAATACGCCATCGACCGCTATACGATGGAAGCCAAGCGCCAGTTGGATGTGCTGAACCGCCACCTGGCCGGCAACCGCTTCATGGCCGGTGAGGAATACTCCATCGCCGACATGGCGATCTGGCCCTGGTACGGGCAGGTCGTGGCGGGCAAGCTTTATGGCGACGCGGCGACTTTCCTGGACGCGGGGATCTACGAAAACGTCCGCCGCTGGAGCGACGAGATCGCGGCCCGCCCCGCCGTGGGGCGCGGGATCATGGTCAACAAGACCAATGGGGATCCGGCGCAGCAGTTGTGGGAACGCCACGATGCCAGCGACTTCCAGAACCGGACGCAGGACAAGATCGGAACGGAATGAAAAAGGGGGGCTTTGCCCCCCGTCCTTCGGAATCCTCCCAGGATATTTGCGCACAGAAGATAAAGGCCGCTGCCATCTTCTGTGCGCAAATAGCCTCGGGGGTCCGGGGGTAGACAGCCCCCGGCTTTGGCCTGACGGATCAGTTCCGCGCGCGGTCCACCATCTTGCCCTTGGAGATCCAGGGCATCATCTCGCGGAGTTTCGCGCCGACCTGCTCGATCTGGTGTTCGTCGTTGATGCGGCGGGTCGCCTTGAAGGACGGCTGGCCCACGGCGTTTTCCTGCATGAAGTCGCGCACGAACTTGCCCGACTGGATGTCGCGCAGCACCGCCTTCATCCGGGCCTTGGTCTCGTCGTAAGGCAGGATGCGCGGGCCGCTGACATATTCGCCGTATTCGGCGGTGTTGGAGATCGAGTAGTTCATGTTGGCGATGCCGCCTTCATAGATCAGATCGACGATCAGCTTCACCTCGTGCAGGCATTCGAAATAGGCCATCTCCGGCTCGTAGCCCGCCTCGACCAGCGTCTCGAAGCCCATGCGGATCAGTTCCACCAGACCGCCGCACAGCACCGCCTGTTCGCCGAACAGGTCGGTTTCGCATTCCTCGCGGAAGTTGGTCTCGATGATGCCCGAACGCCCGCCGCCGATGGCCGAGCAATAGGACAGCGCCAGATCCAGCGCCTTGCCGGTTGCGTCGTTGTGGACCGCGACCAGGCAGGGCACGCCGCCGCCCTTGACGTATTCGCCGCGGACGGTATGGCCCGGCCCCTTGGGCGCCATCATGATGACATCGACGCCCGGCTTCGGCTCGATCAGGCCGAAATGCACGTTCAGGCCATGCGCGAAGGCGATCGCCGCGCCTTCGCGCAGGTTGTCATGGACGTATTTCTTGTAGGTCTCGGCCTGCAATTCATCCGGCATGGTGAACATGATCAGGTCGGCCCAGGCGGCAGCCTCAGCGATGCCCATGACCTTCAGGCCCTCGCCTTCGACCTTCTTCGCCGACGGGCTGCCCTCGCGCAGGGCGACGACGACGTTCTTGGCGCCCGAATCGCGCAGGTTCAGCGCATGGGCATGGCCTTGCGACCCATAGCCCAGGATCGCGACCTTCTTGTCCTTGATCAGGTTCACGTCGCAATCGCGGTCATAGTAAACGCGCATGGAATGGTTCCTTTCCTCTCCGATGGCGGCTGTTCTAGCGTCGGCGCTGCGCGAAATAGCATCTATTTTTCTCACTATCAGCGTCATGGCTGCGATAGACATTCCCTGAAATGCGGCATACTGGAAAAATCATGCCGGACAGAACCGATCATCGCATCCTGCGCCACTTGATGGCCGACCCTCAGGCCCCGAATGCCGTCCTGGCCCAACGCGCGGGCGTGGCGCCCGCCAGCCTGTGGCGGCGCTTGGAAAAGTTGCGGGAAACGGGCGTCATCGCTGCCATCCAGAACCGCATCGACTGGCGCAAGCTGGGATACGAGGTCCAGGTCAGCCTGCGCTTCACGCTGGACAAGACCAGCCCCCGCGCCTTCGACGAATTCATGGCCGCCGCGCGCGAGGTGCCCGAGGTGACGGAAATCCAGACCTTTCTGGGCAGCGTGGATCTGCGGCTGTCGGTGATCGCGCGCGACATGGCGCATTGGCAGCAGATCTATCGCGACCGGATCCTGACCCTGCCGCATGTATCCGACAGCGACGCGCTGATGCTGGTCTCGACCATCAAGGACAGCGGGGAACTGGCGTTGTGAGCGGCCTTGACGCCACCGACCTGGCGATCCTGCGGATCCTGTCCGATGACGCCACCCGAAGCGCGGCCGAGATCGGGCGCGCGGTCGGCCTCGGCCAGCCCGCCGCCTGGCGCCGCATCAAGCGGCTGACCGACAGCGGCATCCTGGCCGGGCGGCGGGTGATCGTGGACAATGCCGCCTTGGGCTTTGGCGTCACGGTCTTTCTGGGCATCCGCCTTGCCGCCAAGGGCCGCACCAGCCTGGAGGATTTCGAACGCGCCGTCACCGCTATCCCCGAGGTGCAGACCGTCCAGCATGTGCTGGGCCAGTTCGACTATCGCCTGCGCATCACCGCGCGCGACATCAGCGACTTCGAACGCATCCTGCGCCGCCGGATCATGACCCTGCCCGGCGTGGGCCAGGTCGAGGCGAACGTGATGCTGTCCGAGGAACGCAGGCCGGGGCCGCTGGGCGCATCGTGATTGCGTTTCGTCTGGCCCTGCCGGGCCGGTCGCGCTAGAGATTCACCATGCAGAAGATCACGCTTCCCGAACGGCCCCATTGGCGCGACACCGCGAAAGACGCGGGCTTCACCTTCGCCGACATGCATGGCGAACCTTATTGGGACGAAAGCTCGGCCTATCGCTTCTCGCTGCGCGAGATCGAGAACGACATTGAGGATCCCTCGACCGACCTGCACGCCATGTGCCGCGACGCCGTGGCCGAGATCGTCGGCAGCGAACGGATGATGGACCGGCTGGGCATTCCGCCCGAACACCGCGACCTGGTGGCGGACAGTTGGCGGCGCAACGAGCCCGAAATCTATGGCCGCCTGGATCTGGCCTATGACGGCACCGGCCCGGCTAAGCTTCTGGAATACAACGCCGACACGCCGACCTCGCTTTACGAAAGCGCGTCCTTCCAGTGGCAGTGGCTGGAGGATCAGTTGGCGGCGGGCGTTCTGCCGCGCGGGGCCGACCAGTTCAACGGCATCCACGAGGCGCTTGTCGAACGCTTCCGCGCGCTGTTCGACCCCAATACCGACATCCATTTCACGGCAGCGGCGGGCAACCCCGAGGATTACGCCACCGTCGAGGCGATGGCCTGGGCCGCGCGCGAAGCCGGGATGGGCGCGCAGTACAGCGACCTGGACAAGCTGGGCGTCACCAGGGACGGCCAGTTCGTCGACGATCAGGACCGGGTGATCGGCACGCTGTTCAAGCTGTACCCGTGGGAGGATTTGCTGCGCGACGATTACGCGCGCCACATTGCCGGATCGGGCTGCCTCTTCCTGGAACCGGCCTGGAAGGCGCTTGTGTCGAACAAGGGCATCCTGCCGGTCTTGTGGCAGATGTTCGAAGGCCATCCGAACCTGCTGCCCGCCTTTTTCGCGGATGACATTGCCGATGCGCTTGTCGCCGGGGGCCAGGCGGTGCCGGACGTCGCCCCGGCCTTCGACAAGGTGGCCGACCAGTTCCGGCGCGCCCATGTGGTCAAGCCGATCTTCTCGCGCGAGGGCGCGGGGGTCAGCATCGTCGAAGGGGGCGCGGTCACCGACGCCTCGCCCGCGGGCAACTACGACGCCCATCCGCGCATCGTCCAGGCCTATGCGCCGCTGCCCGACTTCGACGGCTTCCGGCCCATCCTCGGCGCCTGGATCGTCGGCGATCAATGCGTCGGCATGGGCATCCGCGAGGACAAATCCCGCATCACGCAGGATCTGTCGCGCTTCAAGCCGCATTTCATCGCGGACTAAAGGGGGAAAGCCATGAGGAAACGTTCCAGAACCGTCGCGCTGACCATCCTGGGCGCCGCCAGCTTTGCCATCGCGGGCTGCCGCGAGGAACAGGTCGAGGCGCAGGCCTTTCCCGACCTGAACGCCTGCCTTGCCGCCGCCGACCAGGGCGGGCTGTTCACCCCCGACGAGTGCCGCCAGTCCTTTGCCGAGGCCGAACAGCTTCACGTCGAATCCGCCCCCCGCTATGACAGCCTTGAGGTTTGCGAGGAACAGCACGGCGTCGGCAATTGCGGCTCCGAGGCGCAGCAGACCGGCGGCGGCGCAGGCAGCATCTTCATGCCGCTGCTGGCGGGATACCTGATCGGGTCGATGCTGGGCGGCGGCGGGCTGTCGCGGTCCCAGCCGATGTACCGCACGCCCCAGGGCGGCTATACCAACGCCGCGCGGACCAGCACGTTTTCCAGCAATACGGGCCGGGCGGCGCTGAACAGCAGCCAGTTCGCCCGCCCTGCCGCGACGGCGGGCCAGCCGCCCATGTCGCGCGCCACCGCCGCGTCGCGCGGCGGGTTCGGATCGACCGGCGGCAGCCGGGGCTTCGGCGGCTGAGGCGGAACCTTTCGGGGGGACGGGGCGTCTTGCCTTGCCCCTTTTTCGCAGGAGTTTCCCCATGCCCCGTCTTGCCCCGCTTGCCGCGACCCTGCTGATGGCGGCGACGCCGCTTGCCGCGCAGGACATCGTGGTCTCGTCCAAGATCGACACCGAGGGCGGGCTTCTGGGCAACATGATCCTTCTGGCGCTGAAGGATGCGGGCCTGCCGGTGCGGGACCGGCTGCAACTGGGCGGCACGCCGATCATGCGCGACGCCATCGTTGCGGGCCAGATCGACATCTATCCCGAATACACCGCCAACGGCGCGTTCTTCTTCAACGAGGCCGACAGCGATGTCTGGAAGGATGCCGCCCAGGGCTATGCCCGCGTGGCCGAACTGGACAAGGCGCAGAACGATATCGTCTGGCTGAAACCCTCGCCCGCCAACAACACCTGGGCTATCGCCCTGCGCCAGGATGTGGCCGAACCGAACGGCCTGGCCACCATGTCGCAGATGGGCGAATGGATCGCGGGCGGCGGCGCGGTCAAGCTGGCGGCGTCCAGCGAATTCGTGACCTCTCCCGCCGCCCTGCCCGCCTTCCAGCAGACCTATGGGTTCACCCTGACGCCCGACCAGCTGGTCCAGCTTGCGGGCGGCGACACGGCGGCGACCATCGCGGCGGCGGCGCAGCAGACCTCGGGCGTGAATGCGGCCATGGTCTATGGCACCGACGGCGCCATCGCCGAGGCGGGGCTGGTGGTGATGCAGGACGACAAGGCCGTCCAGCCGGTCTATCAGCCCGCCCCCATCGTCCGCACCCCGGTGCTGGAGGCGCATCCCGAAATCTCTGCGGTCCTGAAGCCGATTTTCGCATCCCTGACCCTGGAAACGCTGCAAACCCTGAACGGCCGCATCCAGATCGGTGGCGAACCGGCGGCGGCTGTGGCCCAGGATTACCTGACCCAGGCGGGCTTTCTGGACTGATCCATGCGGCTGTCGCCCCCGGCCGTGCTGTTCGCCCTGATCGGAGGCGCGGGGCTGGCCCTGCCGCTGGTCCAGTTCAAGGCGAACCGGATCGTGCCGGGCGAAGGGATCGGGCTGGCCGACCTGCCCCAGGGCTGGGGGACGGCCGTCCTGTCGGGCGCGATCCTGGCCGCAGCCTGCTGGGCGCGGTGGTCCGCAGCGTTAAGGATGGCGGCGGCGGTTGCGGGGCTGGTCGCGGTCACCCTGTCGCTGGGCGTCGGGGCAAGCCAGTTGACGCCCGAAGGCAACAGCCTGGCGCGGGTTTCGCCGTCCTCGGGCTTCTGGCTGTTGCTGCTGGCCTTCGGATTGATGCTGGCCGATGCGGCGAACCGGCTTCGCCCTTCCCTGTCGCTGCGGTGGCTGCTGCTGGCGGGGGCGATGGTGCTGGCGGCGGGGATGCTGACCTCGGGGCTGCTGGACGGGGTGTCGGTGATGCGCGAATATGCCAGCCGCCGCGACCTGTTCCTGCGCGAGGCGCAGGCCCATCTGGCCCTCGCCTTCGGATCGCTGGGCCTGGCGCTGCTGGCGGGCATTCCGGCGGGTATCGCGATCTTTCAGGCGCCGCGTTGGCGCGGGCCGGTGCTGGGGGTGCTGAACATCCTGCAAACCATCCCGTCGCTTGCGCTGTTCGGCATCATGATCCCGGTCCTGGGCTGGGTCGCGGCGACCCTGCCCGGCGCGGCCTGGGCCGGACTATCGGGCATCGGCACCTTTCCCGCGCTCGTGGCGCTGTTCCTGTATTCGCTGCTGCCGGTCGTGTCGAACACGCTGTCCGGGCTGTCGGGCGTGCCCGCAGCGGTCCGCGACGCCGCCTTGGGCCTGGGCATGACGCGGATGCAGGTGCTGGCGCAGGTTCTGGTGCCGCTGGCCCTGCCGGTGCTGCTGGCGGCGGTGCGGATCGTGCTGGTCCAGAACATCGGCCTGGCGGTGATCGCCGGGCTGATCGGCGGCGGCGGGTTCGGCACCTTCGTCTTTCAGGGGCTGAACCAGACGGCCATGGATCTGGTCCTGCTGGGCGCGCTGCCCACCATCGCCCTGGCGCTTGTCGCGGGGATCGCGCTTGACCTGCTGGTCCAGGGCGCGCGCAAGGGGGCCGCATGATCCAGATCCGCAACCTGACGCGTCTCTATGATGGCGTGGCCGTGGTCAAGGATGTCAGCCTGACGGTGGAAACCGGGCAGTTGGCGGTGCTGGTCGGCACCTCGGGGTCGGGCAAGACGACGCTGCTGCGGATGATCAACCGGCTGGTGGCGCCCTCGGCGGGGCAGGTGCTGATCGACGGGGTGGATACCGCCACGCTGGCCCCGCACCTGCTGCGCCGCCGGATCGGCTATGCCATCCAGGGCCACGGGCTGTTCCCGCATCGCACGGTCGCCCAGAACATCGCCACCGTGCCCCGCCTGCTGGGCTGGCCGCGTGCCCAGATTGCCGCCCGCGTCGACGAACTGCTGGACCTGTTCCAGCTGGACCCGGCGCTGTTCCGGGACCGGATGCCGCATCAGCTGTCCGGCGGACAGGCCCAGCGGGTGGGCGTGGCCCGCGCGCTTGCCGCCAAACCCGACCTGCTGCTGATGGACGAGCCGTTCGGCGCGCTGGATCCGCTGATCCGGGCCAAGGCCCAGGACGACCTGCGCCAGATCCAGCGCAGGCTGGGCACCACGCTGATCCTTGTCACCCATGACATGCGCGAGGCCGTGGATCTGGCCGACCGCATCGCGGTCATGGACGGCGGCCGGCTGCTGCAATACGACCGGCCCGAACGGATCCTGACCGACCCGGCCACGCCCTTCGTGGCCGACCTGATCGGCCCCTCGGACCGGGCGCTGCGGCTGCTGTCGCTGGCGCGGGTGGCCGAGATCGCCGCGCCGGGCCACGCCAGCGGCCCGCCCATCCCGCCCGAATCCAGCCTGCGCGACGCCCTGGCCGAATGCCTGTGGAGCGGGCGGGACGCCCTGCCCGTCCGGGGCGGCGGGGTCGTGACGCTGGACGCCCTGCGCGCGCGGGCCGGGCAGCGATGACCGGGCGAATCCTGCCGGTTCTGGCGGGGCTGGCGCTGCTGGCCTTCCTGACTGCGCCAACGGCCTTCGCGCCGCTGTTCCGGCCCTTCACCCGCAACGACGCGCCCGCGATCTATACCCAGACCAGCCTGCTGTCGCTGACCCTGTCGCATCTGGCCATCGTCGCCCTGGCCGTCGCGGCCTCGACGCTGGTGGGCGTGACGCTGGCGATCCTTGTGACCCGCCCGGCGGGGCGAGAGTTCCTGCCCTTGGCGCGCACGGTGACGGCGGTCGGCCAGACCTTTCCGCCGGTCGCGGTGCTGGCCCTGGCGGTGCCGGTTCTGGGCTTCGGCAGCGGGCCGACGCTGGTGGCGCTGTTCCTTTATGGCCTGCTGCCGGTGTTCGAGAACGCCTTGGCCGGGCTGACCTGCCAGCCTCCGCCCGTGGCAGAGGCCGCGCGGGCCATGGGCCTGACACCGACCCAGCGGCTGTGGCAGATCGACCTGCCGCTGGCGCTGCCCTTGCTGCTGGCGGGGATGCGGCTGACGGCGGTGATATCCCTGGGGACGGCGACCATCGGATCGACGGTGGCCGCGCGCACCCTGGGCGAGGTGATCATCGCCGGGCTGCTGTCCTCGAACACCGCCTTCGTGCTGCAAGGCGGACTGGTGGTCGGCATCCTGGCTGTGCTGATCCACCACGGCTTCCAGGCGGCCGAACGTCGGGTCCGAGGGCGGATGGGGCTGGCCTGACCCGCGCGCCGTCAGATCGCCACCGGCAGAACGTGCCAGATGTCGTTCATGTAGCCCCGGATGGTGCGGTCCGACGAAAAGAACCCCGCACGCGCGATGTTCAGGCAGGCCATCCGGTCCCAGGCCGCGCTGTCGCGATAGGCAGCGTCGATCCGGCGTTGTGTGGCGAAATAATCGTCGAAATCGCTGGCGACCAGGAAGGGATCGTCGTTCCAGGTCCGGTCCAGCAGCGTGTAATAGGATTCCGCGCGCCCGAACCGGCCTTCCGAAATCAGGTGCAGCGCGTCCCTCAGCTCCCGGCTTTTCTCGATCGCGCGGCGGGCATGGCCGGGGCTTGCGGCCTCGGCCGCGGCCTGGTCGGCCTTCAGCCCGAACAGGAAGAAGTTCTCGGGCCCCACCAGATCGCGGATCTCCACGTTCGCCCCGTCCAGCGTGCCGATGGTCAGCGCGCCGTTCAGGGTGAACTTCATGTTGCCTGTCCCCGAGGCCTCTTTCCCCGCCGTGCTGATCTGTTCCGACAAATCCGCCGCCGGGATCAGATCCTCGGCCATCGAGACGTTGTAATTCGGCGGATAGGCGATTTGCAGGTATCGCGCGGTGACCGGATCGTTGTTGATGGTCGCGGCCACGTCGTTGATCAGGTGGATCACCGATTTCGCCAGCCAGTATCCCGGCGCCGCCTTGCCGCCGAAAATTTTGACGCGCGGGGTCCAGTCGCCGTTCGGATCGTCGTGGATGCGCTGCCACAGGGCGATGGCCTCCAGGACGTTGAGAAGCTGGCGCTTGTATTCGTGGATGCGCTTGACCTGGATGTCGAAGATCGCCTCTGGGTCGGCCTTGATCCCCAGCTCGGCCAGCAGGCCGTTCGACAGCCAGACCTTGTTGGCGCGCTTGACCTGGCCAAGCGCCTTGCGAAAGCCCGCGTCCCCGGCATGGGGTTCAAGGCCGCGCAACTGGTCCAGATCGGTGGTCCAGCCTTCGCCGATGGTGTCGTCCAGAAGCCGCGCCAGTCCCGGATTGGACATGCGCATCCAGCGGCGCGGGGTGACGCCGTTCGTCTGGTTCACGATCCGGTCGGGATGCAGACGGTGCAGGTCGGCGAAGACCGTGTCCTTGACCAGTTCGGTATGCAGCGCGGACACGCCGTTCACCTTGCTGGCCATGATGAAGGCCAGTTCGCCCATCCGCACCTGGTCGTGCTGGACGATGCCCACCTGCGGCGGGCGGGCCGTCGTCTTGCGGTGGTCGTCGTCGATCATCTGGATGATCTGCATATGGCGCGGCAGCACGCCGCCCATCAGCCAGGTGGACCAGCGTTCCAGCGCCTCGGGCATGAGGGTGTGGTTGGTATAGTTCAGCGTGCCCCGCGCCAGGTCGCGGGCCTGGTCGAAAGGCAGCCCGTGGTCGTCCATCAGCAGCCGCATCAGTTCCGGCCCGGCGATGGCGGGATGGGTGTCGTTCAGTTGCATCGCCACCTTGTCGGGCAGCAGCCGCAGGTCGCCGTGTTCCTGCATGAAGCGGCGCAGGATGTCCTGCAAGGATGCCGAAGTCAGGAAATATTCCTGCTTCAGCCGCAGTTCCTTGCCCGATTCGGTGGTGTCGTCGGGGTAAAGGACGCGCGACAGAGTGCGGGCCAAGGCCTCGGGTTCGGCCGCCGCCGTGTGGTCGCCCGCGTTGAAGCGGTGCAGATCCAGCAGCGTGGTCGGATGCGCGCCCCACAGCCGCAGCGTATTGGCCCAGTTGCCGCCCCAGCCGATCACCGGCGTGTCATAGGCCCGCGCGATCACGCTTTCGCCCGGACGCCAGACGGCGCGGCCATCGACGGTTTCGACATGCCCCTTGAAGCCCACGGTATAGCTGTAATCGACCTTGACGAATTCCCAGGGGTGGGGCTGGTTCAGCCAGTCCTCGGGCGTCTCGACCTGCTGGCCGCCTTCGAAACGCTGCCGGAACAGCCCGTGTTCGTAACGGATGCCATAGCCGAAGGCCGGGCATTGCAAGGATGACAGCGATTCCATGAAGCAGGCCGCCAGCCGTCCCAGCCCGCCATTGCCCAGTGCCGCGTCGGGTTCGTTGTCCAGGATCTGCTGCTGGTCCAGGCCCAGCATCCGCAGCGCCTCGGCCATCGGCTTTTCCAGCCGCAGGTTGATGATCGCGTCGCCCAGCATTCGCCCGATCAGGAATTCCATCGACAGATAGCAGACCCGCTTGGCCCCCTGGTCCCGCGCGGCGCGGAAGGCATCGACCCAGGTGCCCGCCATCAGGTCGCGCACGGTATAGCTGACGGCCATCCGCCAGTCGAAGGGCGTTGCGAATTCCGCCCCGCGCCCCTGGCTGTGGGTCAGGTGATGAAGGATCTGGTCGTGCAGGGCCTGGGCCGAGGGGACATTCTGCAAATCAAGCCTCGTAGCGGGGGGAATCGGGGGCTGCCGTCGAACGGCCAGATTACCGCCCAAGGGTTGATTTTTGTTGCCAGCTTTGCGGGCCGATGGAAAGGGCCGCGCCGGATTTATGACGCGGCGATGCCGGTCCTGCCTGCGATCCGGTCAGTCCCCGCCCAGATCGCACAGCACGAAGGCCGCCACGCTTTCCGCCTCGATCCGTTCGACCGGGCCTGCGGGGGCGTCGGGCTGGCGGTCGCGCGCGCTGTCCAGACGCCTGCGCCAATGTCCGCCCTGGGTGGGATCGGGCAGGCGCACCGGCGTTTCGGGGCCGTTGTTGAACACCACGAAGATCGCGCCCGGCAGCGCCGCATAGGCCGGGGTGCCCGATGCCATGCGCATCTCGGCCGCCAGCAGGCGCAGGCCGGGATCTGCCCAATCCTCGGGCGTCATAGGGGCGCCGTCGGCGCGGCGCCAGAACAGGTCGGGCAGCCCGTCCTGTTCTCGGGGCTGGCTGTGCAGAAAGCGGCGCTGGCGCAGGATCGGATGCGCCTTGCGAAAGGCGATCGCCTGGCGGCAGAACTCCAGGAAATCCGGATCCGCGCCCTGCCAGTCCACCCAGCCCAAGGGGTTGTCCTGGCAATAGGCGTTGTTGTTGCCGCCCTGGGAATTGCCCAGCTCGTCCCCGGCCAGGATCATCGGCGTGCCCTGGCTCAGCATCAGCGTGGCGAACAGGGCGCGGCGGCGGCGGTCGCGGCGCGCGCGGATGGCCGGATCGCCCGCCGGGCCTTCCACGCCCATGTTGTCGGACAGGTTGTGGTCGTGGCCGTCGCGGTTGCCTTCGCGATTCGCCTGATTGTGCTTGTGGTTGTAGCTGACGGTATCCATCAGCGTGAAACCGTCATGCGCGGCGATGAAGTTCACCCCCGAGGTGGCCGCCCGGCCGTCATGGTCGAAGCGCGCCGCCGATCCGGCGATGCGCTTGGCCAGCTTGCCGACCATGCCCGGATCGCCGCGCCAGAAGCCGCGCACCTGGTCGCGATAGCGGTCGTTCCATTCGCAGAACGGCGCCGGATAGTTGCCCAATTGATAGCCGTCCGGCCCCAGATCCCAGGGTTCCGCGATCAGCTTGACGCGGTTCAGGACCGGATCCTGCCGGATCGCCCGGAACAGCGGCGCGTCGCGGTCGAACACCCCGCGCGTGCGGCCCAACACCGAACACAGGTCGAAGCGGAAGCCGTCGACATGCATCGCCTCGACCCAGTAACGCAGGCTGTCCATCACCAGCCGCAGCGCGAAGGGATTGTCGAGGTTCAGGACATTGCCCGTCCCCGCGTCGTTGACGTAAAAGCGCCGGTCCTCGGCCAGCCGGTAATAGGCGGCGTTGTCGAGGCCGCGAAAGCTCAGCGTCGGGCCAAGTTCGTTTCCCTCGGCGGTGTGGTTGTAGACCACGTCCAGGATCACCTCGATCCCGGCCTGGTGGAAGCGGGCGACCATCTGCTGGAATTCGGCGATGTCGCCGTCGCGCATATAGCGCGGCTCGGGCGCGAAGAAGCCATAGGACATATAGCCCCAGTAATTCGTCAGCCCCCGGTTCGTCAGAAAGCGGTCGTCGGCGAAGGCATGGACCGGCAGCAGTTCCACCGTCGTGACGCCCAGCCGGTTCAGGTGGTCCAGGATCGGATCCGAGGCCATCGCCAGATAGCTGCCGGGCCGGTCCACGCCCGGATGCAGCATGGTCAGGCCCTTCACATGCGCCTCGTAGATGACGGTTTCGGTCAGCGGGCGGCGCGGGGGGCGGTCGTCGCCCCAACTGAAGGCGGGGTCCACGACCACGCAGCGCGGCATATGGGCGGCGCTGTCGCGTCGGTCGAAGGACAGGTCGGCATCCTCATGCCCGGCCCGGTATCCGAACAACGCGTCATGGGGGCGCGGACTGCCGGTCAGGCGCCTGGCATAGGGGTCGATCAGCAGCTTGTTGGGATTGAAGCGATGGCCGTCCCTGGGGCGATAGGGTCCGAGCACACGGTATCCGTATCGCTGGCCCGGCGCCAGGCCGGCGATATATCCGTGCCAGACATGGCCCTCGCGCTCGGGCAGGGGGATGCGGGTTTCCCGGTCCTGGTCGTCGAACAGGCACAGGTCCACCCGGTCCGCATGCTGCGAGAAGATGGCGAAATTGACGCCCGCCCCGTCGAAGCAGGCGCCAAGCGGGAAAGGATGTCCCGCCGTGATCGGATCAGTCATCGTTGCGTCGCAAGCCCTGCATAAAGCGCGGCATAGGCCCGCGCCGACTGATCCCAGCCGACCGGATGCGCCATCGCGTTCGCCACCAGCCGGGACCACGTTTCGGCGTCCTTGTAAAGCAGGCACAGCCGGGCCAGCGCGCCGCGCAGCGCATCCGCCGTCACCGGAGAGAACTGAATCCCCGTGGCCACCCCCCGCGCCAGCGCCGCGGGCGAGGCGTTGATGACGGTATCGGCCAGCCCCCCGGTCAGGCCCACGACCGGCACCGTGCCATAGCGCAGCCCGTACATCTGCGTCAGCCCGCAGGGTTCGAACCGCGAGGGCACCAGGATCGCGTCGGCTCCGGCGATCAGCCGATGCGACAACGCCTCGTCATAGCCGATGCGGACGGCGACATGGGGATTGTGTTCGGCCAGCGCGCGAAAGGCGTATTCCAGCCCCGGATCGCCCGATCCCAGCAGCGCCAGCTGCCCGCCATGGTCCAGCAGCACGGGCAGCGCCTCGGGCACCAGGTCCAGGCCCTTCTGATGGGTCATCCGCGACACGATCGTGCAGAGCGGTCCATCCGCATCGGGCAGGCCCATCTCGGCCCGCAGGGCGGCCTTGTTCGCGGCCTTGCCCGCCAGGCTGTCAAAGGGCTGGATCGCCGGATCCGTGGCGGGGTTCCAGGCGTCGGTGTCGATGCCGTTCAGGATCCCCGTCAGCGCCTCGCGCCGGTATCGCATCACCCCGTCCAGGCCCATGCCGTATTCGGGGGTCATCAGCTCCTCGGCATAGGTCGGCGACACGGTGGTCAGCGCCTCGGCCCCCATCAGCCCGGCCTTCAGCGCGGAAATGCCGCCATAGAATTCATAGCCGTCGACCGTGAAGCGGCCCGGGTCCAGGCGCAGCGAATGCATCCGCCCGGCATCGGTGCTGCCGGTGAAGGCGATATTGTGGATGGTCAGCACCGTGGCCGGGCCGCCGCCCATCTGGCGCAGGTATTCGGTGACGAAGCCCGCCTGCCAGTCATGGCCGTGCAGCACCTGCGGATGCCAGCCGCCCGCGCCATGCACCCCAAGATGCGCCCCCACCCAGGACAAAGCGGCAAAGCGTTCCGGATTGTCCGGCCAGTCGCGGCCGTCCGGGCCAAGGTAAGGGTTTCCCGGCCGGGCGAACAGATGGGGTGCGTCGATCATCAGCAGATCCAGCCCCGCCGCCTGCCCCGCCATCACACGGGCCGGCGCGCCGAACAGGTCGTCGAAATGCGCCACCTCGGCCCCGTCCTGCAAGGCGGCCGCCACCGCCGGATAGCCGGGCAGCAGGGTGCGCATCTGGACCCCCTCGGCCCGCAGGGCGGCGGGCAGCGCGCCCGCCACATCGGCCAGCCCGCCGGTCTTGACCAGCGGCGCGCATTCGGACGCGATCGACAGAACCCGCATCACCGGCCCTCCTTCACAGACTGGCCGCCCGCCGGTCCAGCATGTCCTGGGTGATCAGGGTGATGCCGCCGTCGCTGACGCGGAACCACCGGGCGTCCTCGGCGGGTTCCTCGCCGACCACCAGACCCTCGGGGATGACGACGCCCCGGTCGATCACCGCGCGGGTCAGCCGGGCGCGCCGCTGCACCGTCACATAGGGCAGCGCCACCACATGATCCAGTTGCGCATAGCTGTTGGTATGGACCTGCGTGAACAGCAGCGAATTGCGGATCTCGGTCCCCGAGATGATGCAGCCCCCCGAGACCATCGACGACACGGCGATGCCGCGCCGGTCCTTTTCGTCATGGATGAACTTGGCGGGCGGCACGCTTTCGGAATAGGTCCAGATCGGCCATTCGCGGTCCCACAGGTTCAGTTCCGGCGTGAAATCGGTCAGGTCGATATTGGCCTGCCAGAAGGCATCCACCGTGCCCACGTCCTTCCAGTATGCGGGCGCGCCCGGATCGCGCACGCAAGAGGTATCGAAGCGGTGCGCCATCGCCTTGCCGTTCCTGACGATGGCGGGGATCAGGTCGTGGCCGAAATCATGGCTGGAATTCGGATCCTCGGCATCCTTTTGCAGCAGGTCGCGCAGGAACGGCCAGTTGAACACATAGATCCCCATCGACGCCAAGGCGCTGTCGGGATCGTCGGGCATCCCCGGCGGATCGGCGGGCTTTTCCAGGAACGAGGTGATGCGCCCGGCATCGTCCACCGCCATCACGCCGAAGGCCGTGGCCTCCATCCGGGGCACGGTCAGGCAGCCGATGGTCACGTCCGCGCCGCTTTCGCAATGTTCGCGCAGCATGATCTCGTAATCCATCTTGTAGATATGGTCCCCGGCCAGGATGATGATGTAGTCGACATCATAGCTGTCCACGATGTCGATGTTCTGGGCCACGGCGTCGGCGGTGCCGCGATACCACATGGATTCGTCGTATCGCTGGCTGGCGGGCAGGATGTCCATGAATTCGTTGCGTTCCGCGCGAAAGAAGTTCCAGCCGCGCTGCACATGCCGGATCAGGCTGTGGGCCTTGTACTGGGTGGCGATGGCGATCTTGCGGATGCCGGAATTCATCGCGTTCGACAGCGCGAAGTCGATGATGCGGGTCTTGCCGCCGAAATAGACGGCGGGCTTGACGCGGCGGTCGGTCAGTTCCCGCAACCGGCTGCCCCGTCCCCCGGCCAGCACGAAGGCCATCGCGCGGCGGGTCAATCGTTTCTCGGCCATTCAAACATCCTCCCCATGTTCGTCCTTGCCCGCGACGAAGATCACCACCGACAGGGGCGGCAGCATCACCGCCATGGACGCGGGCTGCCCGTCCTGCGGCGCTTCGGTGGCCGTCACTCCTCCAAGATTGCCCTTGCCGCTGCCGCCATAGATCGCCGCGTCGGTGTTGATCGCCTCGCGCCAGGGGCCGGGCTGCGGGACGCCGATGCGGAAATCGGCGCGCGGCACGGGCGTGAAGTTGCAGGCGACCACAACCGGCGGATCGCCGGGATCGCCGAGCCGGATCCAGACATAGGTCGATTGCGCCGCATCCGTCGCGACCCACTGGAAACCGTCGGGATCGGCATCCTTGCGGTAAAGCGCGGGCGTGTCGCGATAAAGCCGGTTCAGGTCGCGCACCAGGGCCTGCACGCCCTGATGCCGGGCTTCGGCGGCGGCGGGCCAGTTCAGTTCGCCGTTATGGTTCCACTCCTCGGGCTGGGCGAATTCGCAGCCCATGAACAGCAGCTTCTTGCCAGGATGGCCCCACATGAAGCCGTAATAGGCCCGCAGATTCGCGAACTGCTGCCATTCGTCGCCCGGCATCTTGCGCAGCATGGATCCCTTGCCGTGGACGACCTCGTCATGGCTGATCGGCAGGATGAAGTTTTCCGAAAACGCATACATCAGCCCGAAGGTCATCAGGTCGTGGTGATAGCGCCGATGAACGGGATCGCGGCTCATGTAGCGCAGCGTGTCGTTCATCCAGCCCATGTTCCATTTGAACCCGAAGCCCAGGCCCCCCGCGTCCACCGGGGCCGACACCTTGGGAAAGGACGTGCTTTCCTCGGCCACGGTCATGATGCCGGGCGATTCCGCATAGGCCGCGACGTTCATGGCCTTCAGGAAGTCGATGGCCTCCAGATTCTCGCGCCCGCCATGCTTGTTGGGGATCCACTGACCCTCGCGGCGGGAATAGTCGCGATACAGCATCGATGCCACCGCATCCACGCGCAGCCCGTCGATATGGTATTCCTCCAGCCAATACAGCGCGTTGGCGATCAGGTAATTGCGGACCTCGGTCCGGCCGTAGTTGTAGATCAGGGTGTTCCAGTCCTGGTGGAACCCTTCGCGCGGATCGGCATGTTCGTAAAGCGCGGTCCCGTCGAAACGGGCCAGCCCATGCGCATCGGTCGGGAAATGGCCGGGCACCCAGTCCAGAAGGATGCCCAGGCCCGCCTTGTGCGCGGCCTCGACCAGGTCGCGGAATTCGTGCGGCGGGCCGAAGCGGATGGTCGGCGCGTAAAGCCCGACCGGCTGGTATCCCCAGGATCCGTCGAAGGGAAACTCGCTGACCGGCAGCAGTTCCAGATGCGTGAAGCCCATGTCGCGGGCATAGGCCACCAGATCGCGCGCCAGTTCCTTGTAGGACAAGGGCCGCCCGCCCTGATCCAGGCGGCGGCGCCAGGATCCCAGATGCACCTCATAGATGCTGATCGGCGCCCGGCGGTCCTGCGCCTGGGCCCGCCCTTCCATCCAGGCCGCGTCCTTCCAGCCATAGCCCGCGATGTCGCGCACCACGCTGGCCTTTTCCGGCGGATGCTGGCTGCCGAAGCCCACCGGGTCGGCCTTCATCAGCAACCCGCCATCGGCACCCAGGATCTCGTATTTGTACAGCGCCCCTTCCGCCACGCCGGGCAGGAAAATCTCCCACACGCCGCTGCCGCCGATCCGGCGCATGGGATGACGCCGCCCGTCCCAGGCGTTGAACGGTCCCACCACCGACACGCGCCGCGCATTCGGCGCCCAGACCGCGAAATGCGTTCCCGCGACGCCTTCATGGGTGATGACATGCGCGCCAAGCGCCTGCCACAGGCGCCGATGCGTCCCCTCGCCCAGCAGGTGCAGGTCGATGTCCCCCAGCACGGGGGCGAAGCGGTAAGGATCTTCGAAGACCCATTCCACCCCGCCCGCCGACCGCGCCTTCAGCCGATAGGGCCCGTCCACCCGGCCCCGGAACAGGTCGCCCGACACCCGCTCCAGCGGGATCTCGCCCGCTTCGGTCACGGCGGACAGGGCGGCGATGTCGGGATGAAAGACGGTCAGCCAGCCGTCATGCGGTCCCAGGATGTCGAACGGCCGGTCGCAGCGCCCGCCGGACAGGGCGGCGATGTCGTCGTTCGTCAGGCGCAAGCGTTCCGGCGTCTGTCCCATGCACCCACCTTAACCGGCCCATCACTCGGGGCAATCCGTCTCCTAACGCGGAAACCGCCTTTCCGGTGCCACCGTCATCGTGTTCTATCGGCCCAAGACCGAACGGACAGGAGACCCTTATGACCGAATGGTGGCGCGACGCGGTGATCTATCAGATCTATCCCCGCAGCTTTCAGGACAGCGACGGGAACGGCATCGGCGACCTGCCCGGCATCACCCGGCGGCTGGATCACGTCGCCTCGCTGGGGGTGGACGCGATCTGGCTGTCGCCGATCTTCACCAGCCCGATGAAGGACATGGGCTACGATGTCAGCGACTACTGCGACATCGACCCGCTGTTCGGCACGCTGGCCGATTTCGACGCGCTTGTGGCCCGCGCGCATGAGCTGGGGCTGAAGGTCATCATCGACCAGGTGATCAGCCATTCCAGCGACCGCCACCCCTGGTTCGCGGAAAGCCGCCGGTCGCGCGACAACGACAAGTCCGACTGGTATGTCTGGGCCGACCCGAACCCCGACGGCACGCCGCCCAACAACTGGCCCTCGGTCTTCGGCGGCCCCGCCTGGGAATGGGAGCCGCGGCGGAGGCAATACTACCTGCACAACTTCCTGATCGAACAGCCCGACCTGAACCTGTGGAACCGCGACGTGCAGGACGCGCTTCTGGACACGATGCGCTTCTGGCTGGAACGCGGCGTGGACGGGTTCCGGCTGGATACGGTGAACTATTACTTCCACGACGCCCGGCTGCGCGACAACCCGCCCAATCCCGACCATGCCGGGCCGGACACCTATAACCTGCAACGCCACATCTATTCCAAGAACCGCCCGGAAAACATTCCCTTCCTGAAGCGGATGCGCAAGCTGACCGACGAATACGACGCCCGCATGATGGTGGGCGAGGTGGGCGACGGCGGCGACACCTCGATCCGCATCATGGCCGAATACACGGCGGGCAGCGACCGGCTGCACATGTGCTACAGCTTCGAGATGCTCAGCCCGCAATTCACCGCCCGGCATTTCCGCCACACGATCGAGGGCGTCCATAACGGCGCGCCTGACAGCCACGCCTGCTGGTCCTTTTCCAACCACGACGTGTTCCGCCACGTCACCCGCTGGCTGCCCCATGCGGAATCGCCCGAAGCCATCGCCCGGCAGGCGGCGGCGATGCTGCTGTCCTTCCCCGGCACCATCTGTCTCTATCAGGGCGAGGAACTGGGCCAGACGGAAACCGAGCTGACCTATGACGAACTGACCGACCCCCCGGCCCTGCGCTTCTGGCCCGAGGTCAGGGGCCGCGACGGCTGCCGCACGCCGATGGTCTGGGACGACAGCGCCCATGCCGGGTTTTCCGACGCCCGGCCCTGGCTGCCGGTCAAGGAACCCCAGGCCGCGCGCCATGTGGCGGGCCAGCAGGCCGACAATGACAGCGTGCTGTCGGCCTATCGCGCGACCATCGCCTTTCGCAAGGCCCAGCCGCCGCTGCGGGTGGGCAAGACGTCGTTCCTGGATCTGCCCGAACCGCTGCTGGCCTTCCATCGCGGCGACGGCGGGCAGGCGCTGACCTGCGTGTTCAACCTGTCCAAGACCCCGGCGACGCTGACGCTGTCGGACAAGGCGGACCTGACCGGCCCCTCGCACGCCACGCTGTCGGGCCGAGTGCTGAGCCTGCCGCCCAACGGCTTTGCCTGGCTTGACCGCGCGGTCGGCCTGCTGGCCTGACCTCAGCCTGGATCGCGGCGCAGGAACAACTCATAGGCCAGATAAAGACCGGCGGCGCCCGACAGAAGCGCCCAGAAGGGGTTGCCGGTCCAGATCTCGACCCCCGCCCAGGCCAGCGGCACAAAGACACACAGGATCCGCACCCAAAGGGACCGGAAAAACGGCGCGTTCGGATCGACCAGCATCTCAACGGCTCCTGCTTTGGACTTCAAATATCCCACGGGGGTCCGGGGGTGTGAAACCCCCGGCCTTTCACAACCCCTCCAGCCAGGGCGGCGCCCCCGCAAAGGCATCCGCCACATGGTCGACAAAGGCGCGGGTCTTGCGCGGCATCGGCCGGACCGGCGGCCAGACCACGCTGATCGGCAGGGGCCGCTGCGGCAGGCCGGGCAGCAGCCGCACCAGACGCCCGTCGCGCAGCGCGTCGTGGACGATGAACATCGGCAGCAGCGCAAGCCCCAGCCCGCCCACCGCCATGTCGCGGATCGCATCGCCGTTGTTCGCCGTGATCGGTCCCAGCGGCGGCGGCGCGATGCCGTCGAAGGGCCAGATGTCGCCCAGCCGGGCGTTCAGATATCCGATGGCGCGGTGCCGAGCCAGGTCGGCGGGGGCGCGGATCGGGCCATGCACGCACAGATAATCGGGACTGGCCACCAGGACCCGCGGATCCTCGCAGACGCGGCGGGCCATCAGGCTGCTGTCCTTCAACTCGCCGATGCGCAGACCCGCGTCGAAACCCGCCCGGCCCAGATCGGCCAGCTGGTCGTCGTAATCCAGCACGATCTCCAGCCCCGGATGGGCGCGGGCGAAACCGGCGATCACCGGGCCAAGATGGCGGATGCCAAAGCTCATCGGCGCGGCGATGGCCAGCCGTCCGCGCAGATCGGCCTGCGCGCCCACGCTTTCGGTGGCTGCGATCAGTTCGGCCAGCGCCGGGCGCAGCCGCTCGGCCAGGGTCAGGGCGGTGTCGGTGGGCGCGATGCGGCCCGCGTTGCGGACGAACAGGGCCACGCCCAGGGCGGCCTCGAAATCGCTGATCCGCTTGCTGACCACGGATTTCGACAGATCGGCCCGTGCGGCGGCGGCCGAGATGCTGCCCGCATCCAGCACGGACAGGAAGGTCTGGATGTCGCTGATCGACCAGTTCATCCCGCAACCATAGCCGCCGCCCGCCCGTTCGCAAGAAGCGAACGCCGCTTTGCGCAGGGGGCGGCTGTTCCGAACGGGACCGCCGCGCCATATTGGCGTCGACCAAGGACAAGGAACCGCATCATGCAACTGACCGGCATCCATCACCTGACCGCCATCACCGCCGACGCGTCCGGCAACAACCGCTTCTATACCGAAACGCTGGGCCTGCGCCGGGTGAAGAAGACCGTGAATCAGGACGACACCTCGGCCTATCACCTGTTCTTCGCGGATGGCGCGGGCACGCCCGGCACCGACATCACCTTCTTCGACTGGCCCGCCGCCCGCGAACGGCGCGGCACCCATTCGATCAGCCGCACCGGGCTGCGGGTGGCGGAAGCCAGCCTGGAGTTCTGGGCCGCGCGCCTGGCCGACCTGGGCGTGTCGACCGGCAGGGTGGCCGCGCTGGACGGCCGCGCCAGCCTGGATGTCGAGGATCCCGAAGGCCAGCGCCTGCGCCTGGTCGCCGCCCCCGATCCGGCGGGCCAGCCCTGGGACCGAAGCCCGGTTCCGGCAGAACACCAGATCCGGGGCCTGGGGCCGATCACCATTTCCGTCCCCGACCTGGCTCCGACCGAGGCCGTGCTGACCCAGGCGATGAACATGCGGAAGGTCCGCGACTATGCCAGCCCGGACGGCGAAGGCCAGATCCATGTCTTCCAGATGGGCGACGGCGGGGCGGCGGCGGAACTGCATGTCGCGGTCCAGCCCGGCCTGCCCGTGGCCCGGCAGGGCGCGGGCGGCGTCCATCACGTCGCCTTCCGGGTTCCCGACCCGGCGGCGCTGACCGAATGGACAGCCCGCCTGCGCGGGTTGCGGGTGCCCAATTCCGGCGAGGTCGAGCGGTACTACTTCCGCTCGCTCTATTTCCGCGAACCGGGCGGCAACCTGTTCGAACTGGCGACCGACGGTCCCGGCTTCGACGTGGATGAACCGCGCGAGACGATGGGCCAGGGCCTGTCGCTGCCCCCCTTCCTCGAGGGTCGCCGAGCGGCCATCGAAGCCGGGCTGAAACCGCTGGACTGACCCCGGCGCCGGGGGCACCCTGCCCCCGGCATCGTCACAGGAGATCCCATCATGACCACCATCCTCGGCCTGTCGGGCAGCCTGCGCCGCGCCTCGTTCAACAGCGGGCTGCTGCGGGCCGCGCGCGATACCGCGCCCGAAGGCGTCACCATCCGCATCGGCGACATTTCCGGCGTGCCGCTGTATGACGGCGATCTTGAGGCTGCCAACGGCACGCCCCCGGCGGTCGCCGAATTGAACCGCCAGCTTGCGCAGGCCGACGGGCTGCTGCTGGTGACGCCCGAATACAACAACGGCATCCCCGGCGTGTTCAAGAACGTCATCGACTGGATGTCGCGCGGCGACGGTCTGGCGCTGTTCGCGAACAAGCCCGTCGCGGTCATCGGCGCCTCGCCCGGGGGGTTCGGGACCACGCTGGCGCAGGCGCACTGGCTGCCGGTGCTGCGGACCCTGCGGACCCGGCCCTGGTGGGACGGGCGGCTGATGGTGTCGCGCGCGGGCGGGCTGTTCGACGCGGACGGCACCCTGACCGACGACAAGACCCGGCAAATGCTGGCCGATTTCATCGCGGGCTTCGCAGCCAGCCTGAAGACGGGACAGGAAACATCATGACCCCTGCCATCGGCCACGTTGCCCTGACGGTGCGCGATCTGCCCGCCATGACGGCTTTCTATCGCGACACCCTTGGCCTGGCGCCGCTGGGCGGCGACGGCGAAACCGCGCGGCTGGGCGCGGGCGGGCGGACGCTGCTGGAACTGCGCGGCGACACCGCCGCCCGGCCCCGCGACCCGCGCCAGGCGGGGCTGTTCCATACCGCCTTCCTGCTGCCCGACCGCGCCGACCTGGCCCGCTGGCTGCGCCACGCCGCCGAAAACTGCGTCCGCCTGACCGGCGCCAGCGATCACGGCGTCAGCGAGGCGATCTATCTGGACGACCCGGAAGGCAACGGGATCGAGATCTATTGGGACCGCCCGGCGTCGGAATGGCAGCGCGACGACGACCGGATCGAGATGTTCACCCGCCGCCTGGATCTGGACGACCTGCTGTCCCTGGCCGACGCCCCCTGGCAAGGCGCGCCCGAGGGCAGCAGCGTGGGCCATGTCCATCTCCAGGTCGGCGACCTGGACCGCGCGGACGGCTTTTTCGCGGGCGAGTTGGCCCTGACGCGGACCTTCGACGGCCAGGGCGGGGCCTGGTATGGCTGGAACGGCTATCACCACCACCTGGCCGGAAACACCTGGAACAGCCGGGGCGCCGGTCCTCGCGACCCGCAGATGGCGGGCTTGGCCGAGGTGGTCATCGGGGATCCCCGCCGCGCGGGGCAGGCGATCACCGATCCCTGGGGCACGCGGTTCCGTTTTGTGTAGGGTGGGGTTTCACCCCACCACGCCCCGGCGAACGGTGGGGTGGAACCCCACCCTACGCCTGTTCCCCCGGCGCGGTGGCGAAGGCATCGGCCCAGTCCGGGTTCCTGGCATAGCGCGCCGCCACATAGGAACACAGCGGCACGATCCGAAAGCCCGCCTTGCGCGCGTCGGCCACCATCGCATCCACCAGGGCGGCCGCCGCGCCGGTTCCGCGCAGCGCCTCGGGCGCGCCGGTGTGATCGGCGCTGATCCGATCCTGGCCGCGATGGGTGAAGGTCAGTTCTGCCTCGGCGTCGATGCCCGCCACGCGCGCGACATAGCGGCCGTGCCGGGCATCGATGTCTTCTCTGGAAACCGTGATCTCAGCCATCCCGCGCCCCTTTCATCCAATCCGCAGCCTCTGCCAGATCGTCTGGCGACAGTTCATGCCCGCCGGCGACCACCCGCGCGTCCAGCGTCGCGCCGCGCGCCGCCAGCCAGTCGTTCAGGCGCGGCGCGTGCGGGCCGTATGGATCGCGCGCCCCGGTCAGGGTTAGCACCGACACGCCGGTCAGGTCGGCCTTCGGCAGATCCTCCAGCACCGCCATCGGCCGCATCAGGATCGCGCGGCGGATCAGGCCGGGATGAAGGCCCATCACGGCGGCGGCGAAATTCGCGCCGTTGCTGTACCCCATCACCGTGATCCGCGCCGGATCCAGGTCATAGGCCGACAGCGCGCCCTGCCAGAAGGCCGCGAAAGCCTCGGCCTCGGCGCGGATGTCGTCCTGGTCGAAGCTGGTCATCGATGTGCGGCGGAAGAAGCGCGCCACGCCTTCCTCGGCCGAACGGCCGCGCACGCCCAGCAGCGTCGCATGAGGGGCGATGCGATGGGCCAGCGGCATCAGGTCGGCCTCGGAACCGCCGGTGCCGTGCAGCAGCACCATGGCCGATCCGTCGGGGGCGTCGGGCTGGCGCAGCCGGTGAACGAAGGGAAGCTCTCTCATCCTTGTCCTTTCCTCGCCCGGTCGGGCGAATTGAGGCAGCCGCAGGGGCAAATCCTCGGTCCCGGCGAAATGCGGCGGGATCATCAGGATCCGCCCCAGGCGATCCGCATCCTCGTCCACCGCCATGCCCGGCCCGTCGGTCGCAAGCTCGATCAGCGTATCGCCCGGTTCGCGGACGTAAAGGGACGCGAAATACTTGCGGTCGTGAACCGTCACATCGCCCGCGTCGCGGGCCTTCAAGGCATCGTGATGGCGCTGCAATGCCGCCGCATCGGGCACCCGCAGCGCCACATGGTCGACGACCCCTGTTCCCGGAATGCCCGGCACGAAGCCCGAGGCGTCGCGGATGTCGATGGCGTCGCTGTCCGACAGCAGCCGCCTCAGCCCGCCCTCGGCCCCGCCGTCGCGATAGCCGAAGGGGCGCAGGAAAGCGGCGGTCCGGTCCGGCACCTCGGACCAGATCGTCACGGCGCGCAGGGCGGCAGGCGCCGCGGGCCAGCCGGTATCGGGCAGGTCGATGCCCACCAGCTTGACGATGATGCCGTCGGGATCCTTCAGCCGCAGCACGGGTTCGCCGAATTCGCGGACCGGGCCTTCGACGCGCAGGCCCCGCTGCATGGCGCGGGTCAGCCAGTCGCCGATCCGGGCGCGCGGGATCGCCAGCGCGATTTCCGCCACCCGGCCATGGCCGGTGCGGCCCGGCGCGCCGTCCTGCCAGACCAGGAAGCTGACCAGGCTGCCGGGCGACCCGGCGGGATCGCCATAGAACAGGTGCAGCTGCTCGGCATCCTCGAACCCCGCCGTCTGCTTGACCAGCGACAGGCCCAGAAAGCCCATCCAGAAATCGACATTCGCCTGAACGTCGCGGGTGATCGCCGTCACATGATGCAGTCCGCTGGTCATCGCCCTTCCCCCGGCTTGGAAAACTTTCGCCCCAAGATGCGGTTCCGCGCGCATCCGCGCCACCGTCCTGCGCGCCAACCCGGCGTTCGGTCCCCGCGAACGCCTGCGGGCTTGGCACCCTGCGGCAACCGGACCTATCCTGGGGCGACAGGAGGAACGACATGAGCTGGAACCCCGCCCTGGCCCCAGGCTGTCCCGACCAGATCGGCGCCGACGCCATCGAGACGCTGATCATCCCCCGCGCCCGCGACCTGGGCGGGTTCGAGGTGCGCCGCGCCCTGCCTGCACCGAGGCGCCAGATGGTCGGTCCCTTCATCTTCTTCGACCAGATGGGCCCCGCCGAGCTCCTGACCAATCAGGGCATCGACGTGCGCCCCCATCCCCATATCGGGCTGGGAACCGTGACCTATCTGTATCGCGGCAGCTTCCAGCATCGCGACAGCACCGGGGCGGACCAGGTCATCACGCCCGGCGCGCTGAACTGGATGGTGGCGGGCAAGGGCGTCACCCATTCCGAGCGCAGCCCCGAAGCGGCGCGCCACGGCCCCAGCAGCCTGTTCGGCATCCAGACCTGGATCGCCCTGCCCGAGACGCACGAGGACATGGCCCCCTCGTTCGAGCATCACGGCCGCGACGCGCTGCCGGTGATCCGCGACGCGGGCATCGACGCCCGGCTGATCCTGGGCCGGGCCTATGGCGAAACCGCGCCCGCGACGATCTATTCCGACACCTTCTATCTGGACGTGACCCTGGATCCGCGCGCGCGCTTTCCGCTGCCCGGCGATCACGAGGATCGCGGCCTCTACGTCACCCAGGGCAGCGTCCGCATCGCCGGGCAGGATTTCGAGTCCGGGCAGATGATGGTGTTCCGCCCCGGCGACGCGATCACCGTGCAGGCGGGCGACCGGGGGGCGCGGCTGATGGCCCTGGGCGGGGCGACGCTGAACGGGCCGCGCCACATCTGGTGGAACTTCGTGGCATCATCCCGCGACCGCATTGACGAGGCGAAACGCCAATGGCGGGCCGGGCGTTGGGGCACGGGTCTGTTCGACCTGCCGCCCACCGACCGGGCCGAACATATTCCGCTGCCGGAAAGGAACTGACATGACGACCGAACCCGCCACTGCCGCCGACGTGCTGGATTTCTGGTTCTCGGACCGGATGGAGCCGAACTGGTTCGCCAAATCCGACGATATCGACGCGGCCATCCGCGACCGCTTCGCCGCCACCTACCAGGCCGCCCATCGGCGAGAGTTGGACGACTGGGCCGCCACGCCCGAAGGCGCGCTGGCCCTGGTGATCGTGCTGGACCAGTTTCCCCGCAACATCTTTCGGGGCAGCGGCCGGGCCTTCGAATCGAACGATTTGGCCCTGGACCATGCCCGCGCCGCCGTCGATGCGGGCTTCGACCAGCAGGTGGACCCCAAGCGGCGGCAGTTCTTCTATCTGCCCTTCATGCACAGCGAGGATCTGCCCGATCAGACCCGTTCGGTCGAATTGTACGAGGCCCTGGGCGATCCGGGAAGCCTGGACTTCGCCATCCAGCACCGCGACATCATCCAGCAATTCGGCCGCTTCCCGCACAGGAACGCCGCCTTGGACCGGCCGAACACCCCGGACGAGGATGAGTTCCTGAAAACCCATCACGGCTTCTGACGGCTGGACGCCGGGTTCGGGCCGGATTATCTATAATCCATGACCCAGGAACCCCTTGCCCATCGCATCAGCCGCGAACTGGCGGCCCGCATCGTCTCTGGCCGGATCGCCCCCGGCGAACGGCTGCGCCAGGATCACGTCGCCGCCGAATTCGGCGCCAGCCATGTCCCGGTGCGCGAGGCGTTCCGCGAATTGGAAAGCCGGGGCCTTGCCGTCAGCGAACCCCGGCGCGGCTTTCGTGTCGCGGGCTTTTCACTGGCCGAGGTGCGCGAGGTCGCCGAGATGCGCGCCGCCCTGGAGGTGCTGGCCCTGCGCCATGCCGCGCCGCACCTGACCCGCGCCATTCTGGAGCGGGCTGATGAGGCCACGCGGGCGGGCGATCATGCAGGCGACGTGAAAACCTGGGAACAGGCGAACCGGCAGTTCCACCGGTTGATCCTGGATCCCTGCGGGATGCCGCGCCTGCTGAAATCCATCGCCGATCTGCATACCGCAAGCGCGCGCTTCCTGTTTTCCGGCTGGCGTGCCGAATGGGAAGCGCCGACCGACCGCGACCACCGCGCCATCCTGCACGCCCTGCGATCCGGCGACGTGGACCGGGCGGCATCCGTGCTGGCGCGGCATATCCAGTTCAGCGGTCAAAGACCGCGTTCAGCGCGCAGGTGAAACCTTTCCCTTGATCCGATAGATAATTCATGGAGTATCTGGTCACGACGAATCCATGATTATCTATAATTCAACAAGAGGGACATCCATGACCACATCATCCGCCTTCAGCCCCGTGGACCTGCAATCCCGGTCGCTGCCCGTCCGCCTGCTGGCCGTCGCCTTCGGCACGGTGCTGCTGGCCGTTTCCTCGCGGATCGAGGTGCCGATGGTGCCGGTGCCGATCACCATGCAGACCTTCGCCGTGGCGATGGTCGGCGCGCTGTATGGCTGGCGGCTGGGCGCGCTGACGGTGCTGGCCTGGCTGGGCCAGGCGGCGGCTGGCCTGCCGGTGCTGGCGGGGGGCGCCGCGGGGCTTGCGCATTTCGCGGGGCCGACCGGCGGCTATCTGGCCGCCTTCCCGGTCATGGCGGCGCTGATCGGCTGGCTGGCGGAACGCGGCTGGAACGGCAGCCGCGCCGGGCTGGCCTTCCTGTCGATGCTGGCCGGGAACCTGCTGTGCCTGGTCCTTGGCGCGGCCTGGCTGTCGCGCGGCATCGGCTGGGACGCGGCCATCACCCATGGCGTGCTGCCCTTCCTGCTGGGAGCAGCGCTGAAATCCGCCGTGGGCGCGCTGGCGCTGCGGCAACTGAGCCGTCCGCGCCGCGCATGACGATCCACCTGCGCGCGCATCACCTGCTGTGCCTGCTGACTTATGCGGGCAAGGGCTACAGCCCCGCCTTCACGGCGGGGTTCACCGCCATAGCCACCCGCATCGCGGCGGGCGAGGCGGTGGTGATGACCGAAGGCCCCGACGATGTCTGCGCGCCGATGCTGGACGACCCGGCCTGCCATTGCCGGGGCGACAGCGTGGTGCGGCGCGACGCGCAGGCCGCGCGCGACGTGGCGGCCCTGCTGGGGCGTCCGGTCGCGCCCGGACAGCGGCTGGTGCTGGACCGCGCCGTCCTTGACCGGATGCGGCGCGCCTTTGCCCGGGGCGGCATCCGCAGCGCCTGCGCGGGCTGCGACTGGGCGGATCTGTGCCGCGACATCGCCGCGGACGGCTTTGCCGCGACGGCGCTGCCCGCGTCTCAGCCCGACAGGCTGCGGGCCTGATCGCGCAGCACGAATTTCTGGATCTTGCCCGTCGAGGTCTTGGGCAGCGGTCCGAACACCACCGTCTTGGGCGCCTTGAAATGGGCCATGTGATCGCGGCAGAAGGCAATGATCTCGGCCTCGGATGCCTGCCTGCCCGGCCGCAGGTCGACGAAGGCGCAGGGCGTTTCGCCCCATTTCGCGTCGGGCCGGGCGACCACGGCGGCTTCGTTCACCGAAGGATGACGATACAGCACGTCCTCGATCTCGACCGAGGAGATGTTCTCGCCGCCCGAGATGATGATGTCCTTGCTGCGATCCTTGATTTCCACATAGCCGTCGGGATGCATCACCCCCAGGTCGCCGGTCGCGAACCAGCCGCCCCGGAATGCCTGGGCCGTGGCCTCGGGGTTCTTGAGGTATCCGCGCATGACGTTGTTGCCGCGCATGAAGATTTCGCCGATCGTCTGGCCGTCATGGGGAACCGGGGCCAGCGTGTCGGGATCGGCCACCATCAGCCCGGCAAGGGCCGCGTTGCGCACCCCCTGGCGCGCCTTCAGCCGCGCGCGGCGGTCGGGGGGCAGGTCGTTCCATTCCGGCTTCCAGACGCAGACGACCGACGGGCCGTAAACCTCGGTCAGGCCATAGACATGCGTCACCTCGACGCCCATGTCCTCCATCGCCTGGATGACGGCGGCGGGGGGCGACGCGCCCGCGGTCATCACCTTGACCGGATGGTCGAAGCGTTTCAGATGCGCGTTCTGCGCCAGCATGTTCAGCACGATGGGCGCGCCGCAGAAATGGGTGACGCCCTCGTCCGCGATCAGGTCGAAGATCGGCTCTGCCCGCACCGCGCGCAGGCAGACCGACACCCCGGCATTCGCCGCCATCGCCCAGGGGAAGCACCAGCCGTTGCAGTGAAACATCGGCAGCGTCCACAGATAGACCGAATGCGCGGGCATCCCCCAGTCCTGCAACTGCGAAATCGCGTTCAGCGCCGCGCCCCGGTGGTGATAGACGACGCCCTTGGGGTTGCCGGTGGTCCCCGACGTATAGTTCAGCGCGATGGCGTCCCATTCGTCCCTGGGCGGCTGCCAGTCATAGGCGGGGTCGCCCTCGGCCAGCAGTGCCTCGTAATCCAGTGCGCCGATCGGATCGCCATGCGGAACGGCCGGATCCAGGATGTCCACCACCAGCCCGATGTCGCAGCCTTGCAGGGCCTCGGCCGCAAGGGGGGCGAATTCGCTGTCCACCAGCAGGGCCTTGGCCTCTCCGTGTCGCAGGATGAAGCGGACGGCCTCGGCGTCCAGGCGGGTATTGATGGCGTTCAGCACCGCGCCCAGCATCGGCACGCCGAAATGCGCCTCGTAGAGTTCGGGAATGTTGGGGGCGACCACCGCGACCGTATCGCCGCGCCCGACGCCGCGCGCGGCCAGGGCGCTTGCCAGGCGGACGGCCCGGTCATGAACCTGCGCCCAGGTCCGCCGCACCGGGCCATGGACCAGGGCCAGCCGGTCGGGATGGATCGCGGCGGTGCGCGCCAGGAAATCCAGCGGCGTCAGCTGCGCGAAATTGGCCGCGCAGGCGTCCAGCCCCCGGTCATAGATGGTGTCGCTCATGTCCCCCTCCCTCTTTTCTCGATCCTATCCGGCGCGGCCGATGGCCTGGATGGCGGTGAAGCCTTCGAACCGGGGCGTGCCTTCATGCAGCTTCTTCGTGTCGCCCGCGCGGGCATGGGCGTCGCGGAACTGCTGGCTGCGGGTCCAGCCCCGGAAATGTTCCTCGCTTTCCCATACGGTATGCGAGGCATAAAGGCGCCGCCCGTCTTCCTCGGGGCCTTTCAGCATGTGGAATTCGACGAATCCGGGAAGCTCGTTCAGCTTGCTGTCGCGCGACAGCCACAGGGCCTCGAACGCCTCGGCATTCTCGACCGGCACGGTAAAGCGGTTCATGGCGATGAACATCGTTTGTCCTTTCCAAAGGGTTCCGGCTGGCGATCCCGCGGGCTTCGGTGCCTTGGATAAGCCCTTGTTCGACCGCTGTCACGCGGTTGTAAGGGGCGATCCAAGGCGGCCTTGACGGGACGCGACGGGCGCGGGACAGTCCGCCGCGAACCAGCAAAGGTCCGGCCCATGTCCGATTTCGTCATCCCGCCCGCCGCCATCCCGTCCGTTCCCGTGTCGGGCGACAGCCGCCGCTTTCCGGTGCGGCGAATTTTCTGCGTGGGCCGCAACTATGCCGACCATGCGCGCGAAATGGGCCACGACCCCGACCGGGAACCGCCGTTCTTCTTCGGAAAGCCCGCCGACGCGTTGCTGACGGATGGCGGCGATCTGCCCTATCCGCCGCAGACCGGCGACCTGCATTTCGAGGCGGAACTGGTCGTCGCCCTGGGCGGCGGCGGGACCGACATCGCGCCCGGCGATGCGCAGGGGCTGATCTGGGGCTATGCGGCGGGCAACGACTTTACCCGGCGCGACCTTCAGGCGGTGGCGAAGAAAGCCGGGCGGCCCTGGGATCTGGCCAAGGGCTTCGATCTGTCGGCGGCCTGCGGGAGGCTGCATCCGGCGGCGCAGACCGGCCCGCTGGATCGGGGCCGCATCGCGCTGACGGTCGATGGCGACCTGCGGCAGGACGGCGACCTGTCGCAGATGATCTGGCCGGTCGCCGACGTGATCGCGCATCTGTCGCAATCGGTGCGGCTGGCGGCGGGGGATCTGATCTTCGCCGGCACCCCGGCGGGGGTCGGCGCGGTCGCGCGCGGCCAGGTGGTGAAGGTCGAGATCGAGGGGTTGACGCCGCTGGTCACACGGGTGGTTTAAAACTGCACGCACTCGGCCCGTCTTGCTGCGCGGCAGGGCGGGACGGGGAAACGCCCCACGTTTTCCCCGCCATTCGCGCGACCTTGCCAATAAAGACGGTGCCGTCGCGCGACCACGGAAGGCCGGCGCCCGGCCCGGCGGTTCAGAGGATGGGCCGTCGCGCGGCGAAGGCGATTGCCTTCGCCGTTCCAGCCCAGCCTAGCCTAGCGCGATCCCGCCCCCGTGGCGATCTGCAAGACCGCCCATTCCTTCGCGGCGGCGTTCCTTGCCTGAGCCGCAGCCAGCCGGGCCGCCGCGCGGGATCGGTCGGCCTCCAGCAGATCGACCAGGGCCAGGGCTCCTTCCTCGAAGTTCTGGCGGGCCAGGGTATAGGCGCGGTCATAGGACGCCGCCGCCCCGTCCAGCGTCGCGGCCCGCTGCCGGTATCGGCGCAGGTTCGATTGCGCGGTCTGCACATCCTCGACCGCCGCCGCGATGGCGGATTTCCAGGCGATCTCGGCCTGGCGCGCCTCGGACAGGCGGCGCGACCGGGCGGCCTGCAAGGTGCCCTGGTTCAGGACCGGCAGCGACAGGCCGGGACCGAAGCCCCATGTGGTCGCGCCGCCCCGGTCCGAAACCGTCCCGGTCAGCGAGATGGCGGGCAGCAGATCGGCCGTCGCCACCCCCACCGCCGCAAGCGCCGCCGCGTAATCGGCCTGCGACGCGCGGATGTCGGGGCGCGACCGCAGCAGGTCGGCGGGAACCCCCGTGCCCGGCCCCGGCGGGGTGCGCAACGGTGCCGACCCGCGCCGCATCTGCGCCATCAGCGGGGCAGCCTGAAGGTTCAGCAGCGTGGACAGCCGATAGACCTGGGCGTTGAACTGCGCCTCGTAATTCGGCAGGTCGGCGCGGGCGGTCTGCAACAGCGCCTCGGTCTGGGCCAGGTCGTATTCGGTGGCGATGCCCACGGACAGGCTGTTGCGCGTCACCTCCAGCGTGCCCTCGCGGGTGCTGATCGTGTCCCGTGTCAGCGCCAGCGCCTGCTGATAATACCGCGCATCGGCATAGGCGGCGATCACCTCGGCCAGCCAGGCCAGATGGACGGTCTGCGCCTGGGCCTGGGCCGACCGCAGGCTGGCCGCAGCCCCTTCGCGGGCGCGGCGAGCGCCCCCGAACAGGTCGAAGACCAGGCTGGCCGACAGGTTTGCGGTATTGGCCGCGGCTGCGGCGATGCCGTCGCCGCCCGCCCGTTCGCGGCCCGCCGTGGTCGTGCCGCCGACCTGGCTGGCCAGGACGCCGGTCCCCGCCAGATCCGCCTGGGCGGCGCGGATGCGTTCGTTGGCGGCCATGATATCGAAGCTCTGGCTCAGACCCTGCCCGATCAGCCGGTTCAGATTGGCGTCGTTGTATCCCGACCAGAAGGCCGTCTGGGCCGGGGTCGCCGCGCCCTCGCCTTCCTGGAACCCGGCAGGAACGGCAGGGGTGGGCAAGGCGTCCGGGTCCGGGCCGACCGCCGCGCAGGCGCCAAGCGCCAGAACCGATCCCAGCAGCGCGCGGCGGCGCATCGTCGTCGTCATGCGGGCTTCCCCTTTCTTCTTCTTGCAAGCTCGACCGCCTTCAGCACGGCCACATAGAAGACCGGCACCAGGAAGATCCCGATCACGGCCGAGGACGCCATGCCGCCCAGAACCCCGATCCCGATCGAGTTCTGCGCACCCGCCCCCGCGCCCGAGGCGATGGCCAGCGGCAGCACCCCCAGCATGAAGGCGAAGGTGGTCATCAGGATCGGGCGCAGCCGCATCTTCGACGCCTCGATGGCGGCCTCCAGCAGCGGACGGCCCTGGGCCACCAGCGATTGCGCGAATTCCACGATCAGGATGGCGTTCCGCGCGGCAAGGCCGATGGTCGTCAGCAGCCCGACCTTGAAGTAGACGTCGTTGGTCTGGTCGAAGAACAGCGCGGCAGCCAAGGCGCCCAGGATACCCACCGGCACGGTCAGCATCACCGCCAGGGGAACCGTCCAGCTTTCGTACAGGGCAGCCAGCGCCAGAAACACCACCAGCCCCGACAGCGCGAACAGCAGCGGCGCCTGGTTGCCCGACAGCCGTTCCTGATAAGACAGGCCCGTCCAGGCGGTGCCATAGCCGCCGGGCATGTCGGCCACCATCTCCTCCATCGCGGTCATGGCGGCGCCGGACGACAGGCCCTGCGCCGCGGCGCCCGACAGTTCCAGCGCGCGGGTGCCGCCGTAACGGGCCAGGGCCTGCGGTTCCTGGTCCCAGACGCGGGTGGTGAAGGCGCCGAAATTCACCATGTCGCCCGCCGCGTTGCGGGCGAACCAGCGGTCGATATCCTCGGGCTGGGACCGGGCATAGGCCTCGCCCTGGACGATCACCGGGCGCAGTTCGGTGCCCAGTGCGAAATCGTTCACGTCGCGCCCCGAGAAGATCACCGACAGCATCGCATTCACCTCGGAGATCGACAGGCCGAAGGCGGCGGCCTTCTGCTGGTCGATGTCCAGCCGCAAGGATGTCTGGAACGGCGCCTCGTTGCCGCGCAGGTTGGTGACGCGGCCGTCGGCCTGGGCCGTGGCGACCAACTGGTCGGCGGCCGAGGTCAGCGCCTCTTGCCCGCGACCCGCCTGATCGACCAGATACATCGAAAAGCCCGAGGACGCGCCCATGCCGGGAATCGCCGGCGGTTGCAGGAAATAGGCCTGGCCCGCGCGGTTGTTCATGAAGAAATAGCCGTTGGCCCGCGTCACCAGCGAGGCCACGTCCAGGCCGGGGCGATCCTCGTATTCGCGCAGCTTGGCGAACAGCATGGCGTTGTTCTGGCCTGCGCCGCCGAAGCTGAAGCCCAGGACCGAGAAGGTCGACTCGACCGTATCGGCTTCCTGGACGCGCAGATAGTCCTCGACCCGCTCGACCAGGGCCAGGGTCTGCGCGGTGGTCGATCCGTCGGGCGTCTCGATCATCACCATCATCACGCCCTGATCCTCGTCCGGCAGGAACGATCCGGGCAGGCGTTCATACAGCGCAAGGGCGCCCGCGCCGATGGCGACCAGCACCAGCAGCATCCTGAACGGGCGGCGCACCAGCCGGGCCACGACGCTGCCATAGCCGTTCGTCGCCCGGTCCAGGTTGCGGTTGAACCAGCGGGCCGGCGCGATGCCGTCGCCATGCTTGCGCGGCTTCAGCAGGCTGGCGCACATGGCGGGCGTCAGGATCACCGCGACGCCCAGCGACAGCACCATGGCGGTGATGATCGTCAGCGAGAACTGGCGATAGATCACCCCCGTCGCGCCCGACATGAAGGCCATCGGCAGGAACACCGCCGACAGCACCATGACGATGCCGACCAGGGCCGAGGTGATCTCCTCCATGCTCTTCTGGGTGGCCTCGACAGGGCCGAGGCCCTCTTCCTCCATAACCCGTTCGACGTTTTCGACGACCACGATGGCGTCGTCGACCAGCAGGCCGATGGCCAGCACCAGCGCGAACATGGTCAGCGTGTTGATCGAAAAGCCCGCCGCCGCCAGCACTCCGAAGGTGCCCAGCAGCACCACCGGGATGGCGATCACCGGGATGATCGTGGCGCGCCAGCTTTGCAGGAAGGCCAGGATCACCAGGAAGACCAGCACCACGGCCTCGGCCAGGGTCTTGTAGACCTGGTGGATGGATTTTTCGACGAAGGGCGCGGTGTCATAGGGATAGACGACCTGCACGCCCGCGGGCAGCGACGGCGCGATGCCGTCGATCACCGCGCGCACCGCATGGGCCGTGTCCACGGCATTGGCGCCGGTCGCCAGGTTGACGCCGAAGCCCGCCGCCGGATTGCCGTTGTATCGCGCAGCCCCGCCATAGGATTCCTGGCCGATCTCGATCCGGGCCACGTCGCCCAGAAAGACCGTCGATCCGTCGGGATCCACGCGCAGCAGGATCCGCTCGAATTCCTGGACAGAGCTGAACTGCGACTGCGCCGACAGGGTCAAGGTCAGCCGCTGGCCTTCCGCCGACGGCTCGGCGCCCAGGTCGCCCACGGTCACGTTGGTGTTCTGTTCCGACACGGCGGCGGTCACATCGGCGGGCGTGACCTGGTATTGCGCCATCTTCATCGGATCCAGCCAGATGCGCATCGCATAGCCCGACCCGAAGGTGTTGATGGACCCGACGCCGGGGGTCCGCTTGACCGGATCCTCGATCATCTGCGCCACCAGATCGCCCAGTTCCACGGACGAGAAGCTGCCGTCCGTGCTGGTCAGCGCGCCCACCAGCAGGATCGACGAGGTCGACCGCGACACGTTCACGCCCTGGCTCTGCACGATGTCGGGCAGCTGGCTGGTGACTAGTTGCAGCTTGTTCTGGACCTGGACCTGCGCGATGTCGGGATCGACCGTATCGTCGAAGGTCAGCGATACCGAGGCCGATCCCGGCGTCGAATTCGAGGTCATGTAGATCAGCCCGTCGATCCCGGTCATCCCGTCCTCGATCACGGTGGTGACGGAGTTTTCCACGATCTCGGCCGAGGCGCCGGTATAGGTGGCGCTGATGCGCACGGTGGTGGGGGCGATCTGGGGATATTGCTCGATCGCCAGGGTTTGCAGGCCCAGCCCGCCGACCAGCATGGTCACGAAGGCCAGAACCCAGGCGAAGACGGGACGATGAATGAAAAAACGTGCCATGGGTTACTCTGCCGGGGCCGGGGCGGGTTGGGCGGCGGCGGCATCGGGCGCCGCTTCGCGGACCACGCCGTTGTCGTCCAGGGTGACGGGCACGGTCGTGACGGTCGCGCCTTCGGTCAGCGCGGCCAGGTTGTCGACCGCCAGCAGGTCGCCGGGTTCCAGCCCGTCCGTCACGATCCAGTGGTTCCGATAGCTGCCGTCGTCGGTCAGGTTCACCTGCGCGGCCTTGCCGTCGCGGATCACCCAGGCCGTTAGCTGGCCGGTCCTGTCACGGGTCGCGGCGTTCTGCGTCACCAGGAAGGCCTGGGTCGTGCCCATCTCGATCTGGCCGCGCAGGAACATGCCGGGCAGGATCAGGCGGCGCGGGTTGTCGAAGCGGAACCGCGTATCCACCGACCCGGTCGAGGTCGAGACGGTGACGCCCGGCGCCACCAGCGTCCCCGTCGCCTCATAGGTCTCGCCGGTTTCCAGCGTCAGCGTCGCTTGCAGCGTTTCGTTCAGCCGCAGCCGGCCCGCGCTGATGTCCTCGCGCAGGGACAGCAGCCGGGCCGAGGGCTCGTACATGTCCACGTCGATCGGATCCAGGCTGGTGACGGTGGCCAGCGCATCGGCCTGCCCCGCCGTGACCAGATCGCCGACCGAGACGGCCGCGACGCTGGCCACGCCGTCGATGGGGCTGGTGACGGTGGTCCAGTCCAGTTCCGCCTGCGCCAGCGTCAGCGCGGCCTCGGCCGATTGCAGCGCGGCCTGGGCCTGTTCCAGCGTGGCGCGCGATTCGTCGACCTGCGCCTGGGTCGTGCCCGATCCCAGCAGCCGCTCGGTCCGCCCGAACGAGGTTTCCGCCTGCGTCAGCGCGGCGCGGGCGGAACTGACCTGCGCCTCGGCGCTGGAGAGATTGGCCTGATAGGTCGCCGGGTCGATCTGGAACATCGGCGCGCCCCGTTCCAGGGCGGCCCCCGGCTCATACAGGATTTCCGTCACCAGCCCGCCGACGCGGGGACGGATCGCGGCCTGGGACTGGGCCACGGCGCGACCCGGCAGGGTCACGATGCGGGGCACCTCTTGGGGCTGCACCGTCACCACGCCGACGGCGGGAGGCGGCATTTGGTCCTGCTGCGCAAGCGCCGGCAGCGACGAAAACCAGACGGCGATCAGGGCCACGCAGGCCAGCGGGCGGAAAAGGGGCATCGGAATCGTTCCTTCGGACAGGCGGAGGGGCTTTGCCGCCTTGTTGCACATGAATGCATAGTGTGCAATATTTGCCTGATGTGAATGGGAGGGGGAAATGCGCCATGACCGTGAAATCGTCGCTTCGTGATCGAAGGCGATTGCAGACCTCGCGCGAGATCCAGCGGGCGGCGCTGACGCTGGCGCTGCGCCACGGCCATGACAGCGTGACCACCGAGGCCATCGCGGCCGAAGCGGGGATCAGCCAGCGGACGTTCTTCAACTATTACCTGAACAAGGATGCCGCGATCATCGGCAACGCGCCCAGCTTCGACGACGATACCGTGGCCCGGTTCCGCGAATCGTCGGGACCGCTGCTGGCGGATTTGTTGCAGGCGCTGCGGCGGCTGCTGTCGAACAGCGACCTTGACCGCTCCACCTCGCAGTTGATCGACCGGCTGCTGGTCAGGTCGCCCGATCTGCTGCCGATCTTTTACGGATCGCTGAAACGCCTGCGCGACCAGATCGCCGATCTGGCCGTCATGCGCCTGGGCGAGGATGCTCGCGCCGACGCCGAACTGCTGGCCGAGGCGATTTCCCACGCCCTAGCCGACACGTTCCGCATCTGGGCCAATGACGACGGCATGTCGGCCGACAGCATCGTCGACATTGCTGCCGCCAAATTGCAGGTCTTGCGCGGTTTACTGACGCCCGGCGTTCAGCCCATCCCCGCCGCCAGCACCGTCAGGCCGGACACGCAGGCAATGACCAGCACCGCGGCGGCCCCGATCCGGCCGTGAACCGCGGCCGGAGCGTCCTGGCCGATGCGGCGCAGGTGCAGCTCGGTCTGGATGTCGAACATGAAGGGCACCCCGAAGTCGATGATCGGGCAGGGTTCGGCGCGGCGGTCAAAACTGCGGGCGGGCATCATGCACCTGCCACCGGCGCCCGGCGCGGGGCCGTCGACTGGCCCAGCAGCCTGCGCAGCATCGATGGCCGGGCAGTCCGGTCCAGCAGCCGGTCGCGGATCACCTTGCCCCCCGGCCACGGCCCAAAGCCCGAGGCGACGTTGATATGCCCCGCATGGCCCAGGTCGATCAGGTCCGCGCCCAGGTCGTCGGCCAGATCCTGGCAGCGGCCGAAGGACATCCAGGGATCGTTGCGGCTGGCCACCACGACCGCAGGCACGTCCAGCGCCCGTTCGGGCAAAGGCCCGAAGCGGCGGATGCGCTTGCAATCCTCGGATCCCGCCAGCGGGTCGGCAGGCGCGACCAGGACAGCGCCGCGCACCCGCAGCCCCGCCCAGCATCTGCGCGATCAGCACCGATCCCAGCGAATGGCCGACCAGGATGCTGTCTGGATGGCGCAGGATCATTTCGGCCAGCGTCGCCTCCCACGCCTCGCGCACGGGGCGGCGGGGGTCGGGCAAATCGACGATCACCGCGCTTGGATCGGTGCGCGCCCACCAGTCCTGCCAATGCGGCGCTGGCGATCCGTCGAGACCGGGACCGATCAGAGTCTTGGACATGGCGCGATTCCTTTCATCCGTCCCGATAAGACTACAATCGTTGTCGTGATTTTGTTCCCAAAGATCCCGGCCCAAAGAGAACGGGGATCTCTAACGGTCGCGGGTGTTGATCGGATAGGCGGTGGTATGGCGCAACCGTTCCATCGCGAAATGCGAGGTCAGGTTCTTGATCGGCACGGCGTCGGTCAGCCGGCGATAGAAGTCGTCATAGGCGGCCATGTCGGACACCGCGACATGCAGCAGATAGTCCATTTCCCCGGCCATGCGATAGGCTTCCATGATCTCAGGGAACTTCCTGACGGCGGCCAGGAAGGCGTCGCGCCAGGCCGCGCCGTGGTCCGCCGCCTCGATCCCCACGAAGACGGTCAGGCCCAGGCCCAGCTTCGCCGGATCGGCCAGGGCCACGCGCCCGGTCAGGACTCCCGTCGCCTCCAGCTTCTGGATCCGCTTCCAGCAGGGGGTTTGCGACAGGCCCACCTGATCGGCGATCTGCGCGATCGGCTGGGTGGCGTCCTGCATCAGGGCGGCGACGATCTTGCGGTCGATCAGGTCCAAATTGGCCATCTGGTCTTTCCTCGGGGTCGGCATCGGCCACAGACTGCCATAAAAACAGCAAATGTCCACCGTTATTGTCGTATATTTGGAATTGCCTTGACCTGCGGCAAATGTCGACCTTGAAGCGGGTATTTTATCGCCATAGGGTGGGCCATGATCACGCAGAAGATGAAATACGCCCTCAAGGCGATGCTGGTCCTGGGGGACGAGGCCGCCCAGCCCCACCCCGAGGCGCTGACCATCGAGAAGATCGCCCGCCGGTCCGACACGCCGAAGCGGTTCCTGGAACAGATCCTGCTGGAGATCAGGAACGCGGGCATGGTCAGCTCGATCCGCGGCCGGTCGGGCGGCTATCTGCTGATCAAGCGGCCCAGCGACATTTCCATTTCCGAACTGCTGCGCCTGATCGACGGTCCCATCGCACCGCTGCCCTGCCTGTCGCGGCGCGCCTATCAACGCTGCGAGGATTGCCGGGACGAGGCGTCCTGCCGCATCCGCAAGGTCTTCGCCGAGATTTTCTGGTCCTATCTGATCCTGATCGAATCGCTGACGCTGGAGGACATGCTGCGGTCCGAACAGGTGGCGGAACAGGTGATCGGGGCCTAGAACGGCGCCGCCTGGCTGAAGCTGACCTGCACACCGCTGTCGGGATGGCGCAGGCGCAGGCTTTCGGCGTGCAGCATCAGGCGCGGATGATCGGCCGCAGCGCCCGTCGCATACAGCGGGTCGCCCAGGATCGGATGGCCGGTTTCGGCCATGTGAACCCGCAGTTGATGGCTGCGCCCGGTCAGCGGGAACAGCCGCACGCGAGTTTCGTCATCCGTCGCGCGGATCACCCGCCATTCGGTCAGCGCCGGGCGCCCCGTTTCGTGGTCGACCTTCTGGCGCGGGCGGTTCGGCCAGTCGACGATCAGCGGCAGGTCCACGGTGCCGGTCCTGGGTTCCAGCCGCCCGGCCAAGCGCGCGACATAGGCCTTCTTGACCTTCCGGTCCTCGAACTGTTTGGACAGCACCCGCTGCGCGTGCGGCGTCAGGCCGAAGACCATCACGCCGGATGTGTCCTGGTCCAGCCGATGCACCAGCAGCACCGTCGGGAAGGCGCCGCGCAGGCGGTTGATCAGGCAGTCGTCCTTGCCCTCGCCCCGGCCCGGCACCGATAGAAGCCCGGCGGGCTTGCCCACCACAAGGATCTCGTGATCGGCATGGATCACCTGCGGCGCGTCCGGCGGCGGAGCATAGACGAAATCTGTCACTTCGCGACCAGCCGGATCGCCAGGCCCGCGAACATCACGGCGGCGATCCTGTTGATCAGGCCCAGCCGCCGCCCGATCACATGGCCCGCATAGCCCGCGACGATGCCGTAACCCATCGTCACCAGCGTGCCGGTAAAGGCGAAGATCAGCCCCAGGCCCAGGATCTGCTGCCAGACCGGGCCCCAGGCGGGGTTGGTGAACTGCGGCAGGAAGGCCAGCAGGAACAGCACCGGCTTGGGGTTCAGCGCGTTCGACAGAAAGCCGCGCCGGATGATGGCCCAGGGCCGGACGCTGCCGCGCGCCGACGGATCGACCGGCCCCGCCCGCCAGCTTTTCCAGGCCAGCCACAGCAGATAGGCCGCGCCCGCGTATTTGATCGCGCGCAACGCCTCGGGGTGGGCGGCGACCACCGCGCCCAGGCCCACGGTCGCCAGCGTCACATGCATCAGCACGCCCAGGCCCACGCCGAATCCCGCCAGGGCGCCTGCGCGCGGCCCGCCCTGAATGCCGCAGGCGCTGGCGAAGAACACGTCCTGGCCCGGCGCGACGTTCAGCAGCAGCCCGCCCGCGACGAAGGCGGTCAGCTGCGCCAGCGGAATGGCGGCGATCGTGTCCCAGATCATCCCTGCGCTTCCTGCGGCAAGCCGTCGGCGATGTCATAGTAATCGCCCTTGTCGGCCACATAGATATGGCCCGCCAGCCGCAGCCCGGTGGGGCTGTCCACGGCGCCTGCCGCGATTTCGGGGTTGGCCGCGCCGATCTGCCGCCAGAACAGGCTGCTGCCGCATTCGGGGCAGAAGCCGCGCTCGGCCTGGTCCGAGGACCGATACCAGCGCACCGGCCCGTCCACGGTCACGCCCCGCGCCGAGGCCGCGGCCCAGACATGGCCCGACCAGCGGCGGCACTGGCCGCAATGGCAGGCGCGCAGCGGATCATCGGTCCAGCGTCCCGCAAAGGTGACCGCGCCGCACAGGCAGCGCCCGGTGAAATCAGACATGGGCGAAAACCTCGTGAAGGATCGCGGCCAGCCGGCCGGCATCCGCTTCGGTGAAGGCATCGGGGCGGTCGCTGTCGATGTCCAGAACGCCGATCAGCCGCCCGCCCTTGCCCCGGACCGGCAGGACGATTTCCGACCGGGTGGAACTGACGCAGGCGATATGGCCGGGAAAGGCGTCCACGTCGGGGACAAGCTGGACCTGCCCCGTGCGCGCCGCAGCCCCGCAGACCCCGCGTGAAAACGGGATGACCAGGCAGCCATGGCCACCCTGATAGGGGCCGATCTTCAACAGCTCGGGCGCCACGACGCGATAGAAGCCGGTCCAGTCGAAGCGGTCGTCGGCATGGTGGATCTCGCAGGCCAGGGTCGCCATCAGCGCGACCTCGTCGGTCTCGCCGTCGGTCAGGGCGCGGATGCGGGCGGCAAGGGCGTCGTAATCGGTCATGCCCCTTTCTACGCCGGGCGACGCGGCGCGAAAAGCCGCGATCTTGGCATTTACGCGGCCCCGCGGCTGGGCCAATCATGCGCGGCATGAACCGCCTGACCCTGACGCAACGCATCTTCCTGGTGATCCTGGCCGTGCAGGCGGCGCTGTTCGCCGCCCTGGCCGTGGCCAGCCTTGAGGGCGCGCGCCGCGACATCGCCACCGAGACCCGGCTGGCGGTCGAAACCGCGCGCGCCCTGGTGCTGGCGACCATCGGGACCATGCAGGGGGCGGTCCCCCCGGATCGGATCATGCAGCTTCTGCCGGAACGGCTGGTGGTGCCGCGCCATGTCACGCTGGGGACCGTCGACATCCTGGACGGGGTGGTGCGCCGGGCCCGCGCCCCGGTGCCGGCGCAGGCCTCGGCGCCGCCCTGGTTCGCGGCCCTGGTCGCCCCCGACCTGCTGGAAACCCGCCTTCCCGTGGTGCTGGAGGGGCGGCCGCGCGGCTATGTCTTCATCGCGACCGATCCGGGGGCGGAAATCGCCCTGGCCTGGCGCGACCTGTCGGCCTTCCTGGGGCTGGCGGCCTTGGCGGCGGTGGTCCAGGGGCTGCTGATCCTGTGGGCCACGCGCCAAGCGCTGCGGCCCGTCGCGGCCATCGCCAGCCGGTTGGGCGACCTGCGCCGGGGCGATCTGTCGGCGCGCGTCGGGCCGGTGGCGCAGCGCGACCTGGCCCCCATCGCCGCCGGGGTGGACGACCTGGCGCAGGCGCTTGGGCAGGCCCAGGCCGACCGCGCCCGGCTGCAACGCCGCGTCGTCACCCGCGGGGACGAGGAACGCAAGGCCGTGGCCCGCGACCTGCATGACGAGATGGGCCCCTGCCTGTTCGGCCTGCGGGTCGAGGCCGACGCCCTGCGCGAGGCCGCCCCGACCCCCGCGATCCAGGCCCATGCCCAGGCCATCGCCGACATCGCCGAGGAAATCGCCCGCGTGAACCGCGCCCTTCTGGGCGACCTGCGCCCCGCCGCCATCGGGCAGCTGCCGCTGGCGGCGGTGCTGGGCGATTACCTGGCCGACCTGGAACGGCGCTTCCCGGATCTGGACATCGACCTGGATCTGGCCCCCGACCTGCCGGAACCGGACGAGGCGACCGCCCTGACGCTGTTCCGCATCGTTCAGGAGGGCACCACCAACGCCCTGCGCCATGCCGGGGCGTCGCGCGTGACGGTGCGCCTGTGGGCCGATCCGGCGCATTGGCGGGTGGTGCTGTCCGATGACGGCCGGGGCATGGCGCCGGACGCGCGCGAAGGCACCGGCTTGACCGGGATGCGCGAACGCATCACCCTGCTGGGCGGCGATTTGTCCTTGTCCTCGGGGGCGGAGGGGACCACCATCAGCGCCAGCCTGCCCTTGCAACAGCCGGAATGAAGGCCCCACCGCAGATGAAGTCCGCGCTTGTCATCGACGATCATCCGATCACCCATCTGGGCGCCAACCGCCTGCTGCGCGAACTGGGATACGACCGCATCGGCCAGGCCGTGTCGGGCGAGGAGGCGCTGTTGCAACTGGCGGGCGGCGAGGCGCCGGATCTGATCGTGCTGGACATCAGCCTGCCGGGCGCGGGCGGGCTGGATTTGGTGGCGCCGCTGCGCGATGCCGCGCCCGATGCGCCGATCCTGATCTTTTCCATGAACGACCAGACCGGCTTTGCCGCCCGCGCCTTGCAGGCTGGCGCGCAGGGGTTTCTGTCGAAGAACGCGCCCCCCGCCGATTTCCGCGAGGCGGTGCGGATGCTAGAAGCGGGCGAATTCTATCTGTCGCCCCGCCACGCCATGGCGCTGGCGACGCTGCGGGCCGGGGCCTCGGCCGATCCGCTGGGGGCGCTTTCGGATCGGGAACGGCAGGTGCTGGCACTGATCGGCCGGGGCCTCAGCCTGCAAGCCATCGCGGATCACCTGGAGGTCAGCTACAAGACGGCAGCCAACACGTCTTCGGCGCTGAAGAAGAAGCTGGGCGTGGACGGCATCAACGGGCTGATGAAATTCGCCCTGGACAGCGGGGTATGACGGCGATGCTGGGATGGTTCAGCCTGGACGACGACGCGCCGGCGGGCGAGGCCGACCGGATCCTGGCGCGCCTGTCCGCCGGTCTGGCGGATGCGGGCCTGCGGCTGGCGGGCGCCATCCAAGTCAATACCGACCAGGGCGCCGACTGCGCCTGCGACATGGACGTGCTGGTGCTGGGCGAGGAAGACATGCCGATCCGCATCTCCCAGTCGCTCGGCAGCGGATCGACCGGCTGCCGCCTGGATGCCGGCGCGCTGGAAATGGCGGCGGCGCGGGTCTCGGCCCGGCTGGCGGGGGCGGAACTGCTGATCCTGCCCAAGTTCGGCCGGCAGGAGGCCATCGGCCGGGGCTTTCGCAGCGTGATCGCCCAAGCGGTGGCCCAGGACGTGCCGGTCCTGCTGCATGTGCCCCCCGAACAACGCGCCGATTTCGAGCGTTTCTGCGAGGGGCTGGGACAGCGCGTTCCGCCGGGCCAACTGGCCGAATGGTGCCTGGACCAGGTGACGGGTGTCCAGTGACGGGCATCGCGTGACCGACCTGCCTCTGATCGACGCGCGCGGGCTGCTGTGCCCGCTGCCGGTCCTGCGGTTGCGAAAGCTGCTGCCCGACCATCCGCCGGGCACGCGCGTGCGGCTGTGGGCAACCGACGCCATGGCGGCGATCGACGTGCCGCATTTCTGCGAGACGGCCGGACACCGGCTGGTCGAACAGCGCGAGATCGGCGGCGGCGTGCGGGAATTCATCGTCGAAAGGGGGCTTTCCGCCCCCTCGGCCGCAAGAGCGGCCTTCACCCCCGAGGATATTTGAGCAAAGAAGAAAGCCATGCTGGCCGTATTCCTGAAGACCCTGCCCTTTTTCGGGATGATCGGCCTGGGCTGGCTGGCCGCGCGGACGCGGTTCTTTCCCCAGGAGGGGGCGGCCTGGCTGACGAAGTTCGTCTTTTACTTCGCCCTGTCGGCGATGCTGTTCCGCTTTGCCGCGCGGCTGGATCTGGCGGCGCTGTTCGATCGGTCCTTCGTGCTGGCCTATCTGGCGGGATCCTTCGGACTTTGGCTGGTCGGCATGGCCGTGGCCCGAAGCCGGGGCCTGTCCCTGCCCGAGGCCGCGATGGAGGCGCAGTGCTGCATGATCGGCAATACCGGGTTTCTGGGCGTGCCGATGCTGGTCGTGCTGCTGGGCGAACGCGCCGTCGGGCCGGTGCTGATGGTCCTGACCATCGACATGCTGGTGTTTTCCACGCTGATCACCCTGATCATCCATGCGGGCCGCAGCGGCGGGCTGCGCCTTGCCACGGCGGCTCCGATCCTGCGCGGCATCGTCGCCAATCCGATGGTCCTGTCGATGCTGGCGGGGCTGACCTGGGCGCAGATGCGCCTGCCCCTGCCCGGCCCTTTCGACGAGTTCCTGGTGATGCTGGGCGCCGCCGCCACCCCCGGCGCGCTGTTCGCCATCGGCGCCAGCCTGGCGGGGCGGCGCATCGGACGGCTTGCGGCCTCGGCCTGGCTGACGGTCGCCAAGCTGATCCTGCATCCCCTGGCCGTGGGCCTGGCCGCCTGGGCCTTTCACGTCGAACCCTTCGCCGCAGGCGTCATGGTCGCCGCCGCCGCCCTGCCGGTCGCGGGCAACGTCTATATCCTGGCACAATATTTCGGCGTGGCGCAGCAGCGCGTGTCGGCGGCGATCCTGATGTCCACCGCAGGCAGCATCGTCACGGTCCCGCTGGTCATCCTATGGATCGGGCAGGGATAGGGGCAGAGAGACCGTGGCCGCCCACGTCTGAGCCCCAGGAGAAATAGAACAGCGTCTTGGGGACGGCCGACGTTCCAGTCAGCCCCGGCGTCGTCGCGCACTGCCGTGCATCAACCGTTCGGCAACCGCCGCCACATCCCGCATGGGATAAAGTGCAGGATGTTCCCTCACGGGCGCTTTTCTCCGGCCATCTCAGCAGATCAGAACACATGCCAACCCATTCCCCGAAAGGACGTGTTTCGTTTCGGCTTCGATGATTCCGTTTTGCCAACCCAAGGAACGGGCCAACCTGTTCCCGATCCGGCCCTGGCCAGGGGGCGGGTCGGTGCCCGCCCCGCCGGTCTTCAGAACTGCTTGCCGATGGCCCGGTCGACCGAGAACCGGCCGCCGCCATGGGCCACGAAATACAGCGTGATCGCCAGCCACAGCAGCGATTTTTCCGCGCCGCCGAAGCCCTCGGCCTGGACGACCCAGTGGAAATAGGTGGTGACGCACAGCACGATCGAGGTGGCGAAGGCCGCCGGGCGGGTCAGCAGGCCCAGGGTCAGCAGCAGCCCGCCGAAAAATTCGGTCGCGGCCAGCAGCGGGGCCCAGAACCAGCCCGGATGGAAGCCCAGCCCCTCGACCATGCCCACGGCGCCCATCGGCGCGTTGATCTTGGGCCAGCCGTGAACCATGAAGGCGATCCCCGCGATCAGGCGCATGTAGAGCACGGTCAGCGGCGACAGCGCGGCATAAAGCCCTTGCAGTTTCGGGATGATGAAGCGGGTGTCGGTGGTGGTGTCGTAATCGGTCATTGTCGATCTCCTGCGGCTTGCGGCCGCCATGCGGCGCAAGGATAACGGCGTCAGCCCCGAAGGGCAGGATTGAAGCGGTCAGGAAGATCAGGCCCGCGGCGGGCGCCAGGGGCTTGTCCAGCGGGCATCGGCCAGCACCGCCGCGCCGAACTCGGCGGTGACCCGCGACCCCGGCCGCGCCGGTTCCGCGCCATCGACGCCGCCGGGCGCCAGACAGACGAAGCAGAAGCCCGGTTTCTTGACCGTCTCGGCCTGGCTGCCGGGCAGGCCCGCCGCATAGCACATGTCGTCGGCGCGGATCTGGGCACTGCACGAAGGTCGCGCGATATCCGCGCTTGCCACGGCGACGGACATCGCCAGAAGCGAGACCATCAGCATCAATGTGGCAAGAACTTTCATCCAACAGGGCCGGATCGTTGCGGATGGTCCCGCTATGCCGCAGCGCGGCTTCGGCGATCAAGCCTTTTCCGCCTTCGTCGTTCACAATGGTGAAACCTGCGGCTAGCATGATCGGCGCAAGGACATCCCGCACGGAAAGGAAAGCCATGTCGGAACTGATCGTGATCGCCTTCGACGACGAGGCCACCGGATTCGAACTGCGCGCCGAACTGGTGAAGATGCAGCGCGACTATCTGATCGAGATGGAGGACGCGGTCGTCGTCACCCGCCCGGCCGAGGACGACATCCAGTTGCACCAGGCGGTGAACCTGACCGCCGCCGGCGCGCTTGGCGGCGGCTTCTGGGGGACGCTGGTGGGGCTGGTGTTCCTGAACCCGCTGATCGGGGCGGCGGTCGGCGCGGCCTCGGGCACGCTGGCCGGGCGGCTGACCGATATCGGCATCAACGACGACTTCATGCGCGACACGGCCCGCGCCCTGCCGCCGGGCGGATCGGCGGTCTTCGTGCTGCTGCGCAAGATGACCGCCGACAAGGTGCTGGACCGGCTGCAATCCTTCCAGCGCCGGGGCCGGGTCTTGCAGACATCCCTGTCCCGGCAGGACGAGGACCGGCTGCGCGACGCGCTGTCGGGCGATGCCGCCCCGGTGCCCCCGGCGGCGCCCCCCGCCACGGGCGCTTGACGCAAGACCGGACTGCGTGGGACATGGCACGCCATGGTCCTGCGCATCCTGTTCAGCCCCCCCGCCGAGGAACCGGCCTCGACGCTGCGCCGGGTGCGCTGGCGCCCGCTGCGGCGCCTGCTGATCTGGGCGCGCTGGCTGGCCCTGCGGTTCTTGGCGCTGATGCTGGCCCTGGTGATGTTCTATGCGCTGGTCAATCCGCCGACCACCTGGACGGTCGTGGCCGAGGCGACGGCGCCCCGGTCCTGGACCGACATCGACGACATCGCCCCGGTCATGCGCCAGTCGGTCGTCGCCGCCGAGGACGCGAATTTCTGCCTGCACTGGGGCTTCGACATGGTGGAAATCCGCCGCGTCGTGGCCTCGGGGTCGTCGCGGGGCGCATCGACGCTGACCCAGCAGACCGCCAAGAACGTGTTCCTGTGGCAGGGCCGCAGCTGGACGCGCAAGGTTCTGGAAACCGCCTTCACCCCGATGATCGAGGCTTTCTGGTCCAAGCGCCGCATCCTCGAAGTCTATCTGAACGTCGCCGAATTCGGCCCCGGCATCTTCGGGATCGGCGCCGCCGCGCGCGAATATTTCGGCACCACGCCCGACAAGCTGACGCCGGTGCAGGCCGCGCGTCTTGCCGCCGTCCTGCCCGCGCCCAAGACGCGCAGCCCGGCGCGGGCCTCGGCCCGGTCCCGCGCCATCGCGGACGGCGCGGCGACGATCGCGCGCGACGGGCGCGCCGATTGCCTGTAAGGGCCGCGCCTTCCGGTTGAAACGGGGCGGGCGCAGGCTTATCAAGGTCCGATTGCACGGCAAGGAATCTTGAAGCAGGCGATGAATACCAACACCCAGACCACCCGGCTTTACCATTCGGCCCTGTCGCCCTTCTGCCGCAAGGTGCGGCTGGTGCTGGCCGAAAAGAAGATCGAGGTCGAACTGGTCGAGGAGCGTTACTGGGAAAGCCCGCCCGACCTGAAGCGCCGCAACCCGGCCGGAAAACTGCCGGTGCTGCGCCATCGCGGCAACATGCTGGCCGAAAGCCAGGCGATCATCGAATACCTGGACGAGGCCATCCCCTCGCCCGCGCTGATGCCTTCGACCCCGCTGGAGCGGCACGAGGTGCGCAGGCTCTGCGCCTGGTTCGACGACAAGTTCAACGACGAGGTGACGGTCCCGATCCTGACCGAACGGGTCTGGAAGAAGATCACCCGCCAGGGCTATCCCGACAGCCGCGTGGTCAAGGACGGGCTGCGCGCGATCAAGGAGCATATCGACTATCTGACGACGCTGCTGGAAACCCGCCGCTGGCTGGCGGGCAACAGCCTGTCGCTGGCCGATTTCACCGCGGCCGCGCATTTTTCCTGCCTGGATTACATCTCGGACGTGGATTGGGACCGCTCCGAGGTGCTGCGCGACTGGTATGCCACCATCAAGTCGCGCCCGGCCTTCCGGTCGATCCTGGCCGACCAGGTGCCGGGCATCCACCCGGCCCCCCATTATGCCGAGCTTGATTTCGGATAAGGCCGGGGGGCCAGCCCCCCGGACCCCCCGGGATATTTGGGCGAAGATGAAACAGCGCCTTGGCGCCGAAGCCGAGGCGGTCGGGTTTTCCCGGATGCGGGTCACGACGCCGGATGCGGTACCCCAGGTGGCCCAGCGGTTGCAGCAGTTCCTCGACGCCGGGCGGCACGGGCAGATGGGCTGGATGGCCGAACGCACGCATTGGCGCGGCGATCCGGCGGCGCTGTGGCCCGAGGCGAAATCGGTGATCGTCCTGGCCGAGCTTTACACCCCCGACCACGATCCGCTGGCGGTGCTGGACCGGCCCGACCGGGCGGCGATCAGCGTCTATGCGCAGGGCAAGGATTATCACGACCTGGTCAAGAAGCGGCTGAAGCGGCTGGGCCGCTGGCTGCTGGAGCAGGCGCCGGGCGAAGAGATCAAGGTCTTCGTCGATACCGCGCCGGTCATGGAAAAGCCGCTGGCGCAGGCGGCGGGGCTGGGCTGGCAGGGCAAGCACACCAACCTGCTGTCGCGCGATCTGGGAAGCTGGTTCTTCCTGGGGTCGATCTTCACCACGGTCCCCCTGCCCGCCGACACGCCCGAGGTCTCGCATTGCGGATCCTGCCGCGCCTGCCTGGATGCCTGCCCGACCGGCGCCTTTCCGGCGCCCTATCAGCTGGATGCGCGGCGCTGCATCTCGTACCTGACCATCGAACACAAGGGCCCGGTCGATCCCGAGCTGCGCCCGCTGCTGGGCAATCGCATCTATGGCTGCGACGACTGCCTGGCGGTCTGTCCCTGGAACAAGTTCGCCCAGGCCGGGTCCGAGATGCGCTATCGCGGCATCGTCGCCGCGCCGCCCTTGGCAGAGCTGGCGGTGCTGGACGACGCGGGCTTTCGCGAGCGGTTTTCCGGCAGCCCGATCAAGCGCATCGGGCGCGACCGCTTTGTGCGCAACGTGCTGTATGCGATAGGCAATTCGGGCGATCCGGGGCTGGCACCCTTGGCGCGCGGGCTGGCGGGGGACACCGATCCCGCCGTGGCCGAGGCCGCCCGCTGGGCCGCCGGGCGGCTGGCGCAAGCCTGACGGGTCACAGCAGGAAGTCGCCTCGGTCCAGATCCGGATGGCCCAGCAGCCGCAGCAGGAAATCCGCGCGCCCGTCGCCGTTCAGGTCGGCCATCACCCGCGTCTCGGACCCGACATGCTGCCAGCGGACCTGGCGGGCTGCGGTGAACTGGGCATCGTCGACATAGCCCAGGCCGATGGCGCGCAGATCCAGCCTGTCGCTGTCGGGCCTGAAATCCTGGATGATGTCGGGGGCGGCGGCCATGCTGTCCCGCCAGGACAGGAAGCGGAACACGTCCGCGCCCGATCCGCCCGCCAGCACGTCGGCGCCGCCCGCCCCGATCAGCGTGTCGTTGCCCAGCCCGCCCGACAGGGTGTCGCGCAGATCGCCGCCGTTCATCACATCGCTGCCCGCATCGCCCCACAGCCGGTCCGATCCCGCCCCACCCCAGATGGCAT
>NZ_UZWE01000030.1 GCF_900631945.1 Paracoccus haematequi
GCAGAAACCTGGCACCAGTTCCTCGACGACTTCGTTAGCGATCCTGAACTCGCGCAACGCTTCAAGGCTCAACCGCCGCGGTAACAATCGGCCGGTTACGTTCGGTCCCATTCTCAGCATTATCGCAAAAAGCTGTCTCATGCCCTGGGGCCACCCCGGATGTTACACCACTTTGAGGGACGTGACCGGGGCGCCCTAGCATCTTGCCCTGCGCCGGCGCGCGAAATTGCAGGCTGCGGCACAGTCCGAACGCGACTGCCGACGCAAGAAACTTTCCCGGCAGCCAAAGTCGCATTTGGGCCTGCCCCTACGGAACTTTTGTCAGTTCCGACGCTTTCTGAAATAGCAGCGCAATTGGGTGCGCAGAAAGGACAATCTGATGCGGATACTGACGGCAAGTCTCTGCGGCAGCATCGTTTTCATGCTGGCTGCCTGCGGCAATACGGCAACGGAACGCGCCGCGACCGGCGGCATCGGAGGCGCGGTTGTCGCCGGGCCTGCGGGCGCGATCGTCGGCGGAACCGTGGGCGCAGCGACCGCAAACTGATCTTTGAAACCACGTCCTGAACGGCCGCGCCAGTCGCGGCCGTTCGGCGTTGGTCTTGCGAGAGCTTTCGGCTTCCCCTACATCAGAAAAGCAAAGGCAGAAGGACAATCCCATGGCGATGGAAGCGCATGACATCGAGGCCCTTATCCGCGTGGCCTTTCCCAACGCGCAGATCACCATCACCGACCTGGCGGGCGACGGCAATCACTATGCCGCCGAGGTGATCGACGAAAGCTTCCGGGGTCAGAACCGCGTCCAGCAGCAGCGCGCCGTCTATGCGGCGTTGCAGGACAAGATGGCGGGCAAATCGGGCGCCCTTCACGCCTTGGCATTGACCACCAAAGCGCCTGACTGAGGCCCCTGCCCCTTGGCCAGACCATCAGACACAGGATGAAAGACATGACGGAAGTAACTGGAAAAATTCAAGGATTGGTGGACAATGCGGATGTCGTCTTGTTCATGAAAGGCACCAAGGAAATGCCGCAATGCGGTTTTTCCAGCCGCGTCGCGGGCGTGTTGAACTATATGGGCGTCGATTACCGCGACGTGAACGTGCTGGCCGATGACGATATCCGCCAGGGCATCAAGGATTTCTCGGACTGGCCGACGATCCCGCAGCTCTATGTCAAGGGAGAGTTCGTGGGTGGATGCGACATCGTGACCGAGATGACCCTTTCGGGCGAACTGGATCAGTTGTTCGACCAGAAGGGCGTGTCCTATGACAAGGCCGCTGCGGACAAAATTCGCGAAGCGAACGCCTGATCCGATCGGATTTTACACATGAAGCGGGCCGCCTTCTTGGGCGGCCCGTTCAGTTTACAGGATATCATCCTGATAGTCGTAATCGTCGTCGTCGTGTCGTTCCTTCAACTTGGCCGCCAAGGTAACGCCGAGGGCAAAAGCTCCTAACAGCTTGGCCATACTGCCCGCGTTGCTGTTGTGCGCGCGGGACAGCGTCTCGGTCGCGCCTTCGACCTTGGACCGCACGGTATCCAGGTTGCCTTGCGTGAACCCCACGGCCTGCGCCGCATGACGCGCCGCGCCGAAGACCCGGCGTTCGGTGTCATCGGCCAGCTTCGTAACCTTGTAGCTGGCCTCGTCCATCAAAGACGACACTTTTTGGCCCGCCATGTCCACGACCCGCTCGGCCTCGGCCCGCGCCTTTTCGACCGCCGCATCGGCCGCCAGACTGACCCGAGCCTCGACCTCTTTGCGAAGATCGTCTGTGGTCGGCATTTCGTGACGGGTGGCCTTGGACATCGCGAACAGGATCAGCCCGATCAGGATGAACAGCACGGCTACGGCAAGAGACGCCAAGGCCGATCCGAATTCCAGATCATGGGCCAGGAACGACCAAAGGGCTGCTATCAGGAACCCAACGGCAACGGCCAGGACACCCCCGGCCGCCGCCTTCATGACCGACCGACGCGCCGTGTCCTTGAGAGCCAGTTGAAGACGCTGCGCATAGTCGAACATGGGAAACCTCAGCGACGGGCCAGGATTAGGCCGACCAGGAAGCCGATACCGGCGGCGATGCCCAGGGCTTGCGCGGGATTGCGCCGAACCATTTCGGACACTTCGTCATACCGCTCCTCGGCGTAATGGGCGACCTCGGAGGCCTTCTGCTGGCCGGTCTCGTACAGCCGCTCGGCCTCGGCCTTGGCGCGGCCGGCATATTCGCCGCCAACCTCGCGGGCGCGGTGAACGTAATCCTGCGCGGTTTCGCGGGCATTCTGCGCCAGTTCCGCGCCGCGTTCCTTGAGATTCTCGGTGCCCGAGTTGTTTGACAGCTTGTCGGCGGTATCGCGGATATCCTCGCCGATCTTGCGGGCGCCCTCGTTCAGGTCGCGCTTGGCCTGCTGCCCTGCGGCGGCGGCGTCTTTTTTCAGGTCGTTTGCTGTGGGATTGTGTTCAGCCATGGAAATGTCCTCCGGTGTGATTGTCACCATCAGGGCTTAAACACATGGAACAAGGGCATTGTTCCGCACCGCAGAAGATTAATTGAATGCCGGGCTTTGGGGAAATGGTACCGCCTCCCCGGCTCGAACGGGGGACCTCTAGATCCACAATCTAGCGCTCTAACCAGCTGAGCTAAGGCGGCACGGTTGCGTTCTGTAACGCCGGTTCGGTCCCGTTGCAAGCCCGACTTGCCGTGAAAATTCATGCAGGCTACAGAAACCCATCACAGAAGGATGACGGTCATGAGCATCAACAGCCAAAGCGACATTGCGGCCAATCTGCAAGTCGGCCCCACCGATCAGGGCATGGTGCGCATCTATCTGCAAGCCGAAGAGATCGACCTGCCGCTGGATTTCGATCCCGAGGAAGCCACCGAAATCGCCGAGGAACTGCTGGCCGCAGCCGAAGCCGCGCGCAGCATGGGAAAGACCGGGGGGAAGCCTAAAAAACCCCGGCGGTAAGGGCATCGGGATCGGTCAGGCCTTGCAGGCGCAACGCCGAGGCGCGGGCGAAGTCGCGCATGATCCTGCTGCGGCGCGCGCCTGCCAGCCGGGCCTCGGGTGCCATGCGCTGAATTTCGGCGCCATAGGCATCGGCGCAGATCAGCCCGGTGTCGGGGGGCAGCAGTTCCGAGGGAAAGTCGCAATCGACCGCCCAGAAATAGCGGTCGCACCATTCGACATAACCCTGCCATTTGCGGTCGCCCATGAAATCCGCGCGGCAGCTTTTGCATTCGACGATCCAGAATTCGCCCTTCGGACCCATGCTGATCACATCCACCCGCAGGCCGCGGCTGGGCGAGAATTCGGTCAGCACCGCGTGATCCATGCTGCGCAACAGCCGCCCCACGCCGCGCGCAAGACGGTGGCCGGGCATGGCGGGAAGGGTCGGATCCAGATGGGTCATGGTCCGCTTATAGAACGAAGCGGCAACATCCTTCAAGGCGCTTGAAGTGGCCCTGCCCTGTCCCTATCTGTTGCCTTGGCGGGTTTCTGCTCCTCTCGCGCGCGGCCATTTTTCCACTGGCCTATAACTTTTCCGAGGGGGCTGGCTCTGGCGTGACCCTGGTCTCGTTACCCGGCGCCCACCTGGTAATCCAGGCTTTCGGGAAATCTCGCGCCGCCGCGGTTGCTGCGGTTCCCGCCACCCTACCCAACCGCCCTGCCTTGGCATCGGCGGTTTTTTTCATACCGGATACATGCGAAAAGGGCGGCCTTGCGGGCCGCCCTTTCGATGACTGTGGCTGCGATCAGAAGCCGTAGACGACCGACACGCCCAGGGTGTTGTCCGTACGGATCGGACGGTTTTCCTGGTACTCGGTGGTGTAGCTGACGCGGGTCGCCAATTGGTCGGACATCTGGAAGTTGACGCCGAATTGGTTGGTGATCACGTCATCCGAGTCTTTCGAAGAAAGATAGTCGGTGTCGTTGGTGATGAACACCATGTCATTGAAACGGTGGTACAGACGCGACGACACGATATAGCCGACGCCGCTATCGGACGAATCGTTGACCGCAACACGGTCGTAGCTGTCGGTCACCGGATTGTATTCCAGATTGAAGCCAGCCTTCTGGGCGCCCGTCTGGGTATAGCGATAACCGATACCCGCCTGAACCCGCCAAGCGGTCGCTTCGGTGTTGATCACGCGATAGCCCGGACCCACGCCGATGAAGCCGTCGCGGGCGAAATCGCCCAGCTTTTCGGCAATCTCGTTGTCGGGCTGGCCGTCGTAATCAGCCTCGCCGTTGGCCAGACCATCGACACTGAAGCGACCCAGGACAAAGGCATAGAACTGGTCGTTGAAGTAGTAGGCACCATCATAGATGGTCGACACTTCTTCCTTGTCCTTGTTGCCGAAATCGTCTTCACCGAATTCGATCAGCATCCCGACCGACTGCTGCCAGGGACCGGCGTTGTTGGACACGCGGCCCGCAAGAGAGAAGTCCTGGCTTTCGGTGTTGCCGGTGCTGCCCGCATAGGTCAGCGCGATCGAACCGAACAGGCCCTCGCGGCGGTCGGGGTTGCCGAAGCGCGCGTCGTCGTTATCACGGTCGAAATCGTCCTGAACGGCGTCCTCGACATCGATGATCCGGTCGTTGATACCCGAGATCCCGGTCGCATCCGCACCCGCCGCAATCTCGGTCTGGGCGAATGCCGGGGCCGACAGTGCGGCGATCAGAGCGGCGGAGCCGGTCAGCAGCGTAACTTTTTTCATCTTTTCCTCACGAGCTGAGTTTTGTTGTTCTGAACGTCTGTGGGACGCCAGAGCATCTCTGCGAAAGATGAAGTAATCCCCCCCTGCCCTGGTTCATAGGGCCGCGAAAAACGTCTGCACGTCCCGAAAAAGTGAGAGGGTTTGAACAGAGACAAATCAGGCAAAATTCCGCCGAAATATGCGGGTGATGGGATAGTCGGGAACTCAATTCGGTGCTTTGGAACCTCTTGGCGCGATTAACCAAATCGGTCGTCGGCATCCCGCGAGCTTGCCAGCAGCCCGGCAAGATGGATGAAATAATTCCGTGATTGCCTAAAATCTGTGCGGAATTTTGTCCGGCGGCAACGCGTTCAGCTGTTGCATAATCGACACGATATCACACCCAATCGCGCCGAAGGAACCAGAGCAGGTTTATTTTCGCGGTGCCGTTGTGACCGGCACCCGAACCGCCTCTTTCCTCGGCGGACGCCCGATCCACGACCGGCGGCCGGACGACGGCGGCGATTCGGCCTGTTCCATGACCGTGATGGCGAACTGAACCCCCGAAAAGACGATGGTGTTGAAGGCGACCAGCATGACCACGGCCAGCCAGCCCACGGTGCTGTTCAGGACAAGGTGCCGCAGATGCGCAACATCCAGCGCCAAAAGCGCGGCCACGAAGCAACAGGCCAGCGCAGCGCCGATCAGGACGCTGCGGATATAGACACGAACCATGATCGGCATGACGCACCCCAAATCGGACGACAGATCCAAGATATAGGGTATTTCCCACGGAAAAGCAGTAGGAAGTGGGGCCTGCGTCAGAAGGCCTCGGGGCGCAGCTCTCGGGCGACGTGATCCAGGACGGCGTTCACGAATTTCGGCTCGCGGCCCTCGGGAAAGAACGCCTCGGCCAGGCGGACATATTCGGTGATGACCACCTTGGGCGGGGTCTGCGGCGTGACCAGTTCCGCCCCGGCGGCGCGGAACAGGGCGCGCAGTACCGGATCGATCCGGTCGATGGGCCATTTGGCGACCAGGCCGCGATCGGTCGCCTGGTCGATGCGCGACTGCCAGGTCACGGCTGCATCGACAAGGCGAGAAAACAGCCCTTCGTCGGCGGGCAGATACTGCCCATCCTCGTCCTCGGCCTCCAGGCGATACAGTTCGAATTCCCGCGTCACCCGGTCGGCGGACTGACCGGCGGCCTCCATCTGATACAGGGCCTGAACGGCGTAGAAGCGCGCCCCGCTGCTTTTCGCCCGGCGGTCGGCGCGCTTGTCGGTCTGCTTGTCGTCGTTCACGGTCATGGATCGGGCCTTGTCACAGAGACCGGCTGCAATGTCGCGAAAGCCGTCCCGCGTCAAGCCCCGGCGGGCAGCGGCGCGGCCATCGCCTCGGCCAGCCGCGCGACATAGCGGGCCAGGGTGTCGATTTCCAGGTTGACCGCATCGCCCAGGACGACGCCGCCCCAGGTCGTCACCTGCCGGGTATGCGGGATCAGGTTCACGCCGAAGCGGTTGCCTGCCACCTCGTTCACGGTCAGCGACGTGCCGTTCAGCGCGACCGAACCCTTGGGCGCGATGAAGCGGGCCAGCGCGGCCGGGGCCTCGAACGTCAGGCGCAGGCTGTCGCCCTCTTCGTGCAGCTCGGCCACGCGGGCCACGCCGTCGACATGACCGCTGACGATATGGCCGCCCAGTTCGTCGCCCACGCGAAGTGCGCGTTCCAGGTTCAGCTTGCGCCCGACCTGCCAGCCATTCGCGCCGATATTGGTCTTGGACAGCGTCTCGGCCGAGATGTCGACCGTGAACCAGCCAGGCCCCTTGTCGACCACGGTCAGGCAGACCCCGTCGCAGGCGATCGAGGCGCCCAAGTCCACGGTCGCCATGTCATAGCCGCAATCGATCCGCGCGCGCATGTCGCCGCGCATTTCCACCGACGCGACCGTGCCGATATCCGTGATGATGCCTGTGAACACCTGCGCACCCCATGTTTCCAGCGAAAAGACCTAGGCGATGGCCTGAACCGGCGCAAGTCCAGCATGCCGTTAAATCTTTGTTAACCTTCCTGTGAAAAATTTGTGTCGCGCGTGTGTTGCGCTTCATGGGGTTCTCCCAGTGTTCCAGGTTCGTAACGATTTCAGTGCGGTGCAGGAAGTTCAGCGGGATGCGTCCCCGCAGCGCGTCTTCTTGCTGTTGCAGGGACCGCATGGCCCGTTCTTCGACCGGCTGGGCCGATTGCTGCGGGCGGCGGGCGCGCAGGTCTGGCGATGCGCCTTCAACGCGGGGGACGAATTCTTCTGGTCCGATCCCGTGCATCTGCTGCGCCATACCGGCAGCAGCGCGGACTGGCCCGCCCATCTGACGGTGATCCTGGCCGAAAAGGGGGTGACGGACATCGTTCTTTACGGCGACATGCGCCCGATCCACGCCGCCGCACGCCACGCCGCCCAGGCGCTGAACCTGCGGCTGCACGTGTTCGAGGAAGGCTATCTGCGCCCGTACTGGATCAGCTATGAACGCGGCGGGTCGAACGGGCATTCGCCGCTGCTGAATATCTCTCTGTCGGACATGCGCGCGATGCTGCGCGACACCGCGTCCGAGGTCCGGCGGCCGCCCGCCCATTGGGGCGACATGCGCCAGCACAAGGCCTATGGGGCGCTGTATCATTTCCTGGTGCTGGTCGCGAACCGCCGCTATCGCCAGTTCGCCAGCCACCGTGCCCTGCCGGTCTTCGACGAATTCCGCCTGAACCTCGGCCGGCTGATCCTGACGCCGGTCCATTCGCTGACCCGCGCGGTCCAGTGGCGACGCTTCCGGCTGTCGGGCGATCCCTATCTGCTGGTGCCCATGCAACTGGAACACGATTCCAACATGCTGGGCCATTCGCCGCTTTCCCTGAACCGGCAGTTCATCGAACAGGTGGTGGCGGAATTCGCCCGTTCCGCCCCCCGCCACCACCACCTGCTGTTCAAGGCCCATCCGCTGGAGGACGGGCGCGCCCGGAACCGCCGGTCGATCCGCGACGCGGCGGCCCGGCACGGCGTGGCGGATCGGGTGCATTACGTCCGGGGCGGCAAGCTGGCGGACATGATCGCCCATGCCCGCGCGGTGATCACCGTCAATTCGACGGCGGCCCAGCAGGCGCTGTGGCGCGGCTTGCCGGTCAAGGCCCTGGGCCGCGCCGTCTATTGCAAGCCGGGGCTGGTGTCGGAACAGGCGCTGGCCGACTTCATGGCCCATCCCCAACGGCCCGACACCGCCGCCTATCGCCTGTTCCGCGATTATCTGCTGCAAACCAGCCAGGTGCCGGGGGGGTTCTATTCCCGCCGGTCGCGCGCCCATGCGCTGCGGCTGGTGGCCGATCTGATCCTGGCACCCGAGGATCCGTATCAGGCGCTGGCGGCGGGCCGCTGTCATCGCCGCCAGCAGATCGGCGAAGTTCTGGACTAGCGCGCAGGAAGGTGTGGCGCCCGCCGACCGCGCAGTCTAGAATTGCGCGCACAACCGGACAGCAAGTCCGGGCAAAGGAACAGGAGTTTCGAGAGGTGACAGTGAAGCTTTCTCCTGCCCGTTCGGCGGCGGGTCTGGCCGTGCGCCTGACGCTGATTGCCGCGATGACGCTGCTGGCGGCGTGCAGCCTGCCCCGGTCCGGCCCCAGCAAGTCCGAGATCTATTCCGGGGCGGTCGAAAAGGGCGGCAATACGCATGTGATCTATGTGAACGATCACGTTGCCCGCACGACGAACTTCACCCCGTCCTATGGTTTCTCGAACAGCTTCCGGGGCGCCGGGCAGGTCGGCGCCGACGAGATCCGCGCGGGCGACGTGCTGGGCCTGTCCATCTGGGAAAACGTGGATGACGGGCTTCTGACCTCGCTGGGGAACAGCTCGACCGCGTTGCAGGAAATCCAGGTGGACAGCGGCGGCTATATCTTCGTGCCCTATGCGGGCCGGGTCCAGGCGGCGGGCAACACGCCCGATCAGTTGCGCCAGATCATCACCGAACGGCTTGCCACCCAGACCCCCGATCCGCAGGTGACGGTGACGCGGGTGGCCGGCAACGGCGCCACGGTATCGGTCATGGGCAAGGTCACGGCTCAGGGCGTCTACCCGATCGAGCGGCCCACCCGGTCGCTGTCGGCGATGCTGGCGCGCGCGGGCGGCGTGTCCATCGAACCCGAGATCGCGGTGGTCACCGTCAAACGCGGCAACAACACCGGCAAGGTCTGGCTGACGGATCTGTATTCCAACGCCAGCAACGACATCGCGCTGCGCCCCGGCGACGTGATCCTGGTCGAGGAAGATCAGCGCAGCTTCACCGCCCTGGGCGCGCTTGGCGGCCAGACCCGCGTTCCGCTGGGCAATGAATCGATCAACGCGGTCGAGGCCGTCGCCATGGTCGGGGGGCTGAACTCTCACCTGGCCGATCCGACCGGCGTGTTCATCCTGCGCGACGAACCCGAACAGGTCGCCTCGCGCGTGCTGGGCAAGTCGGTGCAGGGATCGCAGCGCATCGCCTATGTCCTGGATCTCACGCGGCCGAACGGGCTGTTCCTGGCCCGCGACTTCCTGATCCGGGATGAGGATACGGTCTATGTGACCGAGGCGCCCTATGTTCAGTGGCAGAAGCGGCTGGCAGCCCTGATCGGGCCGATCAACTCTGCCAACGCAGTTCAGAACCTGGCGCAGTGACAGCCGCATGATCGACGAACAAGGGGCCGCCGGGGGAAAGCACCGGCGGCTTTTCGCATTCAGCGGCGGCTTCTGGCGGGAACCGCGCCTGCGCCGGATCCTGGCGCTTGCGGGCTGGAAGTTGCGGCTGGGACTGCCCGGCCCCGGCGACAGCGTGGCGGTCTGGGGCGCCAGCCCGACCGCCTGGCGCGGCCGCGCCGTCGCCCGGCACACGGGCGCGGCCCTGGTCACGGTCGAGGACGCTTTCCTGCGGTCCATCCTGCCGGGCCGCGCGCGGGGTCATGTCGCCCGGCGCGGGCCGGTCGGCCTGCTGATCGACCCGCTGGGGGTGCATTTCGACCCGTCGCGCCCTTCGTTGATCGAAGCCCTGGTGCTGCGTGGTGTCCCCTCGGCCCAGGAACAGCGCGCCCGCGACGGCATCGCCCGGCTGCGCGCGGCGGATCTGTCGAAATACAACGCCCATCGGCCCGACCTGCCCGCGCCCAGTCCGGGCTATGTGCTGGTGATCGACCAGACGCGCGGAGATGCGTCCCTGATGGGCGCGGGGCGCGGGCGTTTCCTGGCGATGCTGGACGCGGCGCGGCGCGAACATCCGGGCCGTCCGATCCTGCTGCGCAGCCATCCCGAAACCATCCGGGGGCTGCGGCCCGGCCATCTGGACCGCGCCGACCTGGCGCCCGGCGAGGCCCTGTGCGACCACGAGATCTCGCCCTGGCGGCTGCTGGAAAACGCCCATGCCGTCTATGCGGTCAGTTCGCAGCTGGGATACGAGGCGATCCTCGCCGGCCACCGCCCCCGGCTGTTCGGACAGCCCTTCCATGCCGGGTGGGGGCTGAGCCAGGACGAATATCCCCTGCCCCCCGGACGGCGCGGCCCCGCCACGCCCGAGGCGCTGTTCGCCGCAAGCCACCTGTCCGCCCCGGTCTGGTACGATCCCTGCCGCGACCGCCTGACCGATTTCGACGGCGCCCTGGACCAGATCGAGGCCGAGGCGCAGGCCTTTCGCCAGGATCGCGACGGGCATCTGGCCGGGGGGATGCGGCTGTGGAAACGCCCGGCCATCGCTCGCGCCTTTGGCGACGGGGCGGGCGTCCGCTTTACCGGCAGGCCCTCGCCCCGCGTGACCCTGGCCTGGGCGGGCGCAGCCGCCGCAGTGCCGGGCGCGATCCGGGTCGAGGACGGGTTCCTGCGGTCGCGCGGGCTGGGGGCCGCCCTGACGCCGCCTTTGTCGCTGGTGGCCGACGACCTGGGCATCTATTACGATCCGGCGCGCGAAAGCCGCCTGGAACGGCTGATCGCCGCCGGTCCGCCGCCTGGCGGGACGGCGCGCGCGGAACGGCTGATCGCGGCGATCCGGGCCGCTGGCCTGTCGAAATACAACCTGACCGGCAGCTATCGCCCCGCCGCAACCGACCGCCCGCGTATCCTGGTTCCAGGCCAGGTCGAGGACGACGCCTCGATCCGGCTGGGCGCGGGGGCGGAACGCACGAACCTGGATCTGCTGCGCCGCGTCCGCCGCGAGAACCCCGACGCGCATCTGATCTTCAAGCCCCATCCCGATGTCGAGGCCGGGCTGCGGCGGGGCGCCATCGACGCCTCGGGCCTTGCGGATGAGGTGGCCGTCAACGCCGATCCGGTCGCCCTGCTGGCACTTGCCGATCAGGTCTGGACCATCACCTCGACCATGGGGTTCGAGGCGCTGCTGCGCGGCGTCCCCGTGACGACCCTGGGCGCGCCCTTTTATGCGGGCTGGGGCCTGACCCGCGACCTGGGGCCGGTGCCGCCGCGCCGCGTCGCGCGGCCGGACCTGGCCGCCCTGGTCCATGCCTGCCTGATCGCCTATCCCCGTTATCGCGACCCGGTGACCGGCCTGCCCTGCCCGGTCGAGGTCGCGGTGGACTGGCTGCGCCACGGCATCGGCCCGCGCGCGCCCATGCTGCGCCTGCTGTCGAAGCTGCAAGGCGGCATGGCGGGGCACAGCTGGATCTGGCGGCGCTGAGGGCGCAAAAAAGGGACAATGTCGCGCCGCCGTCCCCGCTTTCGCGAACCAGGCCTGCGCGTCACGGCCCATGGCGGACCGGGATTTTCCGCAGCGTTGTCCGCGAAGAATGCCGTTCTCTGGCGGGCCCCTGGAACGCCCAGCCCCGTTCCTTGGCAAGCCTGCGCGCCGTTGCTAACTGTGGCGCGCAATCAGGAAGGTCCGCCCATGTCGCTTGCCATCTCGCATCTTGCCCGGCGCTTCGACACGACCCAGGTTCTGCGCGGCATCGACCTGACCGTCGGGAAAGGAGAGTTGATCGCCCTGCTTGGCCCCTCGGGATCGGGCAAGACGACGTTGTTGCGGATCATCGCCGGGCTGGACTGGCCGGATGCGGGCGCGCTGTCCTTCAATGGCACCGATTGGCTGGTGAAATCCGCCGCCGAACGCCGGATCGGCTTCGTTTTCCAGCATTACGCGCTGTTTCCGCACATGACCGTGCGCGACAACATCGCCTTCGGCCTGACCGTCCTGCCGCGCGCCGACCGGCCCGGCAAGGCGCAGATCGCCGCCACCGTGGACCGGCTGCTGGCCTTTCTTCAGATCGACGGGCTGGCGGACCGCTATCCGGCCGAATTGTCGGGCGGGCAGCGCCAGCGCGTCGCCCTGGGCCGCGCCATGGCGATCGAGCCGCGCGTGCTGCTGCTGGATGAACCGTTCGGCGCGCTGGACGCCCAGGTCCGCCGCGACCTGCGCCGCTGGCTGCGCGGCGTCCACGACAGCGCCGGGACCACCACCATCTTCGTGACCCACGACCAGGAGGAAGCCTTCGAACTGGCCGACCGGGTGGTCGTGATGAACGGCGGCGTGATCGAACAGACCGGCCATCCCGACGAGATCTATGACCATCCCGCGACACCCTTCGTCGCCCGCTTCCTGGGCCTGACGGTCGAGGTGCCGGTGACGATCCGGTCGGGCCGCGCGCAGGCGGCGGGCCTGGACCTGACCGCCCTGCCCCGCCGCGCGCTGCCCGACGGCCCCGCCACGCTGTTCCTGCGCCCCGCCGACATTCAGCCCGTCCCCGATCCCGCCGCGCCGTTCCGGGTGACGGAAATCGCCTCGACCGGCGCGCTGCTGCGGATCGTGGCGGAAAACGCCGCCGCCTGCCGGATCGAGGCCGAGATGCCGCGCCGCCAGGGCCGCGACCTGCGCAAGGACCAACCCGTCGCCCTGCGCGTCATCGCGGGCCAGATCTTTCCCGGCGGCGCCGCGCCCGCCGACGCCGCCCCTGTCGAAGCACCCAAGGCCCTGAAGGAGTCCCGCCCGTGACGATCCGCGTGAAAACCCGCCTGTCCGCCACCCTTGCCGTCATGCTGGGCCTTGCCTCGCCCGTGGCGGCCCAGGATGCGATCCTGAACGTCTCCTACGACATTGCCCGCGAACTGTTCGCCGAACTGAACCCGGTCTTCGCCGAAAAATGGAAGGCGGAAACCGGCCGCGCCGTGACCATCGACCAATCGCATGGCGGGTCGTCGAAACAGGCCCGCGCGATCCTGGAAGGGCTGCCCGCCGATGTCGTGACCTTCAACCAGGTGACCGATATCGACGTGCTGGCCAAGGACGGCCTGGTCGACGAAAACTGGCGCGAGGCCTTCCCCAACGAAGCCTCGCCCTATTATTCGCTGCCCGCCTTCCTGGTGCGCGAGGGCAATCCCAAGAATATCGACGACTGGGACGACCTGACGCAGGACGGCGTGCAGGTGATCTTCCCGAACCCCAAGACCAGCGGCAACGGGCGCTATACCTATCTGGCGGCCTATGCCTATGCGCTGGACAAGAACGGCGGCGACCAGGCGGCGGCGCAGGACTTCGTGAAAAAGCTGTTCGCCAATGTCCCGGTCTTCGACCAGGGCGGGCGCGCGGCCACCGCGACCTTCGCCGAACGCGGCATCGGCGACGTGCTGATCACCTTCGAGGCCGAGACCGGCGGCATCGCCCAGCAATATGCCGATGCCAGGCTGGAACGCGTCACCCCGTCGCTGTCGCTGCTGGCGGAATTCCCCGTCGCCGTGGTGACCGCGAACACGGAAAGCAAAGGCACCACCGAGGTGTCCAAGGCCTATCTGGATTTCCTCTATTCCCCCGACGCGCAACGCATCCTGGCCAAGAACTTCAACCGCGTCCATGACCAGGCGATCACCGCCGAATTCGCCGCCAACTTCCCCGACGTGAAGCTGGTCACGGTCGATGACGTGTTCGGCGGCTGGGACAAGGTGCAGGCCGACCATTTCGCGGAAGGCGGCATCCTCGACACGGTGTTCGTCAATCAATGAGCATGACGGCGGCCCTTCCCGCCAGCGGGCGGCAGCGGCGCGTATTGCCGGGCTTCGGCCTGACGATGGGGCTGACGCTGACCTATGTCGGCATCATCGTGCTGCTGCCCGTGATCGCCCTGTTCCTGAAAGGGGCCGAGATCGGCCCCGCCCGCTTCTGGGCCATCGTGACCGCCCCCCGCACCCTGGCCGCGCTGCGGCTGACCATGACCGCCGCAGCCCTGGCGACGGCGTTCAACGCGCTCTATGGCCTGCTGATGGCCTGGGTTCTGGTGCGCTATCGCTTTCCGGGCCGCAGGCTGCTGGACGCGATGATGGACATTCCCTTCGCCCTGCCGACCGCCGTCGCTGGCCTGGCGTTGACCGCGCTGTTTTCCGAAAACGGCTGGTACGGGCAGGTGCTGGCCCCTGCCGGAATCCCGGTCGTCTATACGATCTGGGGGGTGGCGGTGGCGATGTCCTTCACCTCGATCCCCTTCGTGGTCCGCACCGTCCAGCCGATCCTGGAAGATCTGGACCACAGTCAGGAAGAAGCCGCCCGGACCCTGGGCGCCACGCCCTTGCAGATTTTCGCTCGGGTGATCTTTCCGGCGATCCTGCCCGCCTTCCTGGTCGGCACGACCATCGCCTTCGCCCGCTCGCTGGGCGAATTCGGCGCGGTGATCTTCATTGCCGGGAACCTGCCGATGAAGACGGAAATCGCCTCGCTTCTGGCCGTCATCCGGCTTGAGGAATACGACTATAACGGTGCCGCCGCCATCGCGCTGACCCTGGTCGCCATCGCCATGGTGCTGCTGGTGCTGTCGAACTGGCTGCAAGCGCGGCTGACCCGGCGCAGGGTGCCCGCATGAGCGCCGTCCTCGCCCCGCGCCCCGACCAGGGCGGCGCGCGCCTGCTGATCGGGCTGGCGGTCGCGCTGACGCTGTTCATCGTCGTGGTGCCGCTGGCCTATATCTTCTGGCGGGCGTTTTCCGGCGGGTTTGCGGTCTTCGCCCAGAACATCCTGGCGCCCGACACGCTGCACGCGATCTGGCTGACCTCGGTCGTGGCGGCGATCACGCTGCCGATCAATCTTGCCATCGGCATCGCCTCGGCCTGGCTGATCGCGCGGTTCACCTTTCCGGGCCGCAAGGCGCTGCTGACGATCATCGAACTGCCGTTTTCCATCTCGCCGATCATCGCCGGGGTCTGCTATCTGCTGCTCTACGGACGGCAGGGGCTGCTGGGACCGCTGCTGGCGGCGGGCGAGGTGAAGATCCTGTTCGCCCTGCCCGGCATCGTCATGGTGACGCTGTTCGTCACCGGCCCCTTCGTCGCCCGAGAGGTGCTGCCCCTGATGCAGGCGCAGGGGTCCGAACAGGAACAGGCGGCGCTGACGCTGGGCGCGTCGGGCTGGCAGATTTTCCGGCGGGTGACGCTGCCGAATATCCGCTGGGCGCTGCTTTACGGCGCGGTGCTGGCGACGGCGCGGGCGGTGGGGGAATTCGGCGCCGTGTCGGTGGTGTCGGGCGCGATCCGGGGCCAGACCATGACCCTGCCCCTTCAGATCGAGCTGTTGTTCAACGACCTCAACATCGTCGGCGCCTTCGCCGCCGCGTCCACCCTGACGCTGATCGCGCTTGTGGTGCTGGTGCTGAAAACCGTGCTGGAGGGGCGGACCCGCTGATCAGCGCCGGAAATCGGTGGGCCTGATCCCGTGCCGCGCCAGCTTGTCGTAAAAGGTCTTGCGCGGCAGTCGCAGCCGCGCCATCGCGGCGGTCGCGTTGCCGCCCGCCAGCCGCAGCGCATCGCGGATCAGTTCGGCCTCGTAGGCGGCGACCAGATCCGGCAGGCCCGGCGCATCGCCGCCTTCGGGCGCGTCGAAGGGCGTCACGCCAATGGCTTGGCTTTCCGCGAAGCCGCGCAGTTCGGGCAGGTTTCCCGGCCAGCCATGCCCCGACAGCCGCGCCTTGACCGCGCCGGTCATCGCAGGCGCGGGCCGGTCCAGCCGCGCGCAAGCCGCCAGCAGGAAATGGCGATACAGCGCCGGGATGTCCTCGCGCCGCTCCGCCAGGGACGGGACCGGCAGGACGGTGCCCGACAGGCGATAGAACAGCCGCGCGTCGAACCGCCCCTCGGCCACCCGCTGCGACAGATCGGCCTGGGTCGAAGCCAGAAGCTGCACGTCCATCGGCCGCGGCGCGGCGGCGCCGGCGGGCCAGAACTCGCCCGCCTCGACGATGGCCGACAGCCGCGCCTGCATGGCGGGCGACAGCGCGTCGACGCGGTCCAGGAACAGCACGCCCCGCTGCGCCCGCTCCAACTGCCCGGCCTGCCGGGTGCCGCGCGGTCCCATGGCGTCGCCGCCCAGAAGATCGGCGTCGAAACGCGCCTCGTCCAGGGCGTCGCAGGCCAGATGCACGAAGGCGCGGGCGCGGCGCGGGCCCTGGCGGTGGATGGCGCGGGCCACGATCAGCCTGCCCGCCCCGTCCGGGCCGGTCAGCAGGGCATTGCCCCCGGCCTGGGCCACGCGGTCAAGGGCGGTGCGCAGATGGTCCATCACCTCGCTGCCGCCCGCCAGTTCGGGAAAGCTGTCAGAGGCGTCATGGCTGGCCTGCCGCAATTCCCGGTTCTCCAGCACAAGCGCGCGGGCCGACAGCGCCCGGTTCAGCGCCGCCAGCAGCACGTCGCGCGCCACGGGCTTCGTCAGGAAGTCATAGGCACCCGCTTTCAGCGCCGTGACCGCCATCGGCACGTCGCCATGCCCGGTCAGCAGGATCACCGGCAGATCCGGGTCGATGGCGTGCAGGTGCTGGAACAGTTGCATCCCGTCCATGCCGGGCATCCTTACGTCGGACAGCACCACGCCGGGAAAATCGCGCGTCACGCCGCGCAACGCATCAGCGGCAAGGCCGAAATCCTGGACCTGCAAGCCCGCCATCCGCAGGGTCTGGACCTGGGCCGCGCGCAGATCCTCGTCATCCTCGACCAGCCGGACCAGTCCTGTCATGCGGCTCTCCTCAGCGTCAGGCGAAAGGTGGCGCCCTGCCCCCCGACCGGATCGTCGGCGGTCAGATCGCCCCCCAGATCGCGCGCGATGTCGCGAGAGATGACCAGCCCCAGCCCAAGCCCCTGCGCCTTGCTGGTGGCGAAGGGCGCGAAAAGCTGGTCCCTGACCTGCGGCGAAAGGCCCGGACCGTTATCCGCGACGGTCAGCGTCACAAGGTCGCCTTCGGCCCGAACGGCAAGGCGGACCCAGGGATCGGGCCGGTCCTCCTGCGCCTCGAAGGCGTTGGTCAGCAGGTTGACCAGGATCTGCTCGACCCGCACCCGCTCTCCCAGGATGGCCAGCCCTTCGGGAATGTCGGGCAGGTGCACCGGCATGTCGCTGGCCTTGCGGCGGCTGGCGGTCAGCAGCAGCGACGCCTCGATCACCGGGCGCAGGGGCACGGCGCCCACCTGACCCGTGGCCTTGCGGGCAAAGCCGCGAAGCTGGTCGGTGATCTGGCCGATCCGGTCGGCCATGCGGGTGATGCGGGACAGGTTGTCAACCGCCGGGCCATCGGGGGCCATGGCCTGGCCGTTTTCGGCCAGCAGGCGGATCGTCGCCAGGGGCTGGTTGATCTCGTGCGCGACACCGGCGGTGATCTGGCCCATGGTGGCCAGCTTGTTCGCCTGCACCAGGTCGGCTTGCATCTGCGCCAGCCGCTGCTGGGCCAACTGGCGTTCGCGCATCTCTTGCGACAGGTCGCGGGTGCGTTCGGCGACGGCGCGTTCCAGTTCGGCGCGATAGGCGCGGTCGGCATCGGCCCTGCGCGCGGCGCGCAGCCGCGACCGCCGGGCCTGTTCGGCAAGCGCGGCCAGCAGCAGCACCGCGAGCGCAGCCGCACCGGCGGCATAAAGCGCGGTCTGCCGCGCCTCGTGCATCGGCAGGTTCATGGACAGCGTCCAGCCCGTCCCGCGCACCGGCAGGGCGATCGCCAGGCTGTCATCCTGGGCCACAGGTCCGGTTGTGAAACGCCGCCCCGGTTCGGTGGTGATGATGATGCGGCCACCGGCTTCGGTCACATGGGTGGCATTGGGGCTGCGCGCCCAAGCGGCCTCCAACGCGTCGAATTGCACCTTGACAACCACCACCCCCAGCAACGCCGCGCCGTCCCTAATATCATGGGACAGGTACAGCCCCGGCTGCCCGCTGACGGTGCCAAGCGCGAATTCCATCGCGGTCGGGTTGGCGCGCCGGAAATAGTCGCGGAAGCTGTAGTCGTGGCCCAGAAAGCTGTCAGGCTGGTTCCAATTCGACGCGGCGATGGTGCGCCCGGTGGGGTCCATCAGGTACAGGACCGTGCTTTGCGTCTCGGCCCGCAGCCGCTCCAGCTTGGCGGATGCGGCGTCGTCGGTGTCGGAACCCTGCCGAAGCGTGGCCCGGATCATCGCGTCATCCGCCAGAATCGCCACCACGGCGCGCTGCCGGTCCAGGATGCTTTCCAGCGTCAGCGCCCGCGACTGCGCGGCGGCCATGCCCTCGTCCCGCAGGCTGTCCAGAGCGCCCGCCCGGACTCCCCAAAAGACCGCCGCAGGAACCAGCACCAGCAGCGCAAGGGCCAGCAGCGCCAGCCATCCCGCCGCGCGCGACAAGGGCGGCGAATCGTCCGTGCTGGGCAAGGCATCCTGCAAATCCGCGCGCCTCCGGCTTTTTGGCAAGGTGTTTCCTTTTCCACACTAGCAGGATCCTCCTGTGCGGAAAACCACACGGATTCGCCACCCCAATTGAGAGAAACAGCCATGTTTTCAGCGCATTGCCGCTATGCCGCAAGTTTTTTGGGCTGCCCTGCCAAAGTCTTAAGATGCGTCATCCAATCGACATACAGGCAGGAGGAGGCCTTCCCATGCAGCTGGATACATCCGCGCACCCCGTGGCCCATGACAAGCGGCCGTTTTATCGGCACCTGTACTTCCAGGTCATCATCGCGATCACGGCGGGCGCGTTGCTGGGCCATTTCTATCCGCAAACGGGCGAGGCGCTGAAGCCCCTGGGCGACGGCTTCATCAAGCTGGTCAAGATGATCATCGCGCCGGTGATCTTCCTGACCCTCGTGACCGGGCTGGCGGGCATGGGATCGCTGCGCGGCGTGGGTTCGGTGGTGGGCAAGGCGTTTGCCTATTTCCTGACCTTCTCGACCCTGGCGCTGATCGTCGGGCTGATCGTGGCGAACGTGGTCCGGCCGGGCGCGGGCATGAACATCGACCCGGCCTCGCTGGATGCCTCGGCCGTGGCGGGCTATGCGGAAAAGGCGCATGATACCTCGCTGATCGGCTTCGTCATGGGGATCATTCCCGACACGCTGGTCTCGGCCTTCGTCGAGGGCAATATCCTGCAGGTGCTGTTCGTCGCGATCCTGTTCGGCATCGGCCTGATCATGGTCGGCGAAAAGGGCAAGCCCGTCCTGAACATCCTGGAATCGGCCAGCTTCGCGATCTTCCGCGTCGTCGACATCCTGATGAAGGCCGCACCCATCGGCGCCTTCGGGGCCTTTGCCTTCACCATCGGCAAATACGGCATCGCGTCGATCATGAACCTGGCGATGCTGGTGGGCACCTTCTACCTGACCTCGGCCCTGTTCGTGATCGTGATCCTGGGCACTGTCTGCGTGCTGAACGGCTTCTCGATCTTCCGGCTGATCTCGTATCTCAAGGCCGAGATCTTGCTGGTCCTGGGCACGTCCTCGTCGGAATCGGCGCTGCCCTCGCTGATGGAGAAGATGGAAAAGGCGGGCTGCGCGCGCCCCGTGGTGGGTCTGGTCGTGCCGACCGGCTACAGCTTCAACCTGGACGGCACCAACATCTACATGACGCTGGCCGCGCTGTTCATCGCCCAGGCAACGAACACCGACCTGACGCTGTCCCAGCAAATCCTGCTGCTGGCCGTCGCGATGCTGTCGTCCAAGGGCGCGGCGGGCGTTACCGGGGCGGGCTTCATCACCCTGGCCGCCACGCTGTCGGTGGTGCCGACCGTTCCCGTCGCCGGGATGGCGCTGATCCTGGGCGTTGACCGCTTCATGTCGGAATGCCGGTCGATCACCAACTTCATCGGCAACGCGGTCGCCACGGTGGTCGTCAGCCGCTGGCACGGCGCCTTCGACCGCGATCAGTTCGAGGCCGCTTTGGGCGGCCGCGCCGACGGCGGCTATGCCTCGCCCGTTACCGGCCTGGCCGTGCATCCCGCAGGCCTGCAACTGGGCGAATCCAGCGCGGACTGATCCGCCGCCACCGACCCCGAAAGGCGCCGCGGCGATGCGGCGCCTTTTTCCGTGGCTCAGACCAGCACGTCGATCCCCTGGGGCGGCGTGCCCTGCTGCACCGCCAGCAGGTTCGTCATCATCCGCCTGACCGAGGGCGCAAAACCGCCCGCATCCAGCGCCGCCAGATGCGGGGTCAGGACCACGGGGTCCAGGCCCAGCAGGGGATTGTCGGGCTGGATCGGCTCGACCGAGAAGACGTCGATGCCGGCGCCGCGCAGGCGGCCTTCGCGGATGGCCTGGGCCAGATCGGATTCCACCAGAACCCCGCCGCGCGCGGCGTTGACCAGAATCGCGTCGGGCTTCATCAGCGCCAGCCGGTCGCGGTCGATCAGGTTGCGGGTGCTGTCGTTCAGATCGCAGTTCAGCGTCACCACGTCCGAGGCCGCCAGCAACTGATCCAGCGGCGCAAAGTGAAGGCCAAGCGCGGCTTCCTCGTCCACGGGCAAGGGGGTGCGCTTGGCATAGAGGATCGGGCAGCCGAAGCCCCGCAGCAGCCGCGCCAGGGCCTTGCCGATATGGCCCATGCCGACAATGCCGACCGTGCGCCCCGACAGCGTGGTCGAGCTTGGCGCCACCTGCCCCTTGGGCCAGCCGCCCTGGGCGATCCCCAGATGCCCGCGCGCGATGTTGCGGTTGACGGCCAGGATCAGGCCCAGCGTCGTTTCCGCCACCGCGACCGCATTCGACCCGGTGGTGCGGAACACGCGCACCCCATGCCTGCGCGCCGCGTCCAGGTCGATGGAATCATAGCCCACGCCCCATTTGTGAACCGCCCGCAACCCCGGCACGGCCATCATCGCCGCCGTCACCGGCATGTCGCCGGTAATGGCAAAGCTGGCCCCTTGCAGCGCGGCAAGCTGGTCCTGCGGGCTGCGCGAGGCCGCCGTGGTCAGCACCCAGCCCTGCGGCAGGAACGGCCGGATGCGATCCAGCCGGTCGGGGGCAGCGGGGTCCAGCAGAACAACCTGTGTCATGTCACCTCAGATCACGAAGCGGATGCCGGGCCGCGCCAATCCGCCGCCCTGCGCCATCACGGTGCCGTCCGCGCGCCAACAGGCAGCGCCCGTCATCATCCCGTCCGGCGCAAAGCCGATGGCATTCATGCCGCCGCCGATGGTCTTGACCAGCCGCACGTCATGGCCCCGCGCGCGCATGGCCTCGGCCTGCGGGGCATAGGCGGGTTCCAGTTCCAGGTGATGGCCCTCGGTCCACAGGCGCGGCGCCTCGACCGCCTGTTGCAGGGTCATGCCGTGGTCGATCAGGTTGACGATGGCCTGCATGGCGGACGGGAAAATCCGCACCGCCCCCGGCAGGCCGAGGGCATAGAGCGGCTGTCCGTTCCGCAGCACCATCATCGGCGCCATCGAGGTCGGCACCCGCTTGCCCGGCGCCACCGACAGCGCCCGACCGGGCCGGGGATCATAGTTCAGCATATAGTTGTTGGGGATGATCCCCGTCCCCGGCACCATGAAGCAGGCGCCCCACAGCCCGTTGATCGTATGCGTGGCGCTGACGATGATGCCGTCGCGGTCAGCCGCCGTGACATGGGTCGTGTCGCGGCTTTCATGTGGCAACCGCCGCCGTGCATAGTCCTTGCTGGTGAAGCGATCCACCGGCACATCCACGAAATCGGGATCGCCGGATGCGGCGCGCCGATCCTCGAACGCAAGCGCGATGGCCCGCGCCATCAGATCCATCGTGTCGGGATGGCCAAATCCCATGCCGCGCAGGTCGAAGGGTTCCAGCATGTTCAGCATCTGGACGATATGGACACCCGAGGACGCGGGCGGCGGCGGGCCGACGATGGTGTGGCCCCGATAGCTGCCGAAGATCGGTTCGCGTTCAACGGCGCCCGCGTCTTTCAGATCGGCCAGGGTGACATGGCCCCCATCGGCCAGCCGGTCCGCCAGAGCGCGGCCCAGATCGCCTCCGTGCAGCGCCTCGTCACCCTGCGCCTGGATCAGCCGCAGGCTTTGGGCATAGTCGCCCATCACCAGCCGTGCGCCCGGCGCCAGCGGCGCACCGTCCGGCAGCAGCAAGCGGGCGATTTCGGGATCGGCGCGCAGGTCTGCCTCGTGTTCGCGGATCGCGCCGTGCAGATAGGGGCTGACGATAAACCCGCGCGCGGCGGCGCGGATCGCCGGTTCCACCACATCGGCCCAGGGCAGCCGCCCGTATCGCCGCTGCATCAGGAACCAGCCGCGCAGATTGCCCGGCACGGCCACCGCCGAAGGGCCGACCCGGTTCCGCCGACCCTCGGTCTCCATATAGGCGTCGGGCAGGTCCGAGACCGGCGTGAACATGTCCGGCCGCGCGCCCTGCCCCGCGACCGACAGCGCGTCGATCACCACATGCCGCCCGTCCGCCAGCCGCAGATGCGCGATGCCGCCGCCCGCAATGCCGACCATCATCGGCTCCACCACCGTCAGCGTCAGCAGCGCGGCCACGGCGGCGTCCACGGCATTGCCGCCGATGGCCAGCATCTCGGATCCCGCGGCGGAACCCAACGGCGCGTTCGTCACGACGACGCCCAGGGCGCCGCTGGCGGGGCGCTTTTCGCAGGTGAAGGGCAAGGCCATGCTGTTCCCGTCTTTCGCGGGCAGCTTAGGCGGCGGGGGAAGGCGGGATCAACCCCGCGCATCCTCCAGCATCATCCGCGCGGCCTTTTCGGCGATCATCATCACCGGCGCGTTGGTATTGCCGCTGGTGATTGTCGGCATGATCGAGGCATCCGCGATCCGCAGCCGCCCAAGCGCCCGCATCCGCAGGCGCGGATCCACGACCGCGCCGTCATCCGTGCCCATGCGGCAGGTGCCGACCGGGTGGAAGATCGTGGTGCCGACCGCGCCCGCCGCGCGGACCAGATCGTCGTCGGTCTGAAAGGCGATGCCCGGCACATGCTCGCTGGGATCGAAGCGCGTAAAGGCGGGCTGCGCGGCGATCTTGCGCGCCAGCCGGATCGCGCGCACGGCCACGTCCCGGTCGCCGGGGGTAGACAGGTAATTCGGCCGGATCGCCGGATGGGCGCGGAAATCAGGGCCGGTGACATGGACCGAACCCCGGCTTTCGGGCCGCAGGTTGCAGACGCTGGCCGTCATCGCCGGGAAGGGGTGGACCGGATCGCCGAACTTGTCCAGGCTGACCGGCTGGACGTGGAATTCCAGATCCGCCGTGGCCTTGTCGGGGCCGGATTTCGCGAAGATGCCCAACTGGCTGGGGGCCATCGACATCGGACCGGACCGCTTCAGCAGGTATTCCAGCCCGATGGACGCGCGGCCCAACAGCCGCGAGGCCTTTTCGTTCAGTGTCGGCACGCCCTTGACCTTGTAGACCAGCCGCAGTTGCAGATGATCCTGAAGGTTCTCGCCCAGATCCGGCACCTCGATCTGCGGGGCGATGCCTGCGGCTTGCAGCACCTCGCCCCGGCCCACGCCGGATTGTTCCAGAACCTGAACGGATCCGATGGCCCCCGCCGACAGCACGGTCTCGCGCACCGCCCGGACCTGAACCCGCTGGCCCTGATGGTGGAAGACGACGCCCCTGACTTCACCCTGTTCGATCACCAGCCGCTCGACCTCGGCGCTTGTCAGCACGCGCAGGTTGGGGCGCGACAGCACCGGGCGCAGGAAGGCCTTGGCCGCGCTCCACCGCCATCCAGCGCGTTGGGTCACGTCGAAATAGCCGCCGCCCTCGTTGTCGCCCCGGTTGAAATCATCCGTGCGCGGGATGCCCGCCTGTTCCGCCGCCTCCATGAAGGCGTCCAGAACGGCCCAGCGGACGCGGGCGGTTTCCACCCGCAATTCGCCGCCCGAGCCATGGGCGTCGTCGGCGCCGCGATAGAAATCCTCTTGCGCCTTGAACAGCGGCAGGATGTCGTCCCAGCCCCAACCGGTGCAACCCATCTGGCGCCAGTGGTCGTAATCCGCCGCCTGACCGCGCATATAGATCATGCCGTTGATCGACGAACAGCCGCCCAGCACCCGGCCCCGCGGATAGAGCAGAGACCGCCCCCCCAGCCCTACCTCGGCCTGGGTCTTGAAGCCCCAGTCGGTGCGCGGGTTGCCGATGCAATACAGGTATCCGACCGGAATATGGATCCAGTGGTAATTGTCTCGGCCACCCGCTTCCAGCAACAGCACCCGCGCCCTGGGATCGGCGGACAGGCGGTTCGCCAGGACGCAACCGGCGCTCCCCGCGCCGATGACGATGTAATCGTAGCTTTCCATCAGTTTTCGGCCCTGAACCCAATCTTGCGGCCCAGCTTGCTGGCGAAGAATTCGCCGATCAGGCCGCGGCGGAAGACCAGCACGCAGACCATGAACACCACGCCGGTGATGATCGTGACCGGAAAGTCCGAGGTGGCGAGGTAGTTCTGCAAGGTGACCACCAGCCCGGCGCCGACGACCGGCCCGGCCAAAGTGCCGATGCCGCCCAGAAGGGTCATCAGGATCACCTCGCCCGACATCTGCCAGGACACGTCGGTCAGCGTCGCGAACTGGAAGATCAGCGCCTTGACGCCCCCCGCCAGCCCGGCAAGCGCCGCCGACATCACGAAGGCCCCCAGCTTGTAGCGGCTGACCGAATAGCCCAGCGAGATCGCCCGCTGTTCGTTTTCCCGAATCGACTTCAGGATCATGCCGAAGGGCGAGTTCACGAAGCGCCAGATGATCAGCAGACCCAGGATGAACACCGCCAGCACGAAGTAGTACATGGTCATCGTGTCGGACAGGTCGAACAGGCCGAACAGGCGGCCGCGCGGCACGGACTGGATCCCGTCCTCGCCATGGGTGAAGCCCGCTTGCAGGCAGAAGAAGAAGAACATCTGCGACAGGGCCAGGGTGATCATGGCGAAATAGATGCCCTGGCGGCGGATGGCGATGGCGCCCATCACCAACCCCAGGGCGGCGGCACCCAGGACGCCCAGCAGGATTCCGGCCTCGGGCGGCCAGCCCCAGACCTTGACCGCATGGGCGGTGAAATAGGCCGCCCCGCCGAAGAACGCGGCGTGGCCGAAGGACAGCAGGCCCGTGTAGCCCAGCAGCAGGTTGAAGGCCGCCGCGAAGAGGCCGAAGGCCAGCAGCTTCATCAGGAAGATCGGATACAGGAACTGCGGTGCCAGCAGCAGCGCGGCCGCGATCACCGCCAGCAGCGCCAGCCGGATCCAGCCGGAACGGGGGTGGACGGCGATCTGTTCGGTGGCGATGGGTTCGGATTTGCCGGACATCAGGCATCCTTTCCGAAAAGGCCCGCCGGGCGCAGGATCAAGACGATGGCCATGATGACGAAGATCACGATGTTCGAGGCCTCGGGGTAGAAGACCTTGGTCAGCCCCTCGACCACGCCCAGCAGATAGCCGGTGACGATGGCCCCCAGGATCGAACCCATGCCGCCGACCACGACGACCGCGAAGACGATGATGATCAGGTTCGATCCCATCAGCGGGCTGACCTGATAGACCGGCGCCGCCAGCACCCCCGCGAAGGCCGCAAGTCCCGCGCCCAACGCATAGGTCAGCGTCAGCAGCAGGGGCACGTTCACGCCGAAGCTTTGCACCAGGGTCGGGTTCTCGGTCGCGGCGCGCAGGTATGCGCCCAGCTTGGTCTTCTCGATCAGGAACCAGACCCCCAGGCAGACGATCAGGGATGCGATCACCACCCAGCCGCGATAGATCGGCAGGAACATGAAGCCCAGATTGACCGCCCCAGTCAGCGCGCCGGGCGCCGCATAGGGCATGCCCGAGGCGCCGTAGAAGTAACGGAACGTCCCTTCGATGGCGAGCGCGAGGCCGAAGGTGAACAGCAACCCATACAGGTGGTCCAGCTTGTAAAGCCGCGACAGCATCGTGCGTTCGATGATGGCGCCGAACAGGCCGACGATCAGCGGCGCCAGGATCAGCGCCAGCCAGTAGTTGACGCCGCCCATCGTCAGCAGCAGCAGCGCGGTAAAGGCGCCCAACATGTATTGCGCGCCATGGGCGAAGTTGATCACGCGCAGCAGGCCGAAGATGACCGCAAGACCCAGTGACAGCAGCGCGTAGAAGGAACCGTTAATCAGGCCGACCAGAAGCTGGCCCATCAGCGCCTGGACGGGGATGCCGAAGATCATGGTCATGTCACACCCCCAGTTCCCGATGCAGCAGGTCCATCCGGTTCGGAAGGTCCGATACCGGGAATTCGGCGGTCATGGTGCCATGGTCCATCAGATAGAAGCGGTCGGCGACCTTGGCGGCGAAGCGGAAGTTCTGTTCCACCAGCACCACGGTCATGCCGCGCTGTTTCAGTTTGCGAAGCACGTCGCCGATGGCGTTGATGATGACCGGGGCCAGGCCCTCGGTCGGTTCGTCCAGCAAAAGGCAGCGCGCCCCGGTGCGCAGGATGCGCGCCATGGCCAGCATCTGCTGTTCGCCCCCCGACAGCTTGGTGCCGGGGCTGCTGCGGCGTTCGCGAAGGTTCGGGAACAGGTCATAGATCTCGGCCACGGACATGCCGCCGTCGGCGACCTTGGGGGGCAACATCAGGTTTTCCTCGACCGAGAGGGTGGCGAAGATGCCGCGTTCCTCGGGGACGAAGCCCAGGCCCGCGCGGGCGGTCTTGTGCAGGGGCACGGACATCATGTCCTGGCCGGCGAAGGTGATCCGGCCGGTGCGCTTGCGCAGGATGCCCATGATCGTGCGCAGCGTGGTGGTCTTGCCCATGCCGTTGCGGCCCAGGATGCAGATCATTTCGCCTTCGTTGACGTGCAGGTCGACGCCGTGCAGCACATGGCTTTCGCCGTACCAGGCCTGAAGCCCGGCGGTTTCCAGAAGCGGCGCCGTCATTCCTCGGTTCCCATATAGGCGGTGCGCACACGCGGATCGGCGGACACGGTGGCATAGTCGCCGGTCGCGATGATCTCTCCGCGTTGCAGGACGGTGACGTGATGGCAGATGTCGGCGACCACGTTCAGGTTATGCTCGACCATCAGCACGGCGCGGGTCTGCGCCACGTCGCGGATGATGTCGGCCACCATCCGCACATCCTCCTGCCCCATCCCGGCCATCGGCTCGTCCAGAAGCAGCACCTGCGGGTCGAGCGCCAGCGTCGTCGCGATCTCCAGCACGCGCTTGCGGCCATAGGACAGATCGGCGGCGCGGTGGTCGCGATAGGGGGTCAGGCCCAGGTGATCGATCAACTCGTCCGCCCGTGCGTTCAGCCGGTCCAGCGCGGACAACGGCTTCCAGAACTGCACCGCCAGCCCCGCCGGGCGCTGCAACGCGACCTTGACGTTCTCGCGCACCGTCAGGTGCGGGAAGACGGCCGAGATCTGGAAGGACCGCACAAGCCCCATCCGCGCCACCTTGTCGGGCTTGGTCCGGGTGATGTCCTGGCCCAGCAGCGTGATCTTGCCGCGCGTCGGTTGCAGGAACTTGGTCAGCAGGTTGAAGACCGTGGTCTTGCCCGCCCCGTTCGGTCCGATCAGCGCATGAATGCGCGCGTGTTCGACATCCAGATCGACGTTGTTGACCGCCGTGAACCCGGCGAAATCCTTTCCCAGACCGCGGGCGGACAACACCGCCCGCGGCTCGGTTTGCGTCATGACAGGCGCAACGGTCATGGGCGCGCCTTACTGGGTGACCAGCGGGCACCCGCTTTTCGCGGGATCCAGATAGGCCTGATCGCCCGGAATGGTCGCCAGGACGTTGTAATAGTCCCAGTCCTCGGTGATGTCGGCGGGGGCCTTCACCTCCATCAGATAGACATCCTTGATCATGCGGCCGTTGGCGCCGACTTTGCCGTCCTGGGCGAAGACGTCGTTGACCGGCAGTTCGTGCAGCTTGGCGGCAACCGCCTCGGTCTCATCCGTGCCGGCGGCCTCGATGGCCTTCAGATAGGAGAGAACCGCCGAATAGGTGCCGGCATGGACCATGTTCGGCATGGATCCGGTGCGCTCCAGGAAGCGGCGGCCGAATTCCTCGGATTCGGCGTTGCGCTTCCAATAGAAGCTTTCGGTCAGGTTCAGGCCCTGCGCGGCCTCGGCCCCCAGGCCGTGAACGTCGGCCAGCGTGAACAGCAGCGCCGCCAGCTTCTGCCCGCCCTGGGTGATCCCGAATTCTGCGGCCTGCTTGATCGCATTCTGCGTGTCGGCCCCGGCATTGGCCAGCCCGATCACCTTGGCGCCCGAAGCCTGCGCTTGCAGCAGGAACGACGAAAAGTCGGTCGAGGCCAGCGGGTGACGCACCGATCCGACCACGCTGCCGCCCTTTTCGGTGACGAAGGCGGTGGTCTGCTCTTCCAGCGAATAGCCGAAGGCGTAATCGGCGGTCAGGAAGAACCAGCTGTCCCCGCCTTCCTGCACCAGGGCGCCGCCGGTCCCCACCGCCAGTGCGTGGGTGTCATAGGCCCAGTGAAAGCCATAGGGCGAACATTGCGCGCCGGTCAGTTCGGTCGTCGCCGCGCCGGTGTTGATGGTGATCTTCTGCTTCTCGCGGCTCAGCGCCTGAACCGCCAGTCCGACCGAGGACGAGGTCAGTTCCATGATGCTGTCCACCTGTTCGGTGTCGTACCATTGCCGCGCGATGTTCGAGGCGATGTCGGCCTTGTTCTGGTGGTCCGCCGTCACGACCTCGACCGGGGCGTCCAGAACCGTGCCGCCGAAATCCTCGACCGCCATCAGGGCCGCTTCATAAGAGTTCTTGCCGCCGAAATCGGAATAGACGCCGGACTGGTCGTTCAGGATGCCGATCTTGACCTTGCCGTCCGAGACCTCGGCCACGGCGGGGGCGGCGATCAGCCCGACGGATGCTGCCGACAACAAAAGTTTACGCATTCAACCTCCCTTAGGCATGATCCTGCGGCGCCGCGGTCGAAGCCGCTGGCCGGAATGATGCCCTGTTCCTGGTGACGACAGCCTCTCCTCCAGCCGTCGTTCGACGAAAGGATGACCCTAAAGTCACTTTGACACAAGCGTTCAATACGGTCTAATTTCGTTCAGGTTCTGTACAAATTTGAACAATGACGCTCAGTTGGGACGACCTTCAGTTTTTCCTTGCCGTCGCCCGCGAAGGGCAACTGTCGCGCGCGGCACGGATCCTGGGCACGTCGCATGTCACCGTCTCGCGCCGAATCGACCGGCTGGAACAGGCACTGAACGCGCGGCTGTTCGAACGCAATCCGCGCGGCTACGAACCCACCCCCGCCGGCCGCCGCCTGATCGAGACCGCCGAGCGGATGGAGGAGGCGGCCGACCAGATCCCGCTGGAACAGGGTGCGGCGTCGCGGCAGGCCGGGCCGCTGCGGCTGGCGGTGCCAGAGGGGTTTGCCAGCCTGTTTTCACAGCATCTTTGGCCCGAATTCATCGCGCAGTTTCCGCTGATCTCGCTGGAGCTGGTGACCATGCCGCAGGTGCTGTCCCTGTCCCGGCGAGAGGCGGACATGTCGGTGACGCTGGACCCGATCTCTGGCGGGCCATACCGATCCGAGCGGATGGCGAACTATACCCTGCACCTCTATGCGACCGACGCCTATCTGGCCGACAATCCGCCCATCGCCAGGCGCGACGACCTGCGTCCGCACCGCATCATCGGCTATATCGAGGAGATGATCTTCGCCCCCGGCCTGGACTATCTGAACGAAATCCTGCCGGGGATCCGCGCCTCGATCAAAAGCAGCAGCATCTTCAACCAGTTGGCTGCGGCGCGCAATCACCTGGGGATCGCGGTGCTGCCGCATTACATCGCGTCGAAATATCCCGAACTGCGGATCGTCCTGCCGGACGAGGTGACGCTGACCCGCAGCTATTGGCTGACCTGCCATCGCGACGTGCGCGCGATGCGCCGCGAACGGGCGGTCATCGCCTTTCTGACCGACAGCCTGCGGGCGCGCGGATCGGAACTGGTGCGCCCAGCGATTCCGCTTGCCGCGATGCAACCGGGGGCACAGACTTGACATTAATGTGATGTCAAGGAGGTGGGACATGCCAGACACTCACGTAGGGACCGCCGCGCCGGGCGCGCATCAGCCGGAACTGCATCGCGTCATGGGGCCGAAACTGCTGTTGCTGTTCATCGTCGGCGACATCCTGGGGACCGGGGTCTATGCCCTGACCGGCACCGTCGCGGCCGAGGTCGGCGGCGCGGCCTGGGCGCCCTTCCTGGTGGCCTTCCTGGTCGCCACCATCACCGCGATGTCCTATCTGGAACTGGTGACGCGCTATCCCCAGGCGGCGGGCGCCGCGCTGTATGCTCACCGGGCCTTCGGCGTCCATTTCCTGACCTTCCTGGTGGCCTTTACGGTGATGTGTTCGGGGATCACCTCGGCTTCGACCGCGTCGAACGCCTTCGCGGGGTTCCTGAATGACGGCTTCCGGCTGGGCTTCGCCAAGGGCAGCGCGGGGATCCTGCTGATCGCGCTTGGCTTCATGGCGCTTGTCGCGGCGATCAACCTGCGCGGCGTGGGCGAAAGCGTCAAGGCGAACGTCGTCCTGACCTGCGTGGAACTGACCGGGCTTCTGATGATCATCTTCGTGGGCTTCTATGCGATGGCCCAGGGCCGCGCCGACTTTTCCGAGGTGATGGTCTTTCATTCGTCCCAGGAAAAGGGCGCCTTCCTGTCGCTGACCGCCGCGACCGCGCTGGCCTTCTTTGCCATGGTCGGGTTCGAGGATTCCGTGAACATGGCCGAAGAGGTCAAGGATCCCGTCCGCATCTTCCCCCGCATCATGCTGACCGGCCTGGGCATCACCGGGGTGATCTATATCCTGGTGTCGATCTGCGCGGTGGCCCTTGTGCCGGTGGGCGACCTGTCGAACCCCGACCTTGGGTCGGCACTGACGCAGGTGGTTCGCGCGGGCGCGCCGAACCTGCCCTTCGACACGATCTTTCCCTTCATCGGCATGTTCGCGGTGGCGAATTCCGCGCTGATCAACATGCTGATGGCCAGCCGCCTGCTGTACGGCCTGGCCCGCCAAGGGGTGCTGCCACACGGGCTGGGCCTGGTCCATCACACGCGCCGCACGCCTTGGGTGGCGATCCTGTTCACCACGGCCCTGGCCTTCGGGCTGATCTATTTCGTCGTCACCCGGTCGAACCTTCCGGCGGTCAGCCTGCTGGGGGGAACGACCTCTCTGCTGCTGCTGTGCGTGTTCACCGTGGTCAACATCTCGCTGATCGTGCTGCGGCGCCAGCCTGCGGGGCACGACCATTTCAGGGCGCCGGCGATCACGCCCTGGATCGGCGCCGTGACCTGCGCCTTCCTGGCCGGGCCATGGGCGCGCAGCGCGGCGCAGATGGACCAGTACCGCATCGCAGGCTGGCTGCTGGGGCTGGGCGTGGTGCTGTGGGCCGCGACCTGGATCTGGAACCGGGCGCGCCACAAGCCCCATCCCGGCAGCCTGGGCGACATCGAATCGATGCGTGAACATCACGGGGATTCGCCGCGCAACTAGGGCGGAAAGACTGGCGATCCCGGAAGAAGCGCCTTTGTCGTTCAAGATCAGTCGGCTGCTCTAGAAACGGACCCTTTGTGCCCGCGCGAAGTTTCAATGGCTTACAGGCGGCTATGGAAACCGCTTATCAACCCATTTGCCGTAAACCGTTCGGATGATTACCGCCATCGCCTCTATCATCCTCTCCGTCGGCATCCACGTCCATGACGGCGATACCATCGGGCGCGGGCCTGACCGTGTGCGCATCTGGGGCATCGACGCGCCGGAGCTGCAAGAGCCGGGTGGGAAGGCCAGCCGGGATCATCTGCGCTCCCTGATCGTGGATCAGACCTTGGCCTGCACCATGATCGAGCGGGACCGCTACGGCCGCCGCGTCATGCGCTGCACTCTGCCGGGCGGCGTGGACCTGGCCTGCGCCATGGTCGCCGCCGGGCACGCGCAGGATTGGCCGAGGTATATCGGCGGGGCTTATTCGCGGTGCTGATTGCCGGTCGTGACGAGGTGCGCCCCGTGCACAAGAAAAAATAGCTATGGGGCATTTTTCCGCTTGCGTAGTCTGATGGAATTACCTAATATTAGGTCATAGGCAAGGGAATGGTCCCGGCCACGGAAGGTTAAGGAGAACCGCCATGCAATTCGAGAAAATCGCCAACCGCTGCTATCGCGCCACCTTTGTGACGGATCTGCTCGGCACCCAGAAACAGATCGACTGGGCCAGCGACATCCGCGCGACCAAAGTCCCCGCCATGATCGACGAGCTGGAACAGATGGCAATCCGTCGCGGCAAGACTCTCGATGATATGCTGGCTGTCGCGGATTTCGGCGTCACTGTCGGTCAAGCCCTGAATTTTGTGGCTGAAAAAGCCAGCGCGAAATTCTGGATCGACAATCGCGCCGCTGGGACCATCCAACTGCTGCGCAACGCCGTCTCCGAAATCAATGCCTGACCAGTCGCCGGCCGCAAGGTCGGCCCCTGCCCTTGGAGCACCAACCATGACCCCCACCGATCGTTTCCGCGCCTGTGGCGAGGCTCTCTTTGGCAGCACGTGGCAAACAGAGTTGGCGCGCGCCCTGGACCTCAGCGTAGAGGGCGGCATTGTGCGCAAGATGGCATCCGGCCGTGCCTCTATCGCCCCGCACACCTGGCGCAAGCTGGCGGCCCTGATGCGCCAGCGCGGCATGGCGTTGCAGACGATGGTGCCGATGGCCGACCCCCAGGACGAGGCCGCCGAGCAGATCCGGCACCTCCTGATGGATCCGCGCGCGGAGATTGTCGCCGCCTGCCTGACGGGCATGGGCCATACGCGGCTGGGGTTTGACCTGGCGCAGGCCGATTACGCCTTGGCAGTCGCCCGTAACCGGCTGGCAGAACTGGAAATGCGCCCCTTGACCGAGGATGAGGCAGCCGAAAACCCATTTATGGCGGCTCTGGGCCAGACCTATGTGGACAAGGACGCAGGCCATGCCGCCGAGCGAGAGCGCGCCGCGGCGCAGAGCCGCGTCAACGAGCTGCTACGCGAGGCCCGCGCCATAGCCGACAGCCTGGATCACGGCTATGACGGTGCGCCATGCTGATGCAGTCCAGTCCTGTCATGCAGGCCATGGCCCAGGCTGTCGTTGCGGCGGACGACCGCGCGATCAGCAGCGTGTCTCTCCTGGCGCCGCTGTCGCATGGCCCCGCGAGATTGCTGGTCACCTGGGCGGGCCTGGATTGCCCGACGCGCATCACCGGCATGATCGAGGGGGCCGACATCACAGTCATCGCCTGGTCCAAGCATCCCGATCACATCACGCAACTGCCGCCGCTGACCGCGCCCGAGACTGCGATCCTCGAGGCCGCATGGGCCTGGGGCGCCTGGGACATCGTGCGGACCTGCCATGGCCCCGGATACAACGGCGCGCTCCCTGAGGAGTGGGACGCTTTCGCGCCCGATCTGCGCGCCCAGGGCTGGGTCGTCTGGACGTTCCGCCCGATGATGGGCGGACCGGAGGTCAGGCTTGCCGCCCATCGGCGCGACAAGCGGACCGGCAAGGCGGACATCACCCTGCACCCTGTGTCGATGGGCCGCCATGAGGCCATGCCGGATGTGCGTCCCCCGCCGATCCGGCCCGGCACCCAGCACATCATCACGCTGGGGACCGAGGCCGCGCGCCGCGCCCGTGGCAGGGTGCCGCCTGCGACGGCCCGCCAAATCTCCCTGATCGGACACCTCCGCAAGGAGGCGGGCGACGACACCCAGGCCGACCCGCGCAGGATGACCATCCGCGAGGCAAGCGCCGAGATCGAGCGGCTGACCGGCAAGTCCGCGCCACGCAAGGCCCCGCAGATGACGGTAAGCCAGCACCGGACGATCATCCAGCTTATGCAAGCACGGCGCATCCGCCAGATCGATCACCGCGAGGCTCCCCAGGGCGACCCGTTTTTTTGGCGGATCAGCTATGCCGAGGCGCAGCGGTGGATCGCATATCTGCAAGGCAGGTAGACCGCCCTCCCCTCACACCTGATACACCGGCACGCCCCTCACGTCCCTATAACCGTCTTGGGCGGCCCTTGCCGGATCGGTGGTATGCACGATCATGGTCACGTGACTGGGCCGACCGCCGCAGACCGAGCAGCGGAAGCGGCGCAGCATCTCATCCCGGTGCAGCCACCGAGACGTGCCCACCATCCCGCTGTGGCCGCACCCGCAGTAGATATGAGAGAAAGTGGCTTGCTCCATCCCGACAATGGAACGGAAAGGGAACGATTCGGCAAGAGCCGACTCCTACCTCCTCCACCGGCACCACCGCCGCCGGTGATAACGCGGCCTCCGCCTCACCGGCTGATCACCTCGGCATCGATCAGGGGCAGCACCAGGCCGGACGCCCGCGTCCGCAGCGCCCCTTCCACGATCGTGGCCAGCCGGTCCTGGGTGATCTTGCTCTGCGCGACCGCGTCCGGACTGCCGCTCTGCACATGGGCGATGCCCTCGGCGATCAGATCGCCCAGGTCCGGGCTCTGCGACGCAAGATAGCGGGCCTGCAACAGATCGATGTTGGCGTTGGCGAAGTTGGTCACGGCGGTCAAGATGGCGTCGCGGTTGAAGTATTCGACAACCTTGATCCGCAGCGACTTGGCGATCCAGGCCAGGAAGGCGAAGAACGCCGCCACGATGATCTCGGTCAGATAGGCGACGACGAGGCCCTGGGTCTGGTCGATGATGCTGTTGGCCACCGGGGCGATGGACTGGGCTGCGGCTGGCAGGGCGGCCGTCAACAGCAGGATCAGGGACAGGACGGCGCTTGGCCGCCGCTGGAACAGAATCGTCGCCACCAGAGTGGCGGCGAACAGCAGAAATGTCAGCATGTCAGGATCTCCTAAGGATCAGCAGGATTGCCATTCGCCGGCGCGCAGCCAGCCGTGCCACCGGCAGGGCATGCCGGTGTTGAAGATGGACGGGGTCAGCGTCGGGGCGTCCCAGTTGCCGTCCCAGTCCCATTCGTGGGAGTGCCCTGTCCCCCGCAGCGGCAGATAGCTTTCATTGCCGCAGCCGCAGGGGCAGACGAAGTGCAGACCGCCAACGCTGCCGTCGGCCCGCTCGACAAACTGGATCGAGCCCGCGATCCGCAGTTCGCGGAGTTCGCTGATGTCGTCGATGATCTGGGCGCGCATCAGGCGTGGCCCGCCATCCATGCGGGAACGTTGAAACCGGGGCAGGCCTTGGCGGCGTATTCGTTATGGCCGCTGACCCGCTCGATCTGCGTGCGCGCGCTGATCGCGTCGATCATCTGGCCCAGGGTGATGTCCTGGGCGCGCGTGAAGTGATCGCTGAAGCTGTCGGTCTCAGCCGAGCCGTGGCCGCCGATCAGGCAGATACCGATCGAGCCAGCGTTCTTGCCGACGGTATGGGCGCCGATCACCGTCTCGGGCCGACCCGCCAGCACCTTGCCGTCGCGGTCGATGATCCAGTGATAGCCGATATCGGACCAGCCGTTGGCCAGGTGCCATCGCCGGATCTCGGCGACCTTGTCGGCGATCGGACGGCCGGCCATCCATTCCGGCCGCGTCGCACTGCAATGCACGATGATCTCGCGCACCGGGTGACGCGCCGCCCCCTGATAGATCATCGCCTTGGTCGAGGGCTTGATCACGCCGGCGGCGGGCTTGCCGGGGGCGCCCTGCCCGAACGCCAGGGCTGCCGAGCGCGTCTCCGGCCCGTCGATGCCATCGATAGGGCCGGGCCTGTAGCCAAGCGCGTGCAGTCCGGTCTGGATGGACCGGAAGGCTTCCTTCGTCATGTGGTTTCTCCATGAAAAAGCCGCCGCAGGTGGCGACCTGGGCGGATGGGAGGATCCCGGTTTTCGACCTACGCGTAGGTCATTCCGGCTTCGTCAGCCCCGAGCAGAACGGCCCGTAATACCGCTGGCGGCCGCTGTCGCTGGTGATCGAAAAGGTCGAGCAGGCCCGGAACATGTCAGGCGGGGCGGGACAGCGCGCGAACAGATCGAGCTGCCAGAATCGTTTCCGCTCGCCGACCCAGGTGTTGTGGTGCTCGGCCGAGCAGATGACGCGACCATCGGCGGTCTCTATGGTGTTGACCCGCAGGCCGTGCGCCGGGCCTTTGCTCCGGGTGATGTCCTCGACCACCACGGCGCCCGTGCTGTTCTGGACCACGGTCAGGCGGTCATCGATCCATGGCTCGCCCCGAATTGCGTCCCACAGGCCAGGGCCAAGGACGATCAGGGCCAGGAACAAGATGAGCAGAGATCCGGGCGTGGTATGCCGCCTGAACGTATCCGCGAGATGAGTACATCTAGCCATTCTTGCCTCCAAGGCGCTTGACAATGATGTCCTTCAGGATCTGCCGGTCCGCGATCAGCGACCGGACCACATCGAGGATCAGATAGCCGCAGGCAGCCAGCAGCGCGGCGGCGACCGGCAGCGGTACGCCGACACGCTCTGCCGCCCAGTCGGATGTCGCATAGGCGATCAAGCCGCTGATGATCGCCTCGAAGACCCGCATGGTCCAGGTGGGATGCGGAGACTTGACGTAGACGTAGATCATCCCCGCCATGATCCCGGCCCAAACCTCCGGCGCGCGGGCGCCGACAATCTCGCGCCAGAGGTTCGGATCGTCCTGCATAAATCTTTTCCTGCTATTTGCTTGATTGACCGGTCAAATCAGCCGGTGCGGGAACTGTCACACACAGTTTCACCGAGACGCCGCACCGCAGCATTGGTTAACGTCTCCATGTCGCGACGGGTGTTTGTTACCAGTGCCCCTACACACCTAGGCCTGTCGCGACACTTCCTGCCGACGATCACGCGACCTGGTGCAGCGTCCTGTTCCGGATCGGTTTTCACCCACACGTTGCAGCGGCACCCGCGCTTTCCCCGAGACTCAAGCGCGCTGCGATGATCCGATGGTCACGCGACGGTGATGATTCGCGCTTTTTGGAGGTTGCATTGGGTATCAGGGCATTGTGCGCGGCGGCTGCCGTGGTGGTCGGGGTGGGGTCGGCGGCAGAGGCGGCGACGAGCCGGTGCGCCTACTCGGACATGTATGACCTTAAGGGAGAAAGGATCGCTTATGATTTTGATCTCTATTTCAAAGAAGGTCAGGTAGGTGAGCCTGGTAATTACATCGAGGCCTTCGGCATTTACACGCGGGACGTCCCAATCCCTATGCGGATGAACGCAATTTTTCTTCCATCCGATTACTGCGCCGACATCACGCTTTCGTCGCAGGGCGAGGAGTGGAGTGTTGCATCCTCAGGATGGGTATCTGAATTCTTCGCGACAGGCATAAATCCTGACGGGGCCAAGTATTCCTTGGCTTTAGACCCTTGGTCGCCCTCCGAAAGTTTCGTGGACTTGGAATATTGGGATGGCATCCAAACGACTTGGGTCTTGCTATCGGTAGACAATATCCGTCCGGCACCCATTCCGCTGCCTTCCGCCGCAGTGCTGCTGCCCGTTGGGGTCGGCGCGCTCACAGTCCTGCGAAAGCGCCGACGTTCCGCTTAGGCGGGATGGGTATAGGTCAGCTTTCCGGCGGTTAGGCTGACACCCGTGGGCAGTGCGCCCGCCTGGTTTACATAGGTGATGCCCGATCCGGCGCCGCCGCCCAGATCATGCACCGACCCTGCCGCCAGGCCAGTGGTGTCGATCCGCAACCCGGTCAGGTTGACGGTCGCCGTGATGGTCGGCTCTGGATCATCCCCACGCCGCTTGAACCGCTGGATCTTGCCCAGCTTTCCGCCCTCGGCCACGAAGGCGACAGCGCCAGTCAGCGTGGCAGTCCCAGAACCATCCCATCCGACGAAATGATCGCCGCCAGTAATGACCAGTTCCTTCTCCGCCGGGATCGTCAGCTCAGGCCCGAGCAGACACTCGGTCCATTTTCCCGATACAGACACTGCGCCTTCCGTGGCGGCAGTCAGGACCAACCGCCCGCCCTTGACGGTGTAGTCGGTTCCCGACCCGCCCGGAGAATAGAACTGCCCCGACACACGCACCTCGACATGTTGGGTGTCCAGCGCGCCCGTCACCGTGAACTTGCCTGATGAAACGGTAAGCCGCGACCCGCCCGCCAGGATCGCCGCGAAGGTGCGCGTGTAGCGGCCCAGCAGCACATTGTTGCCATCGAGGTTCAGCGTGTCGCCGTTGATCGGGATTTGCCTGTCCGCCCAATTCAGGTAGTTGTCGAACCGGAAACCCTCGCCGCGATAATCAGGCATGAACAGCCGAGTGCCGGGGGTCGTGTGCGGCGGAACATGGATGCCCCACGTTTCCTGGAAAAACTGGCGGACCATCTCGAACTCGGCCACCCGCTCTGTGGGCGGCAGGCCGCGCACATAGGTCAGGTAGGCGTCGATGGTCGCTCCTGCAAAGCCCGTATGCGCCTCGGCGTATTTCTGAAGCGTGATCTCGTTCAGATTGGTCGGGTCAATGCCGTGAGCAGCGGCATTGCCAGCATGGCCCCCCCAGTTATGCACCCGCGTGTTATCGAAGAGAATGGCCGCGCCTTTTACCGCAGGCTGGCTCATGTTGGCGGATTTCGCCGTCACCTCTGCCGGATTGTTCGGGTCGGCTTTGTGCATGACGATATTGTCGATCAGGCTGACATCCGCGCTATGGCCGTGCAATCCGCCATCCACCTCGCCCGGCTGGACCGGGCCGATCCGCACCCCGGCAGAGACCGCGACGTTGGAATACAGGAAGCCGTATTGCAGCGGGAACCCAGCGCCGCCCCCGCGATCCGCCCCCGCAATGTTGTTGTCAGCAAGCAGCACCTTGGCTGTCATCCCGCTCGGACCATTGGACACGCCGAAAGCTGCCGCGCGAGAAGCAATCCCGCCATCGACGCAGGCGTCATGGCTGTTTTGCGCAATATAGTAGCAATGAGTATACATTGACTGGGGATGCGGCCCAGCAGATGCTGCGGCATCTGTGCTGCTGAAACCATCACGCCAGCCTGGCTTGTCCATAAACGAATTCCAGGACAGGAACGATTGCAGGTTTTCGACGTAGACGCCTTGGGTGTGGTTCTGCAACGGGATCCACGTCGTTGATCCTTGGGCCGGGTAATCATTCGAAGCGTTAAAGCCGACGCAGCGATAAAGCGTGTGATGCGGAAGTTTGGCCTCCCCTCCCGTGATGGATTGAAGATAAAACGACCCACGATGCAGGTTAATGTTATCTCCAAGGAAATTGGCGGAATATTGGATTTCCACTCCGCCGCCCGAGGTGCCAACCTTGTAGGTCTGGAGGTTCCGCGCGACAAGGAATGCCTTGGTGGCACTCGTAAGGATGCTTACCAGCCCATCGACAATAGGCAGCGGTTCATTTTCATCGCCATAGCAGTCCACCACAGTCGCGTGGAGGAAGCCCTCTCCGGAAGCCCCTCGCGAAAAGAAGCGTTCATTGCCTGCCCAAGGAGCACCTCGGTAATCGCCGCCCCGCTCCAACAGCACCCAGTGCGAGTAAGGTTCGCTGTTATGAGCGTATTGGATGTTTGTGATGTAGCCCCACAGAGCCACACCCAGCGGGACAGAGAGCGCCGTTTCTGGCGTCGATCCCCACTGCGGCCTTGTCCGCAGCCAATCTTTCGTCACAGTGGCCTCTGAAACCCCCGCCTGGTCGGCGATCATCGCAGCCGTCATTCCGTGCGCCTTGCTGGTGATGTAGAGCTTGCGATGGTTGCGCCCCGGCTCCACGATCAGATCCCCGGTATCTGGGTCCGTCTCCAGCATGTAATAGTCGCCCGACGCCCAGCCGCGCACCTGGCGCTGCGGCAAGACATGGACCGCACCTTGATAGCCGTCAATCGTGGCCGCTATCTCTGTCGGACCAGGGGTGCCGACTAGGTTAAGGGTCGTCTTGCCGTCCGCTCGGGGCAGAGCCAGATTGGAACCCGTGATCTCCTCGTCAAAGATATTGATCCGCCCGCCCAAGGCAGACAATTCTGCGGTCGGACTGGCCTCGCCATACGCCGGGATCGTCAGCAGCGGCCCCGGCACCCCGCCGATGATCAGTCGCGCGGAGAATTCCTCGCCCACCATAGACAGGGCTTTGATCTTGATGGTCATGCTATTTGCCTCACACGGGTGTTGGAAAGGATCTTGGCCGTGCCGCTGACGCCCATGGTGAAGATATAATACATCGCCACATGAGCCCCGGCGGGGGTGAAGGTGTCGGTGCGAGAAAGGGTCGTGGCACCCTCGGGCTTGGTCACGTCGAAAACACTGACGTGTATCGCGGTATTGTAGCTGGTCATGTCTGACAAGCGACCGATCACGCGGGTCGCATCGCCCCACTCGATGTGAGTTTCCAGCTCATAGGTGTCGCCCGGCACCACGTCGAAATAGACGCGTGGGTTGCCCTGTGTATTGCCGCCCGCGACGCCGTCCGATCCAATGGTCAGGTCGCCATTGGCATCCGGCCCGGTGATCGTGCCGCGCGATGCAGTCTCTCCATTGCGCTTCCAGGTCGGTGCATACCACCCGACCGCTGCCGGGATCACCGCCTGCGCTTCGGACAGCACCAGCCGGTCGCCATTGGCGTCCTCGGCTTGGCCACCGAAGCGGATCGTATAGCCCTGATCGCCGCTGCCGACGGTATAGGTAGTGCCGGTCGCCCCCGAGATGGGCACAAATTCATCGCCCGAATTGGCGGTCAGGCGGCGCACCCAGACCGGCTCCAGGCTCATGTCGTTAGCCAGCGTCAGCCACAGGCCCAGATCGCCGGTCAGGGCCTGGCCCACGTCTGCGGTGCCGGTGAAGGTGAGCGGAACATGGGCCACGGGTCCGTCCGAGAATTCGGACGGGGTGACGGTGCGCTCACCGGCGTATCGGGCGGGGGTGACGATTTCGAGGTCGAACGGGTCCGTGGTCGGGTTGACGTTCTCGATGCGCGCGGTGTTGTCGGACCGGGTGACCAAGGTGGGCAGCGCGGGCTGCACGTCGAACGTCCACGGACTGGACGCATATTCTGCTGCCGTCGCCGCGATGATCAGCGCGCCAGCTGCGACCGGCGTAAAGGTCCACTCGTTCGTGGTGCCGACGCGCGTGGCCGTGATCGCCGTCTGGCCCTGGGCGATGGTCGGAGGGCCGTCGATGGGGACGCTGAAGGTGACGCTGGCGGGCTGACCCGCCACCAGAGGGTCGGGGGCGATGGTGGCTTGTAGGATTGGTGCAGGCGCGCCAGTCTCGGCAGTTTTCGGATCGCTGGGCTCGCTTTCTCCGATGGCGTTCACCGCGACGATGACGACCGACACATCTTCGCCTGCTTCGCCGCCGTCGATAACGCGCTGCCCCGGCCCGGTCCCGCTCAAGGTCTGCCAGGTGCCGCTGCCAATCCTGTAGCGCAGGGCGTTGATCGGACTGCCCTTGTCGTCAGGCAGGGCAAGGATGGTGAGGACAAGCTCACCCGGCTTGGTGCCGGTTTGCAGCGTCCACTGGTCGTCCGCGAAGGCGTCGGGCGCAGCAGGCGCCGCACTGACCGTGGCATTGACAGACACGGCTGCCAGCGGCGCGGCCGTCACGGTCAGGGTCAGCGTGCCCGCTTGCGTGGTGACATAGACGCCATCCACGATCTGGTCCGTCACGTCGACGCCCTGCCCCGTGCTGCCCGCCGCCCGGAACCGCAGCACAGCGGTCGGGGTGACGCCGGTCCAGGTGCCGAAGAAGACCTCGACCCCATTTCCGGCCTGCACTGTCGTGGGCGTCAGGGACGGCGCATCGACCATGACGGGCGATCCTGCGGTGCCGGTCATGGCCGCGACCAAATCCCGAATGCCTTCGATTTCCCAAGGATCGCCGGGCCGCAATGCCTGCATTCCGGGCTGCTCGGCGGTCAGCATGACGCCATTGATCTGTGCGAAAATCATAGCGAGACCCCTTCCAGAACGGGCATGTCGATATTGGACAACTCGGGGATCAGCACCGTCTTGCCGCCGTAGATCAGCATGGCGTCCATCTCGCCCTTGCCGAGTTTCCAGGTGCCGGTTTCGGCGCGCATGACCAGGGCGCGCAGGGTGGGATTGATCGTCACCGTCAGCTGGTAACGCTCGCCCTCGACGCGGCAATATGCCTTGGCCTCGGTGATCGGCGCGATCAGCGCCCATTCCTCTTGGGTAAACTGGATCGCGAAAAGAAGCGTCGCGCCCCGCTTGATGCCGAATGCCATGCCTAAGCCTCGCTGCCGGGGCGCAGCAGGACGTGCTGGCCGGTGGGTATGTCTGCCAAGGTGTGATCACGCCTGACCCACACGGTGAGCGCGTCGCCGTCATGGGACAGGCCGACTGTCAGGCCCTCGGGCGGCTCCGCGATCCAATCGCTCTCGAGCGTCGCGACGCGATAGACCCCGGCCCCGACGCGGTGCGTGACCGCAGCGCCATTGGCGAGCCGCACGACCTGCACCGGCCACCCGTCATCGATGGCATAGGGCCGCTCCGCGACGAGGTCCGACAACAGCGCCGCCTCGCGGTCAAAGCAGGCCTGGACGTGCGCGCGAATGGCTTGAGCGACACCGATCACCTGCGGGCCGGTCAGCGGGACGAATGTGCCGTCAGCGCCCTTCCAGGAGACGGAATAGGCCGGGTCCAGCATCGCGGCCATCGCTGCGCCCATGATACGGGTCTGGGTCACGTCATCGGTGCCGACCGCGATGCCCGCAACCGTGGTGCCGGATCGGATCGCCTCATCCCTGCGCAACCGAATCGCTTCTCGCGCAGCCGCGCCGCGAGCCTCGGCCCGCTGCTGGGCGGTGATGGCTTTGTCCCAGTCGATCATGCGTCAGGCTCCTCGATGCGGGCGAACGGCGGAAGCGCGACCGGCCCGTCCCCGGTCACGATGATCGCCGCGGGGAAAAGGGTCTCCTGCGGCGCGCCGGGGCCGTGCGGCAGGATCAGCGTGAGGCAGATGTGGCCGCCGTCGCGGATCACGTCCGACACCAGCCAGGGGCATTCCACTGCGCCGCGCGGCAGAATGTCACCCTCGACCAGCGGGCCGAAATCGTAGGTGGCGCCCTCGACGGTCAGCACATCACCTGTGACGGAAACGGCGACGGGCGCAGCGCCAAGCTGCGGTGAAAAGCTGATTTTCATGGGTGTTCCTCAATACCAGAAGCCCTCTGCCGTCAGGCGGCAGAAGCGCGAAAGCCGACTGGTCCCGTCGTTTGAGTTCACGGCCGAGAACGACATGTCACCCGCAGACATGGCCGAAATCGTCGCATGGGCCGACCCTGCGTTGACCACCAGGATCGATGCTGAATGCTGGGAGGGAACAGAGGTGGAAAACGCGGCCGGAAAGGCCCAGATAGTCTCACCGGATGCCGATGACAAAAGACCATTCAGGCATCGCTGGTAGCCATTCGCCAAGCGCAGATACGAGCCATTCGCATTTGTCCCGCTCTCGATCTGCCGATCCAGCACCCAGTAGGTGCCATCATAGGTCGCCTCGGTATCGACATCAGTGCGGATGTAGCCAGCTGGCAGGACTGCTCCGGTGATCGTGCGGCACTGCCGCGCGCCTAGGCCGTCCAGGTTGATCGTGGCAGCGCCGGAGTTGGCCGCGGTCGCGCGGAACCGGACCTGCGTGCCCCTGACCAAGGCGACATAGCCCGCCGTCAGGGTGATCGCGTTCGCGGAGCCGCCGTAGGTCGCCCAGGACTTCGAGCTGATGAACGGCAGCTCGGCGTTGAACTGGGATACGAAGGTCGGAAACCAACCGAAGAAGGCATCGGCCCGCTGCTCCAGGAAGGCGGGATCGCCAGTGTTGGGCGGGGTCGGCGGCGGGGTAATTGCCATGCAAAAAAGCCCGCGCGAGGCGGGTTCCCTGTGTCGGTGGTTAAGGTCAGGTAAGGCTTTCAGCCTGGATGGTGCCAAAGGACCGACCCGTGGTCAGGGTCAGATCATAGTCCCGCAGGATCCCGGCCACGGTTGTCCCGAAGGGATCCTCTCCGTCGACAGCATAGAAGACGCAGACCTTCGAGGCGATCCGCTCCATGATCTTCTGGACACGTGCGGCGCCATCGGTCGGGATCGAGAAGCGGAAGCTGACGGTCTTGATCACCGGCCGGGGGATCAGAAACAGCCCGCCCCATTCGTCGCGATCCTTCCTCGAAAAGTCCTGGATACCCAGGCCGCTGTCCTCCAGCGTCGTCCCGATGTCGATGTCATTCCCCAGCATGATCTCACCGACCTGCGCCGCAGTGCCTGCCGTGACGGTGATCTCGACCGTGCCGCCGCTGGGCAGCCGCAGGTCGGTGAGCACGAGATCCGGTTTGAACGCGAAGGGCGTGTAGATGTATTCCCAGAACGTCCCGACCGGATCCCGCGTCGCAAGCTGAATGGTCTCGTCGAAGATGACGGTCGGCCCCGGCGTCAGCACCCGGATGCGGACAGAAGTCGCATTCAGCCCGAAGAAGCAGATCGCGTTCAGCGTGCGCGGCAGGGCGATGGTATAGGTGATCATCGAGCCGCCGGTCGTCATGCCGCCCAGGCGGTTGTCGAAAGCCCGCCAGGGGTTTGTGGCGCCGACCCGGACCCACCACTCGCTAGCGGTGTCCGCGCCGGGGTTCCTGCCGGTATTGGCTGCCTGCACGCTCTCCCAGATGCCGGTCTGGAACACCACCCGCGCCTTGTCCGCATAGGTCGTGCCCACATTCCAGGCAGGCAGGCTCTCCACCGGTACATTGGTGGCGACCATCATCGCCTCTGTGACCGGATAGGGTTCGATGATCCGCATCGGACCTCCATGCAAAAAGGCGGCCCCGAAGGACCGCCCTGCTTTCATTTCGCCGTAGATGCCTTCAGACCGTCACCTTGTTCTGGGTCGGATCGATCGAGATGCCGTTCTGCTGGATGTCTCGCTGGATATTGTTGATGCTGCGCGTATTCTCGGCGGTCTTTTGAGCATGAGCACGCAGCTCCGCCACTTCCTGGCGTAGAGCACGCAGTTCCGCGACTATCTCGCGGTTATCGCCACCGGCCAGTATCTGCCGGGTCTGCTGGGCATTGTAGATGCGGCTCGGGCCGGTCGCTTCAAGCTCGGGGCCGCGCTCGCCGACGATCCGCAGGCCGCCCGCGAAGTCTCCCCCCAACGCAAAGGCAGGGTAGTTCTGGGCCTTGAGCCACGCCAGCGCCTGGGATCGCGATCCGCCGTAATGGCTGTCGAAGGTCTTGACGCCTCCAAGCGGCCCGACGATCCGGGTCTTGTCGCCCATGCCGTTCGACCCGCCGACCTGACTTGTCCGCACCTGGTAGTCGTCCAGCGTGTAAGCCTTCGGCTTGGTGGGGGTCGCAGGCTTTAGCGCCGCCGGTGCCGGCGTGGGCTTGTTGACGACGCCGGCGGCCGCTTTCACCGCGTCCTGCTGCCGTTTCGTCTCCGCCATGATGGCCGCGCGCAGGTCGTTCAGAGCCGTTCGCAGCCCATCAGCACCAGGAACGTTTAGCCCGACAGATTTCAGGGTCTTCCCGAACCCTTCCACGATCACGCCCGCATCGCTGGCGCGCTTCAGGATCCGCTCGTCGATCAGGCCGAGGCTGCCGATCAGCTTCTCGATGCCCTCTCTGGTCAGGGCGTTTCCGGCGGCGATGTCCGCCTGCGCCTTGGACAGCAGGTCAACCTGGCGCTGTTGCAGCCCCGCGATGGCTTCCAGCGCGGTCGCGGTCATATCGGACTTCACCGCCACTTTTCCCAGGGCGGCCGCCACGCGAGCCTGTGCCAGCGCCGCTTCCTCACGGGTGCGGGCAGTGTCACCCACGCTCGACAGATAGGTCTGCGCCGCGCCAGGCAGGGCCTGCGCCGCCTCGACGTTGCCGCCCATGGCTTGCTGCAAGGTCCGCTGATACGCCGAGCGGTTGAAGGCCAGGGCCTGCTGCGGCGTGAACAGCGCCGAAGCCGTGCCGCGCAGCTTGTCCAGGTATTCGCGGATGCCGGTCCCGGCTTTGCGCCAGTCGGCTGCCGCTGCGGCGTTGATCTTGATCGCATCGGACAGCCCGTCGAGGACGGTACCCAAGGCCGTTGCCACGCGGTCTTGCAACTTTGCCATCCGCGCAGTGAACCCGGCGATCTGCGGCAGGATCTGATCAAAGGCGCCAGACAGGCCGATCAAGGCGGCATAGGTCGCCCGCCCCCTCTCCGTCGTCAGGTCCATAGCACCAATGATCGCGCGGTATTCTTTCCGGGTCTGCGGCATGGCGATCCCAAGGTCCGCCATGGCCTTGGCCGTCTGCCTGGTCGTGGTCGCCAGGCGCTCTGCGTCGGAATAGAATGCCCCGTAGAAAGCTTGCGTCGATTGCGCCATCGCGTCAAGCCCCCCGAACGCATCGGCGATCTTCGAGGCGGTATCGGCCCCGGACAGACCGGCCGCGCGGAAGCGGTGGCCCAGGGTGTCCATGATGCCGTTGACGCCGACCAGCGCGCCGGAAAGGCGGGACAGGGCCTGGCTGGCGGTCTCGCCGTCTTCCGCGAGGCGGTTCAGGCCGGGGATCATCGAGGCATAGGCATCGCTGACACCGCCGATGGCTTCGATCAGCGCCTTCTGGGCTTCCTCGTCGCTCATGCCCTTGGTGCTGATCTTCACCGTGTGGGCAAAGTCCTCAAACGTCTTGGCCCCGAAGCCCAGCACATCCGCTGCCGACAGCACACCCGCCTGCAAGCCGTTGATTGCGTTCTCCACCGCGCGCTGCGTCTCCGCGTCGGCAGTGTCGTAGTAGGTGCGGACCTTCTTGGACAAGCCCCAGAACTTCTTCTTCTCGACCTTCTCGAACGTCTCGGTCAGCGCGTCCAGGCCGTCGATAGTCACGCGCAGGCCGGCGTCCAGTTGCTTCGTCTTGGTCTTGAAGAAGCTGAACACCGCTGCGACAGCGGCCACCGGCAGGGCGATGGCTCCGAGGGCCGATGCGAAGCCGGTCAAGCTGGCGGTCGCGCCTTTCAACATGAAGCCGGTGTAGGTCGCCGCGCTGCCGATGCCTCCGCCGGCGGCCGTCAGGAAGCCCGAGGCGCCGGACATGACGCTGCCAGCGAAGGACGTGATGCCGCCCAGGATGCTGCCCGCGGCCCCGCCGACGCCGCCGATCGGTGCACCCGCCGCGCCAAGAGCGGAAGTCAGCGCGTCACCTGCGCCGATCCCGCCCAGACCCATGGCGATGACGATCCGGTTCTTCGCCGCCATGGCGATGGCATTCGCAAGCCAACTCTTGAGCATGTCCCACATGCTGGACAGGGTGCCGCTGAAGCCGTTCAGCAGGCCTTCGGACATGATGTCCACGAACTTGCCCGCGAGCGGCAGGGAGTCGGCCAGTTCGACGTTCAACCGCTTCTGTGCCTCGGCCATTTCGCCCTTCGACAGGATGCCAGTGAGTTGGGCCAGTTGCGCGGCGTCGCGGCGATAGCGGGACATGGGGTCCAGCAGGTCGCGCCAGCGTTCGGCTTCTCGGTCGAGGTTGGCGGCGAGCTTGGCCGACTCTTTGGCGGCGGCGGAGGATGCACCGCCTGAACGGCCCTTACTGGTTGCAGCGCGTTCGGCTTCTGCGGCGTTCTTACGCAATGCGTCAGCTTCGGTCGTGGCAGCGATGCCGGCCATTTCCATCGACTTGGCAGCCTTCAGCGCCTGCGCCTCGGTCCAGCCGAAAATGCCGCCCCGTGCCTCAGCCGCCATGATCTGCCCATCATATTTCGCCGCGACGTTGAACTTCTCCATCTCGACGCGGGCCTCGGCCACTGATCGACCAGCCTTGAGGGCATTGATCTCCACGAACTTGGCCGCGTTCGAGATCATGCCGCCGCCAATCTGCGAAAGGGCCGAGACGATCCCGAGGATTTCAGAACGAACCCCCGCCATCGCTATCGCCCAGTTCTGCGTCGAAGTGGCCGCCCCAGCTGCCGCTGCATCAGCATCGCCAAGTGCTCGCGCCGCTTCCTGGGCGTTAATCGAAAACTGATAGGACCGTTCGGCGGAGGCCAGCAACTCATCGTTCGTCCGGCCGCTGGCCTCATAGGCACGCATCAACTGATCGCCCAAAGCACGAGACGCGGCAGCGGCCTCGCGCGGCCCAGCATCCGACGCAGCCTTGAACGATTGGATGGCGTTGGCAACGCGGTGCGCTTCGACGACCGAAAGGCCGAAGGCGGTAGCGAGTGCCTGGGCCGCAGAGCCTGCGCCCGCAATTGCCTCCTCGCGCATAAAATCCGGCAACTTGGTCGCGGCCTGCCAGTCCTGCACGGCCTTTGTGATGCCTTGCAGGTCGCCAGTCAGGGTCGCGACGGTCGCGCTCATTTCCTTGAAATACTGAATGCGCTCGATCTCGACCATCGCAGCATAGGTTTCGCGGGCTGCTTGCGCGCCCTGCCCGAACTTCTTCCAGAGTTCATCCATCGGCATCAGCGCGTTCGTGACGGCATCCCGATAACTGTTAAGCGAGCCGGTCAGATCATTGATGGCGTCCTCGGTGGTCTTTGCCTCCTTTCCGGCTGCAACGAACATCGGCATCAGCGCGGCACCGACCGCAATCGCCGTGCCGATCCAGGGAACAATCGTCCCGATTGACCCGCCCAACATGGCAAACGCGCCCGCCGCCTGAGGTGCCTGCTGCGCTACGGCGCGGAACCAGCCGACCATCGGAGCGGAGACAAAAACGTCTTGGATTTGATAGCCGAGTTGGTTTGCGACCAAGCCGAATTTCTGGGTCGCGGCGCCTGCCTGTTCCGCCGATGGTGCAATCGCCAGCATCTTGGACGCCGCCATTTGCAGCACGCGAGCATGTTCCGTTTCGGTGATGATCTTCGATTTCAGCGCGGCGTCTGCCGTTTCGATAGCAGCCTCATATCGCTTCGATGCCGCGTAGATCGGGTCAACTGCTGCACGCAAAGCCTGGAAGTTACCCGTCGCTTGGGCCACTGCCTGCGCCTGCTGGCGTTGCGCTTCCTCGGCGGCCTCCGCAGCCGTGGCAATGCCGAGATACCGGCTGCGGGCAATCTCCAGCACCTGGTTGGCTTCAGACTGCTTGGCGGCACCCTGCCCGACCAGGGCAGCGAGTTCCGCCTGAACCTCGGCGAAGCGCTGGCTTGCGGCATAGGCAGGGTCGATCGCCCGGCGCAGATCGTCGAAGGTCCGGGCCGCTTTGGTCGTTTCCTGCTGCGCCCGCCCCACGGAACCGCTTACAGCGCGCTCAACGGCCTGCATGGTCTTGTCTAGGTTGCCCATGACGCCGCCAAGCGACGCCATGGCACGCTCGATCTTGCCCATATCGACGGTCAGCTTGCCCTCGACGCGGCCGCCGGTGCGGGCCAGGCTATCGAGGGCATTCTCGCCCTGCTTCAGGCTGGTGCTGTCGGCCACAAGGACCAGGCGGGCTGCTTCGGGCATAGCGAATCCTTGCAGATACGAGAAAGCCCCGCCAAATGAAGGCAGGGCTTGGAGGAACGGATAATGAAGGTATTTCGGACGGCTATGGCCGCAGTGGTTCTTTCGTCTGGCGCTGCTGCGGCGCAGGACTGCGCTAGCCTGACAGCAGCCTATTCGAAATTCGACAACGCCCTGATCTTTTTCGATCGGTCCAGCAAGAGCGAGAGCAGCACCTTGCGGGCGGAGACAGCTCAGTCAGCAATGACGAACATCCTGCTGCGCCAAGGCATAATCGTTGACATGATGATCGCGGGAGGGTGCGAGCTTCCGCCGCCCCCGGACTTCCAGTTCCTAGGCATGATCGCTTCGCACAATTAGGCATCGGCAATAATCCGCCTTGACTCACGCCCCTGTTACCGCGGGCAATGGGACGGGAGCATTTCGGGGGGAATCACCATGCTTTTGAGGATCATTCGCCGCGGCACCGCCCCGGCCGGCGTCGCTTTGCTTGCTTCCTGTGGCCCTACCCAGACCGCTGCCCCACCGATCGTTAACTACTCGGCCCTCGCGACCGAAACCCTTTGGCACGACCTGTCCGTTACCGGAAACGCCCGTGAGATGATGCTGATCGAAGCAGAACTCGCGGCGCGTGGCCAGCGATCCTCGGGTTCTGAATACATCGGACGCCGCACATCAAGCACGGTCGGGCGGACCCTCTACTCTCGTTCCACGCCCGTTTCGGGCGATCGCAACTGCTCCGACTTCGCTTCGGGTGCAGAAGCCCAGCGCTTCTTCCTGGCCGCTGGCGGGCCGGTGAACGACCCCCATGGTTTGGATCGCGACGGCGACGGGAACGCCTGCGAGTGGGGCAGGACGATCAGTGCGAACGCTACGCGATACAAGCCGAGGCCTGTGCGCGTCTCGGCACCGCGGCAGTCGTCCAGTCGCTGCTATGTCGGGCCGCGCGGGGGCACGTATACGATCACTGCCAGCGGCAACAGGAATTACGATGGGTGCTGAATAGCAGGACGCCCTTTCTTGGGGCGCCTACACGCAGAACCCAACGCCCATCCGACGGAAACAGAGGCCCGCAGAAAGCAAACTAACTGATCACGACGACCTTCTCAAAGGCGCGAGCCGCCCCTCGATCATGGGGCCAGGGCCTATTGGACCGAATCGGCGAACGTGGCATGATTTGAATCTGTTCCTTTTGCGTGGTGCAATCATGCGGACCGCTTGTCGTATATTTTCTGTACTAGCTTTCATCTGGAGCGCATGGCCCGCTTTAGCACAGAGCAGTGCTCCAGAGGAATTTGATTTAGAAGGCTTTATCGGGGGAGGCACGATCCCGTACGGGAACGTCGCACCTGATTATAGTTTCCCTGGAGTTGGCCGGATTACCTTTGGCGGCAGCAACCCAGGGTGCACTGCCACGTTAATATCCGACCAAGTTATTATCACGGCAAGGCATTGCATTTACGTCGTCGGAACAACGCAGCTGAAACGTAGGATTTCGGTAACCTTCAGAAGCACTCGGCGCTGCGGAGCCAGCGGACCTCATCATGCGCGCATCTCGCGTGATACGGCCTATTTTCATCCGAAAGTAGTCAATAACGATGACGAAGGTGACCGGGCGCGAGACGTTGCCTTAATAAAATTACCAAGAGCCGTCGACTGCCCGGATGAGCGTGTCGTACCTGTGGCAACGACTTCAGATGAAGGTCGTTACCGAACTGTATCGGGGTGGGGGCTTACTCTGCTAACACAGTCAGCCGCAGCAGACCGCTTATACTTTGTCCCGCCAGCTCGCCTAACACTAAGCGATTCGACAAATTTCAACCTCCATTTAATAGATGGCCTGACGCTCGACGGAAAGCGCATAACAAATCCTGTATGCAATGCTGATAGTGGCGCGGGCGTGTTTCGAATGATAAACTCGTCCAATTTAGAGACACTGGAACTGATCGGAATCATCCAGCACTATACCGTTAAGCTTGGCGCTCCTCCAGTTCCCGGGCCTAGTAGGCCAGCAACTGATCGAGTAGCGCACTGCATAACATACGGACAGTACGCTGTCGCGGCGAGAACCGACGCCCTGCAGAGTTTTATTGAGGCAGGACTCGAGTACTTGCAATGAAACGTTCGGCCATCATCAATGTTATTTGCATCTTGTTATGGCCCAACGCCGTAGCCGCAGGTGACTTTGGCATCGATTTTGGATTGAACAACGGCTCCAACATAATCGATAGCCATAAATGGCTTACGGATAAATACTCTGTGACGACGAGCTGGCAACGCTTCCCCGGCGACAACCAAATGCCAGTCGGCCCTCCAGACTTTACTCCAGTTCCTCCAATCCCTCTGCCGTCAATTCCAATTCATTTACCGCGAAACTGTGACTACGTTTATCTACCTTGTTACCCGCAACAAACGATCTCTGTTTGGGCGCCTCAAGAGGACGCCATTTCCTCTCATGATGTATTCAATCCGTTGTTCGAACCACCATCCTGCGAGAACGCCAGGGGATCATCGCTAGCCGCAGACTGCTGGCGGGCGCGTCATGACACAGTTCAAATCACAACAGAGTTCAGTTTGGGCGACGAAAGCTTTGGCTTCGAGACGTTGCCAGTCAGTTCCGACGGCTCGGCTGATTATGGTTCGATCACGTCAGGCGACATACCTGCTTGCACTGGATTTGTTCGCCCTGGCAACCGTTCCGTGATAGACACTGTTTTTCATTGCGCATCGAAGATGGCAAAGGGAGAAATTTTTGGATTAGACTCATTGAGTGAAATGTCCGAAGTGGACTGTAGTAATTCGAGTATCCGTGTTGCCTTACGCTCTCTTGAGCCAATGCCGACAACGACTTTGGTTGGGCGATGTAAGTTAATCAAGCGACTGCCTGCTGACCGGGCCGAAATCACCCTTGATGAACCATTGGGTGAACTTGTTCCCTCGGGTCTTCTAGGAGAAATCGATGTATCTTGCGGGCGAAACCCAAGTCCATCAAATGATAAGCTTTTTAGTGTGCAATATGCTTATGGGCGTTATCGGGTTGAGGTCCATACGGGGCAAATGCGCCCGCCCGAAGGCTGTCAAATTGCTCTCGGCTGGATAAGAAGCCAAATGGCATTCTCCGACGACGCTGTGATGTGCAGCACCCTGGACACCGTTGTCGGTTCTTCCGGCTCTCCCGTTTTTTCCGTTACTTCTGATGGCCTGACACTAATAGGATTTGCCTCTTCAGCCGCATCAAGCGAATTCAAACACGAGCTTGAAGCTCTGTTGGGTCAAAAACAAATACCTGAGGATTGCGGCCACGAAGGGGCCTGCAATCTTCTGACGCGCTTCGCCGCATCGCCAGAGAGCGAAGCCGCCAATCAATCAAACAAACGCGATTGGTTCGGAAGCTTTGCCCTAGCCACTGCAACTGGCAGTGAAGTGTGCGCAGGACTTCAGTAGCAGTTCAGGTCGTTGACCCAGGCAAGGCAGCCCGCGTGCCGATCTGTTCTGGCTGATTCTTGAATAGCAGAACGCCCCCCAAAGGCGTTCTTGTTTCACAATGCGCGAATAAGGCGATCTTTGAACCAAATGGCAAGTTCACCTTCTGTCATCGTCCGTTCCACTACAGCCACGGCGACATCATCGATCCGGTCATCCTCCAAGGTTTCCAGATGATAACCGCTTCGTTCTATCAAGATGAACGTGACGAGCCATGCCGTCCGCTTGTTTGCGTCAGTGAAGCCGTGACTTGAGGCCACCCCATGCAGCAGTGCCGCGCACTTCTCATGGATGAAGCGGTGATAGCCATGAAAGGGGCGGCCAAGAGCCCCCGCCAAGGTGTTGATGTCGCGAATGCCGGGGCGGCCGCCGCCGTACTCCAAGGCGATGCTATGGGCATCAATGGCGTCGGCCAAGGTAAGCCGATAATGCCGCTTAGCGATCAGCCAACCGGATCAGCGCTTCGCTATGCCGCGAAGCATTGCTGGCTGCCGCCTCCTTGGACACCTGAGATGGCTTTCCTTTCGGGGTGGCCGAGGAAGATGAACGTGCCTTCATGTTCGGCCCTTTCTGGTTCGACACCACAAAGCGTCCTGTAGCAGGTGATTTACTGATCGAACGCACGTCGTTCACTCCGAAGGCTGGGCTACCTATAAGATGGCAACTCCACATCTGCCGTCAACCCCGCAACATCAGCCAGCAGGGGCGATCACCCGCCCCCACTACGACCCGAGGGCCGGTTTCGTTATGCCGCCTCGCCTCCTTCCATTCCCTGCACCCACCAATCCGGCCGGTGCTGCGGGCGGAAATGCGCCAGCTTGTAGAACCGAGGGTCCACCGGGTCGATCCAGTCGCCCGAAGCCCAGAAGTCGTCCGCGCCAACGCGCCAGCAGACGCTGGTCAGTTCGACGCCCTCAGGCGCTGCGTCCTGCAACAGCCGCTCGATTTCGGCGACGTGGTGCAGGATTTGGTCGGCGAGGGTGGTGTGGGTGAGGACCGGCGCAGCACCGGCCGCCTCGGCCCCGGCGGCATAGGCACCGCCGATTGCGGCCATCAAGCAAGCAGCGGGGCTGGCAGCGAGAAGGTTGCGCCTTGAAACGGTGTTTCCTTGGCTGGGGGCGGTCGATCCGCTATGTTCGATAGTATCCATTGATCTGATTTCCTACGGATCAGGTTTCTGGTAAGGCCTCCGGTCGCGCTGCACACGCGCCGGGGGCCGCTTGTTTTTCAGCAGGCCGCTGCGATGGCAGCTTTCAAGCGGCGCTTGGCGTTGTAGACCTTGCGCTTGGCTGCCTCTGAAGCGGCGTATTCCCCCGCCGTTTCAGCCATCATGGCTTCCCACTCGGGGCTGTCGCGCTCGACACGATCAATGCCTTTCACGGCCTTGAAAATCTGATACGCGCTGTGCAGGTCGGCTTTCTCATTCGCCGCTGCCCGTTCGAGATCATAGACCTCCACCGCGATTTCAGCGATTTTCAGCATGGCATAGACGGCAGCGGAGATTTCGAAGTATTCGCGCGTCATGCCGAGGCGCCCTCAAGATCGCCACGAAGCGCGTCAACGATGCGGCTGGACCACATCAGTTGCAGAACGGGCGTCCCATTGTCGTGCTTCTTCTTCGTGTCCTTCATCCGGGCACCAGCCGCCCTGCCCTTGTCGGTCAGTTCGTAATATGGGCGCCCCTTGTAGTCGCGGAACTGGACCTGATAGCCGTGGTCGCAGAGCATCCTGTTCACCGCGACAGCCTTGAAGCCTCCAAGGCGGTTGCCGATCTCGGAAGGGTTGATGTCCTGATGATCGTCAGGTGCTTCGACCCTGCTCACCCCGATCAGGCCCATCATATCGACCCCGGTCAGAACGCGAGTTGCGTGGTTTGCCGACAGGATCGCCTGATTGCCATCCAGCTTGCATTGCTTCGCCAGCCAGAGGGACTGCTTGAACTGCAAGCGGGCCTCGCGAGACAGTGCCGTCGACATGATCGGCCGGTCCAGCGGCTCAGCATTCTTCACCTTGAAGTAGCAGTCGATCATCTCGCCTTGCACTTCCCACGCTCGGTCGTCCTGCATCGGCTTCACCAGCTTGAGGTAGCCGCGCTCGGTTAGCAGCACCACATCTCCATGCGCCTTGCTCGAAATCTCCATGATCTTGTGGCGACGAATTTCGTCGGCACTGATCCGGATGAAATCACGGCCTTCATCGAACCGATCCCGGTTCTCACGGAAGTTCCGGCCCGCAGTGCCGTCCGCGCGTTGATGGATCTCGTCCACCATGGCGAAGGTTACGACAGGCTCACCCTTGTAGGCGATCTGCTGGACCTGCGTGTCAGCAATTTGCACGACCGGCAGGTTCATGTTAGGACTGTAGGCAGTCATATCGGTAGCTCCATTACCGTTGTGGTTAGACAGCGCCGCGCTCGAACGCGGCGTTTTCGTTCCCGGCAGCGGGGGTCTGTCCGGCAAGATCGCCCCCCGCTGCCATTGCCGATCTCAGCGCAAAGACGATCTGCCCCGCCTTCGATCGGCAATTCTGTTTCGCTTCCGCTTCCACCCATCCGTCCACATCTGCCGGAAGGTTAATTTTGAACTGTCGCTTCTCCATGACCTCTCACCTTATGGACCCAACGGGTTCATATAAACCCAATGGGTCCATCCTTGTCAAGAACCCATGTGGTCCTTACGAAGAGTGTATGGCAATCCCGACTCATCACGACATACAGTTTAAAATTCGCATTCCTGCGGAGCTGAAGGCGCGGATTGATGCTGCTGCGAAGGACAATTCGCGGTCCACAACCGCCGAAATCGTTGCGGCGCTGGAAGAGAAGTATCCATCCCCATCGGCCGAATTTGAGAAGGCGTCTGCTCAGACCATGAAGGACGGTGTGACACGTCGCGCATGGTTGCTTGATGAGTATGTCGTTATCCGCAAGGTGGACGGGATGTTACAGGTCTGGCACGAAGGCAACGAACCGCCCGTTCCTTGACCGCATTTTCACTTTTTCTGTGACTTTCACGCGCCCGGCTCCACGCAAGCACGGCAAACTTACCCACCCCTACCGAAAGCACCGCATGACCGATCTGCCGACCATCGACCACGCTACCGTTGCCCCCGCCGCCGAAGGCTTCGCCGCAAAGCCCCTTGCCGACACGCCCGAGGCCCATGCTGCCTTCCAGCAGGCCACCAAGGAATTCGCCTTCAGCCAGACGGCGTGGGAAGTCGCCATGACGAACGCGGGGCGCTTCGAGGCCTGGGACAGGGTGTTGTTCGTCCCTGTCGGCTGACCCAGATCGTTGCACAGCACCAGACCGGAGGTCAGGCAACCAATGGCGAACGAAAATGCACACAGTGCAACTTCTGTCCGATAGCAGCGGCGGGCAGCCATGCTAGGGTATCTAGGCCAACCGGAGCCTCATCATGCTGAAGCAAACACTGCTTGCCCTTGCTGCGTCGCTGATCCTCTCCCCAGCCCATGCTGATGATGCCGTTCCCCGCGGCAAGGTTGCCTTTTTCGGCATCTACCTCATGAACAATGCCGGCGACCTGGACGATTCCGATGAACGGGCACGCATTGCCATGGTCGAGGATCAGATCGCGGCAGAACTCTCGGAGCGCGGTTTCACCCTGGTTGATATCTCGCCCGTGGCCGAGCAGCTCAAGAGCATCAAGAACATCGCGTCATGCAACGGCTGCGACATGAAGCTGGCCCAAGAACTGGGAGCAGACTATTCGGCTACCGGCGAGTTGCAGAAGACTTCTGAACTGATCCTCTCGATGAACTTCTTCCTGCGGGATGTGGAGGCAAGGACGAATCTGCGTCACGGGGCGGTCGATATCCGCGGCAACACGGATGAAAGCTGGACGCGCGGCTACCGATACCTGTTGAAGAACATCATCTTCCGCGGGGAAAGCTAGGGTTTGTCGCGGCTCTGGCTCTCGGGCCGACTTTTGGCGTGACTTTCACACGGGCCACGCCACCTACAACCGTCCAGACTGACGGGCAGGCAGTCAAATCCTATCCGCGAAGCAGCTATCCGGGCGTCGGATTTCGCGTTTTGTGGAACACTCCCTATGTTGTACGGTTAACCTAGACGCGTCCGAATCCAAGAACGGAAGGAGGTTCAGTATGGCGAACGGCCAATATCTGCACGAAACCTACCCCGTCGAACGCGGGGTGCAGCGGTTCCGAGAGTTGATTATCTACATCTCGAAGCAGTGCTCGGAAGATCCCACCTTCGGTGCGGTGAAGCTGAACAAGATCCTTTACCACTCGGACTTTACCGCCTTCGAGAAATTCGGCGTGCCTCTAACGGGGATGCGCTATTTCAAGCTACGTCAGGGGCCAGCACCGAAGGCGCTCGTCCCCACCCGCAGGAAGCTGATCGAAGAAGGCGCGATTAGCCTGGAAGGGCCGAGTGACCCCAACGACATCGGCTACCATCGAACGGTCGCGCGACGCGAACCGATCATGCAGTTCTTCACCCCCGATGAGGTCGAAATTGTCGACCACTTCATTGAAGTATTGTGGGGCCAAAGCGCGCGTGAGGTGAGCGACGCTTCGCACGATGTCCGCTGGCGAGTGGTTAATCTCCGGGATGCGATGCCTTACGAATTCGCGCATCTGGACACGTCGCCCCTTAGCCGCGCTGAACAGGACCGGACACGGGTGCTTGCTGCGGAGCTTGGCTGGTAACCTTGCTGTGGACTATAGCTGAGAACGAAGACTATCTACGTGGTGTGGCCCATTGCGGCGGCGCCCGCTCAGTTGACGAAGCTATTGCGCCGATCATGTATGCGCTGGCCAGACGCCCTCTGGGCTTCGATGAAACCGAGGTTAACGGCGTCTATTTGGCGCGCACGAAGCTTCGGATCAACGGCCCTGACTTTACCCTATCCCATAGTGTGTGGTTCCGTCCGGTAGAAGCGATCAAGACCGTGGAACTGCTTTGGATTGAGGTAACGGCGCCTGACGCAATGGGCGACGATCTGGACTACATCTGATACGCCGCCCTCAACGCCCCCCTGATACCCGCCGCCAGGGCGCGGCGATCTGCCGCCGGGTCAGCACCCGCACACGGTGCCACACCCGCCGGGTCGGCCCCGATCTCCAGCCCGTCCAGGTAGGCCAAAGACAGTGCGCGGATCGTCCCGCGCTCCCACTCGTCCAGCCCCTGGTGCGCAGCGAACGCCACAATCTCGGCCCAAGGCAGCGGCCGCCTCTCACCCATCCCGTCGATCTGGCACCAGCCGATGCCATCCTCGGCCATCATCGCGTCCAGCAGATCGCGCCGGGCGGTGATCTGCGGGAGGTTCAGCGGCGCGCCAGCATCCCGCCGCGCCTGTATCCGGGGCCTGCCTTCCTTTCCGTCCCGCTTGGGCCTGGCGTGCAGCCAGCCCAACTGCCGGGCGTAGAGGGTCAGGCTTTCCCGGACTTCGCCAAAAAAGCGGCGTCATCCTGGGCGAAGTCCAACACCTGCTGGGCGAAGGACGGCTTGCGCCATTCGTCGTCGACGCGCTCACGCATCAGATGCGGCAAGCTGATGAACGTCAGGTCGATGAACGCCGGAACGTCATGGGCAGTCAGGTCGCGCACCTTCCCGTCCTCGCCCGCGGTCTGCATGTTCTTGAAGCCGACAATGAACCGACTGGCGGCCTTGCAGGTCTGCCGATGCAAATCCTCGGCGGTCTGCGTGTCGATCTCGCCCCCAGCGTCCTTCGCGGCCTTTGCCTTCTTCGCGCGGGCAATCTCGTCGTCGCGGAGCGCGGCCTGAATAGTCCGGCTCGATGCGCCTTTCACCAGCACGATGCAGGGCTTGCCGCCGTTCGTGATGACCTCGCCCGTCGACTGGTCGCGAAGTTCCATCTCGCGCGCCGTCTCGGCCGCGCCACGCGCGTCGTAGGCTTTCAGAAAATCCATGATGCTCTTCCTGTGGTGCGGTGCATTGTGGGCCGAGGCGCTGCACCAAACGCCCCGGCCCGCCGGTCGTGGGACCGGATCAGGTTTCCAGGACTTCGATCGGCTCCATGTCCAGTCCCACCGTCACGGTCCCGGAGACTACGCCGTTGGTGGTGGCGCTGCGGGTGACGCCGAAGACTTTGCCCACGAAGTAATCCTTGCGGGGTTCGTCCGCGGCGGTATCCACCTTGGGGTATTCGATCTTGAAGGCGCGCTGTTTCTTGTCGGCCTTGGCCGCCTTCAGAATGATCTGGCCCGCGTCGGAGGGATCATAGGCCATCGGAATTTGCAGCGAACCCGCGTTCGAAGGACCGTGGAACTTCTCCTGCACCCCCGTTTTCAGGGGCGTGTGGGTGACGACCTCGGACGAGCCGCCATATTCCGGGATTTCGGTGATTTCCCCGACCTCGACCCAGGTGGTAACGGCGGTGAAGCCTGCCTCGGTCAGCGTGGCGGGAAGCGTGGCGGAGACGAAGAGGATCGTCCCGATGCCGGTCGTCAGATTATCGGCCATGGTTTGCCCTTTCAGCAAAACAGAACGGCCCGCCGGTGGCGGGGTGATGCGTCCCAGGTTGGTTGATTGCCCCCTGTTCGCCCGTTCAGGCAGCCCGGTGGCGGGGCAAGGTCAGACGGCGATCCAGTCGATGCTGACGGGTACGCGGTAATCCGTGTCGGTGGTATAGCCCGGCAGCACCTGCGACCGGACGATGGTCAGCCGGCCGAGGCGCAGGGCCCTCGGGAAGCGCGCCCTGATTGTCGCAGCCAGGTCGTCGGCGGACGTTGCGAAGGCGTTCAGGTCGGCCACGACGACCACGATTTGCCGCCCTTCGCTGTAGCCCTTGCCCCCCGCCAGCGCGCGGTCAGTGTCGCTACGTGCGGCGTTCTGCATCACCAGGTAGGGGCGTGCGGGCAGCGGGGTCGTGCGGTTCGGCCAGACTATGCGCGGGAAAGCTGCCAAGAGGTGCTGGCCGATGGCGTTCTGGATGCCGGATGGTGTCACTTCTTCACCTCGGCCGCGCGCTTCTCCACGAACTCGCTGAACCGGGCGGCGTTGGCGCCGACGAAATGCGCCCCCTCCTGTTCGTATTCGCGGCCCAGGCTGTCGGTGCCGACGAAGCCGTATTCGATCCGTGCAGCGTGATCCGCCGTCCAGGCGAACTCCATCACGTCGCCCAGCTCCATGCCCGCGATCTTGACCACATAGGCATCGGCCCCTTGTGCCCCGTCCACAGTCAGGCTGTTGATCAGCTCCGACGTATCGACCGGGATCTTGCCCTGTTCCGGCGGCCCGCCCCGGATCGCAGCTTTCGGCTGCGGCGTCTGCGCGGCCTCCAGAACGTCCTGCACGCTCTCACGCATGATGTGGCGCATGTTGCCCTTGGCCTGATCGCAGAGACCGGCCAGCGAGGCGGTGAATGTTTTCGCCATCAGTCTCTCCGGTAGATCAACCGATAGATCGCAACGCACTTGCAGCCAATGCTGTGCTTGGCCCCGCCGCGCGGATCGTGCGGGTAGGCCATCCGCGTCCCGTCCGGGAACTCGAAATCCTCACCCAGATTCACCTTCGTTCCATCCATCGCACGATGGTCTGGGCGCGGCTCGCGCTGCGGGCTGTGCTGCCAGCGGACGCTGACGGCCTCTATGTCCGGATTTTCCAGCATCTGGCTGTATGCCTCATGCCGCCCCGCCGCCTGCGCCGTGAACGCCTCGTTCTGCGAGATGACCCGCCCGCGATAGGCCAGCGCCCGGTTCTTGTGGCTGGTCATCATCTGCTCGATATCGGCCGCAGCCAGCCTGCGCCCTTCCTTGATGGCCTTCGCCACGCGCGGCAGATACCGGGCATCGCTCAACGCATATCGGGGCTTTCGCTTGCCGGTGGCCCGGTCCACCACGAAGTATTCCCGCAGCCGCGCCGGGTCCGAGAGGGTCGCGCGGGCGTTGATCAGGTGGTCCGCCGTTTCAGCCGTCAGCCCGACGCTCCCGCCCTCGCGCCGCTTCGTCACCCGGTTCATCCGCCCCGTGATGTCCAGCGCCGCCTGCCGAGCGGGCCGGTTCTTCTCCATCGCATCCGTCAGCACCAGGCGCATCGCTTCGGTCTGCTCGCGCTCGATGACCTGCACCAGCGCGGCGCCCTGGTTGCGGATCAGCGTCTCGGCGCGAGGGTGGCGACCGTTGAACCCGAACCGCCCTTGCAGCCCTTGGGGCAGCGCCTCGCCGACCATCGCCCCGCCGGTTAGGAACGTGCCGCGAACCGCCTCTTCCAACGGCCACAGCAGCGACTGGTCGAACCGTAACATCTCCATCGCCGCAGCCATGTCCCGCCGCTCCAGCGCGTCGACCAGGGCGCCCAGGTCCACCCTGCCCCGCGCAGCGTAGATCGCGGCCAGGAACGCGTCCCTGATCTGCTGTTCGGCACCGGCCAGCAGCGTCTCAATCGCGGCGATCTGGGTGCGGGTCGGGTTGCGGGCCATTGCGCCTCGTCATGCAAAAAGCCCCGCCGAAGCGGGGCCGGAATAATTGCTGCGGCCAGATTAGTTCAGGAAGGCCAAGAGGCTTGTTGAGGCCAAAAACGCGGCGATTACTGCCAGGGCAATGGCGATCATCGGGCTGCCCCATGCTGATGGCTTAGGATACCGAGGGCGCCCGTTCTTCAACTGCTTCGCGGGATCGTAAGCAAGATCGCGGTCATCCATTATCAGTTCCCTTGCCTCGCGCTGCATCCACCATACCAGCAACGAAGGCGGCGCGCATCAACTCATCGCCGAAGGCAAAGGCGGACGCGGGCAGGATTGCGCAGATGCGGGCGTGGTCGATGTTGCCACGGTCGAGGTGCCACAGGATGCACCAGCACTGGTAAAGGCTCATGCCGCCAGCCTACGCCGCGACCTCGACCTCAAACAAGAGCGCCGTGTCGCCGGGCTTCACCGGATTGACCCGAGCGATCTCATGCATCCCGTCCGCCAACTCAATCCGGTCGCCCATCTGCGGCGCGACACCCTTCGCCGCGATCAACACGACGCGCACGGTCCTTGGCAGTAGTGCGCCGCTGTCATCGCGGCTATAGCGCGTGGTCGCGCCCTTATCCACGGCGATGACCGGGATCTGCATCGGCACCGGATCGGGGATCGTCGTCGGATCATCGTCGCCGCCAATCGGTTCGACCTCCCACGGGTTCTGCGGGCCGTCGCCGTCCGACGGGGCGCCGGTCAGCGCGGGCAGGCGGTAGAGCGTGGCGGGGGCGCCGAAGCGGGTGATCAGCCTGTCGGCCGTGGATTGCAGCCGGGAATAGTCGAAGCCCATCACACCACCATGACGCCGATGCCGAGGCCTGGCGCGGCGATCAGGCCGCGCAGCATCGGCCGTAGCCAATCGAATGATAGGCCCCCGACATCGGCGACCGATGCGCCGACATATTCGACCTCAATGGGCCCGACTTTTTCGCGCTTCACAGCAGCCGAGCCATCCACGCCCGCGAAAGTCTCTCTCCCATGGCTTTCCGCAGCTAGGCGGGCCGCGACATGGCCCACACGGATCAGCTCGACCGCGCCCAGCGGATACCACTGGAAATGCCCGGCCAGCCAACGGGAGACCCGCACAAGCGATGCCTCCTGCACGGTTTCATCCGCAGCGATCCATTGCGCCATGGCAGTTTCCGGCGCGGCGACGGCGGCCTCGGGTTCGAGATAGGCCAGTGCGTCGGCAAGGCTGATGAACGACTGCGCCTCGGGATCGGTCAGCAGGTTTCCGACGATCAGGGGCATGGTCAATCCTCATCGCTGCAAAAATCGCCGTTCATGAGCTTGGTCTTGAACACCTCGACCAGCCACAGAACGTCGCTGCGATCTTTCAGGGCCGGGCTGGCCCGGCCGTCGAAATTCCCGTCCTTGTCCCATCCGAGGATCAGAACTTGGTCATAGACGCCAATGGCCTGCTCAAGCACGTTGTCTGGGCTATCCGCCGCATTCTGCGGATAGAACTTAACGACCTCTGACATGGCTCGACCTCGAAATGGAGAAGCTCTCGGGTTGGTCGAGGCGGCATGCGCCGCCCCGCCGTGGTTACTTCCTGTCGTCTGCCTTCGGCGCAGGCTTGTCTGCCTCGACGGACAGATGACCGGCTACGACCGCAGCGGCGAAGCCCTTGGTCTTCACCGGCTCCCCATCCAGCGAGGCGCCGGGCGCGATATGCGCCTGACGCACCTTGTCGCCGTCCTTGACGTTCACGACGCGAACGGCCTGCGATTTGTTGACGATCCGTGCCATCAGGCAGACCGATCTGGACTTGCTGAAACAGGCCATCAGCCAGGCGCCGCGCCACATGACATGGCTGGTGACGAAGTTCGGCGCTGCCCGGTCCCACAAGGCTTTCAGCAGTTGGTTCGCGGATGCCGCTGCGAAAGCAGGTCTGACGGATGGGAAATCAGCCCATGGCCTGCGCAAGGCCCGCGCCGAATCGCTGGCCGAGGCCGGGGCCACGACCCATCAGATTGCGGCCTGGACCGGCCATGAAACCCTGTCCGAGGTGCAGCGATACTCCAAGGCGGCAAACCGGAAACGGCTGCTCTCCGGACCGGATCGGGAACGGAAATTGGAAACCGTTATGGAAACCGGATCGGAAACCGCTTGAAATCGCATTGAGAACAATGCTCTAGAGATTCACTGGCGATCCCGGAAGGAATCGAACCCTCAACCTGCCGATTAGAAGTCGGCTGCTCTATCCAGTTGAGCTACGGGACCGTCAGGCCGATGTTTTGCGGGATCGCAGGCCGATGCGCAAGTCACAGCGTGCGGGTCATGAAGACGCTGTTCGGATCGGGACGATAGGCCCCGAAAGGCGGGCATTCGACGAAACCGCCGCGCGCATACAGACCCCGCGCGGCGGCAAAGCCGGGCTGCGCGCCGGTTTCCAGCGACAACCGCGTCAGCCCGACCCGGCGCGCATGGTCGATCAGCCGGTCCAGCATCAGCCGCGACAGGCCCCCGCCCCGTGCTTCGGCCAGGATGTGCATGGACTTGATCTCTCCATGCCGGAGATCCAGGCGCTTCAGCGCCGCCATGCCCACAGGGGCACCGGCGCGGCGCAGCACGAAAAAGTCGATCTGCGGCGAAACCAGCGTCTCGCGCGGCATCATGTGGATGGATTCGGGCGGCGTATCGGCGTGCATGTCCGCAGTGTGGCGCTGGAACAGCAGGGCCAGGTCGTCGGCCAGCGGCGATTCGGCGGCAAAGGACAGCGTTTCCGTCACGGGCGGCCCCTGGGAAGGCGGACAGCAAAAGGGCGGCCGCGCGGGCCGCCCCTGACAATAGTTCTGAAATCAGGCGGCGCGGGACAGCAGCACTTCCTCGACGCTCTTCTGGGCTGCACCCTCGTCCAGACCTCTGACCGCCGCGACTTCGCGGGTCAGCCGGTCCAGGGCAGCTTCGTACAGCTGGCGTTCGGAATAGGACTGTTCGCGCTGATCGTCATTGCGGTGCAGGTCGCGCACCACCTCGGCAATGGACATCAGGTCGCCGGAGTTGATCTTCTGGTCGTATTCCTGCGCCCGGCGCGACCACATCGCGCGCTTGACGCGGGCCTTGCCTTTCAGTGTCTCCAGGGCGCGGTCGATCAGGTCGGGGGTCGACAGGCTGCGCATCCCGATTTCCGAGGCACGGGCGGTCGGAACGCGCAGGGTCATCTTGTCCTTCTCGAAAGAGATGACGAACATCTCCAGCCGCAGGCCCGCGACTTCCTGTTCGTCGATCGAGACGATGCGGCCGACGCCATGGGCCGGATAGACGACGAAATCATCGGGGCGGAATTCGTTTTTCTTGGTCTTGGACATCTGGCTTCCTCTTGGTAGTGCCTTGAGAAGGACACAAAGAACCGAAAGCGGCGCAAGCCACCTTCGGTGCGTTTTTTGATCGTGATGTCATCCCTGCTCGGCAGAAAGCAGGAAATCGGCAGTTCGGGGCGCACATCCTTTGGGCCTCTGACTCCCATCAGATGCGAATGTTTCCTGAATATAGCATAAATAAGACGCTAAAAAAAGCATCCTGTGGGGATTGTTCCCCGGCTGGCGTTCCGCCTTAAATTTATTAAAGTTCAATTACTTAAGGCAGGAATGCCGAAAAATTGACGCGGCGGCAGCCAGCGAATCGCGACGGTCAGTCGCCCTCGCCCGGCGCTTCGGAAAAATACTTCTCCAACTTGCCCGGAACGCCGTCCATCTCGGCGGCGGTGGGCAGCGGATCCTTTTTCTGGGTGATGACCGGCCACAGTTCCGAATATTTGCGGTTGAACTCGACCCATTCCTCCATGGCCGGTTCGGTATCCGGGCGGATCGCATCGGCGGGGCATTCCGGCTCGCAAACGCCGCAGTCGATGCATTCGTCGGGATGGATTACCAGGGTGTTTTCACCCTCATAAAAGCAGTCCACGGGGCAGACCTCGACGCAGTCGGTGTATTTGCACATGATGCAATTATCGGTCACGACATAGGTCATCAGAGGCTCCATTCCTTCCGAGGGCTAGTTACGCCCCGGTGTCCGATCATTCAAGGCCGCAGCTTTGGAAAAGACTGCCGTTTCGTGAAAGCGCGCAAGCGGAAAACGCCGTTCCCGGCGGGCCGGGCGCATCCGAACGGGATCCGTCAGGCGGGTTCGTCCAGGTCGTGATACAGAGCCTGGGCCTCGGTCGCGGGGCCGCGCCGCTGGCCAAGCGCGGTGATTTCCAACGCGCGCACCTGGCCAAAGGCCGACACCACGACCCGGTCGCCCGGCCGGACCAGCTTGCCCGGCTTGTTACAGGGCTGGTCGTTCACGCGGACGCCCCCGCCCTCGACCCGTTCGACGGCAATCGCGCGGGACTTGAAGACCCGCGCGAAAAACAGCCACTTGTCCAGTCGCAGCCCGTCGGGACTGTCCGTCACTTCTTGTCCTTCAGCGCCGCGAGGATGGCGAAGGGGCTATCGGGATCGGCCTTCTTTTCAGGCCGGGACGAGAAGGTCGCGGGCTTGTTGTGCTGCGGCTTGCCGCCCTTCTTGAAGTTGTCCTTGCCGCGCGGTTTGCCGCCGCCCTCGCCGTGATCGCGCTTGTCGCGGCGTTCGCGGTTCGGGCGCCCGCCTTCGGGACGATCCTGCCGGTCGCCCTGATGGGCGGAGCGGTCGCCCCGTTCCGGACGGTCGGCTGCGGCGCCGTCCTGACCTGCGCCGTCGCGGCGCGGGCCGCCCCGGCGTCCCTGCCCATCGCCCTGCGGACGGCGGTTCGGGCGCGGCTTCGGCGCCCAGCGGAAGGTATAGAATACCTCCATCTCGGGCTCGGCTTCCTCGATCACCTCGCCCGATGCTTCGGCCTCGGCGCGGCGTTTCTCGGCCTGCTCGGCCTCCCATTTCGCGCGGGTCTCGGCGGCGAGGACGCTTTCTTCCTCGGTCAGCGGGGCGTCGGACGCCTCGCCTTCCGGCGCGGGCGCCGCGACCGGAACCTCGGCCGTCTTGATCTTGGCACGCTCGCCACGCTCGGCGGCATAGCCCAGGCCTTCCATCAGCTTCGAGAACTGCTCCAGCGTCATGCCGGTGATCGACAGCATGTCGGGATTGGCCTCGAACCCGCTGCGCGTGTCCTGGGTGCGCAGCAGATCGGCCAGCCGTTCCAGCATGTCGATGCGGATCGCCCGTTCGCCAGCCGGACGGTATCCCGACAGCGTATAGTGCTGTTCGGGCACCTCGGCGATATGCGGGATCGTGACCAGGCCGGGCGGGGGGCTTTCCGGGAAGGTGTCCAGCCCTTCGGCCAGCGACCACAGCACCAGCCGCAGCCGGGTCGGCGCGGGTTTCAGCAGAGCGGGCATGAAGATCGTGAACTGGCCGAAGCGGACGCCGTGCTTGCGCAGCGCGCCGCGGGCTTCCTGGTCCAGTTCCTTGACCTCGTGCGCCACGCCGTCGCGCGGCAGGATGCCCAGCGATTCCACCAGCCGGAAGGCGAAGCCGCGCGCAAGCCCGGTCAGCGCCTCGTCCTTTTGCAGGGTCAGCAGAGGCTCGAACAAGGCCGCCACCTTGCGGTCGATGAAGTGCTGCAAGCGGCGCTTGACCTTCTCGGCGATCTCGGGGCCCGCTTCCTCGTCCACGAAGACCTCGACGCCGGGATGCAGGGCGTCGGCCCCGCGCACCAGCTTGCCGATGGCGGCGGTGCCCCACATCAGCCCGCCCTGTTCCGTGTAATCCAGCTCGGTATCCGGTGCGTTGTAGAAGCGGTCGGCGCGCAGGTGGAATTCCGGGCGCAGCGCCTCGTAGCTGGCGCGGTTCAGCATCCGGGCCTCGTCCGCCGTTGCGGTCTGGTCGGGGCGGAAGCGGAAGCCTTCCAGACGGCCGGCGAATTCGCCCTCGACCGTCACTTCGCCCTTATCGTTCACTTCGGCCACAAGGCTCTCCTTCTGCTTGAGCCGGCGCAGCAGCACCGAGGTGCGCCGGTCCACAAATCGTTGGGTCAGCGCCGCGTGCAACGCGTCCGACAAGCGGTCTTCTACCGCGCGAGTCTCGCCGCGCCAATGGCTTTCGTCCTGCACCCAGCCGGATCTCTGCGCGACATAGGTCCAGGTGCGGATATAGGCCAGCCGCTTGGACAGCGCGTCGATATCGCCATGGGTCCGGTCGATCCGCCGGATCGCGGCGGCCAGCCAGTCCGACGGAATGGCCCCATCTTGCAGGAAGCCGAAGATTCGCGCCAGCAGGCTGGTATGTTCGACAGGCGAGATCCCGCGAAAATCCGGCACGCGGCACACGTCCCATAAAAGCCGCACATCCTGCCCGCCCTGCACGCGGTCGCGGATTTCCGGGATGTCGCGCAGCGATTTCAGCGCCTGCACGTCGTCCGCGTCCCGGCCCCGGCCCAGCAGCGCGTGGCCCGACGGCGATTCCAGACTGTCCACCAGGCGGTCCATGGTCCCGAATTGCAGGTCCGAGTTGCGCCAGGTCAGCCGCTGGATCGGCGCGAAGCGGTGGTTCTCGATGGCGTCGATCAGGCCTTCGTCCAGAATCTCGGCCTCTCCGGTCACGCCGAAGGTGCCGGATTCGATGTGCCGCCCCGCCCGGCCGGCGATCTGGCCCATCTCGTGCGGGAACAGCGGGCGGACGCGGCGGCCGTCGAACTTGTGCGTGGCGGAAAAGGCCACATGCCGGATGTCCAGATTCAGGCCCATGCCGATGGCATCCGTGGCGACCAGGTAATCGACCTCTCCGGCCTGATACATGGCGACCTGAGCGTTGCGCGTGCGGGGCGACAGCGCGCCCATGACGACCGCACAGCCGCCCTTCTGCCGCCGGATCAGTTCGGCCATGGCATAGACGTCATCGACCGAAAAGCCGACGATGGCGGACCGCGCCGGCATCCGCGACAGCTTCTTGGACCCCGACCAGGACAGCCGCGACAGCCGGTCGCGCCGCTGGAACTGCACGCCGGGGATCAACGCGGCGATGGCCGGGCGCATCGTGTCGCTGCCCAGAAACAGCGTTTCGTGCAGGCCGCGCATCTTCAGCAGGCGGTCGGTGAACACATGGCCGCGTTCGGGATCGGCGCAAAGCTGGATTTCGTCGATGGCGACGAAATCGGCGGCGATGTCGGGCATCGCCTCGGTCGTGGCCACCCAGTATTGCACACGGTCGGGGACGATGCGTTCCTCGCCCGTGACCAGGGCCACGACCGATGGGCCGCGCGCCTTGACGATGCGGTCATAGACCTCGCGTGCCAGCAGGCGCAGGGGCAGGCCGATGACGCCGGTGCGGTGCGCCAGCATCCGCTCGATCGCGTAATGCGTCTTGCCGGTGTTGGTCGGCCCAAGGATGGCCGTGACGCGGCCGCGTTCATGAATTGTCATGGCCTAGATATCGGTGCCGTCCTGCTGCCGTTCCAGACGCGCCACGCCATCGATCGCCTCTTGCTGGTGGGGATGGATGGCCAGGCTTTCGCGGAAGGCGGCCAGGGCGCGTTCGGTATCGCCGGTTTCCTCCAGCATGATGGCCAGTTGGGTCAGCGCGGGAAAATGGCGCGGCTCCAGTTGCAGGGTCCGGGACAGATCCTGGAAGGCGGGGCCGAACTGCCCGGCGGCGGCATAGGCGGCGGCGCGGGTATAGAAGCCCGCCGGAAAATCCGGGGCGTGGTCGGTCAGCGCGGTCAGATGGCCTATGGCGGCCTGGGTATCGCCCTGGTCCAGGGCTTCCTCGCCCCGCTGCAACAGCAGGTCCATCGCGGCGGATCCCGATTTCGACCATTCGCGCAGGATGTCCGATTCGGCGATGCGCCAGGATTCGCCCTGAGGTTCGGCCAGGCGGCGGAAAAGATCGTCCATATCGGGGCGATCCTGGGCCCCGGCCGCCAAAGCGGTTGCGGAAATGACGAAAAAGGTAATTATTCCGTGGCGGAATGCCGCGACGACATTATGGATAATGTGGCGGACGGGACGCATATGAATGATGTTATCCAGCCCGCTTGCCGGGCGCCAGCCCACCCGAAACGAAAGACCTGGAAAAAAGATGAGCAATGTTGTGAATGCGGCCGTCGAGAAGCTGAACGAAAAGATCGGCACGTTCGGATCGACCGCCAAATTCGTGATCGAGGATGAAGGCGCGATCATGATCGACCAGAACGGCGTCCGCGCAGGCGACGAAGAGGCCGAGGTGACGCTGTTCGCCAGCCGCGACACCTTCGAAGGCATCCTGAACGGCAGCGTCAACCCGGCCACCGCCTTCATGATGGGCAAGCTGAGGATCGACGGGTCGATGGGTGTCGCCATGCAACTGGGCCAGGCGCTGTCCTGATCCCCATGCCCGGCCGGCCCGCTCCGTTCAGGCAATTGCCCGGCGATTCCGCGCCTCCGGCGCGAGCCTTCTGGACGCAGGCCGACGACGGCGTGACCCTGCGGCTGGCCCATTGGCCCGCCGCGACCGACAGCCTGGGCACCGTGCTGCTGTTTCCCGGCCGCACCGAATATATCGAAAAATACTCGGGTATCGCTTCCGAACTGACGGTGGCGGGATACGACGTGCTGGCGATCGACTGGCGCGGCCAGGGGCTGTCCGACCGACTGCTGCCGGATGTCCGGCTGGGCCATGTCGGGCAGTTCGCGGATTATCAGCGCGATGTGGTGGAAGTGATCGTCGCCGCGACCGAACTGGCCCTGCCCCGGCCCTGGCACCTGCTGGCCCATTCGATGGGCGGCTGCATCGGCCTTGCGGCGCTGCGCCAGGATCTGCCGGTCGCCTCGGCCGCGTTTTCGGCCCCCATGTGGGGCATCAGCCTGCGGCCCATGCCGCACGGGCTGGCGGTGGGCATGACCTATCTGGCGGGACGGCTGGGGCGCGGCGCGCGCCTGGCCCCAGGCAGCGGGGGCGGCACCCTGGGCACCTATGTGCTGGACGAAAGCTTCAGCGCCAACCTGCTGACCGAGGATGCCGACGAATGGTGCCGCATGGTGCGCCAGGCGGCGGCCTGGCCCGACATGACCCTGGGCGGGGCCAGCTTCGACTGGGTGGGCAAGGCGCTGAACGAATGCCTGCGCCTGTCGCGCCTGCCCTCGCCCGATATTCCGGCTGTGGTCAGCCTGGGCAGCCGGGAAAGGATCGTGTCCGCAGCGGCGATCCGCGACAGGGTCTCCCGCTGGCCCTCGGCATCGCTGCTGACGGTCGAAGGCGCGCGGCACGAGGTGATGATGTGCACTCCCGACCGCCGCGCCGCCTTCCTGTCGGCGGCGCTCGACCTGTTCCAGTCCGCGCCCTAGCCGTCCTGGCCCAGATCCTGCTGGGGAATGTGATGCGGGCGAACCTTGTCCGCCGCCATCGCCGCAGGAAGGCGCAGCCGCACCCGCTTGATGCGGCGGGGGTCGGCATCGACCACCTCGAACTCCGCGCCCGAGGCGTGGGGGATCACCTCTCCCTGCGCGGGAAGATGGCCCGCCAGGGCAAAGACCAGCCCGCCCAGCGTGTCGATATCCTCGCCCTCGTCCTCGCCGATCAGGGGCAGGCCGGTTTCGGCCTCGACATCGCTGACGGGCGCGCGGGCCTGGATCAGCCACTGGCCGGGCTTTTCCAGCACCCACAGGCTGCCCTCGGCATCGTCATGCTCGTCCTCGATCTCTCCGATGACCTGTTCGATCAGATCCTCGATGGTCACTAGCCCGTCCACGCCGCCATATTCGTCGATGACCAGGGCCATGTGGATGCGCTTCTGCTGCATCTGCTGCAACAGCACGCCGATCGACATCGAGGGCGGCACATACAGCAAGGGCCGCAGCATCGGCCGCAGATGGAATTCGCCGTTCGCGCCGAAACCGTGCTTCAGCGCCAGATCCTTCAGGTGGATCATCCCCAGGGGGCTGTCCAATGTCTCGGCATAGACCGGCAGGCGGGAAAACCCGTGTTCGCGGAACAGCGCGACCAGATCGTCCAGGCTGCTGGTCTCGGCGGCGGCGATGATCTCGGCCTTGGGCACGGCCACATCGTCGACGCGCATCCGCCGCAGGTTGACCATGCCGGGCGTGATCTGGGCGCGCCTGTCGTCGCCGTCCGCCTCATCCTCGGCGCCTTTCAGGGCGTCGAAGAACCGCCCCAGGAAACCGCGCGAACTGGGAAGATCCCGTCCCTCTCCTCCGACGCCGTCCGCCTCGGAGGCGGCATCGGCACCAAGGGGATGGCCGGGTAATCGAGACTCGGAGTTCATCAGACCTTCTCGTGATAGGGATCGGGAATATTCAGGCCCGCCAGGATCGAACGCTCGGCGGCTTCCATTGTTTCCGCATCGGCGTCGTTCTGGTGGTCATAGCCCAGCAGATGCAGGGTCGCGTGGACCAGCAGGTGGGTGACGTGATCGGCCGCCGGCTTGCCCTGCGACTCGGCTTCGGCCAGGCAGGTGTCATAGGCGATGGCGATGTCGCCCAGCTCGTCCTCGTCCGGCAGGTCGGGGGCGGCGCCGGGTTCGTGGGGGACATGCTCGACCGAGGGCCAGGACAGCACGTTGGTCGCGCGGGGCTTGCCGCGGAAATCGGCGTTGAGCGCGGCGATGCGGGCGTCGTCACAGCCCATCACCACGACCTCTCCGCCGATGCCATGCCAAGTCAGCGCGGCACTCACCGCGCGTTCGGCCAGGGCCTCAAGCCCCAGCGAGTTCCATCGGTCATCCTCGATGACGCAATCGGTGGAGATGTCGTCAGGCATCGCCTCGCATTGCCCGGCGGGGTGCGTATTGTCCGCGCGGTCCCTCTGATTCGCCACGCGCCAGGGCGGCGGCATCGTCTGCGTCATACGCGGTGATGATGCGCGCGACAAGCGGGTGGCGCACGACATCCTTGGCGGTGAAGTAGTTGAAGCTGATCCCCTTGACCCCGTCCAGGATGCGTTCGGCATCGACAAGCCCCGACTGCATCCCGCGCGGCAGGTCGATCTGGGTGCGGTCGCCGGTCACGACCATCCGCGATCCCTCGCCCAGGCGGGTCAGGAACATCTTCATCTGCCTGGTGGTGGCGTTCTGCGCCTCGTCCAGAACGACGAAGGCATTGGACAGCGTGCGCCCGCGCATGAAGGCCAGGGGCGCGATCTCGATGCGCTTTTCCTCCATCAGCTTCTGCATCTGCTTGGCGGGCAGGAAATCGTTCAGCGCGTCGTAAAGCGGCTGCATGTAGGGATCGACCTTCTCCTTCATGTCGCCGGGAAGGAAGCCCAGGCGTTCCCCGGCCTCGACCGCCGGGCGCGACAGGATGATGCGGTCCACATGCCCGCCGATCAGCATGGTGACGCCCACGGCGACGGCCAGATAGGTCTTGCCGGTGCCCGCCGGGCCGATGCCGAAGGCCAGTTCGTTCTGGAACAGCGACCGGACATAGGCCTTTTGCGCGTCGGTGCGAGGCTCGATGGATTTCTTGCGGGTGCGCAATTCGTAATCGCCCGCCGCGAACATCTCCATCTGTTCGGCGGGCGTCGCGGGGGCGCTGTCGTCCACGCCCATGCGCAAGGCGGCCTCGACCTCGGCCAGCGACACCGGGCGGCCCTGTTCCAGCCGCGCGTAAAGGCCGCGCAGCAGCAGCGCGGCCTCGGCCTGCGCCTCGGGGGTGCCGACCACGGCCAGTTGGTTGCCGCGCCGCAGGATATGGACGCCAAGCGCCTCCTCGATCCGGGCGAGGTGACGGTCGTTCACGCCGCACAGGTCGATCAGCAGCCGGTTGTCGGGAAATTCCAGCAGGGTTTCGGTCGAAGGGGTCGCGACGGGGGGCGTAGGCGTAAGGCCCAAATTTCTCTCCTGCTCAGGTCTTGCCATTCATGGTGGCAATCCGGGGGGATTCGCACAAGGTCATAGTGGCGGGGTGTTGCCAAGAAACCCCGCCAGCGGCGCGGCGTGATCCATCCCGGAAACCGGACCGTCCCATGCGATGCGCCCGTCCTGCAACAATGCCACCCGGTCGCCGATGGCGCGGACCGAGTCCATGTCATGGGTGATGGTGATGGCGGTGGCCCCGGTTTCGGTGACGATTCCCCGGATCAGCGCGTTGATCCGCCGCGCCCGGATCGGGTCCAGCCCGGTCGTCGGCTCGTCGAAAAAGATCACCTCCGGGTCGTCGGCGATGGCGCGGGCCAGCCCGACCCGCTTGGCCATGCCGCCCGACAGTTCGGCAGGCATCAGGCCGGCGGTTTCCGGGCCAAGCCCGACGCGGGCCAGCTTTTCCACGGCGATGGCGCGGGCTTGGGCATCCGGCATCCGCTGGCGCAGACGGAAGGCCACGTTCTGCCAGACGGTCAGGCTGTCGAACAGCGCCGCCCCCTGGAACAGCATCCCGAAGCGGGCCAGGAAGGCCGGCCGCGCCCCGCCTTCCAGCGGACGGCCTTGCCACAGGATCTGCCCGCCATCCGGCGCGATCAGGCCCAGGACGCATTTCAGCAGCACCGACTTGCCGGTGCCCGACTGGCCGATGACGCACAGGCTTTCGCCCCGCCCCACGGCCAGATCGACGCCCGCCAGCACCGGCTTGCCGCCAAAGGATTTGTGCAGTCCCTGGACCCGGATCATTCGAAGAACAGCCCCGTCAGCACGAAATTCGCGGCCAGGATGCCCACGGCGGCGGCGACCACGGCGGATTTCGTGGCCCTCCCCACGCCCGCCGCGCCGCGCCCCGACCGGATGCCGAACCAGCATCCGCAGACTGCGACGATCAGCCCGAAGACCGCGCCCTTCAGCAGGCCCGACACCACGTCCCAGCGTTCCAGATAGGCCGCCGAATTGGCAAGATAGGCGGTAGAGTTGAAGCCCAGCGACTGCGTGCCGACCAGCCAGCCGCCCAGGATGCCGATGATGTCGCCCACGCCCACCAGCACGGGCACGGTCAGCATGGCCGCCCACAGGCGCGGCGTGACCAGCCAGCGCATCGGGTCGGTGGACAGGGTGACAAGCGCGTCGATCTGTTCCGTGACCTTCATCGTGCCGATTTCGGCGGCGATGGAGCTTGCGACGCGGGCCGCGACCATCAGCCCGCCCAGCACCGGGCCAAGTTCCCGCACCATGCCGATGGCGACGATGGCGGGCACCACGTCGCTGGCCTGGAAGCGCGCGCCGCCGGAATGGATCTGCAAGGCAAGCGCCGCCCCGGTGAACAGCGCGGTCAGCCCCACGACCGGCAGCGACAGCCAGCCGATCTGGACCAATTGCGCGGCGAAGGCGCGGCCGTAAAAGGGCCGCAGCCGGAACAGCCCGCGGGCGGTGAACAGCGCGACGGCGCCGATCCAGCGCGTCAGCGACAGTGCCGCGCGGCCGATCAGCCGGACTGGGTTCACCGATAGGTCCGGTCGTAGCGATGGCCCAGAGAGGTCAGGATCTCGTACCCGATGGTACCCGCGAAATCCGCCACCCGGTCGACCGGCTGGGCGGGACAGATCAGGTCCAGTTCCCCCGGCACATCGTCAAGGCCGGTCACATCCACGGTGATCAGGTCCATCGACACCCGGCCCACGATGGGACAGGCCGTGCCGCCCGCATAAAGGCTGGCCCCCTTGGACGAGATCGAGCGCAGGATCCCGTCGGCATAGCCCGCAGCCACCGTGGCGATGCGGCGCGTCGCGTCCGCCGTCCAGGTGGCGCTGTAGCCCACGAATTCGCCCGGTTGGACCATCCGCGTCTGGATCACCGGCAGGGACAGGCGAACGACCGGCTGCGCCTCGGCAAAGGGCAGCGCGCCGTAAAGCCCGATGCCGGGGCGGATCAGGTCGAAATGATAATCCGGCCCCAGCAGGATCCCGCCCGTCGCCGCCAGCGAACGCGGCACGCCGCAGCCATCGGTCATGGCGCGGAAGGCGGCAAGCTGCGCGGCATTGGCGGGGTGGCCGGGTTCGTCCGCGCAGGCCAGGTGGGACATGATGAAGTCGGGGCCTGCCGCCAGGGCCTCGGCCCGGATCGCGGACCATTCGGCGGGTTCCAGCCCCAGCCGGTTCATGCCGGTGTCAAGCTGGATCGCGAAAGGCTTGCCGGGCCGCATGGTCCGGTCGCGGAAGAACTGTTCGGGGCTGTTGAGGACGGGGACCAGGCCGGTCAGATCCGCGCCCTCCATATGGCCGGACAGGATATTGATGCGGGCGTCATCGGGCAGATGCGGGCGCAACGCCCGGCCTTCGCTGGCGATCGCCACGAAAAAATCCCGCGCGCCCGCGGCATAGAGGGCCGGGGCGACCCTGGCCGCGCCCAGGCCATAGGCATCGGCCTTGACCACCGCACCCGGCCGGGCGCCGGGGGCCTTGGCGGCCAGCGCGGTCCAGTTGGCGACGATGGCGTGCAGGTCGATATGCAGGGTCATGGCGGGCGTCCTGTGATGGTCGCGCATCTTCAAGCAGAAATCGGCCCGCGCTTCCAGCCCGTTCAGACGAACTGTTCGCGCAGCAGCCGTTCCTCGAGCCCGTGGCCGTTGTCGAACAGCAGCCGGTGGCGCACGTCCTGCGCGCTGCGGATCTGGACGCGCACGACATGGCGGACCGACCGGGAATCCGCATCCGCCATGACCGGGCGGCGCTCGGGGTTCAGCACCTCGACCTCGACCTCGGCGCCCTTGGGCAGCAGCGCGCCGCGCCAGCGGCGGGGGCGGAAGGGGGCGATCGCGGTCAGGGCCAGAACCTCGGAATTGATCGGCAGGATCGGGCCATGCGCGGAATAGTTATAGGCCGTGGACCCGGCGGGCGTGGCGATCAGCGCGCCGTCGCAGACCAGCTCGGCCATCCGCATCTTGCCGTCGACATGGATGCGCAGCTTGGCGGCCTGGGGGCCTTCGCGCAACATGCTGACCTCGTTGATGGCCAGCGCCTCGTGGACGGATCCGTCGGCGCGGATCGCCCGCATCCGCAGGGGGTTGATGACGGTTTCCTCGGCGGCGGCCAGGCGTTCCAGCAGCCCGCTTTCGGAATAGCCGTTCATCAGGAACCCCACGGTTCCCCGGTTCATGCCATAGACCGGCAGATCGCGGTCGGTCAGCGCGTGCAGGGTTTGCAGCATGAACCCGTCGCCGCCAAGCGCCACCACGACCTGCGCCCGATCCAGATCCGCCGCGCCATAGCGGTCGGTCAGCACCGCAAGGGCCTTTTGCGCGATCTCGGATTCGCTGGCGGTGAAATGGATCGTCGCGGTCATGTCGGCCTCTGTCTGGCGCGGGCAGCATCCGACGCAGGCCCCGGCAATGCAAGCCCTGTCGCCCCTATCCCGGATTCTGCCGCATTTGTGCCTTTCCGCACCGTCAACCCTGGGATAGAAGGCGCCAAACCACCGCCCCTTGGCCCAACGATAAGGACGCGAGCCCATGAACGCACCCACCCGCGAAACCGGATTCTTCACCGAAACGCTGGCCAGCAGCGATCCCGAGGTCGCGAAGGCGATCACCCAGGAACTGGGTCGCCAGCGGGACGAGATCGAACTGATCGCGTCCGAGAACATCGTGTCCAAGGCCGTGCTGGAGGCGCAGGGTTCGGTCCTGACGAACAAATACGCCGAGGGCTATCCGGGCAAGCGCTATTACGGCGGCTGCCAGTATGTCGATATCGTCGAGACGCTGGCCATCGAACGCGCCAAGACGCTGTTCGACTGCGAATTCGCGAACGTCCAGCCGAACAGCGGCAGCCAGATGAACCAGGCGGTGTTCCTGGCGCTGTTGCAGCCGGGCGATACCTTCATGGGCCTGGACCTGAATTCCGGCGGGCACCTGACCCACGGTTCGCCCGTCAACATGTCGGGCAAGTGGTTCAACGTCGTCAGCTATGGCGTGCGCCAGCAGGATCAGCTTCTGGACATGGACGATGTCCGCCAGAAGGCCCTGGAAAACAAGCCGAAGCTGATCGTCGCGGGCGGCACCGCATACAGCCGCGTCTGGGACTGGGCCGCCTTCCGCAAGATCGCGGACGAGGTGGGCGCCTATCTGATGGTGGACATGGCCCATATCGCGGGCCTGGTCGCGGGCGGGCAGCACCCCTCGCCCCTGCCCCACGCGCATGTCGTGACCACCACGACGCACAAATCCCTGCGCGGGCCGCGCGGCGGCATGGTGCTGACCAACGACGCCGACATCGCCAAGAAGATCAACAGCGCGGTGTTCCCCGGCCTTCAGGGTGGCCCGCTGATGCATGTGATCGCCGCCAAGGCCGTGGCCTTCGGCGAGGCGCTGCAACCCTCGTTCAAGGCCTATGCCGCGCAGGTCGTGAGGAACGCGCAGGCCATGGCGGACGAGCTGATGAAGGGCGGCATCGACATCGTGTCGGGCGGCACCGACAACCACCTGTGCCTGGCCGACCTGCGTCCGAAAGGCGTCACCGGCAAGGCGACCGAGGCTGCCCTGGGCCGTGCCCACATCACCTGCAACAAGAACGGCGTGCCGTTCGATCCTGAAAAGCCCTTCGTCACCAGCGGCATCCGCCTGGGCACCCCGGCCGGCACCACGCGCGGCTTCGGCGAGGATGAATTCCGCCAGATCGCCCGCTGGATCGTCGAGGTCGTGGACGGACTGGCCGCGAATGGCGAGGAAGGCAATGCCGAGGTCGAGGCCAAGGTGAAGTCCGAGGTGGCCCAGCTTTGCGCCCGCTTCCCGCTTTACGCCGGGATGTGATGCGCTGATCCGAAGACCACCCCGCCGCGTCCCTCGCGGCGGGTTTTTTTCATGGCTGTTCGGCGGCGGGCACGATGGCGGCAGACCGCAGCCGCGCCTCTCGCCAGGTGATATAGCTGATCGCCCCGATCATCATCGCGCCGCCCAGGATCACCCATTCGTCCATGGGTTCGTGAAAGACCAGGACTCCTAGCAGGCTGGCCCAGATCAGTTGCAGAAAGACGACCGGCTGCGTCACCGTCAGGGGCGCCGCGGCGAAGGCGCGCGTCATCGTGTAATGCCCCGCCGTGGCAAAGACCGCGACCAGCCCCAGCCAGCCGATCTGCGCCCAGGTCGGCGGCACCCAGACCGCCCAGGCCACCGGCGCCAGGCCGATCGTCACCGTCAGAGACAGCATGGCGACGACGATGGCGGCGGGAACATGGTCGGTGATGCGCTTGGCGACCAGATAGGACGATCCAAAGGCCAACGAGGCCGCGACCTGCGACAGATGCCCCGGATCCAGTTCCCGCAGCCCCGGCCGCAGCACGATCAGCGCCCCCATCAGCGCCACGCAGACCGCAGCGATGCGCCGCACGGCCAGCCGCTCGCCCATGATCAGGGCGGCGCCCACGGTGACGACGATGGGGTTCAGGAAGCCGATGGCCGTCGCCTCGGCCACGGTGATGCGCGACATGGCATAGAACCATGCGATCACCGCCAGGACATGCAGCCCGCCCCGCAGCGTCAGCATCCGCCAGACCTGCGGCGGAAACCCCGCCCGCAGCGCCGGGATCAGCACTGGTCCCAGAAACACCAGCCCGAACAGAAACCGGATGAACGCGGCCTGAGGGGCGGGCACCGCGCCACCCAGCCATCGCACGATGCCGTTCACGGCGACAAAGCACAGCCCGGTCGCCAGCATCCAGCCAATTCCCGCCAGATCCCGGCGCGTCTGCATGTCCATTTGCATGACGTGCAGTTGGACCGCTTTGCGGCGGCTGCGCAAGGCTCATTCGGCGATCAGGCTCAGCGCGATGGACCACATCACGACGCCGATCCCCGCCTCCAGCACCTGCCAGGCGCGGGGCCGGGCAAAGACCGGCGCCAGCAGCCGCGCGCCGAAGCCAAGCGCGAAGAAGAACAGGACCGATCCCGTCATCGCCCCCAGCCCGAAGACCAGCGGATCGGGCCATTGCGCCGACACCGCGCCCAGCAGCACCACGGTGTCCAGCCAGACATGCGGGTTCAGCCAGGTCAGCGCCGCGATGACCGCCAGCGTCCGGCCCAGCGTCGCGCCGCCGCCCTGCGGCCGCAGCGCTTCGCCCCCCTGCCAGGCGGCGCGAAAGGACCGGGCTCCGTACCAGATCAGGAACGTCACCCCGGCCCACGGCATCACATCGGCCAGCAAGGGCGCGGCGGCGACGATGCGGGCCATGCCCGTGACGCCCAGCAGGATCAGGACGGCGTCCGACAGCGCGCAGAACAGGCAAACCCAGAACACATGCTGCCGCATCAGCCCCTGCTTCAGCACAAAGGCGTTCTGCGCGCCGATGGCCACAATCAGCGACAACCCGGTTCCAAGCCCGGCAGCATAGGACATCATCGACGGCACCTCCTGCCCGCCCTGTCGCACAGGCGGACGATCAGTTACAATGAATTCGACTCATGCTGATGAAGCGTTGCTTATGCTGGACTATCCCGCCCTTGCCGCCTTGGCCGAGGTCATCCGCCGCGGATCCTTCGAGGCCGCCGCCCTGGCCTTGCGCGTCACGCCCTCGGCCGTCTCCCAACGCATCCGCACGCTCGAGGATCGGATGGGGACCGTCCTGATCGACCGGGGGCCGCCGGTCCGTGCGACTGCCCCAGGGCTGCGCCTTGCCGCGCATCTGGATCAGGTACGGCTGCTGGAAGCCGGTCTGAGCATGGCCGCGCCGGAACGCCCCGTGCTGCCGCTGGCCGTCAACGCCGACAGCCTCGCAACCTGGGTCATGCCCGCCTTGGCCGCCGTGCCGGGGCTGGTGGACCTGACCATCGACGACCAGGACCATGCGCTGGACTGGCTGCGCGGCGGGCTGGTGGCGGCCGCGATCACCAGCAACAGCCGCCCGGTTCCGGGCTGCGACTGCCTGCGGCTGGGGGCCATGCGCTATCGCGCCACGGCCAGCCCCGACTTCGCCGCCCGGCATTTCCCGGACGGCGCGACCGCCGCCAGCCTGGCCCAGGCGCCATCGCTGTGCTTCAATGCCAAGGACGCGCTGCAAAGCCGCTGGGCGCAGGCGCTGACGGGCGCACGGCTGGCGCTGCCGATGCACCGCATTCCCGCCTCGCAAGCCTTTGCCGACGCGGCGCGGCTGGGCCTTGGCTGGGGCATGAACCCGGAACTGATGATCCGCGACGATCTGGACCAGGGCGGCCTTGTGGACCTGGCCCCGGACCTGCCGTTGGACGTGCCGCTCTACTGGCAGTTCAGCCGCCTCACCGGACCAGCCTTGGCGCCGCTGACCGAAGCCATCAAAAAGGCCGCCCGCGCAGCCCTGCTGCCCTGACGGCCCTTTTGCCTTTGAGAACCACCGCATCGATGCGCTGCCTGCGGCTGGTCGGACGGCGGCAAAACGCCCGCAATCCGCGCGGGCCGACATTCATCACCCGGCACAGCCGGTCGACCGGGAAGGCCTCTCGCTGTTCCTCGACGAACCTGAACCTCATGGCCTGTGGCTCGTGAACCTTTGCCGTCTCGACCCGCACGATCACGCCGATTGCGAATACTGGGTGCGACGGGCGATCCGCTGGCCATCCGCTGACGGTCGAGGCGAGCGGCCGCGCTTGGCGCGGGGGCACGAATGCGGATCCTGCCGCCCGGACCTGCGGTCCCTGCTGGCCGCGGCGCAGATGAGGACAGCCGCCCGGCAAGGGGGCGGCCGCCGGCAGGTCAGACGGCCACGGCGTCGGGCCGGGGCCGGATCGCGGCCTCGCGGCGGTTGCGCAGTTCCTCGGCCACCAGGAAGGCGAGTTCCAGCGACTGACTGGCGTTCAGGCGCGGGTCGCAGGCGGTGTGATAACGGTCCGACAGATCCTCGTCCGTCACGGCGCGGACGCCGCCGGTGCATTCGGTCACGTCCTTGCCGGTCATCTCGAAATGCACGCCGCCGGGGATCGTGCCGCAGGCCTTGTGGACGGCGAAGAACTCGCGCACCTCGCGCAGGATCGAATCGAAGGCCCGCGTCTTGTAGCCGGTCGAGGACTTGATGACGTTGCCGTGCATCGGGTCGCAGGACCAGACCACGTTCGCACCCTCGGATTGCACCGTCTGGATCAGGCGCGGCAGGTGGTCGCCCACCTTTCCCGCCCCGAACCGCGCGATAAGCGTCAGCCGACCCGCCTCGTTTTCGGGGTTCAGCTTGGCCATCAGCGCCTTCAGGTCGTCCGCCGTGGTCGTCGGGCCGCATTTCAACCCGATGGGGTTCTGCACACCCCGGCAGAATTCGACATGCGCACCGTCCACCTGGCGGGTGCGGTCGCCGATCCAGATCATGTGGCCCGACCCCGCCACCGGCAGACCAGTGGTCGAATCGACGCGGGCCAATGCTTCTTCGTATTCGAGCAGCAGGGCTTCGTGGCTGGTATAGAAATCGACCTTGGACAGTTGATGCGCGGTGTCGGAATTGACCCCGGCGGCCTGCATGAAGGCCATCGCGTCGCTGATCCGGTTCGCGATGTCGCGGTATTTCGCGGCCTCGGGGCCGCCGACGAAATCGGCGATCCAGCTTTGCACGCGGTGCATGTCCGCGAAACCGCCGGTCGAGAACGCCCGCAGCAGGTTCAGCGAGGCCGCCGCCTGGGTGTAGGCCGCCAGCATCCGCTGCGGATCGGGGATCCGCGCCTCGGCCGTGAAGTCGAAGCCGTTGATGATGTCGCCGCGATAGCTGGGCAGTTCCACGCCATCGACGACCTCGGTCGGGGCGCTGCGGGGCTTGGCGAACTGCCCCGCCATCCGGCCGACCTTGATGACCGGCATCTGGGCGCCCCAGGTCAGCACGACCGCCATCTGCAACAGCAGCTTGAAGGTGTCGCGGATATTGTCGGCGCTGAATTCGGCAAAGCTTTCGGCGCAGTCGCCGCCTTGCAGCAGGAAGGCCCGGCCCTCGGCGGCCAGGGCAAGCTGGGCCTTCAGGCGCCGCGCCTCTCCGGCAAAGACCAGGGGGGGATAACGGCGCAGCTGCGCCTCGGCCGCCTGCAACGCAGCGGGGTCGGTATAGTCCGGCATCTGGACGCGGGGATAGGCGCGCCAGCCGGCCTTGTCCCAGGTTTGGGTGGCGGTCTTGCGGTTCTCCTGCGTCATGGCACGCACTCCTTGGAAATGATCGTGTTGATATAGACGCGAACGGCCGCAAGGGGAAGGTGGCGGATCCTCTTGCGGCAGCAGGAAAACCCTGATGATGTGGCGCGAACACGCGCGAAGACAGCCCCATGCCATCCGAAAAGCCCCGCCGGTTCACCTTTCTTCTGCTGGAACGGTTCACCATGCTGCCCTTCACCGCAGCCGTCGAGCCGCTGCGGCTGGCCAACCGCGCCTCCGGGCGGAACCTCTATGCCTGGCGGCTGGTCGGGACAGGCAAGGACTGGGCCACCTGCTCGAACGGCGCCAGGGTCGCCCTGGACGGGGGACTGGACGACACGACGGCCGAACGCGACGACGCGATCATCGTCTGCGGCGGCACCGAGATCGCGCGCGAGGCGACCCGGCCCGTGCTGACCTGGCTGCGCAAGCAGGCGCGCGGCGGCGCGACGATGGGCGCGGTCTGCACGGGCGCCTGGATCCTGGCCGAGGCGGGGCTGCTGGACGCGCGCAAGGCCACGATCCACTGGGAAAACCACGACGGCTTCGCCGAGGCCTTTCCGCAGGTCGACCTGTATCGGTCGGTCTTCGTCAAGGACGGCAACCGGCTGACGGCGGCAGGGGGCACGTCCTCGATCGACATGATGCTGCACCTGATCGCCGAGGCGCATGGCGAGGCCCTGGCGACCGAGGTCGCGGACCAGATGCTGCACACCACCATCCGCACCAACCAGGACCGCCAGCGGCTGTCGATCCCCACCCGGATCGGCGTCCGCCACCCCAAGCTGGCTGCCGTCATCGCGCGGATGGAGGGCAACCTGGAAGACCCGATCAGCCCGGCCCAGCTTGCGGCGGATGCGGGGATGTCCACCCGCCAGCTGGAGCGGCTGTTCCGCCGTTACCTGAACCGCAGCCCCAAGCGGTATTACATGGAAACCCGCCTGGCCCGCGCCCGCAACCTGCTGATGCAGACCGACATGTCGATCATCGAGGTCGCCCTCGCCTCGGGCTTTTCCAGCCCGTCGCATTTTTCCAAATGCTACCGGGCGCTGTATGGCGGCACGCCTTACCGCGAACGCGGGACGGGGGCGCCGCCGCAGGCATGAAAAAACCCCGGAGCGGGATCCGCACCGGGGTCTTTCAGTCACCACGGACCAGCCCTTAATCGGGCACGGTCGATTGGTTTGGATCCAGGCCGATATGGGTGCCCAGGGCCTCCATATCCGCCAGCAGCTTGACGGCGGCGGTGACGACATCATCGCCCACCGCGTCGCGCTTGCTTTCCAGATTGCGGCGAGTGCGATGCGCCTCGGTCATCATCTCGTTGAAGACGGCCTGGGTCACTTCCTCGCGCGGATGGCCGCGTTCGGCCAGCAGGCTGACCGAATCGGGACCGATCTCGACAAAGCCGCCGGTCACGGCGAACTCCGTCTGCGATCCGTCGGCGCCGATCGCCGTGACCAGACCCGGCCGCAGCGTGACGATGGTGGGCGCATGGCCGGGCATGGCGGTCAGGTCGCCGTCCGTGCCCGGCAGGCGCACCTCGCGCACCGGGACCGAGACAAGGCTCCGTTCCGGCGACACGAGGTCGAACTGCATGGTATCGGCCATTTCGCCCCCTTACGCGGCTTCTGCCGCGAGACGCTGGGCCTTCGCCTTCACGTCCTCGATGTCGCCGACCATGTAGAAGGCCGATTCCGGCAGGTGGTCGTATTCACCGGCAACCACGGCCTTGAAGGACGCGATGGTCTTTTCCAGCGGCACCTGAACGCCGTCCGAACCCGTGAAGACCTTGGCCACGTCGAAGGGCTGCGACAGGAAGCGCTGGATCTTGCGGGCGCGGGCCACGGTCAGCTTGTCCTCTTCGGACAGTTCGTCCATCCCCAGGATGGCGATGATGTCCTGAAGCGACTTGTACTTTTGCAGGATGCCCTGCACGTCGCGGGCGACCTGATAATGCTCTTCACCCACGACGGCGGGGTCGAGGATCCGGCTGTTCGAATCCAGCGGGTCCACGGCCGGATAGATGCCCAGTTCGGAAATCGCGCGCGACAGAACCGTCGTGGCGTCCAGGTGGGCGAAGGTCGTGGCGGGCGCCGGGTCGGTCAGGTCGTCGGCCGGAACATAGACGGCCTGGATCGAGGTGATCGAGCCGTTCTTGGTCGAGGTGATGCGTTCCTGCATCGCGCCCATGTCGGTGGCCAGCGTCGGCTGGTAACCCACGGCGGACGGGATCCGGCCCAGCAGGGCCGACACTTCCGAACCGGCCTGCGTGAAGCGGAAGATGTTGTCCACGAAGAACAGAACGTCGGTGCCGGTGGCGTCGCGGAACTGTTCGGCCACGGTCAGGCCGGTCAGCGCCACGCGCATCCGCGCCCCCGGAGGCTCGTTCATCTGGCCGTAAACCAGGGCCACTTGCGACTCGGCCAGGTTGTCCGGCTTGATGACGCCCGATTCCACCATCTCGTGATACAGGTCGTTGCCTTCACGGGTGCGTTCGCCCACGCCCGCGAACACGGAATAGCCCGAATGCACCTTGGCGATGTTGTTGATCAGTTCCATGATCAGAACCGTCTTGCCCACGCCGGCGCCGCCGAACAGGCCGATCTTGCCGCCCTTGGAGTAAGGGGCCAGCAGGTCGATGACCTTGATGCCGGTGACGAGGATCTCGGACGAGGTCGCCTGCTGCGCGAATTCCGGCGCGGGCTGGTGGATCGCGCGGCGTTCGCTGACGTTCAGGGGTTCGCCCTCGTCGACCGGCTCGCCCACGACGTTCAGGATCCGGCCCAGCGTCACGTCGCCGACCGGAACCGTGATCGGGCCGCCGGTGTCGCTGACCGGCTCGCCGCGGACCAGACCTTCGGTCGAATCCATGGCGATGGTGCGGACGGTGTTCTCGCCCAGATGCTGCGCCACTTCCAGGATCAGCTTCTTGCCGTTGTTATGCGTTTCCAGCGCGTTCAGAATCGCCGGCAGGTGGCTGTCGAACTGCACGTCAACGACGGCGCCGATCACCTGCGTGATTTTACCAGTGGCCTCTGCCATGTCTTACCCCTACGTGTCAGAGCGCCTCGGCGCCCGAGATGATTTCGATGAGTTCCTTGGTGATCGCGGCCTGACGCGAGCGGTTGTACTCGGTCGTCAGACGGTCGATCATGTCGCCCGCGTTGCGCGTGGCGTTGTCCATGGCCGTCATCCGCGCGCCCTGTTCGGACGCCGCATTTTCCAGAAGCGCCGCGAAGACCTGCGTTGCGACCGAACGCGGCAACAGGTCGGCCAGGATGGCCTCCTCTCCGGGCTCATAGTCGTACAGCGCCGAGGCACCGCCGGTCGCTCCGCCCTCGGGCAGTTCGGCCGGGATGATCTGGCGGGCGGTCGGAACCTGGCTGATCACCGATTCGAAGCGGTTGTAGAACAGCGTCGCCACGTCGAAATCGCCCGCCTCGAAGCGATCCAGCACGTCGTCGGCGATGGCGCGGGCATTGTCGTAACCCACGCGCTTCACCTCGGACATGTCGACATGGCTGACGAACAGGCTGCCGTATTCGCGCTTCAGCTGCTCGCGGCCCTTCTTGCCGACGGTCAGGATCGCGACCTCTTTCCCTTCACCCCGCAGCCGATCGGCATATTGCCGGGCCAGCTTGACGATGGTGCTGTTGAAGCCCCCCGCCAGGCCGCGTTCCGAGGTCATCACGACCAGCAGATGCTTGCGGTCGGCGCCGGTCCCGGCCAGCAGGCGCGGCGCGGACGCGGAACCGGCCGCATTCGCGGTCAGCCCTGCCATCACCGCCGCCATCCGGTCGGCATAGGGACGCGCGGCTTCCGCCGCTTCCTGCGCGCGGCGCAGTTTCGCGGCGGCGACCATCTGCATCGCCTTGGTGATCTTCCGCGTGTTCTTGACGCTTCCGATCCGGTTCTTGAGATCCTTGAGACTGGGCATCTATTCCCCCTCTCAGGCGCGGGTCTTGTTGTACGCGTCCAAAGCCGCCTTGATCGCTTCTTCCAGCTCGCCCGAGACCTTGCGGTCGTTGCGGGTCATGTCGTCCAGCAGGTCCGACTTCTGGTTGCGCAGGAACTGGATCAGCCCTTCTTCCCAGGCGACGACATCCTTGACCGGAACGTTGTCGATATAGCCCTTGGTCCCGGCATAGATCACAATCACGATTTCCGCGTTGGTCAGCGGGCGATATTGAGGCTGCTTCATCAGCTCGGTCAGGCGCGAACCGCGGTTCAGCAGGCGCTGCGTCGCGGCGTCGAGGTCCGAGCCGAACTGCGCGAAGGCCGCCATCTCGCGATACTGGGCCAGTTCCAGCTTGACCGGGCCGGCGACGGATTTCATCGCCTTGGTCTGGGCGGCCGAACCCACGCGCGACACCGACAGGCCGGTGTTCACGGCCGGGCGGATGCCCTGGAAGAACAGTTCGGTTTCCAGGAAGATCTGGCCGTCGGTGATCGAGATCACGTTGGTCGGGATATAGGCCGACACGTCGCCCGCCTGGGTCTCGATGATCGGCAGCGCGGTCAGCGAGCCTGCGCCGTTGGCCTCGTTCAGCTTGGCCGAACGCTCCAGCAGGCGGGAATGCAGATAGAACACGTCGCCCGGATAGGCTTCGCGGCCGGGCGGACGGCGCAGCAGCAGCGACATCTGGCGGTAGGCCACGGCCTGCTTGGACAGGTCGTCATAGATGATCAGCGCGTCCATGCCGTTGTCGCGGAAGTATTCGCCGATCGCGGTGCCCGAATAGGGCGCCAGGAACTGCATCGGCGCGGGGTCCGAGGCGGTCGCGGCGACGACGGTCGTATAGGCCATGGCGCCGGTTTCTTCCAGCTTCTTGACCAGCTGGGCCACGGTCGAACGCTTCTGGCCCACGGCGACATAGACGCAATGCAGCGTCTTCATGCCGTCGTTTTCGCGGCCGTTGTAGTTCAGCTGGTTCAGGATGGTGTCCAGCGCGATGGCGGTCTTGCCGGTCTGGCGGTCGCCGATGATCAGTTCCCGCTGGCCGCGGCCGACCGGGATCATCGCGTCCACGGCCTTCAGGCCGGTCGCCATCGGTTCGTGCACCGATTTGCGCGGCATGATGCCCGGCGCCTTCACGTCGGCGATGCGGCGTTCGGTCGCCTCGATCGGGCCCTTGCCGTCGATGGGGTTGCCCAGGCCGTCCACGACGCGGCCCAGCAGCCCCTTGCCGACCGGCACGTCCACGATGGACCGGGTGCGCTTGACGGTGTCGCCTTCCTTGATCGAGCGGTCGTCGCCGAAGATCACGATCCCGACGTTGTCGGTTTCAAGGTTCAGCACCATCCCGCGGATGCCGCCGGGGAACTCGACCATCTCGCCGGCCTGCACCTTGTCCAGGCCATAGACGCGGGCGATGCCGTCACCGACGGACAGCACCTGCCCGACCTCGGCCACCTCGGCCTCCTGGCCGAAATTCCTGATCTGATCCTTGAGGATGGCCGAGATCTCGGCTGCCTGGATTCCCATTATCCGACCTCTTTCATAGCATTCTGGAGGGAAGCGAGCTTCGAGCGGATCGAGCTGTCGATCATCTGCGAACCAAGCTTGACAATCATGCCGCCGATGAGGGCCTCATCGACGCGGGTGTTCAGTTTGACCTTCTTGCCGGACTTCTGCGCCAGGGTGTCGCGCAGGCGGGTCTGCTGGTCGTCGGTCAGCGCGACGGCGCTTGTCACCTCGGCGGTGACCTCGCCGCGCTCGGCCGCGATCAGCGCCTGCAACTGGCGCACCAGTTGCGGCAGCACGAACAGGCGGCGGTTCCTGGCCATCAGTTGCAGCGTGTTGGCCAGCACCGGCGAAAAGCCCATCTTCTGCGCCAGCGCGCCGATGGCGCGGGCCTGATCGTCGCGGGTATAGATCGGAGAGCTGATCAGGTCGCGCAGATCGGCGCTGTCCGACAGCGCCGCGCCCAGATCCTCGGTCTGCCGGGCCAGGGCGTCCAGGCCCCCGTCTTCCTTGGCGATGTCGAAGACGGCCTGCGCATAGCGCCCGGCGATGCTCTGGGACATGGAAACAGAGTTGGCCACGGTCATCCTTTACGGTTTGCGCAAGCCCCACTGGCGGGCCGGCGGGAGCCGGTCTGTCGCGGGGTGCGGGTCGCAGTCGCACGGCTTATGGAGGGCCGTTCGGAAATCTGCGGCGTCTCTAGCAGGTGAAAACGGCTCGGGCAACCGGCTAGAACGCGGAAATGTGAGGGATTGCCACCTTCGGATCTCCATATGCCGGAACGGGTCGGAGAAAGCCGCTGACAGGGGCGCGCGGCGGCCCTTGCGCCTGCCGCAGAAAGGCGTGGAAACAACCCGGCACGGGGCGGTTACCCTGGGGCCGTCACCCCATGCCGGGCGTCACTGACAACATCTACAAAACGGGCAGTCACCCTTGCCATGACGGGCTGGCAGGGCAGGACGACTTGTTAACAGCAGGTCACCAGTTACAGCATTCCTATAGGACATAATGCTGCGCTGCGGCAGTTCACCTTATGGACAGGTCTTGCGCGATTCGCGGGCGTTAACGGTCATTTTTTCTGCATATGCTGCAAATTTCTGGCTGTCGGGGCGCGCGCGGGACGCGGCCCCACGACCCCGTCCAGGATCTCCAGCGGGCTGGGGACATGGACCCGCGATCCGGGGCCTATCGGGGCGCGCATCTGCTTGGACAGTTCGATCAGCACCACTCCGGCGATCAGGACGCGGCTGATGCGCGCGCCCGCCCGTTCCCACATCTGCGCGCTGCCCAGCCAGAACCGCCGGTCCGAGGGCGGGATATAGACCGCCGACCCGTGCCATTCCGGCACGAAACCCGCCCGCCGGGCCTGGGTCTCGATCTGGCCGGTGGTATAGCTGCGGCCCAGGCCGAAGGGCGTGCGGTCCGAGGCCGCCCACAGCCCGGCGCGGTTCGGCACCATCGCCATCATCCGCCCGCCCGGACCCAGCACCCGCCAGGCCTCGGCCAGCAGGGCCGAGGGATCGTCGCTGGTCTCCAGCCCGTGCAGGATCACCAGCCGGTCGACGCTGCCGGTTTCCAGCGGCCAGGCGATCTCGTCGCACAGGACACTGTGGTTGGGCATCCCGGCGGGCCAGGCCATCACCCCCTGCGGGCCGGGCATCAGCGCCGTGACCCGCCGCGCCACCGCCAGATAGGGCCGCAGCATCGGCGCGGCGAAGCCGAAGCCCGCGACAGTCATCCCCGTGCATCCCCCCGGCTGCCAGCGCGACACCAGCCGGTCGCGCAGGATGCGCTGCACCACACGGCCAAGCGACCGCTGGTAATAGAACTGGCGAAGGTCGGCGATATCGTGGTGCATTGCGCCCCGGCCCGGCTTTTGACAGGCTCGACCTCATCACACGCAAGGGGATTTGCCAATGCCGCTGGAACTGGTCACGCTGCGCTGCCTGAAGGACAACTATGCCTATCTGCTGCATGGCGACGAGGGCACGGTCCTGATCGACGCCCCCGAGGCAGCGCCGATCCTGCGCGAACTGGCGGCGCGCGGCTGGTCCCTGTCGGCGATCCTGCTGACCCATCACCACTCTGACCATGTGGACGGCGTGGCCGAGATCGTGCAGACAACCGGCGCCATGGTGATCGGCGCCGCCGCCGACGCCCACCGCCTGCCGCCGCTGGATCTGCGCATCACGCCGGGCGAGCCGCTGGAGGTTCTGGGCGAACCCGTCCAGATCATCGACGTGTCGGGCCATACCGTCGGCCATGTCGCCTTCCATTTTCCCCAATCCGGCTATGCCTTCACCGCCGACAGCCTGATGGCGATGGGTTGCGGCCGCCTGTTCGAGGGCACGGCCGAGATGATGTGGGACAGCCTGTCGCGCCTGAACGCCCTGCCCGCCGACACGCTGATCTGTTCGGGCCACGACTATTGCGCGGGCAACGGCGCCTTCGCGCTGTCGGTCGACCCCGAAAACCCGGCCCTGCGCGACCGGCTGGACGCGGTGCAGCGGGCGGAACAGCCCTGCGCCCCCGCGACCCTGGCACAAGAGCGCGAGACGAATCCGTTCCTGCGGGTGGCTGCCCTGCGGCCGGGCCTGGGGATGGAGGACGCCCCGGACGCCCAGGTCTTCGCCCGGCTGCGCGCCATGAAGGACGCGTTCTGAACGCCAGGCGAAATCGCCGTCACCGGGGCCGCGCTTGAAATCCGCGCGGCGACGCATCACATCTGCCTCAACCGTGGGAAAATCGTGGCGTCCCGGTGAAAAAGCACTTGATGCCGACTGAATTCCACCAAATCTTAACTGTATCGTGACAGTCTGGGCAGGTGGGCACAAGATATGCCCATACCGCCAGCCGACTGACAGGAGAAGACCGTGCCAAGTTTCTCGACCCCCCTGGAACAGGCCATTCACCAGGCGCTTGCGCTGGCGAACGAACATCGACACGAGCTTGCCACGCTCGAACACCTGCTGCTGGCCCTGACCGAGGAACCGGACGCGGTCAAGGTGATGCGGGCCTGCAATGTCGACCTGGACGAGCTGCGAAAGCTGCTTGTCGATTTCATCGAAGACGACCTGTCCACCCTGATCACCGACGTGGAAGGGTCCGAGGCCGTGCCGACCGCCGCCTTCCAGCGGGTGATTCAGCGCGCCGCGATCCATGTCCAAAGCTCGGGCCGGCAAGAGGTGACGGGCGCGAACGTTCTGGTCGCGATCTTCGCCGAACGCGAATCGAACGCGGCCTTCTTCCTTCAGGAAATGGACATGACCCGCTACGACGCGGTCAACTTCATCGCGCATGGCGTGGCGAAAAACCCGTCCTTCAACGAAAGCCGCAAGGTGGTCGGGTCCGACGAACCCGAACAGAAGCAGGCCGAGGCCGCGCCCGAGGCCAAGGACGAAACCGCGCTTGGCAAATACTGCGTGGACCTGAACGCCAAGTCCAAGAAAGGCGACATCGACCCTCTGATCGGCCGCGAGGCCGAGGTCGAGCGGGCGGTCCAGGTTCTGTGCCGCCGTCGCAAGAACAACCCGCTGCTGGTGGGCGATCCGGGCGTGGGCAAGACCGCCATCGCCGAAGGGTTGGCCCTGAAGATCACCCGTGGCGAGACGCCCGAGGTGCTGGCGGGCGCCACGATCTTCTCGCTGGACATGGGCGCGCTGCTGGCGGGCACCCGCTATCGCGGCGATTTCGAGGAACGGCTCAAGGCGGTCGTCAAGGAGCTGGAGAACCACCCCGACGCGATCCTGTTCATCGATGAGATTCACACCGTCATCGGCGCGGGGGCGACCTCGGGCGGGGCGATGGATGCCTCGAACCTGCTGAAGCCTGCGCTGTCGGGCGGCAAGCTGCGCTGCATGGGATCGACCACCTACAAGGAGTTCCGGCAGCATTTCGAAAAGGACCGCGCGCTGAGCCGCCGGTTCCAGAAGATCGACGTGAACGAACCCTCGGTCCCCGACACGGTCAAGATCCTGATGGGCCTGAAACCCAGCTTCGAAAAGCACCACGACCTGCGCTACACGAACGAGGCGATCAAGTCGGCGGTGGAGCTGGCCAGCCGCTATATCAACGACCGCAAGCTGCCCGACAGCGCCATCGACGTGATCGACGAGGCGGGCGCGGCGCAGCATCTGGTCAGCGAAAGCAAGCGCCGCAAGATGATCACCCCCAAGGAGATCGAGGCCGTGGTGGCCAAGATCGCCCGGATTCCGCCGAAGAACGTCAGCAAGGACGATGCCGAGGTGCTGCGCGACCTGGAAGCCTCGCTCAAGCGCGTGGTGTTCGGACAGGACGCGGCGATCACGGCGCTGTCCTCGGCGATCAAGCTGGCGCGGGCCGGCCTGCGCGAGCCCGAAAAGCCCATCGGCAACTATCTGTTCGCCGGACCCACAGGCGTCGGCAAGACCGAGGTCGCCAAACAGCTTGCCAGCACGCTGGGCGTCGAACTGCTGCGCTTCGACATGTCGGAATACATGGAGAAGCACGCGGTCAGCCGCCTGATCGGCGCGCCTCCGGGCTATGTCGGCTTCGACCAGGGCGGGATGCTGACCGACGGGGTGGACCAGCATCCGCATTGCGTGCTGCTGCTGGACGAGATCGAGAAGGCGCATCCGGATGTCTACAACATCCTGTTGCAGGTGATGGATCACGGCAAGCTGACCGACCACAACGGGCGGCAGGTGGATTTCCGCAACGTGATCCTGATCATGACCTCGAACGTGGGCGCGTCCGACATGCAGAAGGCGGCGATCGGCTTCGGCCGCGACAAGCGCGAGGGCGAGGATACCGCCGCCATCGAGCGGACCTTCACGCCTGAATTCCGAAACCGCCTGGACGCCGTCATCAGCTTTGCGGCCCTGTCCCGCGACGTGGTGGTCCATGTGGTCGAGAAGTTCGTGCTGCAACTGGAAGCGCAGCTGATGGACCGCAACGTCCATATCGAACTGACCCCGGAAGCCGCCGACTGGCTGGCCGAAAAGGGTTACGACGACAAGATGGGCGCCCGTCCCCTGGGCCGCGTGATCCAGGAAAACATCAAGAAGCCGCTGGCCGAGGAACTGCTGTTCGGCCGGCTGACTAAGGGCGGCGTGGTCCGCGTGAAGATCGAGGACGACAAGCCGGTCTTCGACATCACCGGCCCCGACGCCCCCCGCATCGGCAAGTCCAAGACGCCGCTGCTGACCGCGGAATAAACCCCGCGCCTCGCTACCCAGGCCCCGCCGTGCCACCTCGCGGCGGGGCTTTTTGCTGCCGCACGCGCGTCACGCCGGGGCGGGGTGCCTTGGGATCAGGACAGCCGCGCCGGAATCAGCCCGCGCAAGGCATTGCCCATCAGGATGCGTCCGTCCTCCAGATCGTCGGGCCGCAGCACCGCTTCCCGTGCCCGCCCCGAGGCCAGCAGCGACGCCCGCAACACTCCCGGCAGCAGCCCGCAATCCAGCGCAGGCGTCAGCAGCCGACCCTCGCGCTCTAGAAACAGGGTGGTGATCGTCCCTTCGCAAATCTCGCCGCGTTCGTTCAGCAGCAGCGCCTCGTCCACCGCCCCAGGCAGGGCGGCGCGCGCCGCGTCATAGCCGGGCCGGTGCGAGGTCTTGATCCGCAGCCAGGGATCGCTGCTGGACAGGCGGACATCGGCAATCCGCAAAAGCCACAGGGGTGGATTCGCGGCCAGCGGCTGATGCGTCAGCGCCACCGCCCCCGCCGCGTCCACCGTCAGCCGCGCCCGCAGAACCTGCCCGCGCGGCAGCCCGGCCAGCACCGCCGAGACCCGCCCCTCGTCCAGCGGAAAGCCCACCGCCGCGCAGTCCCGCCGCAGCCGGTCCAGATGCAGCGGCCACAGCTGGACCCTGCCATCGGGTTCGGCCCGCATGGTCTCGATGACGGTCAGGCCTGCGGGGAGAGGTTCAGAAATGCGGCCTTGCACAATGCCTCCTGCCATTCCGATCCGGCGCGGCTGTCATGGGTGATGCCGCCGCCGACATTCAGCCGCAAGCGGTCGGGGGCCTCCAGGACGGGCGTACGGATCGCCACCGAAAAGCGCATCGGTCCGGCCGGGTCGATCCAGCCAATGGCCCCGCAATAGACCCCGCGCGGCGCCTGTTCCAGTTCCGCGATGATCTGCATCGCCCGGATCTTCGGCGCCCCGGTGATGGATCCGCAGGGAAACAGCGCCGCCAGGATCGCCGCCAGACCGACGCCCCCCGCCAGTTGCCCGGTCACGGTCGAGGTCATCTGGTGGACGGTCGCATAGGTTTCCACCTGAAACAGCGACGGCACCCGGACGCTGCCGGGCATACACACCCGCGACAGATCGTTGCGCAACAGATCGACGATCATCAGATTCTCGGCCCGGTCCTTGTCCGAGGCCGACAGGGCCGCAGCCAACGCCCTATCCTGGGCCGCGTCGACGCCGCGCGGCGCGGTGCCCTTCATCGGCCGCGTCTCGATCCGGCCGGCGCCGTCGACCGCAAAGAACAGTTCGGGGCTGCGCGACAGGACGATCGGACCGCCCAGATCGACGAAGGCGCCCTCGCCCACCGGCTGGCGCGCGGCCAGGGCGGCATGGATCGCCAGCGGATCGCCCGAGACTCGCGCCTGCATCGGAAAGGTCAGGTTCACCTGGTAACAGTCGCCCGCGGCGATATAGGTGCGCACCGCCCGCAAGGCAGCGTCGTATCGCGTGCGGCCCCACAGCGGCTGCGGCGCGCCGATCACCACGCCAGCCGGATCGGGCAAGGGCGGGGCCGGGCGCGGCGCGTCGAAAACCCCCATCAGGATCAGCGGCGCCTCGCGGTCCGAAGGCATCAGCGGCGCCAGCTTGGGGGTCAGCGCGTAGCCCAGTTCATAGGACAGATAGCCCGCCAGCCACAGCCCACGCGCCCGCGCGGCCTCGATTGCGGCCAGGGCCGGGCCGACGCCCGCGGCGGTATCGGCGCGGATCACCGTTTGCGGCGCGGCAAACAGCGTGCCGCCGGGAAGGGGGCCGTGGTCGAAGCGGACCTGGTTCACCTGGCGGCCTTGGCCTTGGCCGCCAGGTCGCGGGCGATGGCGAAGGCGCCCTTGATGCGGTCGGCATCCGTCGCCCAATCGCGGCGCACGAAGATCTTGTTGCCGTCCACTTTCGCGTCGCCGCGCTGATCGGTCAGGAACTCGACCAGCCCCGCCGGATTGGCGAACTTGTCGCCGTGGAACTGCACCGTGGCCCCCTTTGGCCCGGCATCCAGGCGCGAGATATTCGCGCGCTTCGCCATCGCCTTGATGCGGATCACCAGCAGAAGCGTATTCACCTCTCGCGGAAGGGGACCGAAGCGGTCGATCAGCTCGGCCGCGAAACCCTCCAGCTCGACCTTGGTGGTCAGGCCGGACAGGCGGCGGTAAAGGCCCAGCCGAACGTCCAGATCGGGGATATAGCTTTCCGGGATCGTGACCGGCACGCCGAGGTTGAGTTGCGGCGCCCATTCGTCCTCGGGCGTGCCCTCGATCTCGCCCGATTTCAGCTTGGCGATGGTTTCCTCCAGCATCTGCTGGTAGAGTTCGAAGCCGACCTCCTTGATATGGCCCGACTGCTCCTCTCCCAGCAGGTTGCCCGCGCCGCGCAGGTCAAGGTCTTGGCTGGCGAGGTTGAAGCCCGCGCCAAGCCCGTCGATGGACCCCAGGAATTTCAGCCGCCGCATCGCCTGCGGGGTCAGCGGCTGGCGCGGCTTGGTGGTCAGATAGCAATAGGCGCGGGTCTTGGACCGGCCCACCCTGCCCCGAATCTGGTAAAGCTGCGCCAGGCCGAACATGTCGGCCCGCCAGACGATCATGGTGTTCGCGGTCGGGATGTCCAGGCCGCTTTCGACGATGGTGGTCGCCAGCAGCACGTCATGGCTGCCGTCGTAAAATGCGTTCATCCGCTGGTCCAGATCGCCCGCCGCAAGCTGGCCATGGGCGACCAGGTAATTGATTTCCGGCATGTTCTCGCGCAGCCAGTGCTCCACATCCGGCAGGTCGGACAGGCGCGGGACCACGAAGAAGCTTTGCCCACCGCGATATTTCTCGCGCAGCAGCGCCTCGCGGATCGTCACGCTGTCGAATTCGCTGACATAGGTGCGGATCGACAGCCGGTCCACCGGCGGCGTGCCGATCACCGACAGGTCGCGCACGCCGGTCAGCGACAGTTGCAGCGTGCGCGGAATCGGCGTGGCGGTCAGGGTCAGGACGTGGATGTCGCTGCGCAATTCCTTGAGCCGTTCCTTGTGGGCGACACCGAAATGCTGTTCCTCGTCGATGATCAGCAGGCCCAGGTTCTTGAAGCGCACCCCCTTGGCCAGCACCGCATGGGTGCCGACGACGATATCCACGCTGCCGTCCGACAGCCCGGTGCGGGTCGCCGCCGCGTCCTTGGCGGACACGAAGCGCGACAGGGGCCGCACGGCGATGGCGGTGCCGCGAAAGCGTTCGGCGAAGGTCTTGAAGTGCTGGCGGGCCAGCAGCGTGGTGGGCGCCACCACCGCCACCTGCATCCCCTGCGACGCGGCGATGAAAGCCGCGCGCATCGCCACCTCGGTCTTGCCGAAGCCCACGTCGCCGACGATCAGGCGGTCCATGGGGCGGCCCGCCGCCAGATCCTCGGCCACGTCCTCGATGGCTGAAAGCTGGTCCTCGGTTTCGCTATAAGGGAAGCGGGCGGCGAAGGCCTGCCAGTCGTGATCCTCGGGTTCCAGCACCGGGGCGGGTCGCAGCAGGCGTTCGGCGGCCACCCGCATCAGCTTGTCGGCGATCAGCTTGATGCGTTCCTTGAGCCGCGCCTTGCGCGCCTGCCAGGCGCCGCCGCCCAGCTTGTCCAGCAGGCCTTCCTCGTGGCCATAGCGCGACAGCAGCTCGATATTCTCGACCGGCAGGTAAAGCCGGTCGCCGCCCGCATATTCCAACGCCACGCAGTCATGCGGCACACCCGCGGCCTTGATCGTCTCAAGGCCCGTATAGCGCCCGATGCCGTGTTCGACATGGACGACCAGATCGCCCGGCGTCAGGCTGGTCGTGTCGCGCAGGAAATTGTCGGCACGGCGGCGCTTCTTCGCGCCCCGGATCAGCCGGTCGCCCAGCACGTCCTGTTCCGAGATCACCGCGAGACGGCCAAGCGCCTGTCCCTCGGCCACGAAACCCTCGTCCAGGGGCCAGACCGCCAGCCCGACCGTGCCCGGCTTGTCGGGCATGTCGCGGATATCGCCGATGTGCTTGGCCCCCGCCAGACCCTCATCGGCCAGAAGGCCCGACAGACGGTCGCGGGCGCCGTCCGAGAAGCTTGCGACAATGACCCGATGGTCCTTGGAAAGCGCCTTCACATGATCGGCCAGGGCCTTGAACAGGTTGATGCTTTCCGCCTGACGTTCCGGCGCGAAGTTGCGCCCCGCGCGGCCGCCCGCATCCAGCACCCCCGGTCCCGGCGGCTGCGGCAGCACCGCCAGCCGCAGCAGGCGATGCGCCGCCAGCCAGGCCGTCCACTCGTCGTCTGAAGGGAACATCGCCTCGGGCGGCACGGGTTTATAGACCGTGTCGCTGCGGCCCTTGGCGGCCATCGCGGCCTTCCGCGCCTCGAACTGTTCTCGGATCATGCCGCGCCGGGCGTCGATCACCTGGCCGATATGATCGTCCAACACCACCGAGGCGCCGGGCAGATAGTCGAACAGGCTCTCCATCCGGTCGTGGAACCAGGGCAGCCAATGTTCCATCCCCGCCGTCTTGCGGCCCGCGCTGACGCTTTCATACAAGGGATCGTTGGTGCCGCCGCCGTATTCCGTGCGATAGTTCTGGCGAAAGCGGGTGATCGCGTCCTCGTCCAGGATCACCTCGGACATGGGCGCAAGCTCGATCCGCGACAGCTTTTCGGTGGTGCGCTGCGTTTCCGCGTCGAATCGTCGGGCGCCGTCCAGAACGTCGCCGAACAGATCCAGCCGCACCGGGCCGGATTCGCCGGGCGGGAAGATGTCGATGATGCCGCCGCGCACGGCATAGTCGCCGGGTTCGGTCACGGTGGGCGATTGCGCGAAACCCATGCGCACCAGGAAATCGCGCAGCGCGGCCTCGTCGATGCGGTCGCCGACGCGGGCGGTGAAGCTGGCGCCCCGCACCACGTCGCGCGCGGGCACCCGTTGCAGCACCGCGTTCAGCGTCGTCAGCAGCACGAACGGCCCCTGGATCGCGCCCTGCGCCAGCCCGGCCAGCGTCGCCATCCGCGCCGCCTGAATATCGGGCGAGGGCGAAACGCGGTCATAGGGCGTCGTGTCCCAGGCCGGGAAATCCAGCACCGCCAGATCGGGCGCCAGGAAGGCAAGTGCCGCCCGCATCGCGGCCATGCGGCGGTCGTCGCGGGCGATGTGGATCACGGGGGAACCGCGCGCGGCCTCGCGCGCGATCAGGGCGGCGTCATAGCCTTCGGGCGCGCCGGAAAGGATCAGGTGTTCGGCCATGGGCGTGAGGTAAAGCGCCGCGCGGCGGAGTCAAGGTCAGAACCCATAGGGATGGATCACCGACCACAGCGCGCCCCACAGCGCCGTGACCGCCACCGCCGCCATGGACAGGACCGTGACCAGCCGCCGGTGGATCACCATCCGCCTGACCGCCTGGGACGCCGCCTCGGGGATGGGCTGGGCGCCCTGCTCGGCCGCCTCCAGCAGCGGGACAAGACGGCGCGCCAGCGCGATCCGCATCCAGAACAGCGCCGCCAGCGGCATCAGCAGCAGAAAGGACGCCAGCGCCAGTTCAAGGTCATAGCCGATGCCCATGATCGCCAAGGACGACAGCGCGAAGCCGGTCGCGGCCAGGAAGCACGCCCCCTCTCGCCTGCCCAGCCGCCAGCGGGGCAGCACCAGCGACAGCCAGTCCAGCAGGTGCAGGACCACCGGGGCATCGCCCTTGCCCTCGACCAGGGCGGCGCGGGCGCGGGACAGGATCTCGACCGGGACGCCGATCACGCTGCGGCCCGTCAGCGACCAGGTGCCGATCACGACCAGCCAATACCAGACCGTGCCGAACGACCGGCTGTCCAGAAACCCGATCAGACTGTTGAATTGAGGCACGCGGGCTTCCTTGTCCTTGGTCGCGGGCGACCTTAGAACGGCAGTCGCCAAAGGAAAAGCCGCCCCGAAGAAGGAAACCCGCCATGCCGACGCCGATCATCGCCCCCTTCCCCGCCGCCCGGCTGCGCCGGCTGCGCCGCACCCCCGCGATCCGCGCGATGGTATCGGAATGCGACGTGACGCCCGCCAACCTGATCTGGCCGATCTTCGTGACCGAGGTGTCGGGGGCCGAGGGCGAGATCGCCTCGATGCCCGGAGTCGAGCGGCTGACTCTGGACGGCGCGCGCCGGGCGGCGGAACGGGCCGCGACGCTGGGCATCCCGGCGATCTGCATCTTTCCCCATTCAGATCAGGATCTTAAGACAGAAACTTGCGAACGGGCCTGGGATCCCGACAATATCGGCAACCAGGCGATCCGCGCCGTCAAGGAAACCGTGCCCGACCTGGCGGTGATGACGGACATCGCGCTGGATCCCTATAACGCCAACGGCCATGACGGCATCGTCGTGAACGGAGAGATCCTGAATGACGAGACGGTCGAGGCCTTGGTCCGCATGGCCCTGGCCCAGGCGGAAAGCGGCGCCGACATCCTGGGGCCAAGCGACATGATGGACGGCCGCATCGGCGCGCTGCGCGGCGCGCTGGAACAGGCGGGCCACAAGCATGTGGCGATCCTGTCCTATGCGGCGAAATTCGCCTCCAGCTTCTATGGCCCGTTCCGGGACGCGGTGGGCGCATCCGGGCGGCTGGTGGGCGACAAGAAGACCTATCAGGTCAACCCCGCCAACCGGGGCGAGGCGATCCGCTGCGTCGCCCGCGACTTGGCCGAGGGCGCGGACATGGTGATGGTCAAGCCGGGAATGCCCTATCTGGACATCTGCCGCGCCGTGAAGGACCAGTTCGGCGCGCCGACCTTCGCCTATCAGGTCAGCGGCGAATACGCGATGCTGGAAGGCGCGATCCGCAACGGCTGGCTGTCGCGGGACGCCATGTTCGAAAGCCTGCTTTGCTTCCGCCGGGCGGGCTGCGACGGCATCCTGACCTATTTCGCGCCGCTGGTGGCCGAGGCGTCCAAAGGCTGAAACTCATCAGAAAAAAATGCGGATTGACCGCTGATATCCGCATTCCCAATAAAAAGAATAACACGAGAAAAAACCGAGTCAAAATAAAACGAAATAGCGATGAACTTCAACCAATACGGGTAAATATTAGTTTTATATTTATTATTGGGCGAAACTGAAGGCACGGGGTTCTGTGGGCGACTTGCCGCTATGGCGCATCACCGGCAGGTGACAGGCCCGGAAAAATCTCCTAGGTCTCGGGCGACAGCGCCATGCGCATGCAGAGATGAGGGCGACAGAATGAACGATGGAAACCGGATCACCCGGCGCGGCGTCCTGGCCGGAGGCGCCGCCGCGCTGGCGGTTGCCGGGTGCAGCAATGCCGTGGGCACCAATGCCGGGGCGGAACTGGATGCGCGGGTCGATGCGACGCATCAGTATCTTGTCCAGAACTACCCGTCGGCGCAAGCCCTGGTGCAGAACGCCAAGGGCGTCCTCTACATGCCCCTGATGACCGAGGCCGCGCTTGGCTTCGGCGGCGCCTATGGCCAGGGCGCGCTGAGGATCGGCGGGGCGACGGTGGACTATTATTCCGCCACCCGCGCCACTGTGGGTTTCCAGGCGGGCGCGCAGCAATACGCGCATGTGCTGATCTTCCAGACCGATGCCGCGCTTGCGTCTTTCCGCGCCTCGCCGGGCTGGCTGGCGGGGGCCAATGCCTTCTATGCGATCCCCCAGGGCGGCATGGCGCTTGGCGCCGACACGATCACCGCGCAGCTGCCGGTCGTGGCGATGATCTTCGGCCAGGCCGGGCTGATGGCGGGCGCGTCGATCGAGGGCACGAAATACACCCGCATCATCCCCTCTGAACTCCCGACGCTGGGCTTCGGCGGCATGGGCCTGCCGCAGATGGGCCGCCGCTAACCCGAGGTCAGGTGCCGCAACCCGTGCGTGACATCGGCGCGCACGGCCAGCCGCAGGGCGGGTTCGTCGCCCGCCCGCAGCGCGGCCAGGATCATGCGGTGATGGCGGGGCGGCTCGTTCCGCTTCACCCGGCCGTAAAGCGCCCGCATCGTCGGTCCCAGTTGCAGCCAGATCGTTTCCAGCATCGCCAGCATCGCCGGGGCCTGCGCGCGCAGATACAGCATCCGGTGGAATTCCAGGTTGCAGCGGATATAACCCACGGCGTCGTGGTTCTCGACCGCGTCGGCGATGCGCGCGTTCATCTGCGCCAGCCGGTCGATCAGCGCGAAATGCGCGCGCGGCAGGGCGCGGGCGGCGAGTTCGGGTTCGATCAGCGCGCGCAGGGCCGCCAGTTCCTCGATCCGGTCGTCCGACAGCGCGGGCGTGGTGACGCGCCCTGACGCGGACAGCGTCAGCGCCCCCTCGGCCACCAGGCGGCGCACCGCCTCGCGCGCGGGGGTCATCGACAGGTGGTATTCGCGGGCGATGCCGCGCAGGGTCAGCGGCTTGCCGGGGGGCAATTCGCCCAGCATGATCCGGCTGCGCAGGTTGCGGTACAGCTTCTCGTGGGCGGAAGGATCGGCGGGGCGGGCTGGGGCGTTCATGGTGCGTTTGTGATCACAAACCGCGCACTCGTCAATCCCCCGTGGGATCGCGGAACTGCCAGGCCATCAGGTCCGGCCCGTGCCGCCGCAGCCAGTCGCGGTGGCGCGCATAGTCGGGCATCAGCCCCGCTACTGCCGCCCAGAAGCGCGGCGAATGATCCATGTGGCGCAGATGCGCGACCTCGTGGGCAGCGACATAATCCAGGACCACGGGCGGGGCCATCGCCAGCCGCCAGGAGAACATCAGCCGCCCGTCCGCCGTGCAACTGCCCCAGCGGGACCGCGTGTCGCGCAGGGCGATGGCCCGATAGCTGCGGCCAAGCGCCACGGAATAACGGTCGCAGGCCGCGCGCAGGCGCGCCATCGCCTGGTGCTTCAGGAACGCCTGCACCACCGGCCCCGCCGGACGGCCCGCGGGCAGCAGCAGCGCCTCGCCCTCGACCGACGCGGCGCGCACCGAGGCCGGGGTCAGCACAAGCGGCACCCCCGCAACCGGCACCGCCGCGCCGTGCTGCACGATGCTGGGCGGGGGCCGCCGCTGGGCCGCCTGCAACAGCCAAGCCGCCTTCGATTCGGCGAATGCGGCGCCATCGGACAGCGGGGCGCCCACGGGCAGCGTCAGCACCACCGGCCCGCCGTCGCGCGGCACCCGCAGCGTCATGCGCCGCGCGCGGGCCGAGCGCCGCCAGGTGATCCGCATCCCGTTGCCGATGGTGAACGCCTCGGCCATCCCGCGCCTGCCCTTGCCCCGTCCGCCGGTTGCTGTCGAAAGCCTTTGACACCCCCGTATGCCTGTGGCAGGGGGACCACCGAAATTCCCTAAACGCGGCGGAAGGAGAATGCCATGCCCAAAGAGGAATGGGGCACGAAACGCCTGTGCCCGCACTGCGCGACGCGCTTTTACGACCTGCGCGCCAATCCGATGACCTGCCCCGCCTGCGGGAACACCTTCACGCTGGAAAGCCTGACGGACTCGCGCGGCAAGACGCTGGTCACCGAAAAGACCGCCGCCCGTGAAGACGACGACCTGGTCGACGACGACGAGGATCTGGGCGACGACGCAGGCGAGCTGGACGACGATCTGCTGGAGGAGGACGACGACGACGGCGACGTGTCGCTGGACGAAATCGCCGATGTCCCGGAAAACGACGACGATTGATCCGAAAAAGGCCGGTCCCAGACCGGCCTTTGTTCTTTTGCGGGGTCAGCCAAGCCTGTAGTTCGGGCTTTCCCGCGTGATCTGCACGTCGTGGACGTGGCTTTCCTTCAGCCCAGCCCCGGTGATGCGGACGAACCGGCAGTTCTTGCGCATCTCCTCGACCGTGGCGCAGCCGGTATAGCCCATCGCGGCGCGCAGGCCGCCGACCAACTGGTGGATAACCGCGCTGGCGGAACCCTTGTAGGGCACCTGACCCTCGATCCCCTCGGGGACCAGCTTGTCGGTCGCCGCGTCCTTCTGGAAATAACGGTCGGCCGAGCCGCGCGCCATGGCGCCCAGGCTGCCCATGCCGCGATAGGATTTGAAGGACCGGCCTTGGTACAGGATCACCTCGCCGGGGGATTCGTCGGTGCCGGCGATGGCGCTGCCGACCATGGCGCAGCTGGCTCCCGCCGCGATGGCCTTGGCGAAATCGCCCGAGAACTTGATGCCCCCGTCGGCGATGATCGGCACCTCGCCCGCAGCGGACGCCGCATCCATGATCGCCGTCAGCTGCGGCACGCCCACGCCCGCGACGATCCGCGTGGTGCAGATCGAGCCAGGCCCGATGCCGACCTTGACCGCATCGGCCCCGGCGTCGATCAGCGCGCGCGTCCCCTCGGCCGTGGCGACGTTACCGGCCACCACCTGCACCTCGTTCGAGAACATCTTCACCCGTTCGACCGCCTTGGCGACCCCTGCGGAATGGCCGTGGGCGGTGTCGATCACCACCATGTCCACGCCCGCGTCGATCAGGGCCTGGCTGCGCTCATAACCCTCGTCGCCCACGGTCGATGCGGCGGCGACGCGCAGGCGGCCCAGATCGTCCTTGCAGGCCAGGGGGTTCAGGACCGACTTTTCGGTATCCTTCAGCGTCAGAAGGCCCGTCAGCTTGCCCTGCCCGTCGGTGATCAGCAGCTTTTCGATGCGGCGTTCCTTCATCAGGCCGATGGCCTGCTGGCGGTCGGCCGGTTCGGTCAGCATCGCCAGATTGTCCGAGGTCATGACCGCCCGCACCGGCGTCCGGTCGTCGCTGGCAAAGCGCATGTCGCGGTTGGTGACGATGCCCACGACGCGGCCCTGGTCGTCCACGACCGGAAAGCCGGTGACGTTGAAGCGTTCCTGGAACGCCTTGGCGTCGCCCACGGTCTGATCGGCGCACAAGGTGATCGGGTTGTAGACGATGCCCGATTCGAACCGCTTGACGCGGCGGACCTCGTCGGCCTGCTGTTCGGCGGTCAGGTTGCGGTGGATCACGCCCATGCCCCCTGCCTGGGCCATGGCGATGGCCATGCGGCTTTCGGTGACCGTATCCATGGCGGATGACAGCAGCGGGATGTTCATGGCGATGGCGCGCGTCACGCGCGTCGTCACATCGGCGGTCGAGGGCATGACCGTGGATGCGGCGGGGACCAGAAGCACATCGTCAAAGGTAAGCGCCTCACGAATCTGCATGGGGTGTCCTTGCGGCAAGTTCGTTTGGCAGTTTCCCCTTTCACGGGCCGGGATGTTTGTCCAGTGCGGCGAGGCGTTTTTGTTTCGGATAATTCCCCGATCCGGGACAACCGAAAGTTGCTGCAAAGACACGCGGGGCACACGCATTGGGCATCGACGCCGCGTCATATTGCACCATTAATTGATTCGTAGAACATCGGCGGTAAAGCTCGAATCCAGCGGCCGCATGGCTGCCAAGGGAGGGAACTATGAAAAAAATCATGACTGGCGGCGCGGTTCTGCTGATCTCTGCGTCCCCGATCGTCGCGGGCGGGATCGAACGGGCGCCGCAGTCCCTGTCGGTGCTGTTCGAACAGGGGAATTACGCGGAACTCAGCTTCGGCGGCGTGGATCCGACGGTTAAAGGGCAAGACGTGGCGCCGGCTGCCATTGGCGGACCTTTCAATACGGGCGACGTGGCGCAGGGCTATGGCTTCGTGGGACTGGCCTACAAGCACCAGTTCACCGACAACCTGTCGGCTGCCTTCATCATGGAGCAGCCGTTCGGCGCAGACATCCTGTATCCCGTAGCGCCCGCCGGATCGGTCGTCCTGGGCGGAACGCGGGTCGAGGTCAATTCGACCACCTTCACGGCATTGGCCCGCTACAAGTTCGAGAACAATTTCTCGATCCACGGCGGGATCCGCGCGTCCAGGGCCGATGGCGGCGTGACCCTGGACGGGGCGGGATACAGCAGGATCGCACCGCCCTATGACCTGACGATCGACGACGAATGGGGCACGGGCTATGTCATCGGCGCGGCCTATGAGATCCCCGAGATCGCGGGCCGCGTGTCGCTGACCTACAACTCTCCCATCGACCACGATTTCGACATGACCGAGACGGGGGATGTCATCCTGGGGGCGACCGGCGGCCTGACCGATACCATCTCGGGACGATACACGGTCAAGACGCCGCGCAGTTGGACCCTGGAGGGCCAGACCGGCATAGCCCAGGGCACGCTGGTCTTCGGTTCGATCCGGTGGGTCAAGTGGTCCGAGTTCATCGTGGACAACGCCGTCTTCCCGATCAACACCGGCACTGGCACCGTGCCCCTGGTAGAGGTCGAGGATACGACGACCTACACGATCGGCGTCGGTCGCAAGTTCACCGAGAACTGGTCCGGCTCGGTTTCGTTCCTGTATGAATCCAGCGAGGGGGACACGGTGTCGCCGCTTGCCCCCACCAACGGGCGCAAGGGCATCACGCTGGCGGCCATCTACACGATGGACAACATCAAGGTCACGACCGGCATCAACTATACCAGGCTGGGCGGTTCGGACCTGGGCATCGGGGAGACCGGCAACAAGACCAAGGTCGCCACGATGGACGACAACCATGCCTGGGGCGTGGGCGTCCGCATCGGCTACAGCTTCTGACCCCCCTGCCACCGCGATCCAGGCAAGGCCCCGTTCCGGCGGGGCCTTTGCTTTTGGCCGGGCGCGGATTACCTATGCGGCGCAAGGCGAAGGGGCACCCGATGATCTATGGCAGCGGCGGCGAATGGTTGGGATCGGGCGCAAAGCGCATCGTCCTGTTCGGCATGTCGGGCCTGGGCAAGACATACCTGGCCAACATGCTGCGCGAGGCGGGCGACTGGTTCCACTACTCAGTCGATTACCGCATCGGCACCCGCTACATGGGCGAATTCATCGCCGACAACTTCAAGCGCGAGGCGATGAAGGTTCCCTTCCTGCGCGACCTGCTGCTGTCCGACAGCGTCTATATCGCCAGCAACATCACCTTCGACAACCTGGCGCCGCTGTCGACCTATCTGGGCAAGCCCGGCAGCCCGTCGCGAGGCGGCCTGCCCTTCGACGAATACTGCCTGCGCCAGAACCAGCACCGCCGGGCCGAGATCGCGGCCCTGCTGGACACGCGCCACTTCATGGACCGCGCCCGCGACATCTATGCCATCCCGCATTTCGTCTGCGATTCGGGCGGCTCGATCTGCGAGGTGGTGGATCCCGACGATCCCGCCGATCCGGTGCTGTCGGCACTGGAACGCGATCTGCTGATGGTCTGGATCAAGGGGTCCGACGCCCATACCGCCGAACTGGTCCGCCGCTTCGACAAGGCGCCCAAGCCCATGTATTACCAGCCGGAATTCCTGGAAAAGGCCTGGGTCGCCTATCGCGTCGAAAAGGGGCTGGAGGCGGCGCAGGTCAATCCCGACGACTTCATCCGCTGGACTTACGCGCGCGCCCTGGCCCACCGCCAGCCGCGCTATCAGGCGATGGCGCGGCGCGGCGTCACCGTCCTGGCCGAGGAGGTGGCCGAGGTCCGCAGTCCTGCGGATTTCGACGCCCTGATCGCCCGCGCCATCGACCGCAAGGAATAAGACAATGCCCATCACCCTGAACGAGAACCTGCCCGCCTATCGCATCCTGTCGGACGAAGGCGTGATGGTGATGTCTCCGGGCCGGGCCGCGACCCAGGACATCCGGCCGCTTCGCATCGGGCTGCTGAACCTGATGCCCAAGAAGATCCAGACCGAAAACCAGTTCGCCCGGCTGATCGGCGCGACCCCCTTGCAGATCGACTTTCAGCTGATCCGCATGTCCGACCACGAAAGCCGCAACACCGCCGCCGACCACATGGCGAGCTTCTATCGCCCCTTCCGCGATGTCGAGGCCACCGGAGAGAAGTTCGACGGCCTCATCATCACCGGCGCCCCGGTCGAGCAACTGCCCTTCGAGGATGTGACCTATTGGCCGGAACTGACCCGCGTCTTCGACTGGACGCAAAGCCATGTCCATTCGACCTTCGGCGTCTGCTGGGGCGGCATGGCGATGGCCTGGCATTTCCACCGCCTGGACAAGCACCTGCTGGACCACAAGGCCTTCGGCTGCTTCCGCCACCACAACCAGGCCCCCGCCAGCCCTTATCTGCGCGGCTTTTCCGACGACGTGCTGGTCCCCGTCAGCCGCTGGACCGAGGTGCGCCAGCCCGATGTTGACGCCCGCCCGGCCCTGCGCACGCTGCTGGCCAGCGACCAGTGCGGCCCCTGCCTGCTGGAGGATCCGGGCCATCGCGCGCTGTATGTCTTCAACCACTTCGAATACGACAGCACGACCTTGAAAGAGGAATACGACCGCGACGTGGCCTCGGGCAGGCCGATCAACGTGCCGTCGAACTATTATCCCGACGACGATCCCACGCGCACGCCGTCGAACCGCTGGCGCAGCCATGCCCATCTGCTTTACGGTAACTGGATCAACGAGATCTATCAGACGACGGAATACGACCTGAACCGCATCGGAAAGGGATAGGATATGCCCGACGCGCCTCTTCTGCCCCTGGTGGGCAAGATCACCCAGGCGCTGAAGGACGCGCCCAAGGACATCAGGAAGGTTCTGGACGGCGCGGGCAAGGACGACATCCTGGACCCCACCTATCCCTATCGCGCAGGGCTGGACCGCAAGACCTACGAGGCGCGGATGGGCCAGTTGCAACTGCAACTGGTACGGATGATGCATGACGTGGTGGCGACCGGCAAGCGGCTGGTCGTGCTGTTCGAGGGGCGCGACGCAGCTGGCAAGGGCGGCACCATCGAACGCACCCGCGAGAACCTGAACCCTCGGTCGGCCTATATCGTCGCCCTGCCCACCCCTACGGAACGCGAGGCCGGGCAATGGTATTTCCAGCGTTACGTCGACTGGCTGCCCGCCGCCGGGGAAATCGCGCTTTTCGACCGAAGCTGGTACAACCGCGGCATCGTCGAACGCGTCTTCGGCTTTTCCACCGAACAGCAGCGCAACGCGTTCTTCCGGCAGTTGCCGGGCTTCGAACGGACCCTGGTCGATGACGGAATCGTCCTGGTCAAGCTGTGGCTGAACGTGGGCCGCGCCGAACAGCTGCGCCGCTTCCTGGACCGCGAGGCCGATCCCCTGAAGCAATGGAAGATGTCGCGCATCGATGTCGAGGGTCTGGCGAAATGGGACGACTATACCCAGGCGATCCACGACACGCTGAACCTGTCGCATTCGCCCATCGCGCCCTGGACGGTGATCCGGTCCGACGACAAGCGGCGCGCGCGGATCGCCGCCATCCAGACGATCCTGAACGCGGTCGATTTCGCGGGCAAGGACGCCGCCGCCATCGGCACACCCGACCCGGCCGTCACCGGCGGGCCGGACCTGCTGGATCGATAAGGGGCACGCGATGGACCTGAAGAACAGCCGCGCCATCGTCACAGGGGGCGCCTCGGGCCTGGGGGCCGCCACCGCCGACTGGTTTCGGGCGCAGGGGGCCAGGGTGGTGATCCTGGACCGCGAGGCGGGCGACCGACCCGACCATGTGCAGGCCGACGTGACCTCGGCCGACAGCGCGGCGGCGGCCATCGCGCGGGCCGTCGAGCTGATGGGCGGCATCGATATCTGCGTGAACTGCGCGGGCATCGTGATCGGCGAAAAGACCGTGGGCCGGAACGGGCCGCACGACCTGGACGCCTTTCGTCGCGTGGTCGAGGTGAACCTGATCGGCAGCTTCAACACGCTGCGGCTGGCGGCGGCCGAGATGGCCAGGAACGGTCGGACCGAAAACGGCGTGATCGTCAACACCGCGTCCGTTGCGGCCTTTGACGGGCAGAAGGGACAGGCGGCCTATGCCGCGTCCAAGGCCGGGACCGCGGGCATGACCCTGCCCCTGGCGCGCGACCTGGCGGGTCTGGGCATCCGCGTCTGCGCCATCGCGCCCGGCATCTTCGCCACGCCCATGCTGCGCGGGCTGCCCCAGGACGTGCAGGACGGGCTGGCCAGCGAAGTCACCTTCCCGCCCCGCCTGGGCGATCCGCAGGAATTCGCCCGCATGGCCGGCCATATCGTCGAAAACGCCTATCTGAACGGCGAGGTGATCCGCCTGGACGGCGCGTTGCGGATGCGGTGATCAACGGCCCGTCAGCGCCGCGCGATGCCCTTGCGCCAGGGTTTGGCCGCCGCTAGCGTTCGGGTCGAACCGCCCAACAGGAAGGCCCGATTTCATGCGCTTGCTGACCACCACCGCCATCGCCACCCTGATCGCCCTGCCCGCCTTTGCGGCGGACAAGGAACTGACAGTCTTCGACTGGGCAGGGTTCGAGGAACCGTCGATCTTCCAGGCCTATATCGACAAGCACGGCGACAGCCCGACCTATGCCTTTTACGGCGACGACGACGAGGCGTTCCAGAAGGTCGCCTCGGGCTTCAAGGCCGACGTGGCCCATCCGTGCAGCCAGATGGTCAGCAAATACCGCGACGCGGGCCTGATCGAGCCTTGGGACACCGCGAAAATTCCGAATTTCGACAAGATCGACCCGCGCTTCCTGGATTCGCCGGTCTTCAAGGATGACGGCGGCGTCTGGTTCATCCCGACCGACTGGGGCGCGGCGGCCATCGCCTATAACACCGAAACCGTCCCGGCCGAGGATGTGGCGACGCTTCAGGTCTTTACCAATCCGAAATACCAGGGCCGCACCTCGCTGCCGGATTCGTCGGACGACGTGTGGGCGCTGGCCTATCTGGCGACCGGCACGACCGACTGGACCGACGTGACCGACGAACAGTTCCAGGCCGCCGCCGATTGGCTGCGCCAGGCGCACCAGAACGTCGCCGCCTATTGGGCCGATCCCTCGGAACAGGCGCAGCTGATGGCGTCGGGCGCGGTGGATGTCACCTGGTCCTGGAACGATGTCCTGTCGCTGTTGCAGGCCGAGGGCTATCCGGTCGGCTTCCAGCGCGAGGCGACCGAGGGGTCGTCGACCTTCTTCTGCGGCTACGTGAACCTGAAGGGCGGGCCGGGCAGCGAAGACAAGGCCTATGACTTCATCAACGCCTGGCTGGAACCGTCAGCGGCCAAGGGGCTGCTGGACACGATCGGCTATGGCCATACCTCGACCGAGGCGATGGCGACCATTGCCGATGAACCCGCCGTCGCCATGGGCCTGGCCCAGATCGACGCCCCGGTCCTGGCGCAGACGCCCAACGATCCGGCGCAGCGCGAGAAGCAGTTGGCCGAGTTCGAGAAGATCAAGGCCGGGTTCTGAGTGGCGAAGGCCGGGGGACTTCACGTCCCCCGGACCCCCTGTGGGATATTTAAGCAAAAGTGAAAGGGCGAGGCTTACGCAGCCTCGTCCTTTTTTCGGGGCGTGTAGTTCAGGATCGGCGCCAGCCAGCGTTCGACCTCGGCCAGATCCATGCCCTTGCGCGCGGCATAGTCGCGGGCCTGGTCCTCCTCGATCTTCGCCACGCCGAAATAGTAGCTGTCGGGATGACCGATATAGAGGCCGGACACGGAGGATCCCGGCCACATCGCCATGCTTTCGGTCAGCCGCACGCCGGTCGCGCTTTCCGCGTCCAGCAGCCGGAACAGGGTCAGCTTTTCGGTATGATCCGGCTGGGCGGGATAGCCGGGCGCGGGACGGATGCCCTTGTAGGGTTCCGCGACCAGTTCCTGCGGGGTGAAGGTTTCGCCGGAAGCATAGCCCCAGAGATCCTTGCGGACCCGTTCGTGCAGCATCTCGGCCATGGCCTCGGCGATGCGGTCGGCAAGCGCTTTGACCATGATCGCGGCGTAATCGTCATTCGCGCGTTCATAGCGCGCGGCGATCTCGGATTCCTCCGGTCCCGCCGTCACCACGAAGCCGCCGACGTAATCAGGGCATCCCTCGGGGGCCACGAAATCGGACAGCGCCACGTTGGGGCGGTCGCCGCGCTTGGTCACCTGCTGGCGCAGGGTGTGCAGCGTCGCAAGGGGTGTCGTGCGCCCGTCATCCGTGAACAGGCGGATATCGTCGCCGACCGTGTTCGCGGGCCAGAAACCCACCACGGCGCGGGGCTTGAACCAGCCCCCCTCGACGATCCGGGCCAGCATCTCTTGCGCGTCGCGGAACAGGTTGCGCGCGGCCTCGCCCTGCTTTTCGTCGTCGAGGATCCGGGGATAGACGCCCTTCAGCTCCCATGTCTGGAAGAACGGCGTCCAGTCGATATAGCGCGCGATGTCCGCCAAGTCCCAATCGTCGATGATACGGGGGCCCAGGAATTGCGGCCTGGTCGCCTGATAGCCGGACCAGTCCACCTTCAACGCATTGGCCCGCGCAGCGGCCAGTGGCAGGCGCTGCTTGGCGGCCTCTGCGCGTTCGTGGCGCTCGGCCACGTCCAGATATTCGGCGCGAATGTTGTCGACATAGGCCGCCTGCTGCGAGGGCGACAGCAACGACGACACCACCCCCACCGCCCGGCTGGCATCGGTGACATAAACCGCGGCGCCCTTGTGATAGCGCGGCGCGATCTTGACCGCCGTGTGGATCTTCGAAGTCGTGGCCCCGCCGATCAGCAGAGGCACCTGAAAGCCCTCGCGCTCCATCTCGGAGGCGACATGCACCATCTCGTCCAGGGACGGGGTGATCAGGCCGGACAGGCCGATCACGTCCACCTGCTGTTCGCGCGCGACTTCCAGGATCTTCTGCGCGGGAACCATCACGCCCAGGTCGATGACCTCGTAATTGTTGCAGGCCAGCACGACGCCGACGATGTTCTTGCCGATGTCGTGGACATCGCCCTTGACCGTCGCCATCAGGATCTTGCCCGCCGCCTGCCGGTCGCTGCCCCCGTTGGCGGCCTTCTCGGCCTCCATATAAGGCAGCAGAACGGCCACCGCCTGCTTCATCACGCGGGCGGATTTCACCACCTGCGGCAGGAACATCTTGCCCGCGCCGAACAGGTCGCCCACCACGTTCATCCCCGCCATCAGCGGGCCTTCGATGACATGCAGCGGGCGTTCGGCGGCAAGCCGGGCTTCTTCGGTATCGGCCTCGATATATTCGGTGATGCCGTTGACCAGGGCATGTTCCAGCCGCTTCTCGACCGGCCATTCTCGCCAGGACAGATCCTTTTCGCGCTTTTGCCCAGCCCCGTCGCCCTTGAAGCGCTCGGCGATCTCCAGCAGGCGTTCGGTCGCGTCCGGGCGGCGGTTGAGCACCACGTCCTCGCAAGCCTCGCGCAGATCGGGGGCGATCTGGTCATAGACGGCAAGCTGCCCTGCGTTGACGATGCCCATGTCCATCCCCGCCTGGATGGCGTGATAGAGGAACACGGCATGCATCGCCTCGCGCACGGGTTCGTTGCCGCGAAAACTGAAGGACAGGTTCGACACCCCGCCCGAGACATGGGCATGGGGCAGGTTCTGGCGGATCCAGCGGGTGGCCTCGATGAAATCGACGCCATAGTTGTTGTGCTCCTCGATCCCCGTCGCCACGGCGAAGATGTTGGGGTCGAAGATGATGTCCTCGGGCGGGAAGCCGACTTCCTCGGTCAGGATGCGATAGGCGCGGGCGCAGATTTCGATCTTGCGGGCGCAGGTATCGGCCTGGCCCTGTTCGTCGAAGGCCATGACCACGACCGCCGCGCCATAGGCCAGGCACAGGCGCGCCTGCTGGCGGAACTGCTCCTCGCCCTCCTTCATGCTGATCGAGTTCACGACCGGCTTGCCCTGCACGCATTGCAGCCCGGCCTCGATCACCTCCCATTTCGAACTGTCGATCATCACCGGGACGCGGGCGATGTCGGGTTCGGCGGCCAGCAGGTTCAGGAACTCGACCATCGCGGCGCGCGAGTCGATCAGCCCCTCGTCCATGTTGATGTCGATGATCTGGGCGCCGTTCTCCACCTGGTCGCGCGCGACCTCCAGCGCCGCCGCATAGTCGCGGTTGGTGATCAGCTTGCGGAAACGGGCGGAGCCGGTGACGTTGGTGCGTTCGCCGATATTCACGAAGGGAATGTCGGGGGTCAGAACGAAGGGTTCCAGGCCCGACAGGCGCAACTGGCGTTCAAGCATATTCGGGAACCTTCCGGGGGCTGTATGGGGCCACGGCCTCGGCAATGGCGCGGATATGGTCGGGCGTGGTGCCGCAGCAGCCGCCGACGACGTTCACCAGCCCCTCTCGCGCGAAATCGGCAACCTGCACGGCGGTATCATCGGGGCCTTCGTCATATTGCCCGAAGGCATTGGGCAGGCCCGCGTTCGGATAGGCGCAGATATGGGTGTCGGCCACCGCCGACAGTTCCGCGAGATGCGGGCGCATGGCCGATGCGCCAAGCGCGCAGTTCAGCCCCACCGACCAGGGCCGGGCATGACGCACCGAATGCCAGAAGGCGGTCGGCGTCTGGCCCGACAGCGTGCGCCCCGAGGCGTCCGTGATGGTGCCCGAGATCATCAGCGGCAGCGCCCGGCCATGCGCCTCCATCGCCTGGATGCAGGCGAAGATCGCGGCCTTGGCGTTCAGCGTGTCGAAGATCGTCTCGATCAGCAGGATATCGGCGCCGCCCTCGATCAGCGCCCGCGCCTGTTCGTGATAGGCGCTGCGCAGATCTTCGAAGGTGACGGCGCGATAGCCGGGATTGTTCACGTCCGGGCTGATCGAGGCGGTCCGGTTCGTCGGCCCGATCGCGCCCGCGACGAAACGCGGCCTGCCGTCCTGGGCGGTGGCGCGGTCCAGGGCGCGGCGGACGATGCGCGCGCCTTCGACATTCAGGTCGCGCACCGCCGCCTGCATCCCGTAATCGGCCTGGGCGATGGTGGTGGCGGAAAAGGTGTTGGTTTCCACGATGTCCGCGCCCGCCATCGCATAGCGGTAATGGATCTCCTCGACCGCCTCGGGCTGGGTCAGGATCAGCAGGTCGTTGTTGCCCTGCTGGGGATGGTCCGAGTGATGGCGGCAGGCATGGCCCGACCCGTGGCCGGTATAATCGTCCTCGCCCAGCCGAAGCTGCTGGATCTGCGTGCCCATCGCCCCGTCCAGGATCAGGATCCGCTCGGCGGCCAGCCGGTTCAGCGCCTCGAAGGCGGGGGACGGGGTCAGTCTGCCGGTCATCATGTCATCCTTGCCAGAAGGCGCAGATATAGCGCGCCCCGCCCGCAACGACAAATTCATAATCCTACAGAAGATTATGAACGCCAGGCATGTCGTTTGCCTTGGTCCAAATATCCTCTGGGCTTCCGAGCGCCCGGAAAAAGGTCCGGTGGACCTTTTTCAGCGAGGAAGGGGCCGGCAGGCCCGAGGGGGGCGAAGCGCCACCGGCTTGCGGATCAGTCCGCGCTGCTGCGGGCATAGACATCCTCGTATCGGATGATGTCGTCCTCGCCCAGATAGCTGCCGGTCTGCACCTCGATGAGGACCATCGGCACCTTGCCGGGGTTCTCCATCCGGTGGACGGCGCCCAGGGGCACATAGATCGACTGGTTTTCCGTGACCAGCGTCACCTTGTCGTCCACTGTGACCTTGGCCGTTCCCGACACCACGATCCAGTGTTCGGACCGATGCACATGGCTTTGCAGCGACAAGGCCGCGCCGGGCTTCACGACGATGCGCTTGACCTGGAATCGGTCGGCCAGGGCCAGCGTCTCGAACCAGCCCCAGGGGCGGTGGTCGCGCGGAAAGGCCGTTGCCTGCTTGCGGCCCTTGGCCTTCAGCGCGCTGACGGCATGGCGCACGTCCTGGGCGCGGGATTTGTCGGCCACCAGCACCGCGTCGGCGGTGGCGACCACCATCACGTCGGTCAGCCCGATGCCCACCACCTCCAGATCCTCGCTGTCCGACCGCAGCAGCACGTCATGGCAGTCGATGGCGGTGGAATGGGCGTCCGTCACCACCCCGTTGTCCGAAGGCGCCTCCAGCAGCGCCTCGCGCCACACGGCGTCCCAGCCGCCCAGATCCGACCAGCGTTCCGAGAAGCGCACAACGGTCAGGTTGTCGGCCTTTTCCATCACCGCATAGTCGACGGACTGGTCCGGCAGGCTGTCCCACGGACCCTTGGCCAGCCGCAGAAAGCCGATGTCGTCCTTGGCCTCGTCCAGGGCGGCCAGGACGGGGGACAGGTATTCGGGGGCATGGGCGCGGAACGCATCGATCATCACCCCGGCCTTGAACACGAAAATGCCCGCGTTCCACAGGAAATTTCCCTGCGCCAGCATCTGCGCCGCCGTCGCCGTGTCGGGCTTTTCCACGAAGCGCGCCAGCGGCTGCGGGCCGTCGCCCTGCCCAGCCAGTTCCAGATAGCCGTATCCGGTTTCGGGCCGATCCGGGGTGATGCCGAAGGTGACGATCCGGCCTTCGGCGGCCGGTTCGACGCCCTGACGGACGGCGCGGGCAAAGGCGGCGGCATCCGGGATGACGTGATCGGACGGCGCGACCAGTAGCAGCCCCTCGGGGTCTTTCGAGGCGACCATCAGCGCCGCCACCAGGATCGCAGGCGCCGTGTTGCGCCCCGAAGGCTCGATCACGATGGCGCCGGGCTGGATGCCCGCCTGGTCCAGCTGCTCGGCCACGATGAAGCGGAAATCGGCATTCGTCATCACCACCGGATCGGCGAAATCCGGTCCCGCCAGCCGCAGCGCCGAGGCCTGGAACAGCGTCCGGTCCCCCACCAGAGGCGCGAATTGCTTGGGAAAGCTTTTGCGCGACACCGGCCACAGCCGGGTGCCCGAACCGCCTGCCATCAGGACGGGGGTGATCTTGGTCATGGAAGGCTGTCCCTCGAAGGCTGATTTGCGCCAAGGGATAGCCTGCCCGCGCGCGCCGGAAAAGCCCGCGCGGCGGTCAAACCGCGGTTTTCATCGCCTGTCCCGCCACATAGGTCTGCGCGACGGACCGATCGTCGCCCATGATCTGGAGGATGAACAGTTCCTGCTCCAACGTCTCGGCCCGTTCCATCCGCAGCGCCATCGCCGGGGTTGCGCGGCTGTCCAGAACCACCAGATCGGCCATGCTGCCGGGCGCCAGGGTGCCGATCCGGTCCTCCATTCCCAAGGCAAGGGCATTGCCACGCGTGATCCAGTGGAAGGCCGACAGCGGCGTCAGCTTCTGGCCGCGCAGTTGCAGGATCTTGTAGCCCTCGTTCAGGGTTTGCAGCATCGAATAGCTGGTGCCGCCGCCGACATCGGTGGCGATGCCGCTGACCACGCCCGCCGCGCGCAGCCCGCCTTCGTCGAACAGCCCCGATCCCAGGAACAGGTTCGAGGTCGGGCAGAACACCGCCCGGCTGCCGGTTTCCGCCATGCGCGCGATCTCTCGCGGGCGCAGATGGATGGAATGGCCCAGCAGCAGCCTGTCGGACAGCAGGCCGTGGGTTTCGTAGATGTCCAGATAGTCGCGCGCCTGGGGATAGAGGCTCAGCGTGAAGTCGATTTCCTCCAGGTTTTCCGACAGATGGGTCTGGACGTGGCAATCGGGATGCTCGCGGACCAGTTGCCCCGCCATAGCCATCTGCTCCGGCGTCGAGGTGATCGCAAAGCGCGGCGTGATCGCATAACGCTGCCGTCCGGTGCCATGCCAGCGGGCGATCAGCGCCTTGCTGTCGTCATAGCCCCGCTGCGGGGTGTCCAGCACCGCGTCGGGCGCGTTGCGGTCCATCATCACCTTGCCCGCGACCATGGCCATGTTCCGCGCATGGGCGGCGGAAAACAGCGCCTCGGCCGATTCCGGGTGGACCGAACAGAAAGCGACGGCGGTGGTGGTGCCGTGACCCGTCAGCAGGTTCAGGAAGGCATCGGCCATGGCGGGGGCGTGGCCCTGCTGGTTGAAGCGCTCTTCCTCGGGGAAGGTATAGGTGTTCAGCCAGTCCAGAAGCTGGGCGCCCCAGCTGGCGATCACCTGGACCTGCGGGAAATGGATATGCGTGTCGATGAAGCCCGGCAGGATCAGGTGCGGGCGGTGGTCGATCTCGACCAGGCCCTCGCGCGCCAACGCGGTGTAATCATCAACGGCGAGGATCTTGCCGTCCTCGATCAGGATGGCGCCGTCCTGGATATAGCGGTGGTTGTCGGCGGTATCGTGGGGGTCGGCGTGGAAGTCGAGGACGCGGCCCCGGATCAGCTGTTGCATGGGTATTTTTTTCAAAGAAGAAGCTGCGGTCAGCCGCGTGATCAGTTCGGCGGCGGTGAAGGCGGCGATGACCGCCGGGCGTTTGTCATGGGTGAAGCCCGCGCCGATGGGGCAGATCAGGGGCGCGGGGTCGATGCCCTTCGCCCTGACGAAGCGGGTGAACTGGGCCCGCTTCGTGGCGCTGCCGATCATGCCGACATAGGACAGGTTGCCCCGCGACAGCGCCTCGGCCGCCAGCAGGAAATCCAGCGCATGGTCATGGGTCAGGATCACAACGGCGCTGCCGGGGCGGGCGGCGCGGATCTCGGCCTCGGGCAAGGGGGTCAACTTTGTAGAGATGCCGGGGGCGGTCTGGGCCAGTTCCTCGGGGCGGCTGTCGATCAGGGTGGCGTCGACCGGCAAAGGGTGCAGCGCGAGCGCCAAGGCGCGCCCGACATGGCCCGCGCCGAACACCAGCACGTCAGGGTGATCTTCGGGCGTCGGCCCCTGGCGATCCAGATGCAGGACCACCCGGCCGCCGCAGCATTGGCCGATCTCTGGCCCCAGGGGGATGTCCATCCCCGCCTCGGCCTCTCCGGCGGCCAGCATCTGCCGCGCGCGGTCGATGGCCATGTATTCCAGCTGGCCGCCGCCGATGGTGCCCTCGACCGATGCGGGGCCGACGAACATCTCGGCCCCGGCGTCGCGCGGGGTGGATCCGCGGGCCGATATGACCCGGACGCGGATCATTTCCGCAGCGCCTCGATCGCCATCAGCACGCGTTCAGGCGTGGCCGGGGCGTCCAGCCGGGGGTGTTCGCGGTAATCGCTGAACGAGGCCACGGCCATGTTGATCGCCTCGAACACGCTGATGCCCAGCATGAAGGGCGGCTCGCCCACGGCCTTGGACCGCTTGATGCTGCGTTCGCTGTTTTCCGACCAGTCGGCCAGACGCACGTTGAAGACGCGCGGCCGGTCCGATGCCAGCGGCACCTTGTAGGTGGACGGCGCATGGGTGCGCAGACGGCCCTTGTCGTCCCACCACAATTCCTCGGTGGTCAGCCAGCCCGCGCCCTGGACGAAAGCACCCTCGACCTGGCCCTTGTCGATGGCGGGGTTCAGGCTGCGCCCGACATCATGGATCACGTCGGTGCGGTCGATGACGTATTCGCCGGTCAGCGTGTCGACCGAAACCTCGGACACCGCCGCGCCATAGGCGTAGTAATAGAAGGGCCGGCCCCGTCCGGTCGCCCGGTCCCAGTGGATTTTGGGGGTCTTGTAGAAGCCCGCCGCCGACAGGTGGATCCGCGCCATATAGGCCGCCGCGATCACCTCGGTGAAGGGGATCTCGTGATCGCCCGCGCGGATATGGCCCGGCACGAAGCGGATTGCGTCCCTGGGCTGCTGCCAGCGTTCTGCCACGAAGTCGACCAGCCGCGCCTTGATTTGTTCCGCCGCGTCCAGCGCCGCCATGCCGTTCAGGTCGGTCCCCGAGGACGCGGCGGTGGCCGAGGTGTTGGGCACCTTTTCGGTGGTCGTCCGGGTGATCTTGATCTGGCCGATGTCGCACTGGAAGGCCTCGGCCACGACCTGGGCGACCTTGGTGTTCAGACCCTGCCCCATCTCGCAGCCGCCATGGTTGAGCGCGATGGAGCCGTCGTTATAGACATGGATCAACGCGCCCGCCTGGTTGAACCAGGTCGCGGTGAAGCTGATGCCGAACTTCACCGGGGTCAGGGCGATGCCCTTGCGGATCACGCCGCCCTTCGCGTTCCAGTCCAGCACGGCCAGACGACGGGCATGGTAATCGCTGCTCTCCTCAAGCTCCTGGAAGATGCGGGGCAGGATCTGGTCGGTGACCTCTTGGTGATAGGGGGTCAGCTGGCCGTTCTTATAAAGGTTGCGCTTGCGCACTTCCAGCGGATCGAGGCCCAGGGCATAGGCGATCTCCTCGACCATGCGTTCCGCGACGATCACCCCCTGCGGCCCGCCGAAACCCCGGAAGGCGGTGTTGCTGACGGTGTGGGTCTTCATGGGATGGCTGCTGACGCGCACATCCGGGTAGAAATAGGCGTTGTCGCAATGGAACAGCGCGCGATCCGTGACCGGGCCGGACAGATCCGCCGAAAAGCCGCAGCGGGCATACCAGTCGCCCTGCACCGCCAGGATCTTGCCGTCATCGTCGAAGCCCACCTCGTAATCCACGACGAAATCGTGGCGCTTGCCGGTGGCGGTCATGTCGTCGTCGCGGTCGGGGCGGATCTTCACCGCGCGGTTCCAGCGTTTCGCGGCGATGGCGGCGACGCAGGAAAACAGGTTCATCTGCGTTTCCTTGCCGCCGAAGCCGCCGCCCATCCGCCGCACGTTCACCACCACCGCGTTGTTCCGGCAGCCCAGAACATGAGCCACCATGTGCTGCACCTCGGACGGGTGCTGGGTCGAGACGTTGATGGTTACGTCCTCGTCCTCGCCCGGAATGGCCATGGCGATCTGGCCTTCCAGGTAGAAGTGGTCCTGCCCGCCGATATTGAAGCGGCCCTTGACGCGCCGGGGGGAGGCCGCCATGCCCGCATCGGCATCGCCGCGTTTCAGCGTCAGGGGATCGGTCACATAGCCCATGCCCGCATCGCGCGCGGCCAGGGGGTCCAGTGCGTGGGGCAGCACGTCATAGCTGATGCGCGCCTTGTGCGCCGCGCGCCGCGCCTGGTCGCGGGTTTCCGCGATCACGGCAAAGACCGGCTGGCCCCAGAACAGCACCTCGTCCTCGGCGAAGATCGGGTCGTCGTTCTTGCCGTTCGGCGAGACATCGTTGACGCCGGGAATGTCCTTGGCGGTCAGGACGCCGACCACGCCGGGCATCGCCAGAGTTTCGTTGAAATCCATGCCGGTGATGCGGCCATGGGCGCATTGCGACAGGCCCAGATAGGCGTGCAGCAGGCCGTAAGGCTCGACCAGGTCGTCGGTATAGTCGGCGCGGCCGGTGACGTGCTTGATGGCGCTGTCGTGGATGGTGTCCTGATGCGCCTGTCCGCGGATGGTGGTGTCGTCTTTCATGTCACGCTCCTACGGCCTGGGTCAGGCGGACGGGCAGGCCCGGTTCGGATTGCTCCAGCCAGAAGCGGCGGAACAGGTTGGCGGCCACGGTGCGGCGGTAATCGGCGCTGGCGCGCCAGTCGGACAGCGGCTGGAAGTCGTCGGCCACGGCACGGGCGGCGGCCTCGAAGGTCTCGCGGGCGAAGGGTTGGCCGGTCAGCGCGGCTTCGGCCCTGGTTGCGCGCTTCGGGATGCCCGCCATGCCACCGAAGGCCACGCGGGCATCCGTGATGGTGCCATTTTCAACCGTCAGGCAAAAACCGGCGGCGACGGCGGTGATGTCGCTGTCGCGGCGCTTGCTGATCTTGTAGGCGGCGATCCGGGCGTCCGGGCGGATCGGGATGACGACTTCCTCCACGAATTCGCCGGGCGCGCGGTCCTGACGCCCGTATTCGATGAAATAGTCCTGCAAGGCCACCTCGCGCCGCGCCCCGCCCTTGCGCAGCACGATCCGTGCGCCAAGCGCGATCAGCAGCGGCGGCGTGTCGCCGATGGGGGATCCGTTGGCGATGTTCGCGCCGATGGTGCCCATGTTGCGCACCTGCCAGCCGCCGATACGCAGCCAATAATCGTATGCGGCGGGGATATGCTGGCGGATCAGGGGCGCGGCCTCGCTGTAAGTCACGCCCGCGCCCAGGCGGATTTCGCCATCCTCGACGCGCTTGCCCTTCATCAGGTGGCCGATGAACACGGCGGGGGAAATGTCGCGCATGAACTTCGTGACCCACAGGCCCACGTCCGTCGCGCCCGCGATGATCGTGGCCTTCGGCTCGGCCTCCAGCACCGCCGCTAGATCGTCCACATCGGCGGGAATGATGGCGCGTTCGCTGCCCTTGGACAGTTCGACCCGTTCGCCCGTCATGTCGCGCAGCGTTGCGGCCACCGCCTCGCGTTCGACCGCCAGGGCATCCGCCGCCTGCCCGCCCGCGCGGCCTGCGGCCAGGGCGGCCTTGATGATCGGCTCATACCCCGTGCAGCGGCAGATGTTGCCCTGAAGCGCCGTTTCGATCTCGGTCACGCCCGCGTCGGGGTTCGACATCCACAACCCGTACAGCGCCATCACGATTCCGGGCGTGCAGAAGCCGCACTGGCTGCCATGGTATTCCACCATCGCCGCCTGGATCGGATGCAGCCCGCCGTCCGGCCCGCGCAGATGTTCCACCGTCACCACATGGCAGCCGTGCAGCGAGGCCAGGAACCGGATGCAGGCGTTCACCGGCTCATAGACCAGCCTGTTGTCGGCCAGCCGCCCCACCAGCACCGTGCAGGCGCCGCAATCGCCCTCGGCGCAGCCTTCCTTGGTGCCGGTCAGGCGCCGGTCGATGCGCAGGAAATCCAGCAGCGTGTCGGACGCCCCGACTGCGGTCAGTTCGACCGGGCGGCCGTTCAGCAAAAAGCGCAGCGCGGGTGTCATGGCGTTCCTTTGTGGCTGTGGACCCGTAGGAAAAGGTATGGCGAAAATAAATGTTGCGAAATCCGTGCCGACCCGGAAGACTTTACACGAATCCTTGAAAGCGGCCTATCACCCATGTCCTATCTTGAAAGCCTGCGCGTCTTCGTCCGGGTGGTCGAACTGGGGTCGATCACCGCGGGCGGCAGGGATCTGCGGCTTTCCCCGGCAGTTGCGTCGAATCGCATCAAGGATCTGGAAAACCGCTTCGGCGTCAGGCTGCTGAACCGCACCACCCGCAAGCTGACCCCGACCGAGATCGGCCGCGCCTTCTATGACAACGCCCGCCGCGTGATCGACACGCTGGACGAGGCCGAGGCGCTTGTGTCCAGTTTCTCGGGCCGTCCGCAGGGGGTGATCCGCCTGACCGCGCCGCTGGGCCTGGGGCGGCGGCTGATCGCGCCGCTGATCCCGCCCTTCTGCGCCGAAAACCCCGGCGTGGATTTCCGGCTGCGGCTGTCGGACCGCAACGTCAACATCGTGGAAGACGCCATCGACCTGGCCTTCTTCCTGGGTGAACCCACCGATTCGGCGCTGAAATGGCGCAAGATCGCCGATTGTCCGCGCGTCCTGGTGGCCTCGCCCGATTACCTGGCGCAGCGCGGCACCCCGCAGGTGCCAGAGGATCTGGCGGGCCACAACTGCCTGTTGCTGCGCTATCCGCGCAGCCCGGAATATTTCTGGGTGCTTCAGGACGAGGACGGGCCGCGCAAGATGATGGTCGGCGGGCGCTTCGACACCGACGACGGCGACGTGCTGACCGCCTGGGCGCTTGGCGGCGAAGGCATTGCCAACCGCCCGCTGTACGAGGTCGCGGCGGACCTTCAGGCCGGGCGGCTGATCGAGGTTCTGCCCCGGAACCGCCCCCTGCCCGCCCAGTTCGGCTGCCTGACCCCGCACCGGCGGTTGCAGGATCCCAAGGTCAGGATGTTCGCGGATTTCGCGGTGCGGGAACTGAAAAAGGTGTTCTGATGAAAACGGCCCCTCGCGGGGGCCATGGTTCTTTGCGGTCCGCTACAGCCCTGCCAGGCTGGCCCCACCCGCCGACCGGAACCAGCGGATAACCTGCGCCCGCTCCTGCGGTTCCATGAAGCTGACATTGGCGGGGGGCATGGCGTCGGTCAGACCCGCCTGGACATAGATTTCCAGCGCGTGTTTCGCGATGTCCTGCGGCGTTTCCAGGAACACCCCCTTGGGGGCGTGCAGGATGCCTTCGTACACGGGCTCGCGCGCGTGGCACATGGAACAGCGGCCAAGAACCACGTCACTGACGGCGCCGAAGCCCTCGGCATCGGCGAATTTCCGTTCGACCGGGGTCATGGCCCGCGCCTCGGCCTGTTCCAGGGTATCCTGGTTCAACCCGGCCGAGGACAGCCAAATCACCATGATGAACAGCACCACGGTCACCGCCCAGGTCCACCACAGCATCCCCTTGCGGGCGTGCATGGTGTTGAAGAAATGCCGGATCGTGACCCCCATCAGGAAGATCAGCGCCGCGATCAGCCAGTTGTACTGGCTGGCAAAGGCCAGCGGATAGTGGTTCGACAGCATCAGGAAGATGACCGGCAGCGTCAGATAGTTGTTGTGCGTCGACCGCAGCTTGGCGATCTTGCCGTATTTCGGATCGGGCGCCCGCCCGGCCTTCAGATCCGCCACGACGATCCGCTGGTTCGGCATGATGATGAAGAACACGTTGGCGGTCATGATCGTCGCGGTAAACGCCCCCAGATGCAGCAGCGCCGCGCGGCCCGTGAAGACCTGCGTATAGCCCCAGCCCATCACCACAAGCGCCACGAACAAAAGCAGCATCAGCACCGTCGGCGTCTCGCCCAGCTTGGACTTGCACAGCGTGTCATAGATCAGCCAGCCAAGCGCCAGCGACCCGGCCGAAATCAGGATCGCCTGCCAGGTCGCCAGATCCGCCTTGGCGGTGTCGATCAGATATAGGTTCGCCCCGGCCCAATAGGTGACCATCAGCAGCGCCGCGCCGCTGATCCAGGTCATGTAGCTTTCCCATTTGAACCAGGTCAGATGCTCGGGCATCCGTTCGGGGGCGACCAGGTATTTGTTGATGTGGTAGAAGCCGCCGCCATGGACCTGCCATTCCTCGCCATGGGCCCCCTTGGGCAGACCCGGCGCCTTGGTCAGGCCCAGGTCGAGCGCCACGAAATAGAAGGACGATCCGATCCAGGCAATGGCGGTGATGACATGGGTCCAGCGGATGGCGAAGGCCAGCCATTCCCAGATGACGATATGGTCGGGGATCAGGTGCAGCATGGCTCAGCTTCCCCGATAGGTCGAATAGCCGAAAGGCGATACCAGCAGCGGGACGTGATAGTGGTCGTCCCGCGACATGCCGAAGCGGATCGGAATCACGTCCAGGAAACGCGGGCTTTCCGGGTCCACCCCGGTCGCGTCCATCCAGGCCCCGGCGTGGAATTCCAGCTCATAGGTGCCGGTCGCGAAATCCGCCTGCGGCAGGATCTGGCTGTCGGTGCGGCCGTCGTGGTTGGTGCGCAGCCGCGCAAGCTCGGTCCGCTGCCCGCCCTCCAGACGGAACAGCACCACCTCCATCCCTTCGGCGGGCTTGCCGCGCGCCGTGTCCAGCACATGGGTGGTCAGGTATCCTGGCATCATCGCCCTCCCCTCATTATCGTGGTTTTCCTGATAACCGATCCCCTCGCGTCCGCACGAGAGGGACCATAAGCAAGGTAGTCTCAAGATTCCGTAGAAAATGCGCTTTGCCTTGGACAAATATCCTCGGGGGGGAACGCGCAAGGCGCGTGGGGGGGGCAGACAGCCCCCCTGCTACCCCGCCAGACGCGCGACGGCCTTTTCGGCGCGCGCCCGCAGATCGCGCGGGTCGGCAGTCAGCAGCCGGTGATCGTCAACCACCGCCCGGCCCGCGACATAGACCGCGCGCGGTCGCACCGGAGCGCAGAAGATCAGCGCCGCGACCGGATCCCATTGCCCGGCCAGAGGCAGGTCCGACACATCCCACAGCACCAGATCGGCCTGCATCCCCGGCTTCAACGCCCCGATGTCGGACCGCCCCAGCACCCGCGCCCCGCCCAGAGTCGCGATCTCCAGCGCCTCGCGCGCGCCCATCGCGGCGGGACCGTCGCGCAGCCGCGCGACCAGCATGGCCTGCCGCGCCTCCAGCCCCAGATGGCTGCAATCGTTGCTGGCCGATCCGTCCACGCCAAGGCCGACCGGCACCCCCGCATCCCGCATCGCCCGGACCGGGGCGATGCCGCTGGCCAGCCGGGCGTTGGAACAGGGGCAATGCGCGACCCCGGTGCCGGTGCGGGCGAACAGGTCGATTTCCGGGGCCGACAGCTTGACGCAATGGGCGTGCCACACGTCGTCGCCGGTCCAGCCCAGGCTTTCCGCGTAATCGCCCGGCAGCATCCCGAAATTGTCCAGGGAATAGCGGATGTCCTCGTCATTCTCGGCCAGGTGGGTATGCAGGCGCACGCCCTTCTCCCGCGCCAGGATCGCCGCGTCGCGCATCAACTCGCGGCTGACCGAGAAGGGCGAACAGGGCGCAAGTCCCACCTGCACCATCGCGCCCTCGCCCGCGTCGTGGAAGGCGTCCACCACGCGTTCGCTGTCGCGCAGGATCGCGGCCTCGTCCTCGACCAGCGAATCCGGCGGCAGCCCGCCCTTGCTTTCGCCGATCGACATGGCTCCGCGCGTGGCGGTGAAGCGGATGCCGATCTTTTGCGCGGCCTCGATGCTGTCGTCCAGGCGCGACCCGTTGGGGTAAAGATACAGGTGGTCCGACGAACAGGTGCAGCCCGACAGGGCCAGTTCCGCCAGGCCCACTTCGGCCGACAAGCGGATGTCGTCGGGCGTCATCCGCGCCCAGATGGGATAGAGCGTGCGCAGCCAGCCGAACAGCGCGGCGTCCTGGGCCGCGGGCACGGCGCGGGTCAGGGTCTGGAACAGGTGATGATGGGTGTTGACCAGCCCCGGCGTGACCACGCAGCCCGAGGCATCGACCACCTCGGCGCCGTCGCGCGGCAGGTTTTCACCCGCCGCGACGATCTTTCCATTCTCGACCAGGACATCGCCGCCCCGGATCTCGCGCCGGGCGTCGTCCATGGTGACGACGACCTCGGCGCCCCGGATCAGCGTTCTAGTGGTCCGCGACATGGCCCGCCTCGCGGATCGCGGCTTCGTCCACATGGGCCGCGCCGTTATAGAACCAGTTGAGGATCACCGCCGTGATCGCCGCCAGCAGGATGCCGGAATGGATCAGCGGGTGGATCGCGTGCGGCATCCACTGGTTGAAGTTCGGCGCCACCAGCGGGATCATCCCCATGCCCACCGAGATCGCGACGATGAACAGGTTGTGCCGGTTGGTCGCGAAATCGACCCGCGCCAGAATCCGCACGCCGGTCGCCGCGACCATGCCGAACATCACCAGCCCCGCGCCGCCCAGAACGGTCGTCGGCAGCGATTCCACCAAGGCGCCCATCTTCGGGATCAGCCCCAGCACGATCATGATCGCGCCCCCCGCCACGCAGACGAAGCGCGACCGGATGCCCGTCACGCCGACAAGGCCGACGTTCTGGGAAAACGACGTATAGGGGAAGGTGTTGAAGATCCCGCCGATCACGGTTCCCAGCCCATCCGCGCGCAGGCCGGCGGCCAGGGATTTCTGCTCCAGCGGCTTCTTGCAGATGTCGGACAGCGCCAGAAACATGCCCGTGGATTCGATCAGCGTGACCAGCATGACCAGCACCATCGTGGCGATCATGATCGGGTCGAAGGTCGGCATCCCGAAATGGAACGGCTTGATGACCGCGAACCATTCCGCCGCGCCCACCTTGTCGAAGCTCATCATGCCCAGCAAGGCCGCGACCACGCCGCCGACGACGATGCCCACCAGCACGGCGATGTTCGACAGAAAACCGCGCGCGAATTTCGACACCAGCAGGATCGTGCCCAGCACCAGCACCGCGATCAGGATGTTCTGCCCCGCGGCATAAAGCGGGTTCTGCACCGTCGGCGCCAGGGTCACGCTGGCGGGGACATTGCCCGCCGCGCGGGCGGTCTCCAGCCAGGCGGCGGCTTCGGGGTCGACGATCTTCGGGGCGGTCGGACCGGCTTGCAGGCCGAAGATCCAGTTGATGCCGATGGGCATCAGGCTGATGCCGATGGTCAGGATCAGCGTGCCCGTCACCACCGGCGGAAAGAACCGCAGCATCTTCGAGATGAACGGCGCGATGACGATGCCGATCACGCCCGCCGCGATGATGGCGCCGAACAGCGCCCGCGCGCCTTCATGCCCCGGCGTCGAGGTGGCGACCGCCACCATCGGCCCGACCGAGGCGAAGGTCACGCCCATCATCACCGGCAGCTTGATGCCGAACCACTGGGTCGCGCCCAGGCTCTGGATGATGGACACGATGCCGCAGACGAACAGGTCGGCGGAAATCAGGAACGCCACCTCCTCGGGCGGCAGGTTCAGCGCGCGGCCCACGATCAGCGGCACCGCGATGGCGCCCGCATACATGACCAGCACATGCTGGAACCCAAGCGTCAGCAGCTTGGGCGCGGGCAGCAGTTCATCCACCGGATGAACGCCCCCCTGATAGGTTGCATCAGACATTGCGGACCTCCCTTTCCACGGCTGCCTTGTTTTGTTCAGATCTCGACCTTGGTGGCCTTTCCCTGTTCTTTCGCCAGTTCGACCACGGCCCTCGCGACGGCCAGATCCTGCAAGCCCACGCCGGTGCCGTCGAAGATGGTGATCTCTGCATTGCCGCGTCCCTCGTGCTGGCCGGTGATGACCTGACCCAAGGGGATGACATCGCTTTCGGAAATCAGTTTCTGCGCCGCCGCGTGCTGGAATTCACCGATGCTGAGCGATTGGGCAACTTCGTCGGTAAACAGGCGCGCACGGGCGACAAGGGCGGGGTCCAGCTCCTGCTTGCCCTTGGTGTCGGTGCCCATGGCCGCGATATGGGTCGGGCCCTTGACGTGACCGTCCAGCAGAAGCGGCTCAAAGGCCGAGGTGATGCTGACAATCACGTCCGCCTGTTCGCCCAGGGTCGGCAGGTCCACGGCCTCGAACGGCAGGCCCAGCTCGGCGGCGGTGTCGGCCAGGCGGGTCAGCATGTCGGGATGCGGGTTCCAGCCGATGACCTTCTCGAAATTGCCGAAGCGCACGGCGGCGCGCATCTGGAAGGCGGACTGGTGGCCCGCCCCGATCATGCCCAGCACCTTGGCGCCTTGCGGCGCCAGGTATTTGCTGCTGACCGCGCTTGCCGCCGCCGTGCGCAGGGCGGTGAGCAGGTTCCCTCCGACCGCTGCCGACACGCGTCCCGTATCCGGGTCGAACAGGAACACGGTGGACTGATGGTTGATCAGCCCGTGACCCGCGTTGTTCGGCCAATATCCCCCGGCCTTCAACCCCAGCGTCATGCCCGCCCCGTCGAAGCCGCCCTTGAAGCCGTAAAGCGCATCCTCGTGCCCGATGGCCTCGCGCACGACGGGGAAGTTGCGGGCATCCCCCCGCGCCATGGCGGCGAAGACCGCCTCGACCGCGTCGAACGCGGCCTCGGGGGTCATCAGCCCGGCGATCTCGGATTCAGGAACGACCCACATTCAGAAGGCTTTCCCGCGCGCGGACACCGGCCACAGGGCTTCCACCTTGCCGTTGCGGACGCCCACATACCAGTCATGGACGTTGCAGGTCGGATCGCAATGGCCCGGCACCAGCCGCAGCTTGTCGTTGACCTTGAGGACGCCGTTCGGATCCTCGACCACGCCGTGTTCGTCGCTGCACTTGATGTATTTCACATCCGTGCGGCCATAGACGAAGGGCAGCCCACTATCGACCGACTGCGCCTTGAGGCCCGCGTCCACCACCGCCAGATGCGGCTTGGCGTGGGACATGACCGAGGTGAGGATGAACAGCGCGTTTTCCCATTCGCCCTGGTCGATGCGGCGGCCGTCCTTGTCGTGGATGCGGCCATAGTCGGCATCCATGAAGGCATAGCTGCCACACTGCAATTCGTTGTAAACGCCCGAATTGCTTTCGAAATAATAGCTGCCGGTGCCGCCGCCGGAAACGAACTGCGGCTCCAGCCCCTCGGCCTTCAGCGCGTCCACCGCATCCTTGACCTGCGCGATAGCGGCGTCCAGCTTGGCCTTGCGGTCGTCATAGCTGTCCATGTGCTGCATCGCGCCCTGATAGGCCTGGATGCCCTTGAAGGTCAGGTTCGGCGCGGCGGCGACGGCCTGGGCGATCTCGACCACTTCGGGCGTCGTCTTGACGCCGCAGCGCCCTGCGCCGCAGTCGATTTCCACGAAGACGCCCAGTTCGGTGCCGTGCTTTTGCGCCGCCGCCGACAGATCGGCCACGTTCGCCACGTCATCGACGCAGACCGTCACGGTCGCGCCCAGCTTGGGCATCCGCGCCAGACGGTCGATCTTGGCCGCGTCGCGGACCTGGTTGCTGACCAGAATGTCCTTGATGCCGCCACGGGCAAAGACCTCGGCTTCACTGACCTTCTGGCAGCAGACGCCGATGGCGCCGCCAAGGGATTCCTGCAATTTCTGCACGTCCACCGACTTGTGCATCTTGCCATGGCTGCGGTGGCGCATGTTATGCGCCTTGGCGTAATCGCCCATCTTCCTGATGTTGCGCTCCAGCGCGTCCAGATCCAGGATCAGGCAGGGCGTCTGGATGTCCGCCTCGTCCATGCCCGGCAGCGCGGGCACGTCGAAGCCGACTTCCAGATTGTCGAAGTTCACGGGTGCGTTCATGGTGGCGCTCCTTAGATCCAGGGCAGCTTGTCGAGATCGACATTGCCGCCGGTGATGATGATGCCGACGCGCTTGCCGGCGAATGCGTCCTTGTTCTTCAGGATGGTCGCCAGCGGCACGGCGCTGCTTGGCTCCATCACGACGCGCAGATGCTTCCAGATCAGCTTCATCGCGTCGATGATTTCCGCGTCGGATGCGGTGTAGATCTCGGACACGTGGTTGCTGACGAAATGCCAGGTCAGATCCTTCAGCGGCACCAGCAACCCGTCCGCGATGGTCTTGGGTGCGTCGTCGGCGATGATATGGCCCGCCTTGAAGCTGCGATAGGCGTCGTCGGCCTGTTCCGGTTCCGCCGCGATCACCTTCACCTCGGGCGCCAGCGTGGAAAGCGTCAGGCAGGTGCCCGAGATCATGCCGCCGCCGCCAATGGGCGCCACAACCATGTCCAGCCCGTCGGTCTGCTCCATGAACTCGCGCGCGCAGGTGCCCTGCCCGGCGATCACGCGCGGGTCGTTGTAGGGGTGGACGAAATCGCCGCCGGTCGCCGCCTGAACTTGCGCAAAGGTCGCCTCGCGCGAGCTGGTGGACGGTTCGCATTCGGTAATGACCCCGCCATAGCGGCGCACGGTGTCCTTCTTGGCCTGCGGCGCGGTGCGCGGCATGACCACGTTGCAGGGGATCCCCCGGCGCATCGCCGCATAGGACAGGCAGGACGCGTGGTTGCCCGAGCTGTGCGTGGCAACGCCCTTGGCCGCCTGCGCCTCGTCCAGGCCGAAGACCGCGTTGGCGGCGCCGCGGACCTTGAAGGCCCCCGGCTCTTGGAAGTTCTCGCATTTGAAGAACAGTTGCGCGCCGGTCAGGTCGTTCAGGTAATCCGACACGCGGACCGGCGTGCGGCGGATATAGGGCTGGATGCGGTCATGCGCGGCCAGCATGTCCTCGTAAGTGGGAATATCCATGGCGTCCCTCATCACGCGGCCTTTTGCAGGGCGGCGGCGCTGTGGCGGTAATGGTCCTGGGCGGCGGCGACACCGCTGCCCAGCGTCACGGGCAGGCCCAGATCGGCCATGACCATTTCCGCCGTGGCGATGCCCGACAGAGCCATGACATCGGTCAGGCTGCCCAGATGGCCGATGCGGAACACCTTGCCCGCAACATCGCCAAGCCCGGTCCCGAAGGCCACGCCATAGGCGTTCAGCGCGTGGCTGACGATCTTGTTGGCGTCGAACCCTTCCGGCGTGCGGATCGCGCTCACGCTGTCGGAATAAAGCTCGGGGCGCTTGGCGCAAAGCTGCATCCCCCAGGCCCCGACCGCGCGGCGCACGCCCTCGGCGATGCGGTGGTGGCGGGCGAAGACGTTCTCCAGCCCCTCGTCCAGCAGCATGTCGCAGGCGACGTTCAGCCCGTTCAGCAGCCCGACCGGCGGCGTATAGGGATAGCCGTTGGCGGCATAGCCCCTGGCCATGTCGCGGATGTCGAAGAAGGTGCGCGGCAGCGTCGCGGTCTCGACAGCCGCCATGGCCTTGGGCGAGAAGCCGACGATGGCGAGGCCAGGGGGCAGCATGAAGCCCTTCTGGCTGCCGGTCACGGCAATATCGACGCCCCATTCGTCCATGCGGAAATCATAGCACGCAATGGATGAAACCCCGTCCACGAACAACAGCGCCGGGTGGCCTGCCGCATCCAGGGCGCGGCGAACGGCGGCGATGTCGCTGCGCACGCCGGTCGCGGTCTCGTTATGGGTGGCCAGGACGACCTTGATCTGATGCGCCTTGTCGGCGGTCAGGATTTCCTCGAAACGGTCGGCGGGAACGCCCTCGCCCCATTCCTGGGCGACGACCTCAACGTCCAGCCCGTGGCGCTGGCACATGTCGATCCAGCGGTGGCTGAACATGCCGTTGCGGGTCGCCAGAACCTTGTCGCCGGGCGACAGCGTGTTGGTGATCGCGGTTTCCCAGCCGCCGGTCCCGGTCGAGGGGAAGACGAAGACCTGCCCCTGCGTGGTCTTCAGCACCTTCTTCACACCCTCCAGCGCGGGATGCAGGATCCGCCCGAAGACCGGGCTGCGATGGTCGATCGTGGGCATGTCCACGGCCTTGCGCAGCACCTCGGGGATATTGGTCGGGCCGGGAATGAACACGGGATTCTGGCTGGTCATGGCTGTTCCTCCTCTGATAAGCGCAGGATACCCCCTGCGGCCAGATGCCACAATTTTTCTGGAAAACATTTCCATTTTGGCGATAAAAGCCGAAATAGCGGAGCAGTTCAGGGACTTGGCATTTTTCAAAGGTGCCGCCACGATTTTCGCGCTTTCGGATATGTATTCTTTAGGAAGGGACGAAAATGTCAGAACCGACACGTCGCAGGGGCCGCCCCCGCAGCGCCAAGGACACAGGCGGCACGGTGCAGGTGCTGGACCGCGCGCTGGACATGCTGGATCTGCTGGCCGCCCATCCCAGCCTGACGTTGAGCGAGGTGGCCGAGCGGATGGAGCAGTCGCCCTCGACCGTGCATCGCCTGCTGCATTCGCTGGCGGCGCGCGGCATGGTGGAAAGCGACCCGGCCACGCAGGCCTGGAACATCGGCCCCGCGACCTTCCGGCTGGGGTCTGCCTTCATGCGCCGGTCGGGCATCGTCGAACGCGCCCGCCCGATCCTGCAAGCTCTGATGAAGCATACCGGCGAAACCGCGAACCTGGGGATCCTGAACGGCGACGCGGTGCTGTTCGTCAGCCAGGCCGAAACGCAGGAAACCATCCGCGCCTTCTTTCCGCCCGGCACCCGGTCGCCCCTGCACGCGTCCGGCATCGGCAAGGCGCTGCTGGCCTTCGGCCGCCCCGAGATTCTGCGCGGCTATCTGGACGGTCCCGGCCTGACACGGTTCACCGACCGCACGCTGACCACGCCCGATGCCCTGTCCGAGGACATGGCCCGCATCCGCGCCCGCGGCTTTTCCTTCGACGACGAGGAAAAATCGCGCGGAATGCGCTGCATCGCCGCCCCGGTCTTCGACCTGACCGGAGAGGCGATCGCAGGCGTCAGCGTCAGCGGCCCGACCCACCGGATCGGGCATGAACACGTCAAGACGCTGGGTGCGGTCGTGGCGGCGGCGGCGGCGGAACTGTCTGCGGCGATGGGGGGCTGAACCCTAAAGGTGCCGCTGGAAATCCATGCGCTGATGCAGGATGCGCAGGATTTCCACGGTCCCGACAGGGTCGCGGCGGAAGAAGATGACATGGCGGTTGCAGCGGCAGGACATGACGCCCGGACGGATGGCGGACCGCTGCTGGCCCGCAACAGCGCCATCCCGTATTCGGTCGAACATCGTCGCAAAATCGCCGAGATAGTTGTTCCGCTGTGCCACGCCCCAGTTCTGCTGATTATAGCGGCCGATGCCTTTCAAATCCTCTCGTGCCAGCGACGAAATCAGCAAGTCAGGCACGCTTCCGGTTTTCCCCATCGAGTTCGGACAGGATCATGTCCATGTCGAAGGGCGCCAGCTCCCCGCGCTCTGCCTCTTGCCAAGCAGGTTCAATCGCCTCGCGCAACCGTTGCAACCTGGCCTCGTCGCTTTCCTCGGTGGCGATCTTCAGGCGCAGCGCCTCTCGGATCACCTCGGAGGCGTTGTTGTAAAGGCCCGAGGCGACCTTCCGGCGGACATAGTCTTCCAGCTTTTCCGTCAGCGATACATGCATGGCGCAGGCTCCGTGTTCTGACACGAAGCCTACAATCCTTGTCAAAGCCTGTCCATCAATGCCCCCCGAAGAACGCGAACTTGATCACGAACAGCGCCGCCACGATCCAGGTCGCCAGGTGCACCTGCGACGCCTTGCCGGTCAGCAGCTTGATCACCGCATAGCTGATGAAGCCGAAGGCCAGGCCGTTGGCGATGGAATAGGTAAAGGGCATCGCCAGGGCGGTCAGGACGGCGGGGGCGGCCTCGGTCACGTCCTCCCAGGCGATCTCGGCCAGTTCGCGGACCATCAGGGTCGCCACATACAGCAGCGCGGGCGCGGTGGCATAGGCGGGCACCGATCCGGCCAGCGGCGCGAAGAACATCGCCAGCAGGAACAGCAGCGCCACAACCAGGGCCGTCAGCCCGGTGCGCCCGCCCGCCTGCACGCCCGACGCGCTTTCGACATAGGCGGTGGTCGACGACGTGCCCAGCATCGAGCCGACGGTGATCGCGGTCGAATCCGCCATCAGCGCGCGCGACAGGCCGGGATTGGTATGGGCCGGGCCTTCCTTCAGCAGGCCCGCGCGCTTGGCGACGCCGATCAGCGTGCCGGTGGCGTCGAAGACCTCGACCAGGACCATGACCAGGATGACGTGGAAGATGCCGTAATGCAGCGCCCCCATGATATCCAGTTGCAGCAGTGTCGGCGCGATGGATGGCGGCATCGACATCACGCCCCCGAACTGGCTGACGCCCAGCAGGATCGACGCGACCGTGACCACCAGGATGCCGATCAGGATCGCCCCCGTCACCCGCAGCGCGTCCAGCGCCACGATGATGAAGAAGCCCAGGATCGCCAGCAGGGTGCCCGCGTTGGTCAGGTCGCCCAAGGCGACCAGCGTCGCCTCGCTGCCGACCACGATGCCCGAGGATTTCAGCGCGATGATGCCCAGGAACATGCCGATCCCGGCGGCGACCCCGCTGCGCATCGACAGCGGGATCCCCGCCACCAGCCAGCGGCGGATGCCGGTAGCCGACAGGATCAGGAAGATGATGCCGCTGATGAAGACCGCGCCCAATGCCTGCTGCCAGGTGAAGCCCATGGCGCCGACGACGGTAAAGGCGAAAAAGGCGTTCAGGCCCATGCCCGGCGCCATGCCGATCGGCCAGTTGGCCCACAGCCCCATCACCGCCGAGCCGATGGCGGCAGCCAGGCAGGTGGCGATGAACACGGCGTTGCGGTCCATCCCCGTGGTCGACAGGATGTCGGGGTTGACGAAGATGATATAGGCCATCGTCAGGAAGGTGGTGATTCCGGCGATCACCTCCGTCCTGACAGTGCTGCCATGCTGCGACAGCTTGAAGTAGCGTTCCATGGGTTCCCTCCCGCGCGGCTTCCTCCGGCCGCCATGCGCGCAGCTTACGGGGGCCGTGACGGACGCAACAATCGGCCCCAGCCCGCAAGTCTTTCAATGGTCATTTGAAAGCGCAGGCGATCTTTTCCGATTCGTTGATACAGAATTGTGCCACTGCCCGCTTGCCGCGCAGGCCGTCGCGCGGTTTGCTGTGGCAATGCCGCCACGGAAAGGATGCCCCATGCGCTATAGCCGCGACCTGCGAGGATATGGAGAAACAACCCCCGACCCGCAATGGCCCGGCGGCGCCCGGATCGCGGTGCAGATCGTCGTCAACTACGAGGAAGGCGGCGAGAACAGCATCGAACATGGCGACGCCGCCAGCGAGGCCTTCCTGTCCGAAATCATCGGCGCCCAGCCCTGGCCGGGCAAGCGGCACTGGAACATGGAATCGATCTATGACTATGGCGCGCGGGCCGGGTTCTGGCGGCTGCACCGGCTTTTGAAGGACATCCCCGTCACCGTGTATGGCGTCGCCACGGCGCTGGAACGCAGCCCCGAACAGGTCGCCGCGATGAAGTCCGCCGGATGGGAGATCGCGACCCACGGGCTGAAATGGATCGACTACAAGGACATCCCGCGCGAGGTCGAGGCCGACCACATCGCCCAGGCCATAGCCCTGCACACCGCCGTCACCGGCGAACGCCCGCGCGGCTTCTATCAGGGCCGCACGTCCATGAACACGGTGGCGCTTGGCTGCGAGGAAGGCGGCTTCGAATACCTGGCCGACACCATCGCCGACGACCTGCCCTATTGGCATGTCCACAATGGCAGACCGCAGCTGATGGTGCCCTATACGATGGACGCCAACGACATGCGGTTCTCCAGCGGCCAGGGCTTCGGCACCGGGGTCGAATTCTTCGATTACCTGCGCGACAGCTTCGACGTGCTTTATGCAGAAGGCCAGGCGGGCGCGCCCAAGATGATGAGCGTCGGCCTGCATTGCCGCCTTGCCGGGCGTCCGGGCCGGGCCATGGCGATCCAGCGGTTCCTGGACCACTGCCGCGCGCATGAAGGCGTCTGGTTCGCCAGCCGCCTGGACATCGCGCGCCACTGGGCCGAGGTGCATCCCTGGCAGCCGCGCCAACGCCCGTCCGAGATGGATCGCGACAGCTTCGTCCAGAAATTCGGCGGCATCTACGAACATTCCCCCTGGATCGCCGAACGCGTCTGGGACGGCGAGATGGGCGCGGTCCATGACAGCGCGGCGGGGCTTGCCGCGCGCATGGCGCAGGTGTTCCGCAGCGCCTCGGACGAGGAACGGCTGGGCGTTCTGAACGCCCACCCGGATCTGGCGGGCAAGCTGGCGCAGGCCAAGCGCCTGACCGCCGACAGCACCGCCGAACAGGCCAGCGCGGGCCTCGACAGCCTGACGGACGAGGAACGCGCCACCTTCACCCGCCTGAACGACGCCTATGTCGCCAAGCACGGCTTTCCCTTCATCATCGCCGTGCGCGACCATGACAAGCCCGGCATCATGCGCGCCATGCAGGCCCGCATCGACAACGACACCCCCACCGAACGCGCCGAGGCCGAACGCCAGGTCGCGCGAATCGGCGAGCTTCGCCTGAAAGAGGCCCTGAAATGAACGATCTTCCCCCCGCCGGCGCGCCGACCGGCGACATCGCCGAAGTCCCCGTCGCCCAGCCCAACCGCGTGCCCTATGCCGGGCCGGTCGCCGGCCTGCCGCCGCAGACCGGGATGACCACCGACACCGCCGTCTTTACGGAAGCCTATGCGGTCATCCCCCGCACCGTGATGCGCGATATCGTGACCAGCTATCTGCCCGGCTGGACGGGGATGCGCATGTGGATGATCGCGCGCCCCTTGTCCGGTTTCGCCGAAACCTTCAGCCAGTACATCGTCGAACTGGCCGAGGGCGGCGGATCGGACAACCCCGACGACGACCCGGAAATCCAGCACGCCCTGTTCGTCACCGGCGGAGAGATGTCCGTCACCATCGACGGCGCCGAGCATCTGCTGCGTCCGGGCGGCTTCGCCTATGTGCCCCCCGGCACCATCTGGTCCGTGAAGAACACCACCCCCGGCAACACCGGGTTCCACTGGTGGCGCAAGCGCTGGCAGCCGGTCGAGGGCGTCAGGCGCCCCGACCCGATCATCGCCCAGGAACAGGACATCGCGCCGTCCATGATGCCCGACACGGACGGCGCCTGGGGCACCACGCGCTTCATGGACCCGGCCGACCTGCGCCACGACATGCACATCACCGTCGTGACCTTCAAGCCGGGCGGATCCATTCCCTTCGCGGAAACCCATGTGATGGAACACGGCCTGTTCGTGCTGGAGGGCAAGGCCGTCTATCGCCTGAACCGCGACTGGGTCGAGGTGGGCCCCGGCGATTTCATGTGGCTGCGCGCCTTCTGCCCGCAGGCCTGCTATGCGGGCGGGCCGGGGCCGTTCCGGTATCTGCTTTACAAGGACGTGAACCGCCACGCGCCGATGTGGCCCAACAGATAGGCGAAAGGCCGGGCCTGGTGCCCGGCCTTTGTCGTCATAGATCGTAAATCTGCCCGAACTTCTGTTCCAGATAGGCCAGCAGCGGCTCGGGCGTCACATCTCCGCCGGTCGCCTCCTCGATCAGCGTGCGCGGGCGCTTCAACCCGCCATGGCGCTGCACGGTCTCGCGCAGCCATTCGACGGCGGGCGCGGCATCGCCCGCCGCCAGCGAGGCGTCCAAGTCCGGCACCGCATCGCGCATCGCCCGATTCAGGCAGCCCGCAAAGACGTTGCCCAGGGCATAGGTCGGGAAATAGCCGAACAGGCCCACTGCCCAATGCACGTCCTGCAAGACGCCATTCGCCGGGCGGTCCACCACAACGCCGAAATCGCGCAGGAAACGGGCGTTCCAGGCCTCGGGCAGGTCGTCCACGCCCAGGCGCCCGGCGATCAGGTCGCGTTCCAGGTCGAAGCGCATCATGATGTGCAGGTTGTATTGCACCTCGTCGGCCTCGGTGCGGATGAAGCCGGGGGTGACGCGGTTCACGGTCGCATAGAAGGCATCCGCGTCGGCGATGTTCAGCCCGTCGAAGGCGTCCGACATGCGGTGGAACAGCCAGCCGGTGAAGGCCCGGCCCCGGCCCATCTGGTTTTCATAGATGCGGCTCTGGCTTTCATGGACGCCCATCGACACGCCCCGGCCCAGCGGCGTGAAGGCGTAATCCGGGTCGATGCCCAGCTCATAGCTGGAATGGCCGACCTCGTGGATGGTGGAATAGAGGCAGTTGAAGGGATCGGTCTCCACCACCCGCGTGGTGATGCGGCTGTCCTGCCAGCGGCCGCTGCTGAAAGGATGGACGGCGATGTCCATCCGCCCCCGCGTCCAGTCATAGCCAAAGGCCGTCGCGCAGATGCGGGCCAGCCGGATCTGGGTTTCCTGCGGGAAATGGCCGGTCAGCGGCTGCGGCTGACTGTCCGCACCCAACACCTGTTCGCGCAGCGCGACCAGACGCGGGCGCATGGCGTCGAACATGGCGGCGATTTCCGCGCCCGTCATGCCCTGTTCGTAATCGTCCAGCAGCGCGTCATACAAATCGCCGCCCTCGGCCAGGGCGGCCGCTTCCTCGCGCTTCAGCATCAGCACCTGATCCAGCGTCGGCAGGAAATCCTCGGGCGCGTCCTTGGCCCGCGCCTCGGCCCAGATACCTTGCGCCAGCGATGTCGTCCGCGCCAGTTCCTGCGCCAGCCGCGCCGGGATGCGGCTGGCCCGGCCGAAATCGCGGGCGATCAGTTCGACCGAACGCGACTCGGCCTCGGTCTGCGGCTCGGCGACCTCCAGCCATTCGCCGATGCGCGGATCGGTGCGGCGTTCGTGCAGCACCGCTTCGATGGCGGCCATCTCCTCGGCCCGCTGTTCGACCGCGCCGCGCGGCATCACGGTTTCCTGGTCCCAGCCCAGCCGTTCGGCAATCGAAGACAGCGCCTCGGTCTGGCGTTGAAAGGCAAGCAGGTCGTTGATGGCCGTCATCGGATGGTCCCCCTGACCGAAGTTTCATGCGGGTAACGCGCGTGATGCCGCGCCCGGATGATCAGCGCGAACAGCGCCACCGCGCCCAACTGGTGCGTCAACGCCAAGGCCAAGGGCGAGGCGTGGATCACGTTCATGATCCCCAGGCCAACCTGCACCGCAACGGCCACCAGCATGACGGTAAAGGCCCCCCGCGTCACGGGATGCGGCGACCGGCGGGCGCGCAGCCAGACGACCACGGCAAAGATCGCCAGCAGATATCCCACCATGCGATGGACGAACTGCACCAGGGCCGGGTTCTCGAACAGATTGCGCCAGCCAAGCGCGGCATCCCAGATCAGCGACGGGATCCATTCCCCGCCCATGGTCGGCCAGCCGGTATAGGTGCGACCGGCGTCGATGCCCGCGACCAACGCGCCGATCAGGATCTGGCAAAAGGCCAGGTGCATCAGGCCGGTGGACATGGAAAACAGCTTGGCTTCCCCGGCGCGGCGGGCGCGCAGCAGGTCGGCCTCGGTCCGGCCCAGCAGCAGGACATACCACACGATCAGGCCCAGGATGACGAAGGCAAGGCCAAGATGCGTGGCCAGGCGATAAGAGGCGACGCGAACCATGCCTTCCGTCAGGCCGGAACTGACCATCCACCAGCCGATGGCGCCTTGCAGCCCGCCAAGCGCGCCCAGGCCCAGAAGGCGCGGCGTCCAGCCGGTCGGGATGCGCCTGGTCGCCAGGAAGAAGGCGAAGCCCGCCGCCCAGACCAGGCCGACCAGGCGGCCCAACAGGCGGTGCGACCATTCCCACCAGTAGATCTGCTTGAAGCCCGCCAGATCCATGTCCGGGTTGACCTCGACATATTGGGGGATCTGCTTGTAAGCCTCGAATTTCGCTTGCCATTCCGCCTGTGTGGTCGGCGGGATGGTGCCCGTCACCGGCGCCCATTCGACGATCGACAGGCCCGATCCGGTCAGCCGCGTGGCCCCGCCCAGGGCGATCATCGCCAGGACCATCACGAACAGCACCATCATCCAGATGCGGATCGCGCGCCGCGCGCCGCGAGAGGCGCCATTGCGGGCGGCGTCGATCATGCCGGTCCGGGCGACGGGGCGGCTGCTGGCGGTGGGGTCAAGGACTTCCTCGAAAACGGGGCGCTTGGCCATCGCTTGCTCCTTCAGGTCGGGCAGAGGGTAGGTGGGGGTCAGCGCCGGGTCAACTGCCGCAGCATCCCGTGCAGGATGCGCACGTCGCCCCGCGTCAGGGCCAGGCGCGACCACATGTTGCGCAGGTTCAGCCGCATGGAGGCGGCCTTGGTCTCGGGGAAGAAGAAGCCCGCCTCGGTCAGGCGTTCCTCGAAATGATCGCCCAGTTTTTCGATCTCCAGCCGGTCGGCCGGGGCGATGGCCTCGGGGCGGGCGTGGTGGGGGGACGGCTCGGCGGGCAGCAGATCGCGGCCGTATTCATATCCCATCAGCAGCACCGCCTGCGCCAGGTTCAACGAGGGGAAATCGGGGTTCACCGGCACCGTCACGATGGCGTTGGCACGGGCCACGTCGTCGTTTTCCAGCCCCGTGCGTTCCGGGCCGAAGATGATCGCGCAGCGCCCGTCATGGTCGCGCGCCATCTGCATTGCGGTGGCGGGGGTGTGGACGGGTTTCGACAGCTCCCGTCCCCGCGCGGTGGTGGCGAAGGCGAAGTCGATGCCTTCCATCGCCTCGGCCAGGGTCGGATAGATGCGCGCGCGGTCCAGAACCTGCCCCGCCGCGCCGGACGCCATGGCGACGGCGCGCGGGTTCGGCCAGACGTCGCGGGGATCGACCAGCCGCATCTCGGTCAGGCCGAAATTCAGCATGGCGCGGGCGGCGGCGCCGATATTCTCGCCCATCTGCGGGCGGACGAGGATGACGACGGGCTGGCGATTGCTGTGCATGGTGGCCAGATAGTCCGTCTGGCGGCGGGCGGCAAGCTGCGCTATGGGCGAGCGAAAGGAGTGCCGCCATGTCAGACGCCCAAGACGCCCCGCAGCTTTACCTGATGACGCCCGCAGGCGCCCAGGCCTCGGCCCTGGGACCGCAGCTTGCGGCGGTGATGGACGCCTTTCCGGTGGCCTGCCTGCGCATCCGCGCGGGCGCCGAGGAGGACGAGTTGGGCCGTCTGGCCGACCTGGCCCGAGAGATCGCCCATGCCCGCGACGTGGCGGTGGTGATCGACGATCACGTCGTGCTGGCGCAGCGGCACGGGTTGGACGGGGTGCATCTGACGGATGGCGCGAAGGCCGTGCGCTATGCGCGCAAGGAACTGGGCGCGGATGCCATCGTCGGCGCCTTCTGCGGGTCGTCGCGCCACGACGGCATGACCGCGGGCGAGGCCGGGGCGGATTACGTCAGCTTCGGCCCGGTGGGCGCATCGGCCCTGTATCGGGGCGATCCCGTGGATTTGGACGTGTTCCAGTGGTGGTCCGAGACGATCGAGGTTCCGGTCGTGGCCGAGGGCGCGATCACCCGCGCCTTGCTGGAGCAGCTGTCGCCGGTCAGCGATTTCATCGCCATCGGACCCGAGATCTGGTCGGCCGAGGATCCGGTGGCGGCGCTGATAGCCCTGTGGGGCTAGATGTCGAAACGTTCGCGCGCCCCGGACGCGAAGCGGCGCAAGATCAACGGGTAAAGCTGGTGTTCGCGTTGCAGCACGCGGGCGGCCAGCGTTTCTGGCGTGTCGCCCGGTTCGACGGGAACGCGCGCCTGGCCCAGGATCGGACCTGAATCCAGATCGGTCGTCACCTCGTGGACGGTGGCCCCTGCCTCGGCATCGCCCGCCTCGATGGCGCGGGCATGGGTGTGCAGGCCTGGGTATTTGGGCAAAAGAGAAGGATGGATGTTCAGCATCCTGCCTTCGAAGCGGTCGATGAAGCCGGGCGTCAGGATGCGCATGAAGCCCGCCAGGCAGAGGATGTCGGGGCGCGACTCCAGCAGCGGTTCCAGAAGGGCGGCCTCGAACGCGGCGCGGTCGCCCTTGAAGGCGCGGTGATCCACGGCGGCGGTCGGCACGCCCAGGGCTGCGGCTTTCGCCAGACCGGCGGCGGTGGGGTCGTTGGACGCCACCAGCACCGGCTGGGCTGGATGGTCCTCCGACCGCATGTCCTGAACCAGGCGGACCATGTTCGATCCGCCCCCCGAGATCAGGATGGCGACCCGCTTCACGCAAGCGTTCCGCTGTAGCGCAGGCCCTGCCCTGCGGTGACTCGGCCCAGGCGGTGCACGGTTTCCCCCTGCTCCGCCAACAGATCGGCCAGCGCATCGGCACGGTCGGCGGCAACGGCCAGGATCATGCCGATGCCGCTGTTGAAGGTCTTGAGCATCTCGGCCTGGTCGATCCCGCCCGCCTGCGCCAGCCAGTCGAAGACCGGCGGCAGGGTCCAGGAGGACAGGTCGATCTCGGCCCCCAGGTCTTTCGGCAGGACGCGCGGCAGGTTTTCGGTGATGCCGCCGCCGGTGATATGGGCCAAGGCATGGACGCCGCCCGCGCGGATCGCCGCCAAAGCGGGTTTCACGTAAAGCCGCGTGGGCGTCAGCAGCGCCGCGCCCAGATCGCCATCGCTGAACGGCGAGGCCGCGTCCCAGCCAAGGCCCGCGCGCTCCGCCACCTTGCGCACCAGCGAATAGCCGTTGGAATGTACCCCGTCCGAGGCAAGGCCCAGCAGCACGTCGCCCTCGGCCACGCCAGCGGGCAGCGCCGTGCCGCGCTGCATGGCGCCGACCGCAAAACCGGCCAGGTCGAAGTCGCCGTCGTGATACATGCCCGGCATCTCGGCCGTCTCGCCGCCGATCAGGGCGCAGCCCGCCGCCTTGCAGCCGCGCGCGATGCTTTCGACGACGCGGGCGCCTTCGTCCACCGACAGCTTTCCCGTGGCGAAATAATCCAGGAAGAACAACGGCTCGGCCCCCTGGCAGACCAGATCGTTCACGCACATGGCGACCAGATCCTGGCCGATGCCGTCCAGATGGCCGGTATCGATGGCGATGCGCAGCTTGGTGCCGACGCCGTCGGTCGCCGCGACCAGAACCGGATCGTCGTATCCCGCCGCGCGCGGATCGAACAGCGCGCCGAAGCCGCCAAGCGCGTCCATCACGCCGGGACGCGCGGTCGCGGCGGCGGCGGGCTTGATGCGTTCGACAAGCGCATTGCCCGCGTCGATATCGACACCCGCGTCGCGATAGCTGATCCCGTTCTTGGTCATGGCGGCCCCCGGCTGGATTTGCGCCCCCGATAGCGGATGGCGCCAACCGGGGCAACGGTGATCGCGCTTGACCCAGGGGGCGCGCGCGATTAACCGGAAACCGCTGGGCCTGTAGCTCAATGGTCAGAGCAGGGCGCTCATAACGCCTTGGTTGGGGGTTCGAGTCCCTCCGGGCCTACCATCCCCCAAGCGTCGCCCGATGCAAAATGCCCGCCGGGGAGACCGACGGGCATTCGGGCCTTTCCGAAGCGGCCGCGCGGAGTCTTACGAATCCAGCTTTTCGACCTTCGGGATGGATTTCGCGATCTCGATCCGGCGGGGTTTCAGCGCCTCGGGGATTTCGCGGACCAGGTCGATATGCAGCATCCCGTCGGCATGGCTGGCGCCGTCGACGCGGACGTGATCGGCCAGGGTGAACTTGCGTTCGAAGGCGCGGGTGGCGATGCCGCGATGCAGATAGGTGCGGGTGTCGTCCTCTTCCGCCTTGCGGGCCGAGACGATCACGGCGCCGTCGCGAACCTCGACATTCAGGTCTTCGGGCGCGAAACCGGCCACGGCGATCGAGATGCGATAAGCATCCTCGCCGGTTTTTTCGATGTTGTACGGGGGATAGGTCGGGGCGGACACGTCGGCCGACAAGGCGCGGTCCATCACATCGGCAAGACGGTCGAAGCCGACCGAGGCACGATACAGCGGGGTCAGGTCAAAATTGCGCATAGGTCACATCCTTTACAAGCGATGCAGGTTTGCCCCCCGATTGCCGGGCGGGCCGTCGAAACCGGCGCCATCATGGCCGCCGGTAACGAAGATCTAGGATTGGACCTGCCCCCTTCAAGAGGGAAATGCGCGCTTTTTGCGGCAGGCCCGCCGCGCAATCGCGACGGGCAGGACCGCCGGTCAGGCGGCGGAATGCGCAGACAGCATCCGCGCGATTTCATCCTTCAGATGCGCGCGCTTGCGGCGAAGTTCTTTCTCGGCGGCTTCGCTGGTCGGTTGAATCAGCGATTCGGCCTGATAAACGGCATCATTGACCTGATCGTATTCCTCCAGAAGCCGCGCGAAATGCGCGTCCTTCAGCTTCAGGTCGTGGATGCGCGCCGCATCCTGGGGAAATTCCTCGTGAATGGCGTGGGGTGCAGCCATGAAGTCCTCCGATCCTGCGCGCTCCGTCCGGGCAGACTAGGCGGGGCGGAAGGGGGTTTCAAGATGGGGCGGCCCGTCCTAAACCGGGGCCATGACCATCCCGCTTGCGCTTCCCGACCGCATCCCCATCGCCGATCTTGCGGCGGTGGCCCTGCTGTTCGCCGTCTGGTTCGCCATCGGCTGGTTCACCGAAAGGCCGCCTGCGGGCAAGCCCTCGGTCTCGGTCCTGATGGTCCGGTTCCGGCGGGAATGGATGCTGCATTTCCTATCGCGCGACCCGCGCATCTTCGACGGCAACATCCTGGCCAGCCTGCGCGAGGGCACCGCCTTCTTCGCATCGGCCTGCATGATCGCGACGGGCGGGATCCTGGCGCTGATCGGCAATACCGAAAAACTGCGCGGGCTGGCCCAGGAACTGGCGCTGGAGGGCGGCGGAGAGATCCTGTGGGAACTGAAGCTGCTGGTGACGATGTTCTTCGTCGTCAATGCCTTCCTGAAATTCGTCTGGTCGCACCGGCTGTTCGGCTATTGCGCGATCATGATGGCGGCTGTGCCGAACGACCCGGATGATCCGATGGCGCGCGACCGGGCCATGCAGGCGGCGGATCTCAACATCACCGCCGCGCGCAGCTTCAACGCAGGGCTGCGCAGCGTCTATTTCGCGCTTGGATCGCTGGGATGGCTGGGCGGGCCGTGGGTGCTGATGCTGGGCACCGCCGTGGTGCTGTTCGTGACCTGGCGGCGGGAATTCGCCTCCACGTCGCGGCAGGTGATCATGCGCAGTCTGCCACCGCCCCGCTGGCCCGATCATGCCAGATCGCCATCGTCAGCACCAAGGCCCCCGCAGCCGTAAGCGCGATGCCGACATAGCCGCTGGAGGCCCAGCCCCAGCCCGCCGTCAGCGCCAGACCGGCCAGAAACGGTCCCAACGCGTTGGCGGCGTTGAAGGCGGCGTGGTTCATCGCCGCGGCCATGTTCTGCGCGCGGCCCGCGACATCCATCAGCCGGGTTTGCAGCGGGATCACCAGCCCCGCCCCCGCCGCCAGCAGGAAGGACGACAGCACCATCATCTGCCAGTTGCCGACCGCCAGGGACGCAAAACCCTGCGTGGCGGCCATCGCGGCCAGGCTGATATAGGCGGCACGGATCTGGCCCACGCGTTCGGTCAGCCGCCCCGCGACCCAGGTACCCAGCGTGCCGCCGACGCCGAAGACGCCAAGCGCCAGCGGGATCGCATAGGCAGGGGCCTGGGTGGTGGCGATCATCGCGGCGGTCAGGAAGGCATAGACGGCGAAGAAGCCGCCGAACCCAATGGCCCCCACGGCCAGCAGCCACAGCACACGCGGATTGCGCAGGGCCTGGAGTTCGTCCCAGGGCCGGGCGTCGGGGTTGCCGCCCACGCGCGGGGCGACCTTCAGGATCAGCCAGGCGGACAGCAGCGCGATGAAGCCCGGCAACGCGAAGCCCCAACGCCAGCCGACGCTCTGGCCCAGCCATCCGGCCAGGGGAACGCCGACGATATTGGCGACGGTCAGGCCCATGATGACCTGCGCCGCGCCCCGCGCCCGATGCTCTCGCGGCAGGGCGTCGGCCGCATACAGCATCGCCACCCCCAGAAACCCGCCATGCGGCAGGCCCGCCAGAAAGCGCATCGCGGTCAGCGCCGCCAGCCCCGGCAGCACCGCCGCCGCAAGGTTCATCACCCCATAGAACGCCATCAGCGCGGCCAGATACCGCCTGCGCGGCAGCCGTGCGCCCATGATCGAGGTCAGCGGCGCGCCGATCACCACGCCCAGGGCATAGGCGCTGATGACATGGCCCGCCTGCGGTTCCGTAATGCCCAGATCGCCTGCGAAATAGGGCAAAAGCCCCATCGCCGCGAATTCCGACGTGCCGATGGCGAAGGCGCCAAGCGCCAATGCCAGAATGGCATAGCGGAGATTTCCGTGTTCAGTCATGCGCGCGTTCCTGTGGGGGTTTGCCCTAACATCCCAGCGAATGCTGGGAATGCAAGACCTGCGCGCAGTAAACCCGCCCTGCGGGAAATGCAACCGCTAGAGATGGCCGCGCTTCAGCATGATCCAGATCACGCCTGCCGCCAGAACCAGCAGACCCAGCGTAACCGAGGCTGCGAAGCCGATCGCCCTGCCCCGCCACCGCGACAGTTCCCCAAGCGGTTGCAGATGGGCGGTCAGCGCCTGATGGGCGTGCGACAGCCGGACCAGATCCAGTTGCCGCGCGATCTTGGGCTGGGCCGACATCTCGTCCGCCCGCGCCAGGGTCCAGGCCTGCTTGCGCAACCGGCGCGGCAAGGCCCCGCCCCGACGGCGCAGCATCGCGGACAAGGGCGGCCTTTCGCCCCGGCGCGCGCCGCCGAACCGGGCGGCGATCAGGCGCGACACCTCGTCCGCCATGTCGCGGATGTCATCGGCACTGGTTGCGTGTCGTGTCATGGCGCGCAGTCTAGACGCTCTGGTCCGGGGGCGCCAGACGATCTAGGATCGCCCCCATGAAACTGAATCACAGCATCACCGGCACCGACGACGGCCTGCCCGTCCTGATGGTCCACGGCCTGTTCGGCCAGGGCCGCAATCTGGGGGCGCTGGCCCGCAGGCTGGCCGAACGGCGCCGCGTGGTGACGGTGGACATGCGCAACCACGGCGACAGCTTTCACGACGCCGACCACAGCTATCCGGCATTGGCGGGGGATCTGGCCGAGGTGATCGGGGATCTGGGCGGGCGCGCGGATCTGGTCGGCCATTCGATGGGCGGCAAGGCGTCCATGGTGCTGGCGCTGTCGCAGCCGGGCCTGGTGCGCAAGCTGGCGGTGATGGACATCGCGCCGGTCGCATACGGCCATTCCCAGACCGCGCTGATCGACGCGATGGAGGGGCTGGATCTGTCCTCCATCGACCGGCGCAGCGCCGCCGACGCCGCCCTGGCGCGGCAGGTCGCCGATCCGGGCGTCAGGGCCTTCCTGCTGCAATCGCTGGATCTGAAATCCGATCCGAAGGCATGGCGGCTGAACCTTGGCGCCTTGCGCGACCAGATGGACCGGCTGGTCGGCTGGCCCGAGGGCCTTCCCCACGCAGCCTTCGACGGCTCCGTGCTGGAGATCGCGGGCGAACGGTCGGATTACGTCACCGATGCCGGGCAGGCGGCGCTGCGCACGTATTTCCCGCAGGCACGGGTGATGCGCGTGAAGGGCGCAGGGCATTGGCTGCACGCCGACGCCCCCGAGGCGGTAGCCCAGATCCTGATCAGCTATCTGGGCGACGGCTGAGGGCGCCCCAGCAATCCAGGTCGAATCGCACCACGCCGGTATCGCGCGGCGCCAGGGCCTTGCCGCTGAAGGCGATCACCTCGCACCCTGTGGCCTGGGCGGCGGCCTGGGCCATCAGCGCCGGAATGTTCCGGCGCGACGGGCGTGCGACAAAGGTCATCCGCACGACCTCGGCCACCTCGTCCTTGTGAAAGATCGCGAAGTCGATTCCTTCCAGCCGGACATCGTGCCGCGACGCCCCCAGCATCCGGGGCGAGGGACTGGCGCAGGCGCACAGGATCAGCAACAGGACAAGGGCACGCATGTCCCCTGTCTGGCACCGAATGCTTAAGGCCGGGTTAACGGCTGCCCTGATCCTCCAGCCGCTCGGCCAGGGATTCGGCCCGTGCGGCCAGTTCGGCCATGGCTTCCTTCAGGTCGGAGGGGATGACCGGAACCTCGACCCGCGGGGGATTGGCTTGCAGCCGGTTCAGGTGGCGTTCGGCCTTTTCGGCGCGCTCTTCCAGCGTCGCCACGCGGTCGGCCAGCATCAGCCCGGCCAGCAGCAACAGGCGCGGTTCGGGGGTGCGGCCGGCCTGGGCCAGGATCTGCTGCGCCTCGGCGTCCAGAAGCGCAGCGGCGCGTTGCAGCAGCCGTTCCTCTCCGTCCTGGGCGGCGACGCGATATTCCTTGTGCCCGATGGTGAAATCGACCTCGGCCATTACCTGTCCTCCTCGATGCCGCCGTCCTGGATGCTTTCGGGAACGCCGCCCGCGTCGCCTGCGGCTTCGGGGGTGGCGACGGGCGCGGCGGCGTCTTCCGCCAGCAGCCGTTCCACCTCGGCCATCAGGGCGCCAAGCTGGGCCGCCTCGGCCGCGCGGGCGGCGCGTAGGGCCTCGATCTCGGCCTCCAACGCGCGGCTGACCGCCTCGGCCATATCCCCGCCCGCTTCCTCGATCAGCGCGCGGTTGGCGGCGATCAGGTCGTCATTGGCGGCGGCCAGACGGGCGGCCTGTTCGGCCATGTCCTGCCGCCCCAACCGATCCGTCAGCATCCTGATCTGCGCCTGGGCCGTCGCGAGGTCTTCACGCAGGTCCGGGCCGTGCCCCGCATGAACCGGGCCGCCGCGATCCAGAAACTGGTCGATGCGGTCCAATGCGGCACTCAGGCGGCGTTCGCTGACAGAGATATCGCTCATCGGCGGTCCTTTCGTAGCGTTTCCCCGGTTGTCGCATTGCCTCTGGCCCATGACAAGCCTGCCGCTTGGCGCGCCCCGCACGGACGCCTATAAGGCACCCGACGAAAGGACATTGCCATGCGCGAAGCCACCATCACCCGCACCACCGCCGAAACCCAGATCGAGGTCGCGCTGAACCTGGACGGGACCGGCGTCTATGACAACCAGACGGGCGTCGGCTTCTTCGATCACATGCTGGACCAGTTGGCGCGCCATTCGCTGATCGACCTGACCATCCGCGCCAAGGGCGACCTGCATGTCGACGACCACCACACGGTCGAGGATACCGGCATCGCCATCGGCCAGGCCCTGACCCGCGCGCTTGGCGACAAGAAGGGCATCCGCCGTTACGGCAGCTTCCTGCTGGCGATGGACGATTCGCTGGTCCGCGCCGCGTTGGATCTGTCGGCGCGGCCGTTCCTTGTGTGGAACGTCGATTTCCCGACCGAGAAGATCGGGACGTTCGATACCCAGCTTGTGCGCGAATTCTTCCAGGCGCTGTCCACGCATGGCGGGATCACCCTGCATGTGGACCGCATCCACGGCATCAACAGCCACCACATCGCCGAGGCCGCCTTCAAGGCCGTGGCCCGCGCCCTGCGCGAGGCGGTGGAACCCGATCCGCGCATGGCGGGCGTGCTGCCGTCGACCAAGGGGGCGCTGTGATGCGGGTGGCGCTGATCGACTATGACAGCGGCAACCTGCATTCCGCGGAAAAGGCGTTCCAGCTGATGAGCCGAGAGGCCGGGGCCGAGGTCGTCGTGACCTCGGATCCGGCGGTGGCGGCGCGCGCCGACCGGATCGTGCTGCCGGGCGACGGCGCCTTTCCCGCCTGCCGCGCCGCCCTGGGCGAGGTCGACGGCATGGCCGAGGCGCTGCGCGAAGCGGTTCTGGGCCGCGGCGTGCCGTTCATGGGGATCTGCGTCGGAATGCAGATGCTGGCGACGACGGGCCATGAATACCGGGAAACGCCGGGCCTCGACTGGATCGGCGGGCAGATTCAGGCGATCGCCGCGCCCGGCCTGAAGGTGCCGCATATGGGCTGGAACGATCTGGCGATCGACCGTCCCCATCCGGTGCTGGACGGCATCGCCACCGGCGATCACGCCTATTTCGTCCATAGCTGGCAGTTCCAGGTGGACGACCCCGCGCATCTGCTGGCGCATGTCGATTACGGCGGGCCGGTGACGGCGGTGGTCGGGCGCGACAATATCGTCGGCACCCAGTTCCACCCGGAAAAATCCCAGGCGGTCGGTCTGCGCCTGATCGCCAATTTCCTGGCCTGGAAGCCGTGACGGATTACCTTGCGGTAAACCGACATTAACGCTTCGTTAACCATCGCCGGATATGCGTTTGGGGGACGGCCGCGTTTCCGGCCGTCCAGCCAAGGCGGCGAGGCGCATGGATTACCAGTTCACGATGCTGACCGTCAGTCAGCAGATCACCACGAAACCTACCGGCACCGACGAACCGGCACCGTGGTCGAACATCACCACGGCCATCTCGATGCCCGGCGCCACGCTGTCGACGATCACCCTCAGCGACGACGACGGAAATTTCCAAAGCGGCCGCTATGCCCCCGACAGCACGGGACAAACGCTGACCACGGCGGTGACGTTCGGCAAGGACGCGCAGCCCACCCCGGCGGGAACGCCGCTGTCTTTCCACACCGCGACCATCATCCGCAGCGCCACGGCCAATCCCGACGGCAGCCATGACGAATTCAGGGCGCTGTTTCCCCGCAAGCTGATCCCCAACGCCGTCGGCACCGAACTGGGCGGGCGGTATTCGGTCCTGCTGATGCCCGTCGCGCGCGCCGACGGCACCTATCCCACCTTCAGCCTGGCGAATTCGTACACCGTCAAGGGCGTGCAGATCCTGGGCCGGGCCAACGATTCCGCCGCCTATCCGGTGAACGTGACCTGCTTCGGCATGGGAACCACGATCGAGACCGGCACCGGCCCGCGCCGGGTCGAGGATCTGCGCCCCGGCGACATGATCCTGACGCGGGATCGCGGGTTGCAACCCTTGCGGTGGCTGGGCGGATCGCATCTCGGACCCGAGGGGCTGGAGATGCGCCCGAACCTGCGGCCGATCCTGATCCGGGCGGGCGCCCTGGGCGCGGACAGTCCCGCGCGCGATCTGGTCGTGTCGCCGCAGCACCGGCTGCTGCTGCGGTCCCGAATCGCCGACCGGCTGTTCGAAAACGGGGAAATCCTGGTCGCCGCCAAGCACCTGATCGGCCTGCCGGGGATCGAGGTGACGGTTCCCGCCGGGGGCGTCACCTATTTCCACCTGTTGTTCGACCGGCACGAGATCGTGCTGTCGAACGGGGCCTGGTCCGAAAGCCTGTTCACCGGATCCGAGGCGCTGAAATCCGTCAGCGACGCCGCGAGGAGAGAGATTTTCGCCCTGTTCCCCGATCTTGTCGGCGGCAGCCCCCCTCGGCCGGCGCGCCGCTTGCTGACCGGGCGCGAGGCGCAGCAGCTCGCCGAACGGCAGCGCCGCAACCTGGGCCGGCGCCGCCTGGTCGAACCCCTGTAAGGGACGTCCCCGGTCCGGCCGGGGGCGGCGGGCATCACTTGACGGTGATGCGCCCGTCAAGTGCAGGCTTGTAGGCCCCCTCCTGCGCGCCCAGATAGGCGGCCACCACATCGGCCAGGTCGGGACCGAAATCATAGGCGTTCTGCGCCTTGGTCTCGAACACCTCGTAACCGTCGCCGCCCGAACGCATGTAGTTGTTCGACACCACGCCATAGGTCGCGCCCGAATCGATGGGCGCCCAGGCCCCGTCCTTCATCACCATCACCTCGCTGATCCGGCTGCCCGGTTCGGCCGCCGGATCGACGGTGTATTTCAGCCCCGCCACCTGGGCAAAGCGCCCCGCGCCTTCCTCGTACTGGCTGGCGCCGTTTTCCAGGGCCGCGATCACATCCGCGCCCTTCAACTGGAAGGTCGCCAGCGTGTTCTGGAACGGCAGGACGGTATAGACCTCTCCCATCGTGACCGGCCCTTGGTCGATCGAGGCCCGCAGGCCGCCGCCATTGGCGATAGCCAGGGTAATGCCCTGGTCCTTGACGCGATCCAGCATCGCATCGGCGACCAGGTTGCCCATCTCGCATTCGCGGACACGGCAACTGGCGCGGTCGCCGTCGATGGGCGCCGCGGCCTCGGCCACGACCTTCTGGCGCAGTTCCTCGATGGGGGCGGCCATCTCCTTGACCCGCGCGGCGATTGCCTCGTCCTCGGGGACCGAGTTGTCCAGCAGGATCGGCTGCCCCTCGGCCTTGGTCAGGGTGCCGTCCTCGTCGAAGGTCAGGGTCAGGTGGCCCAGGTATTTCGAATAGGCATAGGCGGTCGCGATCGGAACCTCGGCCCCGTCAGGCCCTTCGACCATGGTGGGATAGGGCCCCTCGGCCCCTTCCATGTCACCCAGCAGCGTATGGGAATGCCCGCCGACGATGGCGTCCAGGCCCGGCACCTGCCTGGCGAATTCCTGGTCGCGCAGATAGCCGACATGGGTCAGGGCGATGATCTTGTTCACCCCCTGGTCGGTCAGTTCCTGCACATCGGCCTTGAGGCTTTCGATATCGTCCTGGAAGATCACATTGGGACCGGGGGACGCCGTTTCCGGCGTATCCATCGCCAGGGCCGAGACGATGCCGATCTTTTCCCCGCCGACGTCCAGCGTCACGACATTCTCGATCTTGCCCTTCAGCACGTTGGACTGCGACAGATCCAGGTTCCCGGACAGGACCGGGAATTCCACCCCGTCCGCCAGCACCGCAAGGCCCTCGGGACCGTCGTCGAATTCATGGTTGCCGACCGCCATCGCGTCATAGCCGATGGCGGTCATGAATTCGACGACATCCTTGCCCTTGTAGGTCATGTAGAACAGCGATCCCTGATACTGGTCGCCCGCGTCCAGCACGATCACCTTGCCCCCATCGGCGGTGATCTGGTCGCGCAGTTCCTTGACCTTTGCCGCCACCCGCGCGACGCCTCCGAAGCATTCCCCTGCCTCCAGGGTTTGCGCGTCGCAGGTGCTGTCGTATTTGTTGATCGCCTCGATGCGGCTGTGCAGGTCGTTGGTGTGCAGGATGTGCAGGACCGTCTCCGCCTGGGCCGCGCCCGCGAAAAGCGCCGCGGCCGAAACGGCGGTCAGAAGGCGAAATGGCATAGGTGATTCCTTTCTCGTTCCGGTGGGTCGGATCGGAAGGAAGCTTGGCCCAGGGCGCAGAAAGGGTCAAATGCGCCATCGCCGCCGCTTGACCCGGCGCAGGGACAGGCGGCAAATGCGGGCATGATGATCTACAAGGTTCTCCGCCCGGCCGAATGGACCGATCTGCAAGCCGCCGGCGTCACCCAGGGCGCGCCAGTCGATCTGGCCGACGGGTTCGTGCATTTCTCGACAGCGGCGCAGCTTGCCGTCACATTGTCCAAGCATTTCGGGTCCGAGGGGGATTTGATCCTGCTGGCCTGCGATCCGGCAGCCCTTGGCGACGACCTGCGGTGGGAACCGTCGCGCGGCGGGGATTTGTTTCCCCACCTCTATCGCCCGCTGGCGATGCAGGATATCGCCTGGTCGCGCGTCATCGGACGCGGCGACAACGGCCACGAGACGGGACCGCTGGAATGAACCTTGTGGAAAAACTCGGCCTGGCCGCGCTGCACCGGCTGGACCCGGAACGCGCGCATGACCTCTCGATCCGCGCGCTGTCGTCGGGGCTGGTGCCCCTGCCCGGATCGCCCGTCACATCGGACAGGCTGCGGGTCACGCTGGCAGGGCTGGATCTGCCGAACCCCATCGGACTGGCAGCGGGATATGACAAGAACGCCAAAGCCGTCGCGGCGCTGATGCGGGCGGGCTTCGGCTTCATCGAGCTGGGCGCGGCCACCCCGCGTCCGCAGCCCGGCAATCCCAAGCCGCGCCTGTTCCGGCTGCCCGAGGATCGGGCCATCATCAACCGTTTCGGCTTCAACAACGATGGCGCGCAGGCAATCGCATCGCGGATGGCGGCGCGCCCTGCGGGCATTCCGGTGGGACTGAACATCGGGGCGAACAAGGACAGCGCCGACCGGGCGGCGGATTTCGCGGCCGTGGTGGACGTGGCGGGGGCATCGGCGGATTTCCTGACCGTCAACGTCTCGTCGCCCAATACCGAACGGCTGCGCGATCTTCAGGGCGCCGATGCCCTGGCCGCGCTGCTTCGCGGAGTGCTGGAGGCCAGGGACCGGCTGCCCTCGCGCCGTCCGGTCTTCCTGAAGATCGCCCCCGACCTGAGCAATGGGGAAATCGGCGACATCGCTGCCGTAGCCCTGGACAGCGGCGTCGACGGCATCATCGCTACGAACACCACCCTGTCGCGCACGGGCCTTGCAAGCCCGCATTCGGGCCAGTCGGGCGGGCTGTCAGGACGCCCGCTGTTCGAACGCTCGACCGCAGTTCTTGCCAGGCTGTATCGCGCCACGGGCGGCGCCCTGCCGATCATCGGAGTGGGGGGAATCTCATCGGCGGACGACGCGTGGGAAAAAATCCGCGCAGGCGCCAGTGCCGTGCAGATTTATTCGGCCTTGATCTATCACGGCTTTTCGCTGGTGACGCAGATGGCGACCGCCCTGGACACGCGGCTGCGCGACCAGGGCGTCACGTTGGAGGATCTGCGCGGCAGCGGAGCCACCGACTGGGCTCAGAGATAATCCTCGCCCAGTCCCAGCAACTGGTTCATGCTCTGCGACGGCTCGGGACATCCCGCATCGCCGATCACACGGGCGGGAACCCCGGCGACGGTCTTGCAGGACGGCACTTCGTGCAGAACCACAGAACCGGCCGCAATCCGGGAATGGTGGCCCACATGGATATTGCCCAGAACCTTGGCCCCTGCCCCGATCATCACGCCGTCACCGATCTTGGGATGCCGGTTGCCGTCCTCCTTGCCGGTGCCGCCCAGGGTGACCGAATGCAGCATCGACACGTCGTTGCCGACCGTCGCGGTTTCGCCGATCACGATGGAATGGGCATGGTCGATCATGACACCCGTGCCGATGACCGCCGCCGGGTGAATGTCCACGCCGAAGCATTCCGAACAGCGCATCTGCACGAAATAGGCCATGTCGCAGCGCCCTTCCTGCCACAGCCAATGCGCCATGCGATAGGCTTGCAGCGCCTGGAAGCCTTTGAAGAAAAGGACCGGCTGCAACAGCCGATGCGTCGCCGGATCGCGGTCATAGACCGCCATCAGGTCGGCCCGCGCCGCATCCCCCAGTGCGGGCGACATGCGATAGGCCTGGTCGGCGATTTCGCGCAGGATCTGCTCGCTCATCTCGCCGCTGGCCAGCTTCAGGGAAAAGCGATAGGCCAAGGCGGCTTCCAGGCTGTCGTGATGCAGCAGGCCCGCATGGATCAGCGATCCCAGCAGCGGCTCGTCGCGAACCGCCGCACGCGCCTCGTCCCGCAACTGCGCCCAGATCGCATCGGGATCAAGGCCCAGGTTCTTCTTGGTGCTGCTTTGCATGTTCATGTCACGGGTCCAGGCCAGTTCTTGGCCCTTCTTAGCGCGAACAGGCGGTCGGGAAAAGGGACGGGTCTCAGTCCGGCAACCGCAGGTCCAGCCAGTGAACCGCCAGCTTTACCTTTCCGCCGGTAAATCCCCCGCCCTCACCCGTCATCAGCAGGGTCGCGCCGCTGTAATAGGTCATCGGCGCGCCCAGCATTCCGCGCGCCCATGATCCGGCGGCCTTGCCCAAGCCCTGACCGAAGCGGTTGTTCGAGTCAGCCGTGCCCAGCCGCCAGGTCGTCAGCCCGCCGGTCAGGGCTTGAGTGACCTTGGCGACCGCGCCAACCACCATGGCGCCCGCCGGCATGGCGATGCCGGTGTTGAAGGTCGTGCCACTGCCGACGGTCACCTCGCCCTGGGCCATGCCAAAGGCCAGCCCCGAACCCATGCTGCCAAAGGTCGCGGCGCCCATGAACCAGCCTTGGCCGTCAAAGACGGCCTCGACCCCGCGATCCGCGACAAAGGCCCGCATCCCGCGCGACGGCGGCGCGAAGACCCAGCCGCCGTTCGCGCCCACCGCGATCCGTCCTGTCTGCCCCGCCCAGGCGCCGGACGCGCCCTGCGGCACACCCCAGGCCTGACCGTCGATCACCGTTTGCGGCGGGACCGCCACCGAAACGCTTTCCAGGACGGCGTTGGTCAGGCCGTCCAGGCGCATCAGCGCCTCGTTTACCGTTACATGCTTCTGCGCCTGGGCCGATTGCAGCAGCGGCAGTTGAAGACGCCTCGTTTCAGTTGTCATTGAAAATCCTCCTGACAAAGGGGCCCGGCCCGAACTGGTCGGACAGTTGGGCGACTGCGACGACAAAGGCGCCGCCTTGGAGGGCTGCGGTCCAGACCTGTTCGGGCACGGCATATTCCGGCAGGCCGACATCCGCCTGATGCAGGACGATGCCGTCCCGCAAGATACGGACGCGATAACGTTCGCGAACCTCGCCCAGGGGAATGTCGGCGCCGTCCCATCCATCCCCCTCCACACGGCTGCGGCGGATCCAGGACAGCGTGCGGCCCGAGGCGCGCAGATGACAGGGCGCATAGGGCCGCAAGCCTATTCCGCGCGCCTCGGTCATCTGGCCGCGATAGCTGGGATCGTCGAAGGCCCGCCGGGCCGGGCCGATGCGCCAGAACCGCTCCTGCCCCCTGGCCGAGGGCGGCAGATTCACCTGTTGCGCCGCACCGTCCAGCAGCACGACCACGCTGCCCTTGGGCCAGACCTCGGGCATGATGCCGTCGGTCCCGGCCTGGCCGCGCAGCCTGTCGCTGATCTCCCAGACATCCTTTTCCACGGGAACGGCCTTGGCGAACTGGAATACCTCCCAATTCTCCAATGACCCGTCTCCGATAGCCACCGCATTCGCACCAGCCAGCAGTGCCTTCTGGCCAATCGACCGCAGCGACGCATCCTTCAGCCGGATGCGCAGGGGCGCGCCGCGATCCATGACGCCGGACCGGGCGCGGCCCAACGCATTTTCCGTCCGGCCGATGAAGGCGCGCCGCGACAATGTGGTGTTCAACTCGAACCCTCCGTCGCTTTCGACCGACGCATAGGCGACCACCGAACCCGGCCAGGGCTTGGCGGTCGCCGCCAGATAGGGGGCGTGCGGCTGTTCGTCGCCCTTGAGCAGCGGCAGATCCAGAAACAGCGACCACACCGGCAGCGGCGGGCTGTAACGGGTGACGATGCCGTCATCCTCGTTGGTGACGGCCGGGCGATAGACGCCCGGCTCGACCCGGACGGCATCGACCGTCACCGCCCCGGCACGCTCGACCCGGTCGATCCGCCAGCGTTTGGGTTCGGCCTTTCCGTCATCCATGCGGATGACATCGCCCGGCCCCAGATCCCCTTGCGACGGTGGCAGAACAAGTCGCGCCGTATCCCGTGACACCACCGATTCCGCCAGCCAGCGTTCGGCAATGGCACGGCCCTCGGCACGCGTCAGCGACATGGGGAATTCGCTGTCGCTGGCCGTGTCGCCCAGGGTGTCGGCCAAACTGGCCTCGGTCGTGGCGGTGGTGTAATCGCCTCCGGCCTCCACATGCGTCACCCGCAGCCGCCCGGTCAGTTCCGCCTGGGCCAGGCGCACGGTTTCGAACCCCCGCACCTCATCGCCTGTCGCCAGATGCTGCTGCCCCAGATCCCGCTTGACCCGCCCGTCCCTGGGCAGGAAACACAGGCAGCCGTCGCGTTCCACCGCGTCGATGCCATGGGCAAGCAGGATCGGCTGCAAGGCCGCGCGCGAGGTTTCCCCGCCATTGACGTGAAAGCCACGCACCACACCCGTGACGCCGCTGACATCGAAATTGACGACACCCGCCTCGCGGCAGATATCCGCGATGACCGCCGCCAGCATCACCGACCCCGCGCGACCATTCAGCCAGTGGCCGCGCTCCCATGCGGGACCGTCGGACCACAGGTCGGTTCGCGCCGGGAATGCCGGATAGGGCCGCGCGTCCCAGCACCAGACATGCGCCCGGTCCAGAACCACCATGCGCCCACCGCCTTCCCTAGGCGGATTGTTCGCTGGCTTCGACCAATAGGACGTGACCGCCTGGACATAGGCGGCCTGGATCGCATCGTCGCGCTGCCCGTTCGAGTAATGCGGCAGCGTGCTTTCCGAACTCATGGCGTCCAGGAACTTGTTCGGCTGGTTGGTGGCCTTGTCCAGGGCCGCGCAGCCGTATTCGGTGAACCAGATCGGCTTCGATCCCGGCACCCATCCGGTCGCCTGCCGCGACCGCACGCCATTCGGGCGGTCATAGTGCAGGTTCTGCCACCAGCTTGCCAAATCCTTGTATTTCCAGACCCATGCCTCGTCATGGGCACCATCGGTGATCGGCGTGCGCCGCTGTGCATCGCGGTCGGCATCGCTGGCGTAATACCAGTCGTATCCCTCGCCGCCGCAGACATTGGACTCCAGATAGGCGGGATTGCCGATGCGACCCCAATGCGCGTCCAGATGATCCTCGTCATCGCGCCAATCGGACAGCGGCATGTAGTTGTCGATGCCGATGAAGTCGATCTCGGGATGCGCCCACAGGGGGTCCAGGTGGAAGAAAAGCTCTCCGTTGCCCGGATGATGGCCGAAATATTCCGACCAGTCGGCAGCATAGCCGATCTTGACCGTCGGACCCAGGATCGCACGAACGTCCTGGGCCAGACGGCACAGCTGCTGGACAGCGGGATAGCTGTTCCCCGCGCCGCGGATCTGGGTCATGCCGACCATCTCGGACCCGATCAGGAACGCATCGATCCCCCCCGCTGCCGCGCACAGATGGGCGTAATGCAGGATGAACCGGCGATAAGACCATTCATCCGGCCCGGTGTAGCGAACCTTGTCGCCATCGCGTGCGAAATCGCCGACTGCGGCCTTGCCGAAGAACGCATCGACCTCGGCCTTGGCCGCAGCCGTGCCATCGGTCGAGCCGGCTCGACCCGGCGCCGTCGACGTGGTGATCCGCCCGCGCCAGGGCATGACCGGCTGTTCACTCGCGCCATAGGGATCGGCCAGGCCGTTGCCTGCAAGCTGCTCCATCAGGATGAAGGGATAGAAAACCGCCTTCCGCCCCGACGCGGCGATTGCGCGCAGCCCCTCGACGACAGCCTGATCCGCAGGCGTCCCGCCATAGATCGGGCGGTCCTTCACCCGCGCGACCTGCGCCGCCGCGGACCGGCCGATACCGGCCACGGTCCAGGGCATCTCGGAGCCGTCGGTTTCCCTCTGCTCGACCTTGGGCTGAACCGTGCAGCGGCCGATCCGCAGGTCGCTGCCAAACCAGGACACGACCAACGACACCGACCCGACATTCGGCAACTCGCGCCCCAGGATGGTCATCGAGGCGGCGAAATCGGTCCCCCCCATGGGCGTGTTCACGTTGGTCGATCGCAGTTCGCCCAAGCCCAGATCCTGATTGACCGGCGTCGTCGCCAGCGAATATTCGCCGGTGCCGGGGATCAGCGCGATCGCGCGCACGTCGCGGCACAGACCGCTGCCGTCCTGCGCGGGGGACGTGACCTCGAAACTCAGCTGGGGCATCCGGTTGCCCCAGGCTTCCAGGTTCAGATCCTCCAGCACCACATAGGCCAACCCTCGATAGGCAGGCGCCAGATCGCCTTCATGCGCGGCGATGGCGGGGTCGGGACGCTGGTTTTCGTCGCCGTTATAGACCCGCATGTTCAGGTCGTTGGCCGAGATCTCCTCGCCATCTGCCCAGACGCGGCCCACCCCCAGGATCCGCCCTTCGCACAGCGCCAGCGCCACCGACAGGCGATAGCTGATCTGCGTGACGGTCGACCGCGGCGTCCCCTTGCCGCCGCCCGCATCCTCGGACCGCGCGATCTCCTCCAAGGGCGAAGCCCAGATGACATGGCCCGGCAGCCGCATCTGTCCCCAGATCCGCGGGATTGGTGCGCCCTCCCCTGCGGTTTGCAGGCGCAGGCGGTCGATGCGGCCGGTTTCCACGGCCTTGGACCCGCTGCCCAGCAGCCGCTGGTCGATGACCCGGCCGACCGTCGCGCCGACCGCGCGGCCGATGACGGCGCCCGACAGGCCCAGAACCGCGCCGCCGAAGCTTCCGCCAATCGACGCCCCTACGGCGGACAGCACGATGGTCGCCATGATGGCCTCCTTGTCTTGAAATCAGGGAAAGCGGAACCGGGCCGCGATCCGGTTCCGCCAGGGCGTCGTCAACGGGCTGTCGATGACGCCATGCGCGTTATAGGCATGAATGAAGCGCGGTGCCTCGCCCGCGTCGGACAGGATGCCCAGGTGCTTGGCGACCGCCCCTTCGCGCATCCGAAACAGCAGCACGTCGCCCGCCCGCATCGCATCCTCGCGCGGGACGGGCACCAGATGGCGCAGCGCGGCCGCCATCAGAACCTCTTGCCCGCCGCCCTCGCCCCAGTCGGGGGTATAGGGGGGCGGAGCCTCGGGTTCGGTGCCCAAACGGTCGCGCCAGATGCCCCGGATCAGGCCCAGGCAGTCGCAGGCGACGCCCCGAGTGCTGGCCTGGTGCTGATAGGGCGTGCCGATCCAGGCCCTTGCCACCGTCACGACATCCTCAACCACGACGCGACCCCGCTTGCGGCGCCATGATCCAGTCTTCGGACGGAAGATGAGGAAAGCCGCGAAAGTTGACGAAGTTGTTGAACTTGTTCAGGCACGTCGCGGCCCGCTTGTCGCAACCGGCGACAAGCCTGATCCGGTCCCCGGCAACCGGCGCGATGCCCAGACCCTGCCACAGCTCGATCTCTCGCCTGCCGTTCGGCAGCGCGGTGTCGTTCTTGACCGTGGCGCTCAGCCCCTCGGCGCTGCCGGTCAGGACCAGCAGGCTGCCGCGTTCGAACCAGCCAGCATCATAGGCCGGAAAGTCCGCGAAGCGCAGGATACGCCCATCCTTGATGTCCGCAACCTCTGTCTGGATGGCAAAGGTTTCCCCTGTCAGCGCCAGCTTGCAGCGCCCGTCCCCCAGCCGGGCCGAGCAGCGCGGATGAAACACCCGCCCCCGTGCGGCGTTCAGCGGTTCCGACAGACCCCGAAGCTCTGCCCGGAACGCGCCCTGGGATCGTGCGATTTCCCCCAGGCTGCCCGCAAACACCAGCCGCCGGGCGGACACGTCGGTCCAGTCCACCTCCCACATCCTGACCTCGGCGCCGTCCCAGCGGCCCGCAAGAACGTCCCGTTCCGTGATCGCGTCGTCGGACAGCGCCCCTTCCGCTTCCGAGTTGTCGACCGACAGCCCGGTGGCCTGGACCAAGGCACGGGCCGACATGCCATGGTCGGGCCGGAACCGGATCCCGTCAAAGGTCAACGTCGCATCATGGTCGGTGAAACCCAGCACCATTCCGTCCGCGCGGCGCACCATCCAGGCGCGCGCCCTTGTCGTCACCGTCATACCCGCACCTCGATCACCGGAATGGACGGCATCTCGCCCGCCTGGAAGGACGCGACCGAAACCGCGATCCGGTCGGTATCGAACCGCACCGGCACATCGAATTCAAAGCCGGCCGTGACGGGGGCACCCGGCTCGGGCGCGTCGGTAAAGGTGATCAGGCCGGCGGCGTGATCGACCTGGTAATGCGTGTCGGGGAAGACCTCGTTTCCACCGACCCCTGCGCGAACAGTGTCCTTGACCGGCTTGCCGATCGGCCGGGTATAGCGGCCCGGTCCCGAGATATAGGTCTTGGCCAGTTGAAAGACCCCCGTCACGCCGTCGCCCTGCGCGATGACCTGATCATCAAAGGCTGGGGCGCGCGACGGCAGGCAGCTTTTGTAATCCGTCCAGTCCTTCCAGCGAAAGCCGTGCAACTGGCCCGCCCGCGCCTCGAAGAAGGCGACCAGGGCGGACAGGTCGTCCAGGGACCGCAGTCCCATGCCCGCGTCATAGCGGCGGCGGGCATGCGCCCAGGGGGTGTTGCGCTCCTCGAACCCGTTGGCAAGGGCAACGATCTCGGTGCGCCGTTTAGGCCCGCCGACCGAACCGAAGGACAGGTTCGCCGGAAATCTTACCTCGTGAAATGCCATGTCGGTCCCTGTTTCAACTGTTGCGCTCGCCACGCGCCAGGACGCGGCCCAGTTGCGCGGCGATCTGGGATTGGCTGCGCTGGAAGCCCGCGACATCCGGCGTGGTGACGTTCACCGTCACGTTCATCGGCCGCGATCCGCCCCCGGCCGCAGCCACGCCCAGCCTGCCATCGGCACCCCGGCGCAGCGGCATGATCGCCTCGGGGCCGGCCTCGCCCATCAGGCCGGTGGCGCCACGCATCGGGAAATGCGTGGGCTGGCTGACCACGCCGCCCTTGGCAAAGGGCATCACCCGGCCCTGAACGAAGGCCCCGCCATTGGCAAAGGGCATGGCGCCGGACAGCATCCCGCCGATTCCCTGCGCGAGCGATCCGGCCAACGCATTCTCGACCGGCTTCATCGCCATCGAGAACACCGTGTCCGCGATCGACCGACCGATGCCCTTCAGCGACTCGGACAGCTTTTCGCCGTCGAAGATCAGGCCGTCGAAGGCGCGCCGCAGGCCGCCCTCGATCCCCGAACTCAGCGATCCGACCTCGCGCGCGGTGACCGTCACCGACTGCCGCAGCCGGTCCAGCTCCGCCTCGAAGGCGGCGGTCATGCGGCTGGTCTGGCCGAATCCCTGATCCAGGTCGTCCAGCGTCGTGCTGAACCCATCCTTGTTGGCCATAGCCCCTGCCCCTTATCCAGATGTTTCGCGCGGCCTGTCGGGAAAGCGCGCGGCCAGTTCCGCCAGCCGGTCCCGCGTCATGACGGGCGGCCCTGCCTCGACCCCCAGCATCAGCGCCAGTTCGGCAGGCGTCAGCGCCCAGAACTGATCCGGGCGCAAGCCCAGCCCGCGCATCCCGACCCGCATCAGGCCCGGCCAGTCCAGCCCCCCGCTCATGCGGCGATCCGAAACGCCCGCGCCAGCAATTCGGCGGCGGCGCGCCCCGCCGCGACCGGCCCGCCGTCGATCTCGACCGTCAGCAGGTCCGTCGCCGTGCCGCGCCAGCCGCCGCCGCGCAGCCCCGCCACCAGCACCGCCAATACGTCGCGGCTGCTGAAGCGGCCCGCCTCGAACCGCCCGGCGATCTCCATCAGGCTGTCGGCGCCCAAGTCATGCTCCAACTCGGCCAAGGCGCCCAGGGTCAGCCGGGCGACATGGGCGGTGCCGTCCAGCACGACCTCGACCTCTCCGCGCATCGGGTTCGCCATCACAGCGCCACGAAGGTCAGCACACCGGCCGAGGCCATCGTCACCTCATAGGTCGCCTCACCGTTATAGCTGCCCGCATATTCCAGCGCGGTCAGCTGGAACGGCCCCTCGACCGTGCCGAAATCCGGGATCACCACCTGAAAGCGCGGCACCTCTCCGTCGAAGAAGATCTGCCGCGCGCGCCCGTCGGTATCGGCATCGCGAAACACCCCCGACCCGGAAATCGAGGCGCTGCGCACCCCTGCCCCGCCCAGCAGTTCGCGCCAGCCGCCTTCGCTTTCCAGATTGGTCACATCGACCGTCTCGGCATTGAACGACAGGCGGGATGCGCGCAGCCCGGCAATCGTCTCGAACGCTCCGTCCCCGGTCATGTCCATCTTGATCAGCAGATCGCGTCCATTCTGTGCCGCCATGGCCCTTACTCCTCAGCCCAGGTCAATGCGCGCGCGAAAGGTCAGATCGACCCGCCGCGCCGCGCCTTTTTCAATCCGCCGCGCCCTGGCGCGTTGGAACCACAAGCCCGTCAGCCGTCCCCGGCTCAGCGCCAGCTGCGCCTGGTCCAGGGCATCGGCCACCGCCACGGCAGCGGCCTTGACCGCCGCGAAGCCCCCGCCCTGATCCGCGCCCGACAGGACCGAGACGACGAAATCGTGCTGCGACGCGGCCGCCGTCATGTCGCCCGCATCCCGCACATCCTCGGGACCAAGCGAGACGAAAACCCCCGCAGGCGACTCGACCGGCATCGCGTCGAAGATCGCATCCCCGACCAGGTCGTTCAGCGCGGTGTCGGCGCGCAGATGCTGATAGACCGCCCCTTGCAGGGCGACGCTTGCCGCAAAGCTCATGTCTGGTCCTCCTCGCGGGCGAAACATGTCAGCCAATGGCCGGTGGAGTCGCGTTCGGCGACCGCCTCGACTGCGAACAGGCGGCTGCCCATCCGCAGCCGCTGGCCCGCCATCGGGCGCCGGGGATCGCCCGCGCGGGCGCCCCGCACGGTGATCCGCCACGACACGACGCTTTCAGGCCCGACCTCGGCGCCGCGCTCCTGCCCGGCCCCGGCCTTCATCTCGGCCCACAGCGATCCGATCCGCTGCCAGACGGTGCGATAACCGCCCATCCCGTCGTCCTGCCGGACCGAGCCTTCCAGCTCCAGCCGCACGTTCAGGTTCGGCCCGTTCATCGCCGCGCCTCGCGGCTGCCGCGACCGGCCAGGGTGCGGACCTGCCGCCAGCGTTCGATCAGCGCGCTGACGCCGAATGGCATCGCGCCCTTGGCACCGTCATGGCTGCGGTCCTCGTAATACCGCGCCGCCAGCATCACCACCGCCTGCGCCAGATCCGCCGGAACCTTCGTCCAGGAATCGCCGAAGCCTGCGGTAAAGGTCACGCTGACCATGCCCCGGCGCGGCACATGCGGCAGGATCACCCCCGCGGGCAGGATCATCGGCCGCTGTCCATGCGGCAGCAGCCGCCAGTTTTCGGCCGGCACCTCGGTCACGGTGCCCATCCCGTCGTCGATTTCGATCTTGTCGACCGCGATCACCGGCGCCAGCGGCAGGGTCTGGCCCAGCCGGTCGCGCCAGTCGTCCAGCTGCATCCGAAAGCGCCGGGTCAGCAGCACCTTGCCCGTGCGCGCCTCGATCGTGGCGATCGCCGCGCGCAGGAACCCCGCCAGGGCCACATCCTCGGCCGTGTCATCCGCAATCTCGAAGCCCGTTCCAAGTCGCAAATGCTCGCGCAGCGCCGCGACAGGCAGCGCCTCGGCTTCGGGCGCCGTTTCCTCGATCAGCATCATCTCGCGAACCTCCCGTCTTGCTGTCCGCTCGTCATCCATCGGGACAAGGCCCGTCCGGGCCTTGCCGTCGCATCAAGTGGGAAAGACCGCGCCCGCGCGTCGGCCATCAGCGCGCGCGGACAGTTGCAAACCGGCATGGCCAGCGACCCGTGCGCGGTCTTTCCCTCACCTGATCCCTCGATCCGGGATCAGGCGAACTGCAACAGCTTGACGGCGCGGAAATCGGTCACGCCGCCGCCCACGCGCTTGGTCGCATAGAACAGCACATGCGGCTTGGCGCTGAAGGGGTCGCGCAGCACGCGCAGGTCGGGACGTTCGACGATGGTATAGGCGGCGCGGAAGTCGCCGAAGGCGATGGCCAGCGCATCCGCGCCGATATCGGGCATGTCCTCGCTGATCAGCACAGGATAGCCCAGCAGCTGCGGGGCCTGACCGGCGGCCAACGCATCGGTCCACAGGAACCGGCCGTCGGCATCCTTCATCTTGCGGATGGCGGCGGCGGTTTTCGAGTTCATGACGAAGCTGGCATTGACCCGATATTCGGCCCCCAGCGCATAGATCAGGTCGATCAGCGCGTCCGCCGGGGCCGCCGGATCGAACCCGCCCATGGCGCCGGTCTCGACGATGCCGATGGTGCCGTCGCCCGCCGTGGCAGTGGGCGCGGTCGGATAGGACAGGATGCCCTTGGGCTTGGACACGCCATCGCCGATGACGAAGGCCGCAGCCTCGGACCGGGCGAACTTGTCGGCGATGCGTTCGGCCAGCCAGGCCTCGACATCGAAGGCGCCGTCGTCCAGCAGACGCTGGCTGGCCTTCGGCATGGCCGACAGCTCGTGCAGCGGGATCGAGATGCGGTCGATGCCGCCCGGCGTGGTCTCGGCCGCCGCTTCCTCATCCGCCCAGCCCGCGCCCGTCTCGCCCTTTTCGACCAGCACTTCATAGCTGGCGGATTCGATGGTCACCACATTGGCCAGCTTGCGCAGCGACGCGCCCGAACGCAGCACGTTCTGCACCGTCTCGGCCACCTGCGGCGCGGCCAGGAAGCCGCCGTCGCTGGCGACCGTCAGGCCCTTTTCCTCGATGACCAGACCGCGCAGCCCGTCATCGTCGCCGCTGCGCAGATAGGCGTTGAACGCCTTCTGATGCGGCACCTCGACCTCGGCAGTGGTGGACAGGGGGGTGCGGCCGCGAAGGGCGGTCTTGCGATCAAGCATGGTCATGCGTTCTTCCTGTGCAGTGAACTTCTTCTGAATGTCGTCACGAAAGCCCCTGAGTTCGCTGACGAACCCCATCATGGCCCCCTTCAGGTCGGCGGCCGTGCCGCCGCCATCCGCGGCTTTCACCTCGGTCATGGTCTGTCTCCTCATCGCGATGATCGGGGCCGACCTGCCCCTGTTTTCGAACCGCCGAAGCGGCCCAAACCCGTGGGGCGAGGGCTGAACCCCACCCCGAAACCTCAAACCCGCAGCGCCTCGGCGGCCGCCGCGAACAGCGCCGCCACCTCGCGCAGGTCGTCCGCCTCCTTGCGGCCCACCTTGGCCTCGGGCAGCATCGGGAAGGTCACGAGCGACACTTCCCACAACTCGACCTCGGCCAGCACGCGGCGGCCCTGCTTGTCGCGCTCGGCGCGGATGGTGCGATAGCCGATCGACAGCCCGTCGATGGCGCCCGCCTGGATCAGCGCCGCCGCCTCTCGGGCCTGGGCCACCTCGGACAGCAGGCGGCCCTTGACCCACAGGCCCGTCTCGTCCTCGCGGATCTCCTCCCACACGCCGATGGGCTTGGCCGGATCGTGCTGCCACAGCATCCGCACCTTGTCGCCCTTGGCCGCCAGCCGCGCCAGCGACGCCGCAAAAGCCCCCGGCGCCACCGCGTCGCCCCCCTGGTCGGTCAGGCCGAACAGGCTGGCATAGCCCTCGATCACCTGCCCGTCCGACAGGACCGGCGCACCGCCCGCGAATTTCACCTCAAGTCCCGGAACCATCCGTCAGCCTCCTTTCGGCGCGTATTCCAAAATGCCCTGCACCGCCTGCGTCAGGATCACCGCGACGACGCCATAGACGGTCATCCACAGCCGCCGCTCCAGCCCCTCGATCAGCGCCTCGATCCGCTCCAGCCGCTTTTCCATGGTGCCGAATTGCAGCGCCATGATCCGCTCCTGCGCCTCGAAGCGCTGATCGTGCCAGCCGAAGCCATCCTTCACGAAACGCGACCCCTCCATGGGATCACGCCCCGGCCAGCGGCGGCAGACCCAGAAGCGCCCGCTTTTCCGCATCCGTCAGGAAGGTCGCCGCGCCGATCCTGGCCCATTGCTGGTCGCGCTCCTCGGCCAGCGCCGGGATGCGGTCGGGATCGGGGCGCAGAGCGATTTCCGCGCCCAGATGCTCGGACAGCCACCAAGCGACCGAGGCCGTGACCCGCGTCGCCAAGGGCAGCACCGTCAGGCGATAGAAGGCCCGATGCGCCTCGGCATAGTTCGCATATGTCGCGTCGCCGGGGATCCCCAGCAGCATCGGCGGCACCCCGAAGGCCAGCGCGATTTCCCGCGCTGCCGACAGCTTGGTTTCGTGAAACTCCATGTCGCTGGGGCTGAACCCCATCGGCTTCCAGTCCAAGCCCCCTTCAAGCAGCATGGGACGCCCCGCATTGCGCGCGCCCTGGTGGTTCATCTCGATCTCGCCCACCAGGCGGTCGTATTGCTCGGGCGACAGCACCCCCTGCCCGTCGATCCCCTTATAGACGATCGCGCCGCTGGGCCGCGCCGCATTGTCCAGCAGCGCCTTGGACCAAGCCGAGGCGCTGTTGTGGACATCCAGCGCCACCGCTGCCGCCTGCATCGGCGACAGCCCGTAATGGTCGTCCTGCGGATGGAAGGACTTGACGTGGCAGATCGGATCGGGACTGCCGGTCATGTCGAAGCGGTGCTTGCGCCCGCCGACCGCATAATCATAGGCCACCGGCCAGCCATCCGCCCCCGGAACGATGCTCATCCGGTCCGACCGCAGGACATGCAGCTCCTCGGGCAGGCCCTGCGCGCCCAGGCCCGCCGCCTCGACATAGCCGTTCCCGGACAGCAGCATCTGCCCAAACAGCGCCTCGAACAGCTCGGCCCGGCCCTGCCCCGGATTGGGCCGCCGCAGCAGGTCCAAAACCGGATGCACCTCGTAACGACGGTCGCGGTCCTCGCAGACCACCGGCACCGCCGCCGCCGCCTCGGCGATCAGCTTGACGCAGCGAAAGCCGACCGGGTTGCCGACAAATCCGCCGCGCGTCAGGCTGGCCGTGTCCCGTGACGACCAGACCGCGCGCCCCGCGCCGCTGGCAAGCGCCACCACCCGGCCGGTCGCACTGGCCTTTCTTTCCAGCGCAGGAGCCTGCTTCTCCGCCCGCGAAAACAATCGAAACGCCATCTCTTGCCTCCTTGCCACGAAAAAGGGGCCGCCCCGCAGGACAGCCCCTTTGCCTTGGTCCAAATATCCTCTGGGGTGAGCCGCGCCCGGAAAAAGGTCCAGCGGACCTTTTTCAGCGGCGAACGCCTGCCGCCCCGTCGGCAGGCTGGGGGCGAAGCGCCCCCGGCTTTCTCACAACCGCCGCATCTGCGGCCGCCGCCAGCTTGCCCCCGGCTCGATCACCAGTTCGTGGATCGCCCAGACCAGAGCGTCCAGCCGGTCCGGCGACCCGCGTCCCTCGAAGCCGCGCACCGTCATCTGGCACATCTGGTCCTCCAGCGCGCCAAGCCCGCGCAGGTGCTTGACCCGCCCCTGCTCGTACAGCGCCGCGACGGGTTCCGCCCGCAGCCCCTTGCCCCGGCCCGCCCGCAAGGCGCGGAACGGGACCAAGGGGTCCACCTGCCGGATCACGCTTTCCACCAGGTCGCCGCCCTGGTTCACCTCGGCCACCAGCCGCTCGGCGCCGTGGCGGTCCATCGCGGCGATGGCGGCGCGCGCCCAGTCCAGCGGCCCGCCCTTGATCGTGGCGTCCTCCAGCACATAGGCCCGCCAGTCGCCCGGCTCGCCCTCGGCCACGACGCCCGCGACCACGATGCCGCACTCGTCGCTGGCCTTTCCCGCCGTCACCGCCGGATCGACCGCCACGACAACACGCGACAGCTTCGGCGCGCGTTCCACCCGGCAGCCCTCCAGCATCGCCGTGGTCCACAGCGCGCCTTCCACGTCGTCCAGCAACACGCCGTCCAGTTCCTGCCGCCCCAGCCGGGTGCCGCCATAACGCTGCGCCACCTCGGTCAGGAAGCTTTCCGCCAGATAGGCGCGGTTCGCATCCGTCGGCGCATGGGTCGTGACCGCGGACGCATTGCCCAGGATCCGCTTCAGCACCCCCACATTGCGCGGCGTGGTCGTAACGACCTGCTGCGGATGCTCGCCCAGGCGCAGCGCGAATTGCAGCATGTCCCAGACATCCTCGGACTTCTTCCACTTGGCCAACTCGTCGGCCCAGGCCGCGTCGAACTGCGGCCCGCGCAAGGCCTCGGGCTCATGCGCGGAATAGACGGTGGCCGTCGCGCCATTGGCCCAGACCAGCCGCTTGCGCCCGGCCTCCCAGACGGGGCGCCGGTCGGGCGGAGAACAGGCCAGGATGCCGCTTTCGCCGAACACCATCACCTCGCGCACCTGGTCGAAGGTCTCGCCCACCAGGGCGACGCGGTGGCACCGGCCGGGTGCGGCGGCGGTCGGTCCCTCGACCATCCGCCGCACCCATTCGGACCCGGCGCGGGTCTTGCCCGCGCCGCGCCCGCCCATGATGACCCAGGTCTTCCAGTCGCCCTCGGGGGGCAGTTGGTGCGGCAGGGCCCAGAACTCGAACAGCCAGGGCAGCGCCATCAGCGCGTTTTCCGACAGCCCGCCCAGGAAGGCGTCAACGTCCTGAGGCGCGGCGGAGGCAAGCCAGGCGGCGCCCGATTTCATCTCGTGCCGCGTCAAGGTCGAGGCTGCCTCCTCCGACCGCGCCGGCGATATCCTTGCGTAACTTGTCAACCCTGTTCCTTTCCGCCATCAAAAGGCCGACCGCCTCGCGGACGACCTTTGCGGTTTGCATGGCTTCCTTCAGCTCGGCGGGATCGACGGCCCCACTCTGCCGGGCCTCCAACGCGGCCTCGTGACGTTTCAAATCCTTGACATAGGACCAGAACAACCCTTCGGCGACGGCAATGGCCTCGCTGGGGTCCATGCCTGCCTCCGCACTCGCAACCGGCTTCACGTCCGGCGCGGCCGGGTTCCGCCCGGCCGCGAACGGTCCTTCGGGATCACCGATGCCGATCCCGCGCCATTCCATATCGTTCATGCAAACTGTCCTGCCTCGTGTCCTGTCCGCACGAGCCGAAAAATGAAAAAGCGGCCCAAGGGTTGCCCCCGGCCGCTTGCCCACTTCTCCCAGCATGGAAAGGTTCTACCCCAGGGCGTTCGGTAAGTCAATCGCTAAACCGGGGCGCGCACGGTGCAGGCTTTGTTATCCATTCCGAACAAAGGCTTGCCCTGCGCAACACCCCTGCGCAACACCCGTCCTTCCCCGCGAAACAACCCGCCCGGAAAGCGCAACGGGGATTCGGTTTCAGGCGTCCTTCGTGCCCTTGCCGCGCGGCGCCTTGCCCTGTCCCTGGCTCTTTGCCTCGGTCGCGGCGGCGATGGCGTTGGCGGCCTCGTCCTGCATCTTCTGGGCGAATCCCACCATCTGCGCGGCATAGGCCTCGGCCCATTCCGGCAGATGCCCCGATTTCAGCGCGGCGGCGCGCATTTCCTCGCCCTTCTCGCGGATCTTCTCGAACTGCTCCTCCCAGGCGTTCTGCATCGCCTGCCACTGGTTGCGGACATTCTCGCCCGCTTCCTCGAAATAGCCTCTGAACTGGCGGTTCATCTCGTCCTGGCGTTGCAGGGCGGTTTCCTGCCATTTGCGGGCGCTTGCCAGCATCTCGTCGTTGCGGCTGTTCAGGTCGTCCTGCCATTCGGCCACGCGCTTTTCATAGGTGCGCGCATTTTCGGCCAGGGTCGAAAACATGTCGGACAGTTTCATGGCTCATCCTCCTGCAAGGCGATGGCCGGGCGCGATCCGCGCCACGAAAAAGCCCGCCCTTGCCTGCAATGCTGCGCAACGGGACGGGCTTTGTCAAATGCCCCGAACGGTTTGCGGCGCTCAGCCGTCGCCCTGGACCGGACTTGTCGGATCGCCGCCCTGCTGCCGCTCGATCTCGCGCCAGCGGGCGACGGCCGCGTTGTGCTCCTCCAGCGTGCGGGAAAACGTGTGCCCGCCCGTCCCGTCGGCGACGAAGAAGACGTAATCCGTGCTGTCGGGATTCAGCGCCGCATGGATCGCCGCGCGGCCCGGATTGGCGATGGGCGTCGGCGGCAGCCCGTCCACGCGATAGGTGTTATAGGGCGTCCGCGCCGCCAGTTCCGACCGCCGCAACCCGCGATCCAGAACCCCCTGCCCGTTGGTGATGCCATAGATCACCGTGGGATCCGTCTCCAGCCGCATCCCGCGTTCCAGCCGGTTGACGAAGACGCTGGCGACCTGCGCCCGCTCGTCCGCCACGCCGGTCTCCTTCTCCACGATCGAGGCCATGATCAGCGCCTCCTCGGGCGTCTCGTAGGGCAGGCCGAAAGGCCGCGCCTCCCATTCCTCGGCCAGGATCGCCGCCTGCCGCTGCGCCATCTCGGCCAGCAACGCCGAACGGCTGCGGCCCTTCTCGACCTCATAGGTGTCGGGCGCAAGGCTGCCCTCGGCCGGGATGTCCTCGACCTCGCCGGTCAGAAAGGGCGCGGCCTTCAGAGCCTCGACCACCTGCCAGCTGGTCACGCCCTCGGCCATGACGACGCGCAGCCGCGCGCCGGGCTTTTCGACCGCAACCGAGATCGCCTCGGGCGATTCCTCGGTCGCGGGGTTGAACCGCGCCATTTCCTCGAAGGCGCCGGTGTCGGGGTTCATGTCGCGCAGCAGCACGGTGTTCTCGCGCACGCCCACGCGCACCAGAACCTCGGTCCCGCAGGTCGATGGCCCGCCCGCCGTGATCACCCCGACGATCTGTTCCATGCTGGCATGGGGCGGCACCAGATAGCTGCCGAATTTCAGATCCCGCGCCTTGTCCAGATAGTCTGTCCCGGCCCGAAAGACATAGGAATTGCTGATCGCCCCCTGCTCCACCAGTTGCTGGCTGACCGCGTTCAGGCTGGCGCCGGGCGCCACCTGCACGCATTGCGCGACCGCGCTCGGCCCCGGCCCGCTGAACTGGTGCTTGGCCCAGGCCACCGCCGCCGCCGCCGCGATCAGCATCACGATCAGCAGCGTCAGGAAGTTTGACGCGATATTGCGCCAGATCATTCCCGGACCTTCCCGAGGACCAGCGAGGCGTTGGTGCCGCCAAAGCCGAAGCTGTTGGACAGCGCCACATCGACGCGCCGCCGCACCGCCGCATTCGCCGCCAGATCCAGCTGCGGCTCGACCGCCGGATTGTCCAGGTTGATCGTCGGCGGGCAGATCTGGTCGCGGATCGCCAACGCGCAGAAGATCGCCTCGACCGCGCCCGCCGCGCCCAGCAGATGCCCGATGCTGGACTTGGTGGACGACATCACCACGTTCTTCGCGTGATCACCCAGCAGCCGTTCCACCGCGCCCAACTCGATGGTGTCGGCCATGGTGCTGGTGCCATGGGCGTTGATGTAATCGACCGCCGAAGGCTCCAGCCCGGCATTCTTCAGCGCGTTGCGCATCGCCCGGAAACCGCCATCGCCATCCTCGCTGGGGGCGGTGATGTGATAGGCGTCGCCCGACAGCCCATAGCCCAGAACCTCGGCATAGATTTTGGCCCCGCGCGCCTTGGCGTGCTCGTACTCCTCCAGCACCACGCAGCCCGCGCCCTCGCCCATCACGAACCCGTCCCGGTCCGCATCATAGGGGCGGCTGGCCGCCTGCGGATCGTTGTCGCGCTTGGTGGACAGCGCCTTGCAGGCGTTGAAGCCCGCGATGCCGATCTCGCTGATCGGGCTTTCCGCGCCGCCTGCGACCATCACATCGGCATCGCCCAGCATGATCAGCCGCGCCGCGTCGCCGATGGCATGCGCCCCGGTGGAACAGGCCGTCACGACCGCATGGTTCGGCCCCTTGAAGCCGAAGCGGATGCTGACCTGCCCCGAGACCAGGTTGATCAGCGCCCCCGGAATGAAGAAGGGCGAGACCCGCTTCGGCCCGCGCTCCTTGATCAGCACCGCCGTTTCGGCGATGCTGGTCAGCCCGCCGATCCCCGACCCGATCATCACGCCGGTGCGCTCGCGGTCTTCCTCGGTGGCGGGTTCCCAGCCGGAATCCTTCACCGCCTGTTCCGCCGCGGCCATGCCGTACAGGATGAAGTCGTCGACCTTGCGCCGGTCCTTCGGCTCCATCCAGTCGTCGGGGTTGAAGGTGCCGTCGCTGCCATCGCCGAAAGGGATTTCACAGGCGTATTTCGTCACCACGTCCTTGGGATCGAAGCGCGTGATCGGCCCGGCGCCGGACTGCCCGGCCAGCAGACGTTCCCACGTCGCCTCGACGCCGCAGGCTAGCGGTGTGACCATCCCCAATCCGGTGACAACAACCCTGCGCATCCGCACTGTCCTTCAAGCTGCAAATTCGTTCCGGCCCTGATACACGCAGCGGCAGATCCACGCAACGCCGCGGCTACCGACCGGCAGCTCTTTGCATTGGACCTCAAATATCCCACAGGGGGTCTGGGGGACGTGAAGTCCCCCAGCGATCGCGGGACGCAAGCCTAGACCAACCCCTCGGCCCGGAAATCCGCCCGCAGGTCGCGTTCAGGCCTCGGCCCCACATGCCCGATCACCTCGGCCGCCGCGATGCAGCCCATCCGTCCCGCCACGGCCAGCGGCGCGCCCAGGGCCAGGCCATAGATCAGCCCGGCGGCGAACTGGTCCCCCGCCCCGGTCGCGTCCACCGGCACGACCCGATGCACCGGCGCCGTCACGCGCTCGCCCTCGCGGATCAGGATCGCGTCATCGCCCGAACGGGTGCAGATCACCGTGCCGCAATCCGCCGCCGCCAGACGCAGCGCCTCCTCCAGATCCTCGACCTGATACAGCGACTGCCATTCATGGACATTGCCGATCACGTAATCCATCGGCCCCGCCACCAGCCGCCGGAAATCCGCGCGGTGGCGGTCCACGCAGAAGGGATCGGACAGCGCGATCCCCGCCTGCCCGCCCGCCTCGTGGCAGGACCGCGCGGCCTTCAGGAACGCCTCCTTCCCCTTGGGCTTGTCGAACAGGTATCCTTCCAGGAACAGCCACCCGGCCCCTTGGAACACCGCAGGGTTCACATCGTCCGGCCCCAGTTCGGCCGAAATCCCCAGATAGGTGTTCATCGACCGCTCGCCATCCGGCGTCACGAAGATGATGCTGCGCGAGGTGGGCAGTTGCTCGCCCGCGACAGGAGGGTTCACGAACACCGTTCCCGCCGCCTCGGTCTGCTCGGCATAGGACAAGCCCAGCGGATCGTCCGCCACCCGGCCGATGAAGGCCGTCCGCAGCCCCAGCATTCCGATCCCGGCCAGCGTGTTCGCCACCGACCCGCCGGGCACCAGCCGCGACTGCGCCCGCCCCGGCCCGTGGTCGTCCGCCTGCGCGGCCATCAGATATTCCGACCGCTCGCGCTCGATCAGCTGCATGATTCCCTTGCGGATCCCCAGCGCGGCCAGCCGGTCGTCATCGGTGGGCGAGATCACGTCCATCACCGCATTGCCGATACCGATCACGTAAGGGGTGGTCATGCGGTCTTCTCCTCATAGGGGCACAGATCGTAAATCGGACAGACCGCGCAGCGCGGGCGGCGCGCCTGGCAGATATAGCGGCCGTGCAGGATCAGCCAGCGATGGGCATCCTGCTGGAAGCGGGCGGGCACGTTGTCCTCGATAGCGCGCTCGACCTCCTCGACATCGCGGCCGGGCGCGATGCGGGTGCGGTTGCCGACGCGGAAGATATGCGTATCGACGGCCTGCGCCGGAAAATGAAAGGCGCTGTTCAGCACCACATTGGCGGTCTTGCGCCCGACGCCCGGCAGGCTCATCAGCGCCGCGCGGCTGTCGGGAACCTCGCCGCCGAACTCCTCGACCAGGATGCGCGACAAGGCGATCACGTTCTTCGCCTTCTGGCGGAACAGGCCGATGGTCTTGACATGCTCGGTCACGCCCTCAAGCCCCAGATCCAGCATCTTCTGCGGCGTGTCGGCCACGGCGAACAGGCCCCTGGTGGCCTTGTTGACGCCCACATCCGTGGCCTGCGCCGACAGCGCCACCGCCACCACCAGCGTGAAGGGGTTGGAAAAGACCAGCTCGGTCTCGGGCTGCGGATTGGCCTCGGCCAGGCGCGAAAAGATCGCGACCTGCTGGGCAAAGGGCAAGGGCTGCGGCAGACGGCGGGGCTGGACCATGGCCCGATGCTTTTGGCCGTCCTCGCCCGGCAATGCAAGCCCGGCCCGGCCCCGACCCGGCGACCAGAGGTTTTTTCTGCCAATCCAGCATCTTCCACGCAGCCGTGACTTTCCTTTCCCCCGGAACTGGGCCAGCGTCGGCGCGTTGGGCGGCAACCGGAAATTTGCCGCATGATCAAAGCCGCAAGACCAGGAAAGGGAAATTCCATGAACCTTCGCGTCACCACCATCCTCGCCAGCGCCGGCCTTGTCGCCCTTGGCGCCTGCGCCCCAACCGACGGCACCGGCACGACCGGGATGAGCCGCACCCAGCAAGGCGCCCTGGCCGGGGCCGCCGTCGGCGCCGTCCTGGCGGGCACCCGCGACAGCGACAGCAACAACCAGGGCCGGGACGCCGCGCGCGGCGCGATCCTGGGCGCGGCGGCGGGCGCCATCGCGGGCAACATTCTCGACCGTCAGGCCCAGGCGCTGCAACAGTCCGTCAGCAGCAACGTCCAGGTCGTGAACCGGGGCGACCACCTGCAAGTCATCCTGCCCGAGGGCATCCTGTTCGCCACCGATTCCGCTGCCGTCACCGGCCAGGCGCAGAACGACCTCTATGCCGTGGCGCGCAACCTGAACCAGTATCCGAACAGCCGCGTCCAGGTCGTTGGCCACACCGACAACACCGGGTCGGCCGCGCATAACATGGACCTGTCGCAGCGCCGCGCCCAGTCGGTCGCCAGCATCCTGACCGCCGCAGGCGTGGCCCCGGCCCGCCTGACCGCCACCGGGCAGGGCTTCAACCAGCCGGTCGCATCCAACAACACCGCCGCAGGCCGCGCCCAGAACCGGCGGGTCGAAATCCTGATCTGGCCGACCCGCTGATCGCCACCCCGCAACGCAAAACCCCCGGTCGCAGGACCGGGGGTTTTTTCGTGATCACTGTCCGAATATCACCGTCCGAATGCCGTCAGTTCAACCGACGCGCCACGTCCTCGATGGCTTCGTCGATCCCGGCCGACCGCTGGCCAGCGCCCACCTGCTGCGCCAGCAGGCTGGAGGCCGCCGCGACCGCAGCCTGCACCGCCCGGTCGCGCACGGCACGCACCGCATCGGCCTCGGCGCTGGCGATCTGATCCTCGGCCCCCTTCAGGCGGCGTTCGATCGAGGTCTTCAGGTCGGCCTTGGCCTTGGCGGCCTGGGCCTCGGCCTCGCGCTTGGCATTGGCGACGATCTGATCGGCCTGGCCCGCCACCTCGCGCTGGCGGCGCTCATAGCTGGCATAGATCTCCTGCGCTTCCTCGCGCAGGCGCTTGGCCTCGTCCAAGTCGCGGCGGATGCCCGCAGCGCGGCTGTCCAGCAACGCGCCGATCCGGGCGGGCACCTTGAAATACAGCAGCACGCCCACGAAAACCAGGAACGACACCAGCACGATGAAGTCCGTGTTCCGCAACGAGAAGAACGGGCCCGACGCGGCGGCGGCCGGTCCGGCGGCCAGAACCGTGGCGGCAAGAAGGGAAAGTTTCTTCACTGCAAGGCCCCTTTCATGCGGCTGTCCACGGCCTGATCGACGGCGGCCTGATCGACCGTCCCGCCGAAGCTGCGCACCAGTTCGGCGGCAACGTCGCGGGCGACCTCGCGGGCATCGGTATCGGCGCTGTCGCGGATCTCGCGGATGCGCTTTTCCGATTCCGCCGCGCGCGCCGAAATCTCGGCATCGGCATGGGCGATGGCGGCGTCCAGTTCCTTCTGGATCTCGGCGCGGTTGGCGGCGACGATCTTGCCCGCCTCGGCCCGCGCGTCGGCCAGGGCCTTGTCATAGGCGGCCTCGGCCTCCTTGGCCTTCAGCTTGAATTCCTCGGCGGCCATCAGATCGCCGGTCATGGCGCCCTGGCGGTCGGACAACACGGCGCCGATGCGCGGCAGCGCGATCTTGGCCACGACCCAATACAGCACCAGCATGGTGACGATGAGCCAGAAAATCTGGTTCGCGAAAGTCGTCAGATCCAGCTGGGGCAGGCCCGTGGCTGTCTCGGTCTCGCCATGCGCGATCGAGCTTGCGACGCTTTCGGTATGTTCGGCCGCGGTATGGGCGGCCTCTTGCAACAGGCTGATCATGTCCAAACCCCTTGGCCTTGAAGGTCACGAAGGGGCGGGGGCCGGACCCCCACCCCGCCGCAAGGATGGCGTTGGATCAGACTGCGAACATCAGCAGAAGCGCGACCAGGAACGAGAAGATCCCCAGGGCTTCGGCGAAGGCCATGCCGATGAACAGCGTGGCGGTCTGGCCGGCGGCGGCCGACGGATTGCGGAGCGCGCCCGACAGGAAGTTGCCGGCGACGTTGCCCACACCGATGGCGGCCCCGCCCATGCCGATGGCGGTCAGGCCGACGCCGATGTACTGGCCCAGTTCTCCGATATTGCCTTCCATGATGATGCTCCTTGCGGTTGGAAGTTGTGGATTGGGGTGAAACCCGACCGTGCAGCCCGGCTTAGTGCGACGGGTGCAGCGCGTCCTTCAGGTAGACGCAGGTCAGGATGGTGAAGACATAGGCCTGGATGAAGGCCACCAGGATTTCGAAGGCATACATGCCGACCACCGCGATGATCGAGATCGGCGCGACGGCGGCGATGGCCGCGAAGCCCGCGAAGACCTTGATCACGGCGTGACCGGCGATCATGTTGCCCGCAAGTCGGATGGAATGGCTGACGGGGCGCACGAAATAGCTGATGACCTCGATCACGGCCAGCACCGGGCGGATGGCCAGCGGGGCCGAGCGGACCCAGAACAGGTCCAGGAAATGCGCGCCGTTCTTGATGAAGCCGATGGCCGTCACGGTCAGGAACACCGACAGCGCCAGCACGCCCGTCACCGCGATATGCGAGGTCACGGTAAAGGCCATGGGCAGCAGGCCCAGGAAGTTGGCGAAGACGATGAACATGAACAGCGTCATGATATAGGGGAAGTATTTCAGCCCGTCCTTGCCCGCGATGTCGGCGACCATCTTGTGGACCAGGCCATAGGCCAGTTCCGCGATGGACTGGCTGCGGCTGGGCACGATGGCCCGGCCGCGCGTGCCCATCACCAGCAGGGCCAGCGTGGCGGCGACGATCAGGAACAGCCACAGCGTGACATTGGTCGGCGTGTACCAGTGGACCGCGCCGTCCCCGAACAGCGGGCGCACGATGAACTGGTCCATCGGGTGGAAAGACAGGCCGGTTGCCTCGCCATGCGCTTCTGTCGCCACGATCAGTCCCTCTCGTCGGTGCCCGGCGGCTTGCCGGATGTGCTGCCAAGTTCGGCTGCCGTGCGCATCATCACCTTGATGCCGGCCACGAAGCCGAGAAGTATGAACAGGATCAGCATGATCGGCAGGGTGCCGAACAGCCAGTCCAACCCGTGTCCGATCCCGGCGCCCAGCATGATGCCCGCGACGATCTCGGTGACCATGCGCCAGGCGACATGCGCCTTGTCATAGCCCGCCATCGGCCCGGCGGCCTCTGGCTTCGCGGTCACCTTGGACAGCCGCTCCTCCAGGTCGCGCAGGCGGGCGGCATCCGCCTGCCGGTCCGCGCTGTCCCTGGGATCTTCGGCCATCTGTCGCGCCCGCTCTTCGTTGCCGGGCTGTCTAGGGTGGATCCCCCGCCAAGTCAAGCATGGGGAAAATCCCATCAACATATTGATTTACAATAAAATTGCAGGTTCCGGCGATGATGCGCCGCGCGGCGCCGGCCCTGCCCGACGCGGACAATATTCAACCGGACAGTTGACCATTCCCGCCATTCCGCGCCATCACGGGCGGATGAACGCCCCCGCGCCCGACCGGCTGGACCTGATCTTCGCGGCCCTGGCCGACCCCACGCGGCGGCGGGTGCTGTCGATGCTGCTGGAAGACGACATGGCCGTCAGCGACGTGGCCGCGCCCTTCGACATGAGCCTGGCGGCGATCTCCAAGCATCTGTCGGTCCTTGCGGCGGCCGGGCTGATCCGGCAGGAACGCCGGGGCCGGATCACCTGGTGCAAGCTGGACCCGGACGGGATGCGCGCGGCATCCGTCTGGATGCAGGGCTTCGGGCAGTTCGACCCGGTGGACCTGGACGATTTCGAACGGTTTCTAGAGGCGCAGATCAGCGAATGGAGCAGCGATGACGGCGCCCCCTGACATCCTCTGCATCGGCGCGATGCTGTGGGACGTGATCGGCCGCGCGCCGCGCCGGATGGCGCCGGGCGCCGACGTGCCGGGCCGCATCCGCCACATCCCCGGCGGCGTGGCCCTGAACGTCGCGGTGGCGCTGGCCCGCTGGGGGCTGCGCCCCGCCGTCCTGTCCGCCGTGGGCCGCGACCCGGAAGGAGCGGCCCTGGTGGCCGAGGCGGAACGTCTGGGCGTCCTGACCGCACATCTGGCCCGCGACACCGGCCTGCCGACCGACACCTATATGGGGATCGAGGACAGCGAGGGGCTGATTGCCGCCATCGCCGATGTCCACAGCCTGGAGGATGCGGGCATCGCGATCCTGGCCCCGCTGGACGGCGCGCTGTCCGGCTGGACCGCCCCGGTGGTCCTGGACGGCAACCTGACCGAGGATCTGCTGGCCAGCGTGGCCCGCGACCCGCGCCTGTCCCGCGCCGACCTGCGCGTGGTCCCCGCCAGCCCCGGCAAGGCCGAACGGCTGGAACCCCTGATCGCCGCCCGGCGCGGCTGCTTCTATCTCAACCGGCTGGAGGCCGAGATCCTCGCCGGTCGCGCCTGTCCCGACGCCGCCACCGCCGCGCAGGCCGTCGTCGCGCGCGGCGCCGCCCGCGTGCTGGTCACCGACGGCCCGCATCCGGTCGCCGAGGCGATGGCGGGTGCGCCGACCCTGACCTTCGCCCCGCCGCCCGTCACTGTCGCGCGCGTGACCGGCGCGGGCGATTGTTTCCTGGCCGCGCATCTGGCCGCCGAACTGAACCGACAGCCGCGCGACGCGGCCCTGCGCCAGGCCGCCTGTGCCGCCGCCGCGCATGTCTCTGGAAAGGATGTTCCATGACCGCCCCCCTCACCTTCTCGCCCGAAGTCCGCGACGCCCTGGCCGCAGGCCGCCCGGTCGTGGCGCTGGAATCGACGATCATCACCCACGGGATGCCCTGGCCGCAGAACCTGGACATGGCGCGGCAGGTCGAACAGGCGATCCGCGACAACGGCGCAGTGCCCGCCACTATCGCCGTGATGGGCGGGCAGATCCATGTCGGCATGGACGACAAGGCGCTGGAGGCCCTGGCGCAGACGCCGCCGGATCAGGCGATGAAGCTGTCGCGCGCCGATCTGGCGGTCTGCCTGGCCAATGGCCGCACCGGCGCGACCACGGTCGCCGCGACGATGATCTGCGCGCATCTGGCGGGCATCCGGGTCTTTGCGACCGGCGGCATCGGCGGCGTGCATCGCGGGGCCGAGTCCAGCTTCGACATTTCCGCCGACCTTCAGGAACTGGCGCAGACGCCGGTGACCGTGGTGGCGGCAGGCGCCAAGGCGATCCTGGACCTGCCCAAGACCTGGGAGGTGCTGGAAACCCTGGGCGTGCCCGTGATCGCCTATGGCCAGGACGACCTGCCCGCCTTCTGGTCGCGCGCCAGCGGCATCCGCGCGCCGCTGCGCATGGACAGCCCCGATCAGATCGCCGCCGCCGCCGCCATGCGCGCGCGCCTTGGCCTGAACGGCGGCCAGCTTGTCGCCAACCCGATCCCACCCGAGGCCGAGATCGCCGCCGAGGTGATCGGCCCGGTCATCGAACAGGCCCTGTCCGAGGCCGAGGCCCAACGCATCGCCGCGAAACAGGTCACGCCTTTCCTGCTGCAACGCATCTTCGAACTGACCGAGGGCCGGTCGCTGCACTCCAACATCGCCCTGGTCCTGAACAACGCCCGCCTGGCATCGCAGATTGCCGTCGCCATGACCCAGCGATGACCCGTTGACCGTCCCGCCCATCCCGGCGTAAGGCTGGCGACGTGCGCGGCTGGCGGAATTGGTAGACGCAGTTGGTTTAGGTCCAACCGCTTCGGCGTGGGGGTTCGAGTCCCTCGCCGCGCACCACAGCGCCGGGCTGGGCGCGGCACTGCTGCGCCGCAGTCCCCGCCAGCCTCAGTGGCAGTCCAGCGTCACCTCGACCGGGTTTGGCACCAGATCCAGCATCGCACCGCTGCTGGCATCCACACCGGCGCCGATGATGCCGCCGACCAGCACGTTGCCCGCCATGGCGGCGCTGCCGCCGTTGGCGACCTTGTTTGTCACGCGGACCTGCTGATGCTTGCAGCCGTCCTTCGTGATCAGGACATTCAGTTCCGACTTGCGCGGCACCTTGAACGTGCACGGCGTGTTGTTGCAGGTCTGCCCGTCGCTCATCTTCACCTGGGCGCCGGTGGGGGTCGAGTTGACGATAAGCGCGTCGTTGGACCCGCGCGTGATGGTGGCGCAGCCCGCAACGGAAAGAACGGCGCAAACAAGAAGGATTGGTTTGAACATCATGTCCTCGTAAAAGATTGCCGCTGCTTGGTCGCGCGAAATCGTGAACGGGACAACCAGCCATATAATTCTGTTTTTATTAGATTTCCGCAGACCTCTTGCCCTGCCGGAGCGACCGCGACAGGATCTGCCCCGCCTTGACTTTTGACCGCCCGGTCAGCAAACTGGCCCGGTACCTATCTATAGACAGGCAGCAGGAGGGTCTTATGAACATCGACCTTTCGCGCCGCGGCTTCTTGAGGCTGGCGGGTGCGGGGGTTGCGGCGACATCGCTGGGGGCCATGGGCTTCGGCGGGGCCGAGGCGGCGGAACAGGCGCATGTGCGCGCCTTCAAGCTGGCCACGACCACGGAAACGCGCAACACCTGTCCCTACTGCTCGGTCGCCTGCGGGATCATCATGTATTCCAAGGGCGACGTGAAAGCGGGCGAGACCGCCCAGCTTCTGCACATCGAAGGCGACGCCGACCATCCGACGAATCGCGGCACGCTGTGCCCCAAGGGCGCCGCGCTGAAGGATTTCGTCCATGCGCCCACGCGCCTGACCAAGCCGCGCTATCGCGCCGCCGGTGCCAGCGACTTCCAGGACATCACCTGGGACGAGGCCCTGGACAAGATCGCCCGCGCGATGAAGGACGACCGCGACGCCAACCTGATCCAGGTGAACGAGGCGGGCGTGCCCGTCAACCGCTGGACCACGACCGGCTTCCTGGCGGCATCGGCAACCACGAACGAAACCGCATGGCTGACCTACAAGACGGTCCGGTCCATGGGGATCGTCGGATTCGATAACCAGGCGCGCGTCTGACACGGCCCCACGGTGTCCAGTTTGGGCCCGACATTTGGCCGTGGAGCGATGACCAACTCCTGGACCGACATCAAGAACACCGACCTTGTGGTCGTCATGGGCGGCAATGCCGCCGAAGCGCATCCCTGCGGCTTCAAATGGGTGACCGAGGCCAAGCACCATCGCGGCGCCAAGCTGATCGTGGTCGATCCGCGCTATAACCGCACGGCGTCCGTGTCGGATTACTATGCGCCGATCCGTCCGGGCAGCGACATCGTGTTCCTGATGGGCGTGATCCGCTGGTGCATCGAAAACGACAAGGTGCAGTGGGATTACGTCCGCAACTATACCAACGCCAGCTTCCTGGTGAAGGACGAGTTCGGCTGGTCCGACGGGCTGTTCACCGGCTATGACGAGGAAAAGCGCGACTACGACAAGTCCAGCTGGGACTACAAGATGGGCGAGGACGGGTTCGTCCAGACCGATCCCACCCTGCAGGATCCGCGCTGCGTCTGGAACCTGCTGAAAGCGCATGTCGACGCCTATACGCCGGAATTCGTCGAACGCATCTGCGGTACGCCCAAGGACAAGTTCCTGCATATCTGCGGCATGATCGGCGAATGCTCGTCGCCGACCAAGACCATGACCTCGATGTATGCGCTTGGCTGGACCCAGCATTCCAAGGGCGCGCAGAACATCCGCGGCATGGCGATGCTGCAACTGATCCTGGGCAATATCGGCGTCCGGGGCGGCGGGATGAACGCGCTGCGCGGCCATTCCAACATCCAGGGCCTGACCGATATCGGGCTGATGTCGAACCTGATCCCCGGCTACCTGAACATCCCCACGGAAAAGGAAGCGGACTGGGCGACCTACATGTCCACCCGCGGCTTCAAGCCGATCGTGCCGGGGCAGACCAGTTACTGGCAGAACTATTCCAAGTTCATGGTCAGCTTCATGAAGGCGATGTGGGGGGATGCCGCCACCGCCGAAAACGACTGGGCCTATCACTATCTGCCGAAACTGGACGTGCCCGCCTATGACGGGATGCGCATGTTCGAGCTGATGGCCCATGGCAAGGTGAACCTGTATTTCTGCCAGGGCTTCAACCCGATCCTGTCCTTCCCCAACCGGGGCAAGATGACCGAGGCGTTTTCCAAGCTGAAGATGCTGGTGGTCATGGACCCGCTGGAGACGGAGACCTCGCATTTCTGGCAGAACCACGGCATCTACAACGACGTGGACACGGCATCCATCCAGACCGAAGTTCTGGAACTGCCCACCACCTGCTTTGCCGAGGACGAGGGCGCGTTGGTGAACTCGGGCCGGTGGCTGCAATGGCACTGGCCGGGGGCGACCCCGCCGGGCGAGGCCAAGCACGACACCTGGATCATGGCGCAGATCTTCCTGCGCGTGAAAAAGCTCTATCAGGACGAAGGCGGGGTCTTCCCCGACCCGATCCTGAACCTGACCTGGGACTATCGCGACCCGAACGATCCCAAGGCGGACGAGCTTGCCCGGGAAATGAACGGCCGCGCGCTGGCGACCGTCTATGACGCCGCCGACCCCACCAAGGTCGTGGCCGAGGCCGGGCAGCAACTGTCCAGCTTCGGGCATTACCGCGACGACGGGTCCACCATGGGCGGCTGCTGGATCTATGCCGGAAGCTGGACCGAGGCGGGCAACATGATGGCGCGGCGGGACAATACCGATCCCGACGACACCGGCGCCTTCCTCAATTGGGCCTTTGCCTGGCCGGCGAACCGGCGGATCCTGTACAATCGGGCGTCCTGCGACTTGCAGGGCAAGCCCTGGGATCCCTCGCGCAAGATCATCGAATGGACAGGCGAGAAATGGGAAGGCTATGACGTGCCGGACATTCCGGTCACGGCCAAGCCAGAGGAGGTCGGTCCGTTCATCATGAACCCCGAGGGTGCGTCCCGGCTTTTCAGCCGGGGGATGATGCGCGACGGCCCCTTCCCGACGCATATGGAACCGTTCGAGGCCCCCATTGCCAACGTCTTCAACCCGAAGATGCGCGGCAACCCGGTGGCACGGGTGTTCCAAAGCACGGCGGACCAGTTCGCCGAGATCGGGGATCCCGAATTCCCCTGCGTCGCGACCAGCTATCGCCTGACCGAGCATTTCCACTATTGGACCAAGCACAACCCGGTGAACGCCGCGTTGCAGCCCGAGTTCTTCGTGGAAATCAGCGAGGAACTGGCGGCGGAACGCGGCATCGCCAAGGGCGGCCGGGTCCGGGTCTGGTCCAAGCGCGGGCAGGTCTGGGCCAAGGCGGTCGTGACCAAGCGGCTGCGGCCGTTGCAGGTGGACGGCAAGACCGTCCATGTCATCGGCATCCCGCTGCATTGGGGCTTCATGGGATCGGCGAAAAAGGGCTTCGGCCCGAACAGCCTGACCTCTCAGGTCGGCGACGCGAACGTCGAGACGCCTGAATTCAAGGCCTTCATGGTCAATATCGAACCCGCAGAGGAGCCGGTGGCATGACCGAAACCGCGCCCCAACCCACCACGGCGGCGGCCAACCCGCCCGTCCAGCCGATCGGGTCGAACCTGCTGCCCTCCGACGTGGTCCGCATCTCGGCCACCAAGGACGTGCCGCAGCCCGACCGGCAGCTGACCAAGGTCGCCAAGCTGATCGACGTCAGCAAATGCATCGGCTGCAAGGCCTGCCAGTCGGCCTGCATCGAGTGGAACGACACCAAGCCCGAGGTCGAGACCAACGTGGGGGTCTATGAAAACCCCCACGACCTGACCCCGAACATGTTCACCCTGATGCGGTTCAGCGAATGGGTGAACCCGGAAACCGACAACCTGGAATGGCTGATCCGCAAGGACGGCTGCATGCATTGCGAGGATCCGGGCTGTCTCAAGGCCTGCCCGGCGCCCGGCGCTATCGTGCAGTATTCCAACGGCATCGTCGATTTCATCCATGAAAACTGCATCGGCTGCGGATACTGCGTGACCGGCTGCCCCTTCGACATCCCGCGCATCAGCAAGGTCGATCACAAGAGCTATAAATGCACCCTCTGTTCCGACCGCGTGGCGGTGGGCCAGGGTCCGGCCTGCGCCAAGGCCTGCCCCACCCAGGCCATCGTCTTCGGAACCAAAGAGGACATGATCGCCCATGCCAACGACCGGATCGAGGATCTGAAGTCGCGCGGCTATGACAACGCCGGGATCTATGACCCGCAGGGGGTGGGCGGCACGCATGTGATCTATGTGCTGCACCATGCCGACAAGCCGCAGATCTATGACGGGCTGCCGGAAAATCCGCGCATCTCGCCGGTGGTCGAGGGCTGGAAGGGCGTCACCAAGACCGCCGGTCTGGCGGTGATGGGGGTGGCCGCCGTGGGGGCCGCGATCCACGGGCTGTTCGCCCGCGCCAACCGCGTGGACGAACACGAGGAACAGGCCGCAGAACGGCTGGTCCAGGCCGATGCGCCCGCCACTGCGCCCCATGACAGGGGGGACGTGTGATGCCGCGCCCCCTCTATTCCGAACCGGGCGACCGGATCGAAAGCGTCAGGCCGGTGACGGTCAGCCGTTACCGGGGCTTCATCCGGGGCAACCACTGGCTGACGGCGCTGTCGCTGATCCTGCTGCTGCTGTCGGGTCTGGCGCTGTTCCATCCGTCGCTGTATTTCCTGACCGGCCTGTTCGGCGGCGGGCAGACGACGCGCTGGATCCATCCGATCATCGGCGTGGTGCTGTTCTTCAGCTTCCTGCTGATGTTCGTGCAGCTGTGGCGCCTGAACCTGCCCCGCCCCGAGGATACCACCTGGGTCGCCCAGATCGGGGATGTGGTCGCCGGACACGAGGAAAAGCTGCCCGAGCTTGGCAAATACAACGCCGGGCAGAAATTCATCTTCTGGGCCATGTCGATCCTGATCGTGGTGCTGATCGTGACCGGCGTGATGATCTGGGAACAGTTCTTCGGCGGGCTGGTGACGATCCCGACCCGGCGCATCGCCGTGCTGGTGCATTCGCTGGCAGCGGTGGCGATCATCCTGGTGTTCATCCTGCATGTCTATGCGGCGATCTGGACGCGCGGCACGTTGCGGGCGATGACGCGGGGAACCGTGACGGGCGGCTGGGCCTATCGCCACCACCGCAAATGGCTGCGCGAACTGGCTGGACGCCGCCAGAACGGCCCGGCAGAATAACGCAAAGACAAGTGGCCGGTCCGGCCCGGAGACGGTATGACAACCACCATGCAACCCGACCCTTCGGTCATCGGCGGCGTCCCCGTGGCGCCGCTGGCTTTTTTGCCCGACGCCGCGGCGGTCTTTGACAAGCGGGCCGGTCGGTTCGCCTTTCTGGCCGATCACGGCGGCAATCTGGCGCCCTATCTGCGCTTCCTGGCCGACCTGACCGGATTGCAGGCGCGGCTGGCGCGCGACCTGCCCACACCCGCGCCGATCCCCGCCGACCGCATCCGCATCGCCCGCGAAAGCCGGATGCCGCCCATCGACCGCGCCGCCCTGGCGGCGGACGAGACGATGCACGCCACGCTGGACCGCTTCCTGGCCGAGGCTGCGGTGCTGGACATGCCCGAACCCGCCCGCCTGGCCCTGTCCGCCGTCACGGCGGCGGGCATTGCCGACCGGCACTGGCTGCTGGAGAATATCCTGTCCGACCGCATCCCCGACGACAGCGCCGCGCCGCATCTGTTCGTCGGCGCTGCCGTGCAGGTCCATCTGGCGCGGCTGGCCGCCACGCTGGACGCCGCGCAACTGGTCAGGATCCGCACCGGCACCTGCCCGACCTGCGGCGGACGGCCCGCGACATCCTCGGTCATGGGTGCGGCGGGGATCGAAAGCACCCGCTATGCCGCCTGCGGCTGCTGCGCGACGCACTGGAACGAGGTGCGCGTGACCTGCCTTTGCTGCGGGTCGACCAAGGGCATCAGCTATCGCAGCGTCGAAACGGACGAGGCGACGGTGAAGGCGGAATTGTGTTCCGAATGCGGCAGTTGGGTGAAGATCCTCTATCAGAACAAGAACCCCAGCCTGGATCCCATCGCGGACGACGTGTCCAGCCTGGGCCTCGACATGCTGATGAAGGACACCGATTTCCGGCGCGGTGGCTTCAACCCCTTCATCGCCGGCTATTGATGACGGGGTTCCGCGCCCTGCCCTCGGTCGATCAGGTTCTGCTGTCCGACAGGGGCCGGGCGCTGATCGACGCGCATGGCCGCGCGGTGGTCACCGCCGCCCTTCGCGCCCGTCTGGACGCCGCCCGCGCCGCGATCAAGGGCGGCGCCGATGGCGAAACCGAGGCCGCCCGCCTGCCGCATCTGCTGGCCGCCGATCTGGCGGCGGGGGCGGCGTCGAAGCTGCGCCCGATGCTGAACCTGACCGGCACGGTGCTGCACACCAATCTGGGCCGGGCGATTCTGGCGGAGGAGGCGATCGAGGCGGCCTCGGCCGCCATGGCCGCGCCGCTGGCGCTGGAATTCGACCTGGACGGCGGCGGGCGCGGGCAGCGCGACGACCACCTGCGCGGGCTGCTGTGCGAGCTGACCGGGGCCGAGGACGCGACCATCGTCAACAACAATGCCGCCGCCGTGCTGATCGCGCTGAACACCTTCGGCCAGGGGCGGCAGGCCATCGTGTCGCGCGGCGAACTGATCGAGATCGGCGGCGCCTTCCGCATGCCCGACATCATGGCGCGGGCGGGCGCGCAACTGGTCGAGGTCGGCACCACCAACCGCACCCATCCGCGCGATTATGAAGGCGCGATCACGGCAGAGACGGGGCTGATCCTCAAGGTCCATACCTCGAACTACCGCATCGAAGGGTTTACCGCCGAGGTTCCCGCCCCCGCGCTGGCACAGATCGCCAGGAAAGCGGGCGTGGTGCTGCTGAACGACCTGGGGTCGGGGTCGCTGGTCGATCTGGCGGCTTACGGGTTGCGCCGCGAACCCACCGTGGCCGAGGCGGTGGCCGAGGGCGCGGACCTGATCACCTTTTCCGGCGACAAGCTGCTGGGCGGGCCGCAGGCGGGCTTCATCGTCGGGCGGCGGGATCTGATCGCGCAGATCAACAGGAACCCGCTGAAACGCGCCGTCCGCCTGGACAAGATCCGCATCGCCGCGCTGGAGGCGACGCTGCGCCTGTATCGCGACCCCGACCGCTTGGCCCAACGCCTGCCGACCCTGCGCCACCTGGCGCGCCCGCAATCCGACATCGCCGCGCAGGCCGAACGGCTGGCCCCGCGGGTGGGGGCGCTGCTGCCGGATTACAGCGTGACCGCGACCGATTGCGCCAGCCAGATCGGCTCGGGGTCGCTGCCGACCGATACGATCCCCTCGGCCGGGCTGCGGATCACCGGCCAAGGCGGTGACGCGCCCGACCGGCTGTCGGCCCGGCTGCGCGCCCTGCCCTGCCCCGTCGTCGGCCATATCCGCGACGGCGCGCTGATCCTGGACCTGCGCTGCCTCGACCGCGACGACGACCTGCTGCGGGCGCTGTCGGCATGATCGTCGGCACGGCCGGGCATATCGACCACGGCAAGACCGCGCTTGTGAAGGCGCTGACCGGCACCGATGCCGACCGCCTGGCCGAGGAAAAGGCCCGCGGCATCACCATCGACCTGGGCTTCGCCTATGCCGACCTGGGCGGCGGCAGGGTCACGGGCTTTGTCGACGTGCCGGGCCACGAACGCCTGATCCACACCATGCTGGCGGGCGCGGGCGGCATCGACATGGCGCTGCTGGTGGTGGCCGCCGACGACGGCGTGATGCCGCAGACGCGCGAGCATGTGGCGATCCTGGACCTGCTGGGCATCGCGCGCGGGATCGTGGCGCTGACCAAGGCCGACCTGGCCGACGATGCCCGCCGCGTGGCCGTGACGACCGAAATCCGCGATGCGCTGGCGGGCACCGCCCTGGCCGATGCGCCAGTCCTGCCCGTATCCTCGCTGACCGGCGAAGGCGTCGACGCCCTGCGCGCCGCCCTGATCGCCGCCGAGGCCGAGACGACCGCCCGCCACGCCGACGGCCCGATGCGGCTGGCCGTGGATCGCAGCTTCACCCTGTCCGGCGCGGGCACGGTCGTCACCGGCACCATGCTGGCGGGCCGCGTCGCGGTCGGGGATCAGGTGACCGTCAGCCCCCGTGGCCTTCCGGCCCGCGTGCGCGGCATCCATGCCCAGAACCGCCCCGCGACCGAAGGGCTGGCGGGCCAGCGTTGCGCGCTGAACCTGGCGGGCGAGGCGATCAGCAAGGACGCCATCCATCGCGGCGACGTGGTGCTGCCGCCCGCTCTGCACGCGCCCGCCGACCGCATCGACGCCTGGCTGACGGTGCTGGCCAGCGAACCCAAGCCCATCGGCACCTGGTTCCCTGCCCGCCTGCACAGCCACGCGGTCGAGGCCGGGGCGCGCATCGTGCCCCTGTCCGATCCCATCCAGCCCGGCGGCAGCGGCCCGGTGCAGATCGTGCTGGACCGTCCTGTCGCGGCGGCGGTGCATGACCGCTTCATCCTGCGCGACGTGTCGGCCAGCCGCACCATCGGCGGCGGGCGCTTCCTGGACCTGCGCGCCCCCGCCCGCAAGCGCCGCACGCCCGAACGGCTGGCGCTGATCGCCGCCGCCCGGCCCGAGGATCCCGCCGCCGCCCTTGCCGCGATGCTGGCCGTGGCGCCCGTCGATCTGCCCGGCTTCGCCCGCGACCGCAGCCTGTCGCCCGCTGCCCTGGCGGACGCCGCCCGCATCGCCCAGGCCGCCACCATTGGCGATCTGGCGATCAGCCGGGCCGTTCTGGCGGCGCTGCAAACCCAGTTGACCCAAATCCTGACGCAGTTCCACCAGGACAACCCGGACCTGCCCGGCCTGGGCCGCGAGCGCCTGCGCCTGACGCTGCAACCGCGCCTGCCCAAGGACGCCTTTCTGGCCTTCCTGCGCGCCGAATCCGATGCAGGCCGCGCGGTCCCCGATGGCGCCTTCCTCCGCCTGCCCGGCCACGAGGTCCGCCTGACGGCCGAGGACGAGGCGTTGTGGGACCGCATCGCCCCCGCCCTGCTGGGCGAGATGCGCTTCCGCCCGCCGCGCGTCCGCGACTTCGCCACCGACTTCGGCATGGACGAGCGAGAGGTGCGCCGCGTTCTGAAACTGACCCAGAAGCTGGGCCGCACCGACCAGATCGCGCATGATCATTTCTTCGCCCGCCCCGTCACGGCCGAGATGGTGGCGATCATTCTGGACGTGGCCGCGCAGGCCCCCGACGGCTGGTTCACCGCCCCCGCCTTTCGTGACCGGGTGCAGAACGGCCGCAAGGTCGCCATCGAAATCCTGGATTTCTTCGACCGCCACGGCCTGACCTTGCGCCGCGGCGATTTACGTCGCATCAACCCGCATCGCGCCGACCTGTTCGGCGACCCTGGAAGGGAATCGCCCCCGGTGGGGCGGCCGGACTTCAAATCCGGTTGGGGCAGCGAGACTGTCTCGGGTGGGTTCGACTCCCATTCCCTTCCGCCAGAAATTGATGACAACTAACCGTTTTATATCCATTATTTTTGTTCATGGCAGCCTCAATCCCCCAAATGCACCCCCACTCGGAAATTTACCGCCCGGTGGTTTTACGCCCGACCGAAGCCGGGCGCTGATGGTTAGACTTGAAGTGATTGCATCACCGCCTCGGCCTGGACCCTGATACTGTCAACGGCGCCTTTGATCCCTCGAACAGCCGGATCGTCCTCAAGCTTTAGCAGGTGATCGACATGGCCCATGATGACCGATGCGGCAGCGCACAGGTCGATGATGTTGCAGAGCGCCAGCATTTGCTCGTCCTCGGTCATGCTGCGTTCTCCCTGAGGATTGTTGCTGCATTGTCCAACTGCATCTTCGCTTCGCGTAATAGATCGACAACCTGCTGCGCGCCAACTGAGAAGCAGGCAGTATCCTTATCATGCAGATCGGCCAGGTAGATCAGATCGAGGAAGGACATGGCCTCGTTGATCTTGTCAGAACCATCGTTCACCATGTGGATCGGCTTGCGGCTCATGCTGCGTCCCCCTTGCGCCAGATCCCTGCCTTCTGGCGCCGAGACAGCAATTCGGTGCCGTTGGTAACAACAGCCATCAATGCGCCTGCCACGTTCAAAGTGCGCTCCACAGCATCGAGGCGTCCGGCTGTCATGATGTCGCCGCTGGTATCGTTGTCCAGCGCCAGCCTTGCTGTCAGGATCATCGCCTCCACATGATAGGCGAGTTGTTCGGCCCACTGTGCAGGGTCATCGACCTTGATCAGGTTATCGATGATCGGGAATTCAGATTGCGTTTCCCCAAGCATGCCGGGGGTGTTATGGCAATTCACAGCCATGCTCGATCTCCTTCTAAGATCGGGTTTCGGTTAGGGCCGGGTGGAAGCAGCAACTTCCTCTCGGTCCGCTCAACTTACACAACTTCAGCATGTCGTGTCAAGCAGATTGCATAACTTGTGTAAGTCGCGTATCATGCAGCCATGTCAGATGAGATTAAATCAGTTCGCCTTCAAATGGTCATCGCCCCCTCTCAGGTGGCGCAGATCGACGCATGGCGCAAAGCACAAGATGATCTGCCAAGCAGGTCCGAAGCAATCAGGCGGCTTGTCGATCTTGGATTGGCCGCTTCGGGAAAGGCCAGAGGAAGCGCTCGTGATTGAACCAAAAACGGTTACGCTGCCTGAGGCAATCCGGCATCTTGAAGATCGTCTAGACGCACTTCAAGCTTCAATCCGGGCAATATCATCTTCTATTTGCATGCTGGATGAGAATGGGCCAAGTCGTGCCATGATGAAGGCTATGCTAGAGGCCGCGAGAGATCACCTTACAGCTAACGGTGTAGAAAGCGGCGATATTGATGTTATTCTTACAACGCTTAGCGGTGCGGAGCCGCCGCCCCAGCGCCCTAAACTGCGCATCGTTACCTAAGCGTCCGGTTTATCGTCCTCGATAAACCTACGCCGCCTATGCCAGCCGCAGAAGCCATTCCAACATGGGCCAGAAGATGAACCACCCCGCAGCCGCCCAACAGGCTGCGAGGAATGCGGCGGTCAAGGATCGTTTCAGGAGTAGCATGAGGTTCAGGAGCAAGTTGATAAGTTTATTGGACCAGCGGTCGAATTCACTCTTCGCAGCAAATCCTTAAAAATTCACGAACGCTATCAATTCACTATTTACAAACGTCTTCCAGTCGCATTACCTGAAGTTGCAGAGCATGCAGGCACTCAACCCACGATCAACCCCCGGCGCCACGACACGCCGGGGGAAATTTCACATCGCGAAAAATTTTTCGGAACGATTGGCTTACGCTAACGTTAATCGCTGTCCGTACACGGTGGACAGTGATTAACGATTGACGCCCTGCCTGTTCTGGCAGGGCTTTTCGTTTTCGCTGGAACAGCTACCGCAGTTTTTGGTTGATAGTCTTATGAGGGTCAAACGCACAGTCCTTCATGGGAGGCCCTTGCATCCGGCGCGGTCGTGAGGGCCTTTCATGTCTGGCTAAGCTGCCGTCGCCACCCGCTCCAGCATGGCATCGAGGCGGGCCGGTGTAAGGCGCTTGTAACGCCGGACAGGCTTTATGGCGCCGCTGGCCCAGTGAGCTTTAGGGTCTGTGGGGATTCATCGTGAGTTGATAACGGCGGCAGCGAGGTAGATCATTGCTTCAAAGCTCCGGTCGGTCTTGCAAGCACGCATGGCGATGC
>NZ_UZWE01000026.1 GCF_900631945.1 Paracoccus haematequi
CCGGATACCCAGGCCATCCAGCCCGTCTCCCCGGCCCTTCCAGCGTTCCCGCCTTCGGTGAAGCGGTATTTACGGAGACAGGCCACAGAGAGCAAGAGGGTTTCCGCAAGTTTTTTCGCCGAACCGTCATATTTTTGGCAACACACTGTAAAACAAGGATCTTTATTTCTGCGCCTGTGCGATATTCCAGCGGATCGGCCTTGGAACAGCGACTCGCAGCGCCAGCAGCAGCAGAATCGCCGCCAGCCACAGGCCCGGTTCCAGCGGAAAGGTCTTCAACGCCCAGATCCAGTGCAGGGCGACCAGAGGGGCCGCGACATAGGCCAGCTTGTGAAGCCTGCGCCACGCCGCAGCCCCCATCCGCCGGATCGAGGCGTCGTTCGATGTCACCGCCAAGGCCAGCAGCATCAGAAAGGCGGTCATGCCGAAGACCAGATAGGGCCGCTTGACCACATCCCGCCCCATGGCCCCCCACATCAGCGCCATGTCCATCACCGCCCAGGCCAGCACATGAAGCCCGGCATAGGTGAAGCACAGCAGGCCAAGCGCCCGGCGGAACCGCACCAGGCCAAGTCCCGTGATGCGCAGCAACGGCGTCACCGCCAGGCTGGCGATCAGAAAGTACAGCGCGGTCCGCCCCAGCCGGTGTTCGATGTCGCGGATCGGATCGACGCCCAAGCCCCCCGCGACCGCATCCCAGACCAGCAGCTCCAAAGGAATCAGCCCGCCCAGCCAGACCGCCCCGACGGGAATCTGCCGCAGCCGCCCGTTCAATGCGGCGCGCATCAATAGTCCTTCGCCAGATCCATCCCGGCGTAAAGCGAGGCCACCTGATCGCCATAGCCGTTGAAGGGCTGCGTCTCTTCGCGCCCCGCGAACAGGCCCGCGCCGATGCGACGTTCGGTGGCCTGGGACCAGCGGGGGTGATCCACGGCGGGGTTCACATTGGCATAGAAACCGTATTCCGACGGCTGCATCGCCTGCCAGGTGGACACCGGCTGGCGGTCGGTCAGGGTGATCTTCACCACCGACTTGATCGACTTGAAGCCGTATTTCCATGGCACCACCAGCCGGATCGGCGCGCCGTTCTGGTTGGGCAGCACCTCGCCGTAAAGCCCGGTCGCCAGAATCGTCAGCGGGTGCATCGCCTCGTCCAGGCGCAGGCCTTCCTTGTAGGGCCAGTCGAGGATCGGGCGCACCTGCCCTGGCATCTGTTCGGGACGATAAAGCGTCTCGAAGGCCACGAACTTCGCCCCGGGCTGGATGCCCGCCTTGTCCAGCACGGACGCCAGCGGCACGCCGATCCAGGGAATCACCATCGACCAGGCCTCGACGCAACGCAGGCGATAGATGCGTTCCTCAAGCGCGTTCGCGAGGGCAAGATCGTCCACGCCGTATCGGCCCGGCCGGTCCACCATGCCGTCGATTGCGACTGCCCAGGGCTCCGTGACCATGGCGCCCGCGCGCCGCGCCGGGTCGGTCTTGTCCATGCCGAATTCGTAGAAGTTGTTATAGTTGGTGATCTCTTCCAACGTATTCGGCTTTTGGCTGGTCGAATACGGCGAGGGTTTGGCGGTCAGCGCCCAGGCGGGCGCGGCCATCGCGGCGATCCCGCCGCCGATGAGGGCGCGGCGGCCGAGGTAATCGGCTTTCGGGGTGACATCGGACCAGCGAAGTTTCATGGCTTCCTCCCACAGGGCGCTTGGGACAGATAGTCATGCAAAGCCGCCCGCGCAGGGCATCACGTTCACTTTACCCTGACGGGCGCGTCACGCCGCCGCGATTTCGCGCAGGAAGGCCGCGCCGAAGCGGTCCAGCCGCGCGGCGTCCAGATGGCGGGCCAGCCCCGCCTCATCGGCGGGCTTCGCCTCGGCGATGCGGCGGATCTGCGCGGTGGAGCAGGACAGCGGCTTTTCCGTGCCGTCCGGCCCGCGCAAGAGGTCGGCCTGCACCGCCACCAGCCGGTCGAACAAGGCGCCTTCGGGGCGGCCCGCCAGCTTGCGGCGGGCTGGGTGCATGTCGGGCACCTCTCCGGCGATCACCGCCAGGAAGTCGCGACCATAGCTCTCCAGCTTCTTGGCCCCCACCCCGCCGACCTGCGCCATCTGGTCCAGGGTCTGCGGGCGCTTCTCGGCCATCTCGATCAGCGTGCGGTCGGGAAAGATGACATAGGCGGGGACGCGCGCGGCCTCGGCCAATGCCCGGCGCTTGGCTTTCAGCGCGGACAGCAGCGGCTCGTCCTCCTCGGCCACCTGGGTGCGCAGGACGGTGGCGGGCTTGGGCGCGGTCGTGTCCTGGCGCAGGGTCACGCTTTCCTCGCCGCGCAGGACGGGATGGGCGGCCTCGGTCAGGTGCAGGGCGCCGTGGCGTTCGGGATCGGGGCGGCAGAGGTCGCGGCCCATCATCTGCCGGAAGATCGCCTGCCATTGCACGCGGCTGTGTTCCCGTCCCACACCGAAGGTCGGTAGCCGGTCATGGCCGCGCTCGCGCACCTTTTCGGTGGTGTTGCCGGTCAGGATGTCGATCAGATGCGTGGCGCCGAACCATTCGCCGGTCCGCACCATCGCCGACAGCGCCTTGCGCACCGCCTGGGTCGCGTCGAACAGCCGGGGCGGCGCGGCGCACAGATCGCAATTGCCGCAGTCCTGGGCCAGATCCTCGCCGAAATAGGCGAGCAGCTTGCGGCGGCGGCAGCCGGTCGCCTCGGCCAGACCCAGAAGCGCGTTGAGGCGCGCGTGATCGGCGGCCTTGCGGGCGGGGTCGGCCAGCCCCTCGTCGATCTGAGTGCGGCGCAGGCGGATGTCGTCGGGACCGTACAGCGTCAGCGTATCGGCCGGATCGCCGTCGCGGCCTGCCCGGCCGATCTCCTGGTAATAGCCCTCGATGGATTTCGGCAGGTCGGCGTGCAGCACCCAGCGGATGTCGGGCTTGTCGATGCCCATGCCGAAGGCGATGGTGGCGACCACGATCAGCCCGTCCTCGCGCTGGAACCGCGCCTCGACCTGCCGCCGCGTCTCGGCCTCAAGCCCGGCGTGATAGGCGACAGCCGCATGACCCGCCTGGATCAGGGCATCGGCCAGCGTCTCGGTCCGCGCACGGCTGGCGCAATAGACGATGCCCGACTGCCCGCGCCGCGCGGCGACATAGGACAGCACCTGCTTGCGCGGGCTGTCCTTGGGCTGGAAGGCCAGCCGCAGGTTGGGCCGGTCGAAGCCGCGCAGGAAGGTCACGGGGTCGCGCCCGTCGAACAGCCGCGCGACGATCTCGGCCCGCGTTTCCACGTCGGCCGTCGCGGTAAAGGCCGCCAGCGGCACGTCCAGCGACCGCTTCAGGTCGCCGATGCGCAGGTAATCGGGACGGAAATCGTGGCCCCACTGGCTGACGCAATGCGCCTCGTCCACGGCGATCGCGGTGACGCCCGCGCGCCGCAGCAAGGGCAGCGTCCCGCCCGAGGCCAGCCGTTCCGGCGCCATATAGAGCAGCTTCAGATCGCCCCGCGACAGGGCCTGGAACACGGCGTCGGTTTCCTCGTCCGTGTTGCCGCTGGTCAGCGCGCCCGCCGCGACTCCCGCCTCGCGCAGCGCCCGGACCTGGTCGCGCATCAGCGCGATCAGCGGCGAAATCACCACCGTCACCCCCTCGCGCATCAGCGCGGGCAGTTGGAAGCACAGCGACTTGCCGCCGCCGGTGGGCATGATCGCCAGCACGTCGCGGCCTGCCGCCACCGCCTGAACGATCTCCTCTTGCCCGGGGCGGAATCCGTCGAACCCCCAGACCTGTCGCAGTAAATCTGTGGGCATCACATCCCGTAGAAGAAGCCCGCATTGTTGGCGAGCGCGCGTTGCAGGATGATGATGATGATGAAGACGACCAGCGGCGCCAGATCCAGCCCCCCGGTGCTGGGCAGGATGTTGCGGATCGGGCGATACAGCGGCTCTAGCAGGCGGTTCAGCCCGTCCCAGATCTGCGCAACCAGCGGCTGGCGCAGGTTGAGAACTTGGAAGTTGATCAGCCAGGACATGATGATGTGGACGATCATCACGAACCACACCACTTGCAGGATCAGTTGCAAGGCCTCGTAAAGCGTTCCCATCATGTCCCCTTTTCCGCGTTCGGGCCTGTTATGGGGATGCGCGGCCCCCTTCGCAAGCAAGTTGCCGCAGCGTCCCGGTTGACGATCGCGCGGGGCGCGGCCACCCCCTTGGGCCAGGCAATCGAAGGATCCCCGATGTATCCCCTGTTCCGCTTCGCCAAGGAGATGGTCAAGTTCCGCAACGCCCCGCCGCTGGCGATCACCGATGCGCATGTCTCGACCCATATCTGCTGGCCCTGGGATCTGGATCCCTGGATCGAGCTGAACAACGGCCGCACCCTGACGCTGTACGACCTGGGCCGCATCCCGATGGCGCAGCGCAGCGGGCTGATCCCGATCCTGCGCGACCGCAAATGGGGCATCACCGTGGCGGGCAGTTCCGTGCGCTATCGCCGCCGCATCCGCGCCTTCGACCGCTTCACGATGATTTCGCGCGTGGCGGGCTGGGACCACCGCTTCATCTATATGGACCAGTCGATGTGGAGGGGGGCCGATTGCTGCAATCAGGTGCTGATCCGGTCGGCCGTCACCGGGGCGGGCGGCATCGTCCCGCCGCCCGAGGTGATGGCGGCGCTTGGCGCGCGGCCCGACAGCCCGCCCCTGCCGGACTGGATCGCCGCCTGGGTCGAGGCCGACGCGCTGCGTCCCTGGCCGCCGCAGGTTCCCCCTGATGCAAAAGCGCACTTGCCAGGCTGACGGCGCTTGGGCCTTATGGCCGCGAACGGGCTTGGGGGTCGGATGGACCGCAAACGGATCTGGGGCTGGTGGTTCTTCGACTGGGCCAGCCAGCCCTTTCATACGCTTCTGCTGACCTTCGTCTTCTCGGTCTATTTCGCCGAGGTCGCGCAGCGCCATTTCCTGAACGTCAGCGGCGATCTGCGGCTGGCGGGCGCACAGGCCCAGGCGCTGTGGGGATACGGGCTGTCGGTGACGGGCGTCGTCATCGCCCTCTGCGCGCCGATCCTGGGGGCCGTCGCCGACACGTCCGGGCGGCGGATGCCCTGGATCTGGTTCTTCTCGATCCTCTATGTCGCGGGATCGGCGGGGCTGTGGGGGCTGATGCCGACCCAGCCCGCCCTGGTGCAGGCGGTGGTGCTGTTCGGCATCGGCCTGATCGGGGTCGAGTTCGCGACCATCTTTACCAACGCCCTGTTGCCCGGCCTTGCCCCCCGCGACGAGATCGGGCGCCTGTCCGGGTCGGGCTATGCCTTCGGCTACCTGGGCGGCGTAGTGTCGCTGGCGGTGATGCTGGCGCTGTTCCAGGAAACCCCCTCGGGCAAGACGCTGATCGGTATCGACCCGCTGTTCGGCCTGGACCCGGCGTCGCGCGAGGGCACCCGCTTCGTCGGCCCCTTCGTGGCGGTCTGGTACATCGTTTTCATGATCCCCTTCTTCCTGTGGGTCCGCGAACCGCGCGGTCCGCGCCAGCCCATCCGCATCGGCGTGGCGATGCGCGACCTCTGGGCCCTGATCCGCAGCCTGCGCCACCGCCGCAGCCTGGCCGCCTGGCTGGCATCGTCCATGCTGTCGCGCGACGCGCTGAACGCGCTGTATGGATTCGGCGGCGTCTACGCCGGGACGGTGCTGGGCTGGCCAGTCTTTCTGGCAGGCGTCTTCGGGGTGGTCAGCGCCATCGCGGCGGCCATCGTCAGCTGGCTGGGCGGACGCGCCGACCGGGCCTGGGGGCCGAAGCCGGTCATCGTTGCCACCACGCTGATCCTGACCGGCGTCTGCCTGATCGTGGTCGGCATGGACCGCCAGACGCTGTTCGGGCTGGCCACGCCCTCGACCCCGGTCTTCGGGCGGTTCTACGTTCCGGATCTGGTGTTCTTCGCCTGCGGCGCGCTGATCGGCGGGGCGGGCGGGGCGCTGCAAGCGGCCAGCCGCACCCTGATGGTGCGCCACACGACCCCGGCCCGCGCGACCGAAGGATTCGGCCTCTACGCGCTGTCGGGCAAGGCCACCGCCTTCCTGGCGCCCCTGCTGATCGCCGTCGTCACCGATGCCACCGGCAATCAGCGCATCGGCATATCCCCGCTGATCCTGCTGTTTATCCTGTCGCTCGTTCTGCTAGTCTGGGTCAAACCCGAAGGAGAGGGAGAGCAGTGATCCGCAAAATCCTGACCGCCGCCGCCGTCGTGGCGGGCCTGGCGATGCCCGCAGCCGCCGATCCGCTGGCCAAGGACGTGTTCGGCAGCTTCCGCAGCGCCGCGCAGGGTCCGGCGGTCTCCATCGGCTTTTATTCCAAGGGCTGTGGCCAGGGCTTCGTGCAACTGCCCGAAAGCGGGCCAAGCTGGCAGGCCATGCGCCTGTCGCGCAACCGCAACTGGGGCCATCCCGAACTGGTCAGCTTCCTGATCGGCCTGTCGCAGGCCGCCCAGCAGGCGGGCTGGCGCGGCCTTTATATCGGCGACATGAGCCAGCCGCGCGGCGGGCCGATGACCTCGGGGCATGCCAGCCACCAGTTGGGACTGGACGCCGACATCTGGATGCTGCCGCCGTCCTCGCTGAACCTGTCGCCCCAGCAGCGCGAAAGCATCTCGTCGCAGTCGATCACCGACCGGCGCGGGGTCGGTCTGACCAATGTCTGGAACGGCGGCCACATGTCCATCATGCGCGCCGCCGCCCGCGATCCGCGGGTCGAGCGGATCCTGGTCGATCCCGTCGCCAAGGTGGCCATGTGCCAGATGGAGCGCGGCGACCGCGCCTGGCTGCGCAAGGTCCGCCCGATCAACGCCCACAACTATCATTTCCACGTCCGGCTGGCCTGTCCGCGCGGGTCGATCTGCGACCGCCAGCCCGCGCCGCCGCCGGGGGACGGCTGCGCCGAGGCCGCCGAATGGATCAGGAACCGGATCGACCCCAGCCGGGTCGAACCGACGCCGCCCGATCCCGATTACCGCCATCCCCGGACCTTCCGGCTCAGCGAACTGCCCAAGGAATGCCGATCCGTCGCCGGCGCGCCCTAGGCGCAGTCGCAGCCCTGTTCCTGATCGCGGCCGGCGCCCCTGCGCCGGCCGCGTCGCTGGAATATGTCGGCACCTTCGTCTGGCGCGACGGAGACGACAGCTTCGGCGGCTTTTCGGGGATCGAGATCAGCCCCGACGGCAGCGCCTTCCACGCCCTGACAGACCGGGCGCATCTGTACTGGGGCAGCATCGACCGCGATTCCCAGGGTCTGATCCGTGCCATGAACATCGCCGGGCGCGCGCATCTGAAGGACAGCAAGGGCGCCCCCCTGCCCCCCGGCTATACCGGCGACAGCGAGGGGCTGGCCATCGGCGAGGACGGCGCCATCTGGGTCAGTTTCGAGGGCCTGGACCGCGTGGCCCGATATGACCATCCCGACGCGCGAGCCACCGCCTTCGACCCGCCGCCCAAGATGCCGGGAATGCGGATCAATTCCGGGCTGGAGGCACTGGCGATCCGAGACGGCACCATCTATGCCGTGCCCGAACGGTCGGGGGCCGAGGATCGGCCTTTTCCGATCCTGACCTTCCGCGACAATGCCTGGGGCCAGGCCGGGGAAATCCGGCGCGATCCCCGCTGGCTGGCGGTGGGCGCCGATTTCGGCCCCGACGGCTGGTTCTATCTGCTGGAGCGCGACTTCCAGGGCATCCTGGGCTTCGCCTCGCGCGTGCGCCGGATGCAGCTGACCGAGGACGGACCCGTGAACGAGGAAATCCTGCTGACCACCCGCCCCCTGCAATACGACAATCTGGAAGGGCTGGCGGTCTGGCATGACGGCCAGGGGATCCGCCTGACGATGATTTCCGACGACAACTTCCTGTTCGTGCAGCGCACCGAACTGGTCGAATACCGGCTGCGCGACTGAGACCGTCCTGCGTCCCGCGATGGCCGGGCCAAGGTGAATAACGGGACGCCGCGATTGACAACAGTCTGCCGAACCGCCTAAGGCGCCCTGTCCCGCGCCGTGCGGGGCCGAGTTGTTCCGCGACCTTGTAAAACGGAAACCATCAATGACCCGCTATCTGCCCGGCATCCTTGCCATGGCCATCATCGTCGTGGCCTCGAACATCCTTGTGCAATTCACGGTGGGCCTGTGGCTGACCTGGGGCGCCTTCACCTATCCCTTCGCCTTCCTGGTGACCGAGGTGATGAACCGCGTCTATGGCCCCGCCGCCGCCCGGCGCGTGGTGCTGGCGGGCTTTGTCGTGGGCGTCGCCTGTTCGGTGATCGCGGCCGGACTGGACAAGACCACCGTGCGAATCGCCATCGGCTCGGGCATGGCCTTCCTGGTCGCGCAGCTGGTCGACATCCTGGTCTTCAACGCCCTGCGCAACCGCCGCTGGTGGGTGGCGCCCCTGACGTCGTCGTCGGTGGGATCGGTGCTGGACACGGCGATCTTCTTTGCCGTGGCCTTCAGCGCCGCTCTGCCCCACGACGCCAATACCGGCTGGGCGAACGAGGGGGTTCCGCTGCTTGGCCAAGGACCGATCACCGCCCTGTGGGTTTCGTTGGCAACTGCCGACTGGATGGTCAAGATGAGTCTGGCGATACTGACCCTTGTGCCTTTCCGGCTGATCGTGCGCAATTTGTTGCGGACCGAGCGCATAATCTGATTGACAGAACCCCGATCTGTGGCACCCTTTCCCTTGCAACGGCAACACATTGAAAGGAGGTGGTCCAGTGTCGAGAGTGATATTGGAGAGAGGTGTCGGAACAGTCAGGGGGGCCGTGGCCTGAGGGCAGCCCCAAGGGTCGTAAACCCTGGTTGGGACCGGATGCTTTCCCATCCCTAACCGGACCATCTCCGTGGATCTCGCGGGCCGCCCTCAACCAGGGCGGCCCGTTCCTTTTGCGCCTGCGCCTTGCCTTGGCCGTCCGGATGGGGGACTAGCTTGGCCCATTCCCTTCGCTTGCAAAGGCCGGTCATGTCCCACCAATCCGCCCGCCATGGTCCCGCCTTCAACATGCGGGGCGCCGCCTTCATGGTTTTGGCGATGGCAGGTTTCGCGGTCGAGGATGCGCTGCTGAAGATCGCCGCCGCCAGCCTGCCGCCCGGACAGGTGCTGATCACCTTCGGGATCCTCGGCACCGCGGCCTTCGCCCTGCTGTCCGCCCTGGCGGGCGAGGCGCCGCTGACCCGCGCCATGCTGGGCCGCCCGATGATCCTGCGGTCCTTGTCCGAGGTGACGGGGCGGCTGTTCTATATGCTGGCCATCGCGCTGACGCCGCTGTCCACCGCCTCGGCCATCCTGCAGGCGACGCCGCTGGTGGTGATGGTGGGCGCGGCGCTGCTGTTCGGCGAAAGCATCGGCCCGCGCCGCTGGCTGGCCGTGGCCTTCGGCTTCCTGGGCGTCCTGCTGATCCTGCGTCCGGGGACCGAGGGGTTCGGCCCCCTGTCCCTGCTGGCGGTGGCGGCGATGCTGGGATTCGCGGGCCGAGATCTGGCGACCCGCGCCGCGCCCGTGTCGATGTCGTTCCGGCAGTTGGGCGTCCTGGGATTCGCCATGCTGATCGTCGCGGGCCTGATCGCCCTGCCCTTCGGCGGTCCCCTGGCCGCGCCCGACGCCGCCACCTGGGCGGGCCTGCTGGCGGCATCGGCGGCGGGGGTCTGCGCCTATACCTTCCTGACGGTGGCGATGCGCACGGGCCAGATCGGGGCTGTCACCCCGTTCCGCTATACCCGGCTGGTCTTCGCGATGGCGGCAGGCGCGGCGGTGTTTTCCGAATCGCCCGACGCCCTGACCATCCTGGGCGGCGCGGTGATCATCCTGGCCGGGATCGCGGCGCTGCGCCTGTCGCGCCAGCCCGCGCCGCCCCGGCCCGCCTAGGCGTCACAGCCGCTCGATCGCCAGGGCGATGCCCTGCCCGCCGCCGATGCACATGGTGATCAGCCCGCGCCTGCCGCCGGTGCGCTCCAGTTCGGACAGCGCCTTGACGGTCAGGATCGCCCCGGTCGCACCGACCGGATGGCCCAGGGCGATGGCGCCGCCGTTCGGGTTGACCCTGGCCGGGTCCAGCCCCAGCCCCTTGTTCACCGCCAGGGCCTGCGCGGCAAAGGCCTCGTTCGATTCGATCACGTCGAAATCGCCGGCCGACAGCCCGGTCTTTTCCAGCAAGCGTTCCACCGCCGGGATCGGGCCGATGCCCATCACCTCGGGGCGCACGCCCGCCAGGGCATAGCCGAGGATCCGCGCCCGTGGCTCCAGCCCCGCCGCCTGCGCGGCGTCAGCTCGCGCCAGCACAAGCGCCGCGGCGCCGTCGTTGATGCCGCTGGCATTGCCCGCCGTCACACATCCGTCCTTGCGGAACACCGCCTTCAACGCCGCCAGTTTTTCAAGGCTGGTTTCCTTGGGATGCTCGTCCGTGTCGAAGGCCACCACGCCCTTGCGTGTCTTGATCTCGATGGGCACGATCTGGTCGCGGAAATGCCCCGCCGCGATGGCCGCCGCCGCCCGGCGCTGCGATTCCAGGGCGAATTCGTCCTGCGCCTGGCGGCTGATGTCATGTTCCGCCGCGACGTTTTCGGCCGTCACACCCATGTGGCCGGTGCCCATCGGGCAGGTCAGCGCGCCGGTCATCATGTCCATCATCGTCTGGTCGCCCATCTTGGCGCCGAATCGCGCCGCGCTGACGGCATAGGGCGCCCGGCTCATGCTTTCCGCGCCCCCCGCGACGGCGAAATCGGCGTCCCCCAGCATCAGCGCCTGGGCGGCTGACACGATGGCCTGCGCACCCGACCCGCACAGCCGGTTCACGTTCATCGCGGGCGTGGTGTCGGGAATGCCCGCATCCAGCATCGCCACGCGCGACAGGTACATGTCGCGGGGCTCGGTGTTGATGACATGGCCGAAGACCACCTGGCCGATCCGGTCGGGGGCGATGCCCGCCCGTTTCATCGCGGCGCGCGTCACGGTCGCGGCCAGATCGATGGGCGGAATGGCGGCCAGGCTGCCGCCGAAGGTGCCGATGGCGGTGCGCGCCCCGGACAGGATGACGATTTCGGACATGAAGACCCCCGCTCGCATGGTGACGCGGCCAGAATAGGCGACGACCGCCGCAGGGCAAGCGCGTCCTGCGCGTCGTTTGCGCACGGCACCGGGCAGCGGCTAACCTGCCGGAAAGGCAGGAAACGAATCGCGATGGATACCCCACCCCCACGGATCAAGCTGCGGCTTGAATACGACACGCCGCTGGTCCTGGGGCCGGGCAAGGCGCAACTGCTGCGGCTGATCGGGCAGCACGGGTCGATCTCGGCCGCGGGGCGCCAGATGGGGATGAGCTACAAGCGCGCCTGGTCCCTGGTCGAGGAAATGAACGCGGCCTTCGCCACGCCGCTGGTGGACAGCAGCCGGGGCGGCGCGGGCGGCGGCGGGGCCAGGGTCACGGCGACCGGCCAGGCGGTGCTGCGGCATTACGAGGCGCTGGAACGGCTTCTGACGGACAAGGGGGCGGCCGACCTGGCCGCCATCGGGGGATTGATGAGGGGGCAGGACAGATGACGATTCTGGCGATGGATCAGGGGACGACCTCGTCCCGCGCGATCCTCTTCAGCGACGACTTGCAGGTGCAGGCGACCGCGCAGCACGAATTCCAGCAGCATTTCCCGCGATCCGGCTGGGTCGAACACGACGCGGGCGACATCTGGACGACCAGTGCCGGAACCGCCCGCGCCGCCATCGAAAAGGCCGGCGCCCCGCGTATCGACGCCATCGGCATCACCAACCAGCGGGAAACGGTGGTGATCTGGGACCGCAAGACCGGCCGGCCGATTCACCGCGCCATCGTCTGGCAGGACCGCCGCACCGCCGATCTGTGCGACCGTCTGCGCGACGACGGGATCGAGGATCAGGTGACCGACACCACCGGCCTGCTGCTGGATCCCTATTTCAGCGCCACCAAGATCGCCTGGCTGCTGGACAATGTGGAGGGCGCGCGCGACCGCGCCAAGGCGGGCGATCTGGCTTTCGGAACGGTGGACAGCTTCCTGATCTGGAAGCTGACCGGCGGACAGTCCCATGTCACCGATGCGACCAATGCCAGCCGGACGCTGCTTTACGACATCCGCAAGGGCTGCTGGTCCGATGACATGTGCAAGCTGTTCGGCATCCCCCCTGAACTGCTGCCCGAAGTCCGCGACAGCGCCGACGATTTCGGCACCACGCGCGCCGACCTGTTCGGACGCGCGATCCCGATCACCGGCGTCGCGGGCGACCAGCAGGCGGCCACCGTGGGGCAGGCCTGTTTCCGGCCCGGCATGATGAAATCGACCTATGGCACCGGCTGTTTCGCGCTGCTGAACACCGGGGACCAGGCGGTGCGGTCGCAGAACCGGCTGCTGACGACCATCGCCTATCGCCTGGACGGCAAGACCACCTATGCGCTGGAAGGCTCGATCTTCATCGCGGGCGCGGTGGTGCAATGGCTGCGCGACGGGCTGAAGCTGATCCGCGAAGCCAGCGAAACTCAAGGACTGTCCGCCAGGGCCGACGACAGCCAGCAGGTGATTCTGGTCCCTGCCTTCACCGGCCTGGGGGCGCCGCATTGGGCGCCGAATGCGCGCGGTGCCGTGTTCGGCCTGACGCGCAACACCGGCCCCGCCGAATTCGCCCGCGCCGCGCTGGAAAGCGTGGGCTTCCAGACCCGCGACCTGTTGCAGGCGATGCGCGCCGACTGGCCCCAGGCGGACGACGCGGTGCTGCGCGTGGACGGCGGCATGACCGCCAGCGAACCGGCGATGCAGTTCCTGGCCGACATCCTTGGCGCCCCGGTGGATCGGCCCAGGAACACCGAGACCACCGCCCAGGGCGCAGCCTGGCTGGCGGGCTATCGCGCCGGGCTGTGCCCGGCGCCCGACGAATACGCCAAGGCCTGGCAGTTGGACCGCCGGTTCGAACCGCAGATGGACAAGGACGACCGCGACCGGCGTTATTCCGCTTGGCAGAGGGCGGTTCAGGCGGTGCTGTCGGTCTGATCTTCCGGCTTTGTGATTTCACCCAAGCGTGATTTTCCGTAATATCCCCGGAAAACGACAAGAGGGCAGGATGAGCAGGCTTCTGAAACTCGCGATCGTCGGGCTGGTCGCGTCATGCGGCGGCGGCAACTATTCGGCGCCCCGGCAATTGGACAACGCTTGCGCCATCGTGGCGGAACGGCCCGCCTATTACCGGGCGATGAAGGCCACCGAACGCAAATGGGGCATCCCGATCCATGTGCAGATGGCCACGATCCACCAGGAATCGAAGTTCATCGGCGACGCGCGGACGCCGCATCAATATGCGCTTGGGGTGATTCCCATCGGCCGCCAGTCCAGCGCCTTCGGCTATTCCCAGGCACTGGACGGCACGTGGGAGGAATACCAGAAGGAAACCGGCAACCGCCGCGCCAAGCGCGACAACATCCGCCATGCGACGGATTTCATGGGTTGGTACATGCACAATTCCACGCGCCGCCTGGGCATCTCGAAATGGGACGCGGCGGGGCAGTACCTGGCCTATCACGAGGGCCGGTCGGGATTCGCACGCCAATCCTATCTGTCGAAGCCCTGGCTGGTGCGGGTGGCGAACCAGGTCGGACAGCGCGCGCAGATGTATCGCGCGCAGCTTGTGGCCTGCCGCAAATCGTGACGCTTGCCCTTGGCGCCCTGCCCGGTTGATATGGCCGGGCAGCGGAAGGAAGCCCCCGTGAACGACGATCCCATCAAGCGCGAACCGCAGGACCAGCCGGAATTCGCCCTGCATATCGGCGCACGTCTGGTCAGCGCCACGCCGGAACGCGTGGAATTCGAAATGCCCGTCACGCGGGCGCTTGCCAACCGCAACGGCGTCCTGCACGGCGGCGCGATCATGGGCCTGGCCGACAATGCCGGGGGCACCGGCACCTTCCTGAACCTGCCCGAGGGCAAGACCACCACCACGCTGGAAAGCAAGACCAATTTCCTGCGTCCGATCCGGCTGGGCGACGTGGCCCGCGCCGTCAGCCTGCCGCTGCATATCGGCCGGACGACGCAGATCTGGCAGACCACCATCACGCGCGGCGACGGCAAGGCGGCGGCCATCGTCACACAGACTCAGATGGTGATCGACTGGAAGGACTGACCCAGTCAGATCCAGTAGGTGTCGCGGAACACATGGGCGACGATCCGGTCGCGGGTCAGGCCCATGCGCGCCAGTTCGGCGTCGGATTTCGCCTCCAGCGCCTCGATCTGCGCGGACCGCGCGCGCGCTTCCAGATAGGCATTCATGCCTTGGCCGAAGCGGTTGAAAAAGGCGTCAATGCGGCTGCGCGTCTCGGGCGAGAAATGGGTGATCGTGTAGGCCATCGGAAAACCCCTTGCCTGGCAAAAGTGCTCTCCTCCCATGCCCACAGCTTAGGTCATGATCGCTGTCCTATCAAGCCGCGCAGGATTCAGCCAACGTCCAGGGCGACAAGCCGCCGCGCCGCTGCCCGTCCTGCGTGCAGCCCGCTGCCCAGGCAGGCGGTCAGAAGATAACCGCCGGTCGGCGCTTCCCAGTCCAGCATCTCTCCGGCCACGAAGACACCTGGCAGGGCACGCAGTTCCCGGTTCCGAGTCAGCGAATCCCAGGTCACCCCCCCGGCAGTGGAGATCGCCGTCCCAATTCCCATCGCCCCCGCATGACGCAGCGGCAGGGCCTTGGCAAGGGCCGCCCAACCCGCGGCATCAGCGGGCAAGGGCTTGCCCCATTCCAGCAGCAGCGCGACCTTGACCGGATCGTCCAGCACCCGGCGCAGCCAGTTTCCCAACGACAGCCTCCCCTTGGGCCTGGCGAATCGCGCCGCCAGCGTCGGATGGTCCAGATCCGGCGCCAGATCGACCCGCCCTTCCGCGCCGTCCCGCATCGCGGCCGAGATCTCATAGATTCCGCCCCCCTCGATCCCGGCACGGCCGATGACCCACTCGCCCCGGCTGGCCAGATCGCCCGCCCGCAGCGCGGTCCCCTTGACCGCCACTCCGAAATGCCGCGCCATCTGCGGCGACCAATCCACGCGGAACCCCATATTCGCGGGCCGGAACGGCGCCACGCCGACCCCTGTCGCCTGCAACCACGGCACCCAGGCCGCATCCGATCCCAAACGGGGCCAGCTTGCCCCGCCCAGCGCCAGCACCGTGACGCGCGGCGCGATCTCTGCCACCCCCTCGGGTGTCTGGAACCGGAAGCCGCCCCCGATCCACCGCCACCGCGTGCGCAGTTCCACCCCCGCCGCATCCAACCGCGCCAGCCAGGCCCGCAGCAAAGGCGAGGCCTTCATGCCCACCGGAAACACCCGCCCCGTCGATCCCGTGAACAACTCGATTCCAAGGCCCCGCGCCCAGGCCATGACCTCCTCAGGCCCGAATGCCTCATCTTCTGTGGGAAAATATCCTCGGGGGTGCGGGGGCAGACAGCCCCCGCTGCCACAGCGAAACCGTTGCACGAACGCCTCGAACGGCTCGTCCTTGGTCAGGTTCAGCCCCGACTTCCCCGCCATCAGGAATTTCCGCGCCGGCGTCGGCATCGCCTCGGCCACCACGACGCGGCGCCCCGGCGCGGCCAGCGCCTCGGCCGCCATCAGCCCCGCCGGTCCCGCGCCGATCACCAGCGCATCGACCGCTTCGATCACCGGCGCCCCCGAGGGGTCATCGCCAGCCGGATCAGCGCGCGTTCGATCAGCGCCATCTGCGGCGCGCGGGTCGAACTGCGCAGCGTCAGGTCGCAGTCCAGCAGCGACCGCACCGCCTCTTCCAGCGGCGCCATGCCCCAGCCCTGGGCCTGCCGCTCCATCCGGTCGCGGCGGGGGCCGAAGACCGGCGGCCGCATCCGCCACAACGCGGCACCCGGCCCGGCGGGATCGGCGGCGGCGGCGTGCAGGGCGCGGAAATGGCGCAGCGCGGCGATGCACAGCGTGACCGGATTCACTCCCTGCGCCTCGATCCGTCGCATCATCGGGCCGAATTCCGCCTCGCGCCGTTCGGCGACGATATGGATCAACTCGTCCAGATCGGCCTCGATGGTAGCGGGGGCCATCAGGGCGATTTCCTGGGGCGTCAGGGGCGTGTCGTCGCCATGCTTGTAAAGCCCGATCTTCTCGATCGTCTGCCGCAGATCGCCCGGATCCAGCGCGCGGGCCAGCGCCATCATGTCCTTCATCGCGGGCGGCGGCACCTGGCGCAGCCCGGCATCGGCCAGCCAGCGCGAGACTTCTTCCTCGCCCGGAGGATCGTCATAGATCGGCGCGGTCACGGCGGCGGGATGCGGCTCGAACAGCTTTCGCAGGGCCGAGGATTTACCCAAGCCCCCCGCCGTCACCACGATCACCGCGTCACCCGCCCGCCAATCGGCCAGCGCCGCGCGAATCGCGTCGGCGGCGGTGTCGGGCGTATCCTCGACCAGCACGACGCGGGGGCCGGGAAAGAAGCCGACCTCCTTGACCGCATCCAGCAATTGCGCGGGATCCTTGCGCAATCCCGCGCCGGGCAGGCGGGTCAGGCGCATCTCCTCGTCGGCCTTCTCGCCAACCAACGCCTTGACCGCCTCGGCCCGCTTCATGGCGACGCGCATCGCGTCCTGCCCATGGATCAGCAGCGCCGGGCGCGAGGGATCGGGCCGCGCCAGATAGCGCGCGATTTCCGCCCCCTTGAGGATCATGCGCCGGTCATCCGGGCAGTTGCGCGGACGCCGCCAGCAGCCGCGTGACGACCTGATCGGCCAGCATCTCGGCCAGCCGCGACCGCGCATCGCCTTCTGCTGACAGCGTGGCGATGGTCGTGCCGGTGGTGGAGTAGGACGAGAAATTGCTGACCCGCCCCTGCGTCAGCACCCGTCCCGCGCGATCCTTCAGCACGAAATCGGCGGTGCCATTCAGCGAATAGCGATTCGTCACCTCGTCCGGGGTGATCGCCTGCGCCACCACGCCGACATTCAGCCGGTAATCCAGATCATAGTCCGACCCCTCGCCGCCCAGCCGTTCGCCCAGGCGACGGTTGAAGGCGAAATCCTGATAGGTTTGCGGATCGCGCGGCCGGACCTTGCCGAACAGCCGGCGACCTGCACCGCCGGGGCCATAGACCGGCGTCAGCCCGCAGCCCGCCAGTGCCAGCAGCCCCAGCAGCGCGGTCCGGCGGTCAGGCGACCACATTGACGATCCGCCCCGGCACCACGATCAGCTTCTTGGGCGGCGCGCCTTCCAGGAACTTCAGCACCGTTTCGTCGGCCAGCACCAGCGCCTCGATCTGGTCCTTGGGCATGTCCCTGGCGACGCTGATCTCGGCCCGGCGCTTGCCATTGATCTGGATCGGCAGGGTGACGGTATCGTCCTCCAGCATCGCCGGATCCGCCTTCGGCCATGGCGCATCGACCAGCAGCCCCTGCCCGCCCGCCATGGCCCAGACATCCTCGGCCAGATGCGGCACCATCGGCCCCATCAGTTGCGCCAGGATCCGCAGCACCGCGCGGCGGCTTTCACCGCCTGCCTTCGATTTGCCGATCGCGTTTGCCAGTTCATAGATTTTCGCCACGGCCTTGTTGAAGGCGAAGCCCTCGATGGCGCGGGTCACATCTGCGACGGCCCGATGCGCGGCGCGCGTCAGGTCGGGATCGTCGCCGCCCTCCCCAACCTCATCGGCCAGACGCCAGACGCGGGCCAGGAACTTGTTCGCGGCCTCGGCGCCTGCGGCGGTCCATTCCACGTCGCGTTCGGGCGGGCTGTCGGACAGCATGAACCAGCGCGCGGTGTCGGCGCCGAAATTGGCGACGATGTTGACCGGATCGACCACGTTCTTCTTCGATTTCGACATCTTGGCCGAGGGGATGATCTCGACCGGGGTGCCATCCGCAAGCCTGCCGTCGGTCACATCCTCGGGCAGGTGATACACTGGCCGCCCCCGGTCGTCGGTGGTCTTGTAGATCTCGTGCGTCACCATGCCTTGCGTGAACAGCGCGTCGAACGGCTCCTTGGCGCTTTCGGGCAGGTGGCCGGTCTTGACCATCGCGCGGGCGAAGAACCGGGAATAGAGCAGGTGCAGGATCGCGTGTTCGATCCCGCCGATATACTGGTCGACATTCATCCAGTAGTCGGCATCCGCGCGGTCGGTCGGCATCGCGGCATGGGGGCTGGTGAAGCGCGCGTAGTACCAGGACGAATCGACGAAGGTGTCCATCGTGTCCGTCTCGCGCCGGGCCGGGCCGCCGCATTGCGGGCAGGTGGCCTGGCGCCAGGTCGGGTGGCGGTCCAACGGGTTGCCCGGCACGTCGAACGTCACGTCCTGAGGCAGCAGGACCGGCAGGTTCTCCTTGGCCTCGGGCACCGTGCCGCAGGCGTCGCAATGCAGCACCGGGATCGGGCAGCCCCAATAGCGCTGGCGCGAGATGCCCCAATCGCGCAGGCGGAATTTCGTCACGCCCTGGCCATAGCCCGCCGCCTCGGCATGGGCGATGGCGGCGTCCACCGCAGCCTCTCCGGTCTGGTCGGCCGGACCCGCGAAGCCGCGCACATAGGTGACGGTCTCGGACTTCAGCGGCACGAAGGGGGCCTTGGCCACCAGCGCATCGGCCTGATCCCGTGTCATGCCGCGTTCACCGAAAGTGGCGCGGATCGGCAATCCGTATTTCGTGGCGAATTCATGGTCGCGTTCGTCATGGGCGGGGCTGCCGAAGATCGCGCCGGTGCCGTAATCCATCAGCACGAAATTCGCGATCCAGATCGGCAACTGCCAGTCGGAATCCAGCGGGTGGCGGACCGTCAGGCCGGTGTCGAAGCCCAGCTTGGGCGCGGTCTCGATGGCTTCCTCGGTCGTGCCGATCTTGCGGCAGTCCTCGACGAACGCCGCGACCTTCGGATCGGCGGCGGCCAGGTCGCGGACCAGCGGGTGATCCGGCGACAGCGCGACGAAAGATGCCCCCATCAGCGTGTCGGGCCGGGTCGTATAAACCTCGATCTGCGCGAAGTCCTCGGGCGCATCGACGGTTTCGAACCGGAATTGCAGCCCGCGCGACTTGCCGATCCAGTTCGACTGCATCAGCCGCACCTTTTCCGGCCAGCCGGTCAGCCCGTCCAGCGCCGACAGCAGTTCATCGGAATAATCCGAGATGCGGAAGAACCACTGCGTCAGCTCGCGCCGCTCCACCGTGGCACCGGATCGCCAGCCCTTGCCGTCGATCACCTGCTCGTTGGCCAGCACGGTCATGTCGACCGGATCCCAGTTCACCTGCGCCGACTTGCGGGTGATCAGCCCCGCCTGAAGCATGTCCAGGAACAGCGCCTGCTGCTGGGCCACATAAGCGTCGTCGCAGGTGGCGAATTCGCGGGACCAGTCGATGGACAGGCCCAGCGGCTTCAACTGGCCGCGCATGGTGGCGATATTGGCATAGGTCCAGTCGCGCGGATGGCCGCCCTGTTCCATCGCGGCATTCTCGGCCGGCATTCCGAAGGCATCCCAGCCCATCGGGTGCAGCACCGAATACCCCTGCGCCCGCTTGAAGCGGGCCACCACGTCGCCCATCGTGTAGTTGCGCACATGGCCCATGTGGATGCGCCCCGAGGGATAGGGGAACATCTCCAGCACATAATATTTCGGCCGCTGGTCGCGGGTGGCGGTGAAGCTGCCGGCCTGGTCCCAGGCCTGCTGCCACCGGGATTCGCTGCTGGAGGGATCATAGGGCATGGTGCGGACCTTTGGCGTCATTCGTCGCGGCCGGGTTTATACGGCGCGACGGGACGGGTCCAGTGGGCGGGGGTGCCGCGCGCCTACAGCCGTCCGTCCTGGATCCGCAACTGCCGGGCGCGGGTCAGGATCGCGTCCTCGACCGCGCGGACGGTGCCGGGTTCCACCGCCGCCCCGCCCGGACCTTGCAGCGACAGCTTCAGGCTGCGCGCGTCCAGGGCCGGATCGGCGATCTTGATCGTCGCGCGATAGGACCGCCCGCCGCCTGGGGGCGTGCCATATCCGGTCTGGATGACGCCGGTGAACGGATCGACCGACTGCACCGGCAGGAAGTTCAGCACCTCAAGGCTGGCGTTCCACAGATACTTGTTCACGCCGACGGTGGTGTTGGGGTTTTCGGAATTGCGGAACGTGTCCCAGATCGTCGTGCCCCGGACCTCGGGGCGCATGTCGGGGCTGTCCTGGGGGCCGAGATTCGGACCCCCGCGGCCGCCGCAGGCGGCCAGCCCGGCGCAAAGCGTCGCTGCGATGATCAGGCGCGCGGCTTGTGCGGTTTTCATGCGGTCCCCCGTTTTTCGCGTTGGCGCAGCTTTAGCGCGGATCGCCCCCGCCCCACAAGCGCCTTGGCCCGCGTCCGCCGAAGCGTCCGACGGCAGCATCACGCAAAGGTGTGGCCCTTGTGCATCACAGAATCCGCCAAGGCCGGCGCAGCGGCGCGATTCCGTTGCATCACGGGGACGGACGGGGGAAACAAACAGCATACCCAAGGCGGTAATGCCGGTTTGGGCATCAGAGAGACAAGAGGGAACTTGACCATGAAAAAGGCTCTTATCGCCTCCACCGCGCTGGTCCTGACCGCCGGCGTCGCCGCCGCCGACGTGACCATCTCGGGTTACGGCCGGACTGGCGTGATCTATTACGAAAACGACGACTCGAACGTTAACGAGACCCAGATCATCTCGCGCCTGCGGATGAACATCGACGCCGCGACCTCCACCGACCAAGGCGTCGACTTCGGTGCCCGCTTCCGTCTGCAGTGGGACCAGAACCGCGATGACGACCGTGGTCAGCGCGGCGCGACCAACGCCGGCAAGCTGTACGTGACCGCCAGCGGCCTGACCGTTGAAATCGGTAACGTCGACACTGCGTTCGACTCGAACGGCCTGATCTACGCGACCGAACTGGGTTCCTATGACCGCTCGGTCGGCTTCAGCGACGTGACCGGCAACTTCTTCTCGTATCACACCGGCGAATACGACCAGGACGAAGTCGGTCGCGTCGGCATCCGCGCGCTCTACTCGGTCGGCGATCTGGAAGTGCAAGCGTCGTATGTGGACCCGGATCAGCGCTATGACCGCGGTGTCGGCATCGACCTCGACGGCGACGGCGTCGTCGATGTTGTCTCCAATCCGAATGCCGATCTGGAAGAAGAGTTCAGCATCTCGGTCGACTATACCTGGAACGAGCGTCTGGAACTCTCGGCTGCCGCAGCTTGGAACGGCGGCGGGATCGACGGCAACGACATCTTCTTCGTGGGTGCCCGTTACGCCGTTATGGAAAACGCCCGCATCGGCCTGAACTATGTTGACGCCGGCGACGACGAAGATGGCTACGATGGCCAAACCTTCGCCCTGTATGGCGACTACACCCTGGCCGATGGCCTGACCAACATCGAAGCCTATATCGCCAACAACAACAACGATGCCAATGAAACCGACAATGCGTTCGGTATCGGCGTCAACTACGACCTGGGCGGTGCCCGTCTGGGTGCCTCGCTGCAGCGCGACTATGCTGAAAACGTGACCGCCGACTTTGGCGTGCGCTTCGACTTCTGATCCACAAGATCGGATGCCAAACTCAAGAGCGGGCCTTGCGCCCGCTCTTTTCTTTTTGTCTTGTCGCATCATGGGACTGGATGACATCAGGCGCCGCATCGCCGCGGCCGAGGAACGGGCCGGACGCGCGCCCGGCAGCGTCACGCTGATCGCTGTCAGCAAGGTGCAGCCTGCGGATCGCGTGACAACCGTGCTGGACGCAGGTCAGCGCGTCTTCGGCGAAAACTATGTGCAAGAGGCGCAGGGCAAATGGCCCGGCTGGCGCGCCGCCTATCCGGGGGTCGAATTGCACATGATCGGCCCGCTGCAATCCAACAAGGCCCGCGCGGCGGTCGAACTGTTCGACGCCATCCACACCCTGGACCGCATGACCCTCGCCCGCAAGCTGGCCCAGCAGATCGCCGACCAGGGCCGCAGCCCCCGGCTGTTCATCCAGGTCAATACCGGGGACGAGCCGCAGAAGGCCGGAATCCTCGCCGACGAACTGCCGGTCTTCCTGTCCTCCTGCCGCGACCTGGGCCTGTCGCCCCAAGGCCTCATGTGCATCCCGCCCGAGGACCAGGATCCCCTGCCCCATTTCCGCCTGCTGCGCCGCCTTGCTGCGGATCACGGGCTGCCGAACCTGTCCATGGGAATGAGCGCGGATTTCGAAACCGCCATCGCCGAGGGCGCGACCCATGTGCGCGTGGGATCGGCCCTCTTTGGCGCCCGCGACTACGGCTGATTTCCTCTTGCGAAACGCCGCCGCCCCGCGTATGTCCGGCGGCGGGACACCCTTCCCCAACGAAGGGCTTTTAGCTGGAAGGCTGACATGAAGGATCTGACGATCCCGGCTGCGCGCCCGGTCAATCCGCGCTTCTCCTCTGGCCCTTGCGCCAAAATCCCCCATTACACCCTGGACCTGCTTGCGGATGCGCCGCTGGGCCGCTCTCACCGTGCCGCTGTCGGCAAGGCGAAGCTGGCCGAGGCGATCGATCTGACGCGCGAAGTTCTGGGCGTTCCCGCCGATTACCGCATCGGCATCGTCCCCGGTTCCGACACCGGCGCGGTCGAGATGGCGATGTGGTCGCTGCTGGGCGCCCGCCCGGTCGAGATGCTGGCCTGGGAAAGCTTTGGCGAAGGCTGGGTCACCGATGCCGTCAAGCAGCTGAAGCTGGATGCGACCGTCCGCAAGGCCGATTACGGCAGGATCGTCGATTTCGCGCAGGTCGACTTCGACAAGGATGTGGTCTTCACCTGGAACGGCACCACCAGCGGCGTGCGTGTCCCGAACGGCGATGCGATCCCCGCCGACCGCGCGGGCCTGACCATTTGCGACGCGACCAGCGCGGCCTTCGCGATGGACCTGCCCTTCGACAAGCTGGATGTGGTCACCTTCAGCTGGCAGAAGGTGCTGGGCGGCGAGGGCGCGCATGGGATGCTGATCCTGTCGCCCCGCGCGGTGGAACGGCTGGAGACCTATACCCCCGCCTGGCCGCTGCCCAAGATCTTCCGCATGACCAAGGGCGGCAAGCTGATCGAGGGCATCTTCAAGGGCGAAACGATCAACACGCCCTCGATGCTGGCGGTCGAGGATTATCTGGTCGCTTTGAAATGGGCGCAGTCGCTGGGCGGTGTGAAGGCGCTGATCGCGCGCGCCGATGCTAATGCCGCCGCCGTGCGCGACTTCATCGCGGACAAGGACTGGATCGCCGATCTGGCCGAGGATCCGGCGACGGGTTCGAACACCAGCGTCTGCCTGCGCTTCACCGATCCGGCCATCAAGGACGGCGCCGCCTTCGCCAAGGCCGTCGACAAGCGGCTGGAAAAGGAAGGCGTGGCGCTGGATGCGGGCGCCTATCGCGAGGCGCCGGCGGGCCTGCGGATCTGGTGCGGATCGACCGTCGAGACCAGCGATGTCGCGGCGCTGATGCCCTGGATCGAATGGGCCTATCGGGCCGAACTGGCCGCGCAAGCGTAACCAAGCCGGGGGCTTTCCCCCCGGACCCCCAGGATATTTCCACGAAGATGAATAGCGCCCTTGGGTGAAGGGTGCGGCATATGAGGATGAACGACATGCCGAAGGTTCTCGTGTCCGACAAGCTGTCGGAAACCGCCGTCCAGATCTTTCGCGACCGCGGCGTCGAGGTGGATTACCTGCCCGATCTGGGCAAGGACAAGGAAAAGCTGGCCGAGGTGATCGGGCAGTATGACGGGCTGGCGATCCGGTCCGCGACGAAGGTGACCGAAAAGCTTCTGGAGAAGGCCACCAATCTCAAGGTCATCGGCCGGGCCGGGATCGGCGTGGACAACGTGGACATTCCGGCGGCGTCGAAAAAGGGCGTGATCGTGATGAACACGCCTTTCGGCAACAGCGTGACCACCGCCGAACACGCCATCGCCATGATGTTCGCCGTCGCCCGGCAACTGCCCGAGGCCAGCGCCAGCACCCATGCCGGGAAGTGGGAGAAGAACCGCTTCATGGGGGTCGAGCTGTTCAACAAGACCCTGGGCGTGATCGGGGCGGGGAATATCGGGTCGATCGTCATCGACCGCGCTTTGGGGCTGCACATGAAGGTGCTGGCCTATGACCCCTTCCTGTCGCCCGAACGCGCCAAGGAGATCGGCGTCACCAAGGTCGAACTGGACGATCTGCTGGCAAAGGCGGACTTCATCACCTTCCACGTCCCCTTGACCGAGAAGACGAAGAACATCCTGTCGCGCGAGGCCATCGCCAAGCTGAAGCCCGGCGTGCGCATCATCAACTGCGCGCGCGGCGGCCTGGTCGACGAAGAAGCCCTGGCCGAGGCGCTGAAGGACGGCCGCGTCGCGGGCGCCGCCTTCGACGTCTTCGCCGTGGAACCTGCCACCGCCAGCCCGCTGTTCAACCTGCCGAACGTGGTCGTGACCCCGCATCTGGGCGCGTCCACCACCGAGGCGCAAGAAAACGTAGCCCTGCAAGTGGCCGAGCAGATGTCGGATTATCTGCTGACGGGCGCGGTGCAGAACGCGCTGAACATGCCCTCGGTCACGGCCGAGGAAGCCGCCGTCATGGGCCCCTGGATCAAGCTGGCAGGGCATCTGGGCGCCTTCGTGGGCCAGATGACCGACGAGCCGATCAAGGCGATCAATGTCCTGTATGACGGCGTCGCCGCGACGATGAACCTGAACGCGCTGAACGCCGCCGTGATCGCGGGCGTGATGAAGGCCACGAACCCGGACGTGAACATGGTCTCGGCCCCGGTGATGGCCAAGGAACGCGGCGTGCAGGTGGCCACCACCACCCAGGACAAGGCGGGCGTGTTCGAAGGCTATATCAAGCTGACCGTCGTCACCGACACGCGCGAGCGGTCCATCGCCGGCACCGTCTTCAGCGACGGCAAGCCGCGCTTCATCCAGATCCGCGGCATCAATATCGACGCCGAGGTCGGGCAGCACATGCTGTATACCCGCAACAAGGACGTGCCGGGGGTCATCGGCGCCCTGGGAATGACGCTGGGCGATCTGGGCGTGAACATCGCCAACTTCACCCTGGGCCGGTCGGCCGAGGGGAACGACGCCATCGCCATCCTGTACCTGGACGAGGCGATCAGCGACGCGGCCCTGGCGGCGTTGCAGAACACCGGCAAGTTCCTGCAAGCCCGCCGCTTGCAGTTCGAGGTTTGACGATTCCGCCGCGTCCCCTTACGCAGGGGGCGCGGCTTTTCTTGCAGCGGGGCGGTGATGCGGCTTTATGTCATTGGCGATGTCCACGGGCATCTGGACCAGTTGAAGGCCGCGCATGACCGCATCTTCCGCGACGGCGGCCGGGACGCGGTGATCGCCCATGTGGGCGACCTGATCGACCGGGGGCCGGATTCGCGCGGCGTCGTCGATTACCTGATGACCGGCCAGGCGCAGGGGCGGCCCTGGATCGTCACGCGGGGCAATCACGACCGTTTCCTGCCGCAATACCTGTCGCAGCCCGACTGGGTGGATCCGGACCTCAGTTCGCGCCTGCACTGGACGCTGCATTCCGGCTTGGGCGCGCCGGAGACGCTGCGGTCCTATGGCGTCGATCCCGCCCTGCCGCCCGACCGGATGCTGGCCGAGGCCAAGCGCGCCGTGCCCGCCGCCCACGCCGCCTTCCTGGCCTCGCTGCCGCTCTATTTCCTGCATCCGCTGGCCCTGGTCGTTCATGCGGGCGTCCGTCCCGGCGTGGACCTGCAAGACCAGGCCGAGGAGGATCTGGTCTGGATCCGGCAGGGATTCCTGAACAGCCCCGTGGATCACGGCCCGCTGGTCGTCCACGGCCATACCGCGATCCAGACCGCCACCCATTACGGAAACCGCCTGAACGTCGACGGGGGCGCGGCCTATGGCCGTCCGCTTTGCGCGGCGATCGTCGAACGGGACGCGGTGTATCTGCTGACCGATGACGGCCGCGTGCCGCTGGAACCACAGGATTTGCCATGCGACTGATCGCCCTTGCCCTGCTGATGACCCCCGCCCTGGCCCAGGCCGAGGAGATCGCCAAGATCGGCGTCGACTGGGTCGGCAATGACATCGTGATCGAAGCCGTGGCCGACCCGGCGGTCGGCGGCGTCACCTGCCACCTGGCCTATTTCGAGCGGTCCGTGCTGGACAGGCTCAGCCAGGGGAACTGGTTCGAGGATCCGTCGAACAGCGCCATCCAGTGCAGCCGCACCGGCGCCGTGGATGTCAGCGGCCTGCGCCCCGGCCGCCCCGAGGAGGTGTTCAGCGAGGGCCGGTCGCTGCTGTTCAAGTCGCTGCGCGTCAAGCGCATCTATGACGCGGAAAACCGCGTTCTGGTCTATCTGGCCCATGCCAGCGAATTGACCGAAGGATCCGCCAAGATGTCGATGTCCACCGTGCCGCTGCTGCCCGAGGACGGGACCGACGCGCCAGCCCGATAGGCCCAGGGCCTGTGGCGGACTTGCCCCACGAAATCGTGCAAATGCTGGCGATCCGATGGACAGAATCGTCGTATCGGATTAAAACGCCCGACAGACCGGCCCGAAGCCTTACGGAATATCCATGCACGGACAGCATCGCATCGCCAAATACGGATTGGGCCAGGTGGTTCGCCATCGGAACAGGCCGTTCCGCGGGGTGATCTTCGATGTGGATCCCGAATTCGCCAATACTCAGGAATGGTACGATTCCATCCCGGAAGACGTGCGCCCGGCCAAGGACCAGCCGTTCTATCATCTGTATGCCGAAACCGAGGCGACCTATTACGTCGCCTATGTCTCGGAACAGAACCTGGTCCCGGACCATTCGGGCGAACCCCTCGACCACCCCGAGGTGTTCGAGATGTTCGGCGATTTCGAGGACGGGCGCTATCCGCTGATGGGTCCGCTGAACTGAGACTGCTGATAGGGGACCATGAAGGCCAGGCAGTTCCGCTGGTCCTCGCGGTAATAGCACAGCGATTGCGTCAGCCCCTGGATCAGGCACCAGCCGAAGCCGCCTTCGGGAAGGTCCAGCGGATCCATCACGGGCAGGTTGCGGGGCAGCAGGCAATCGGCCGGCAGCCGGCCGCCGTCGTCGGTGATCGCGCAGGACAGGCCGTTGTCGTGCATGACCACGCACAGGTGGATCGACCGCGACATGGCGTCCGGCAGCAGCGCAAGCTCGGCATGTTCGACCACGTTGTTCATCACCTCGGCCAGGACCAGTTCCAGCCGGCCCATGGTGTCGGCGCTGAGCTGGGGCGCGAAGCGGGCGCGCAGGTCCTTCAGGGCCTGGCGTACGTCATTGGGATCGGCTTGCAGCACGCGGTGGAACATCGGCTGCGAGCGGGTCAGCGTGCGGGGTTTCGGACCGGCGTTCTGCCGTTCGGTGGAACTCATTAAAACGACTCCTGTCTGGGAACGCGGATGCTATTCCTGTTGCGGGGCGGGCCGGATGTCGAACACGCTGTCCATCCGGGTCAGGCGGAACACGCGTTCGACGTTCGGGGTCAGCCCCTCCAGCACCAGGGGCAGCGATTCGGGCAGCGCCTTGCGCACCGCGATCATCGCCCCCAGGCCCGAGCTGTCCATGAAATCGACGCGCCGCATGTCCAGGCGCACCGGCTTGCGGCCCCGCAGCACGATTTCGCGCAGCCGGTCCTTGAACCGGGTGGCGATGGCCGCGTCGATGCGCGCATCCTGGATGGTGACGATCAGTTCGGCGTCGGCTTCGTTGACGATCAATATGGGCATGTCGGTCCTCTGCGCTGTCCGGTCAGGCCTAAAGGAAAAAGGTTACCATCCGGTAAGCGCCGCCCCGCCCCGTAACACCCCGTCGGTCCGCATTCATCCTGCCCAAAACAGCGGCAGATGCCGGTGCACGCGCCCGTTCCTGCCCAAGGCGTGATCCCGATCTGCGGAACTTTCGCGCAGGGCAGGCTATTCCTCTGTGGACTTGGGAAAATCCGTCTCTGATCATTGTCAGGAAGAGGCCCGCGAAGGGTCCGGTTTTAGCGGGTGGGATCTATGACGTATTACAACGAGATGTATGAGGGATCGCAGGTTCGCGACCCTTATGCACGGCTCAGCCAATGGGTCGAGACGATGCCGGCGGATTTCCGGCAGATGAAGCAGGCCGAGGCCGAAGCCCTGTTCCGCCGCATCGGCATCACCTTCGCGGTCTATGGCGAAGGCGGCGACCCCGACCGGCTGATCCCCTTCGACATGATGCCCCGCGTCTTCGAACAGGCCGAATGGCGCAAGCTGGAACGCGGCATCAAGCAGCGCGCCCGCGCCCTGAACGCCTTCCTGCGCGATGTCTATGGCCGGGCCGAGATCGTGCGCGCCGGCCGCATCCCCGCCCGGCTGGTCTATCAGAACGAGGCCTACGAGAAGGCCGTGGTCGGCGTCGTCCCGCCGCGCGGCGTCTATTCCCACATCATCGGCATCGACCTGGTGCGCACCGCCAAGGACCAGTTCTACGTGCTGGAGGACAACTGCCGCACGCCGTCGGGCGTCAGCTACATGCTGGAGAACCGGGAAATCATGATGCGGATGTTCCCCGGCCTGTTCCGGGGCAACCGGATCGAGCCGGTGGACCAGTATCCCGACCTGCTGCGCCGCACGCTGGAATCGGTGGCCCCCGCGAAATGCCACGACCGGCCCACCTGCGTGGTCCTGACGCCCGGCCATTTCAACAGCGCCTATTACGAACACAGCTTCCTGGCCAACCTGATGGGCGTCGAGCTGGTCGAGGGACAGGATCTGTTCGTGGACGGCGAATTCGTCTATATGCGCACCACCCAGGGGCCGAAGCGCGTGGACGTGATCTATCGCCGCATCGACGACCCCTTCCTGGACCCGCTGTGCTTCCGCCCCGATTCGATGCTGGGCGTGCCGGGGCTGATGGATGTCTATCGGTCCGGGGGCGTGTCGATCTGTTCGGCGCCGGGCGCGGGCGTGGCCGACGACAAGGCGATCTATACCTTCGTGCCGGAAATGGTCCGGTTCTATCTGGGCGAGGAGCCGCTGTTGCAGAATGTCCAGACCTGGACGCTGTGGAAGGACGACGACTACAAATACGTCATGGAAAACCTGGCCGATCTGGTGGTGAAGGAGGTCCACGGATCGGGTGGCTACGGGATGCTGGTCGGGCCGAAATCCACGAAAGACGAGATCGAGGCCTTCCGCGCCAAGATCCAGGCTGATCCCGGCAACTATATCGCCCAGCCGACGCTGGCGCTGTCCACCTGCCCGACCTTCGTGGCCGAGGGACTGGCGCCGCGCCATGTCGACCTGCGCCCCTATTGCCTGTGCGGCGACCGGATCGAACTGGTGCCGGGCGGGCTGACCCGCGTGGCGTTGCGCGAAGGCAGCCTTGTCGTCAATTCGTCGCAGGGCGGGGGCGTCAAGGACACCTGGGTTCTGTCGGAATAGGAAGGGGACGCACATGCTCAGCCGCACCGCCGCCAACCTATTCTGGATGGGCCGCCACCTGGAACGCGCCGACACCGCCGCCCGCCTGCTGGATGTGGGCCAGCGGATCACGCTGCTGCCCAACACCGCCTCGGGCTATCAGAACGAATGGAATTCGCTGTTGCAGGCGTCCGGGTCAGCCGACCTGTTCGCCCAGAAATACGGCGAGATCAGCCAGGAAAACATCGAGGAGTTCATTTTCTTCGACCGAGAGAACCCGTCATCGGTGATGTCCTGCATCGAAAAGGCGCGCGAAGCCGGGCGCATCGTGCGCACCGCCCTGACCAGCCAGGTCTGGGACGCGCTGAACATGGCCTATCAGGATCTGCGGCAGCTCGAACGGACGCCGCGCGACAAGCTGGACACGGCCTCGCTGACCGATGTGACGACCAGCCACACCTCGACCGTGCGGGGCGCGATCAACGCCACGCAACTGCGCAACGACGGCTGGCATTTCATGAACCTGGGCTATGGCCTGGAACGCGCGGACGCCACGGCGCGGCTGCTGGACGTGAAATACTATGTCCTGCTGCCCCGGATCGAGTTCGTGGGATCGGGGCTGGACACCTATCAATGGCAGGTGATCCTGCGGGCGCTGTCGGCGCATCGGTCCTATCATTGGGCCTATGGCGGCGACATCACGGCAGGCAGGGTCGCGGATTTCCTGATCCTGAACGGCGAAAGCCCCCGGTCGCTGATCACTGCGCTGTACGAGGCGGTCTGGAACCTGGAAGGCATCGCCAAGCGCTATGGCGACACCGTGCCGACCAACGCCCGCGACAAGGCGCGCGAGGTGCTGGGCCGGTTGCAGGCGCATGACATCGACATGATCTTCGACGAAGGGTTGCACGAATTCCTGACCTGGTTCATCGGGGAAATCGGCACGATTTCGACCCTGGTCCACGAAGATTACCTGCTGGGAGGGTCGTGATGAAGCTGCGCATCGTTCATCAGACGGTTTACCGCTATGACCTGCCGGTCAGGAACCTGGTCCAAAGCCTGCGGCTGACGCCCTCGGTCTTCGAAGGGCAGCGGACCCATGATTGGGTGATCGACGTGTCGGGCGGCATTCGCGGCCCCGGTTTTCGCGATGGCGCGGGCGACTGGATCGAGGGCTGGACCGTGCGCGGCCCGACCGAGGAGGTCGTCGTCGCCACATCCGGGCGTGTCGAGACGCGCGATACCGCGGGCGTGCTGCGCGGGCATCGCGAACTGATCCATCCGCTGGCCTATCTGCGCGACACGGTGGCGACCAGGGCAGACGCGGCGCTGCGGGATCTGGCGGCCGGCGTGACGGATGCCTCGGATCCGCTGGGCCTGGCGCATCGCCTGTCGGCGGCGGTGTCCGAGGCCATCGCCTATCGGCCGGGGCGGACGGAATTCCACACCACCGCCGCCGAGGCCTTGGCCCAGGGCGAAGGCGTCTGTCAGGACCACGCCCATGCGCTGATCGCGGTGGCCCGACTGCGCGACCTGCCCGCGCGCTATGTCTCGGGCTATCTGCACAGCACCGCCGGGGGCGAGGCGCATGAGGCCGCCCATGCCTGGGCTGAAATCCATGTCCAGGGTCTGGGCTGGGTCGGTTTCGACCCCGCGAACCGCTGCTGCCCCGACGAACGCTATGTCCGGCTGGGATCGGGGCTGGACGCCCTGGACGCCGCGCCGATCCGGGGAATCGCGGCAGGCCAGGGGATCGAGACGCTGGATGTGGCCGTCAATGTCGAGGAAGTGGAACGCTTCCAGACCCAGAGCCAGAGCCAGACGCAAAGCTGACAAGAACGGGGGGCTGCCGCCCCCGTCCGCCAGGGCGGACTCCCCCGCGGATATTTGGACCAAGGCAAAAGGACCGATTGCGGCAGCGTGGCGACGCCTCTAGATTGCCCGCGATCATGACGGGGAAGACGCAGCCATGACCTATTGCGTCGGCTTGAAGCTGAATGCCGGACTGGTGCTGCTGTCGGACACGCGCACCAATGCGGGCCTGGACAACATCGCCTGCTATCGCAAGATGTTCTTCTTCGAGGAGCCGGGCGAACGCGCCGTCGTGGTGATGACCGCCGGGTCGCTGTCGGTCACCCAGACCACGCTGGCGCGCCTGAACGAGGCCATCCATGACGAGATGGCGGACGAGACGACCTCGATCATGAAGGCGCAGACGATGTTGCAGGTCGCGACCATCATCGGCGACACGCTGGCGCGCACCCGCCGCGAGATCGCCGAGCAGTGCCGCGACCTGCGCCAGCAGGCTTCGGCCAGCATGATCGTCGCCGGCCAGCGCCAGGGCGGGGACATGCGCATGTACCTGATCTATCCCGAGGGCAACTTCATCGAAGCGACCGAGGACACGCCCTTCCTGCAAATCGGCGAACACAAATACGGCAAGCCGATCCTGGACCGGGTGGTAACCCCCGCGACCAGCCTAACGGACGCGCAGAAGGCCGTTCTGCTGTCGATGGATTCGACGCTGCGGTCGAACCTGTCGGTCGGAATGCCGCTGGATCTGGCGATCATCGAACAGGGCGCCTGCGCGATCACCACCCGCCGCCGTATTCTGGACGGCGATGCCGATTTCGCGCGGATGAGCGCGGCCTGGTCCGCCGCCCTGCGCGACAGCTTCGTCAATATCCAGCTCTGACCGGCGGCGGCATTCCCGCCCGCCCCGGCAACACAGATTTGCCCGCGAAGGCGGTTGAGCCGGAGATGACGCGACGTTAAACGGGTCCACCATCCCCGGAGGAACAGAATGTCCGACAAGACCCCCCGCAGCGCCCGCGTCACGCCCGAGGAGGCCCTAGCCTATCACATGGAGCCGCGTCCGGGGAAATTCGAGGTGGTGGCCTCGACCCCCATGACCACGCAGCGCGACCTGTCGCTGGCCTATTCGCCAGGAGTCGCCGTGCCGGTCCAGGCCATCGCCGACCGGCCCGAGACCGCCTATGACTATACCGTCAAGGGCAACATGGTCGCGGTGATTTCGAACGGCACCGCCATCCTGGGGATGGGAAACCTGGGGGCGCTGGCCTCGAAGCCGGTGATGGAGGGCAAGGCGGTGCTGTTCAAGCGCTTTGCCGACGTGAACGCCATCGACATCGAACTGGACACCGAGGACGCGGACGAATTCATCAACGCCGTGCGCCTGATGGGTCCGACCTTCGGCGGCGTGAACCTGGAAGACATCAAGGCGCCCGAATGCTTCATCATCGAGCAGCGCCTGAAGGAGCTGATGGACATTCCGGTCTTTCACGACGACCAGCACGGCACGGCGGTGATCTGCGCGGCGGGCCTGCTGAACGCGCTGGAACTGTCGGGCAAGAAGATCGAGGATGTGAAGATCGTCCTGAACGGCGCGGGCGCCGCCGGGATCGCCTGCCTGGAACTGCTGAAATCCATGGGCGCGCGGCACGAGAACTGCATCATGGCCGACACCAAGGGCGTCATCTGGCAGGGCCGGACCGAGGGCATGAACCAGTGGAAATCGGCCCATGCGGTCGTGACCGAGGCCCGCACGCTGGAGGACGCCATGAAGGGCGCCGACGTGTTCCTGGGCGTCTCGGCCAAGGGCGCGGTGACGCAGGACATGGTGGCCTCGATGGCCGACAACCCGGTGATCTTCGCCATGGCCAATCCCGATCCCGAGATCACCCCCGAGGAAGCCCATGCCGTCCGCCCCGACGCCATCGTCGCCACAGGCCGCAGCGACTATCCCAACCAGGTGAACAACGTCCTGGGCTTTCCCTATCTGTTCCGCGGCGCGCTGGACATCCATGCCCGCGCCATCAACGACGAGATGAAGATCGCCTGCGCCGAGGCGCTTGCGAAGCTGGCGCGCGAGGATGTCCCGGACGAAGTCGCCGTGGCTTACGGGCGCAAGCTGCAATTCGGCCGCGACTACATCATCCCGACGCCTTTCGATCCGCGCCTGATCCATGTGGTGCCGCCCGCCGTCGCGCAGGCGGGGATGGAGACCGGCGTGGCCCGCCGCCCGATCATCGACATGGAGGGTTACGTCCAGTCGCTGAAGAACCGCATGGACCCAACCGCCGCCATCCTGCAAGGCATCCACGCCCGCGCCCGCCAGAGCCAGGCCCGCATGATCTTCGCCGAGGGCGACGACCCGCGCGTGCTGCGCGCCGCCGTCGCCTGGCAGCGCGGCGGCATGGGCCAGGCCCTGGTCGTCGGTCGCGAGGCCGATGTGAAGGAAAAGCTGGAGACGGCGGGTCTTGCCGACGCGGTGCGCGAACTGACCGTGGTCAACGCCGCCAATTCGCGGCACCTGGATGCCTATCACGAATTCCTCTATGCGCGCCTGCAACGCAAGGGCGTGGACCGCGAGGACGCGCACAAGCTGGCCAACCGCGACCGCCACGTCTTCGCCGCGCTGATGCTGGCGCATGGGCATGGCGACGGGCTTGTCACCGGCGCGACCCGCAAGAACGCCCCGGTGCTGGCGCAACTGGGAACGGTCTTCGACCTGCGCCCGCAGGACGGCGCGGTGGGCATCACCGCCGTGCTGCACAAGGGCCGCATCGTGATGATCGGCGACACGCTGGTCCATGAATGGCCCGAGGCCGAGGATCTGGCCGACATCGCCACCCGCGGCGCCGCCGTCGCGCGCGGGCTGGGGCTTGAGCCGCGCGTGGCCTTCCTGTCGTTCTCGAACTTCGGCTATCCGGTCAGCGAACGGGCCGTGAAGATGGCCAAGGCGACCGAGGTTCTGGACCGCCGGGGCGCTGATTTCGAATATGAAGGGGAAATGACCGTCGATGTGGCGCTGAACCCGGAATCCATGGCCCGCTATCCTTTCAGCCGCCTGACCGGACCGGCGAATGTCCTGGTGGTGCCCGCGCGCCATTCGGCGTCGATCAGCGTGAAGCTGTTGCAGGAAATGGCGGGGGCGACGGTGATCGGCCCGATCCTGACCGGGGTGCCGCAGGCGATCCAGATCTGTTCCACGACCTCGACCGTGAACGACATCCTGAACATGGCGGCGATCGCGGCGGGGGGCCTGGGCCGGGGCAAGTAAGGGGGCGCTGCCCCCAATCGCCTGCGGCGATTTCCCCCGGGATATTTGAACCAAGGCAAAGAGGAGATGCGTCCTTTGCCTTGGCGGAACCGTCGCGGTCAGTCGGGCTTGCGCGCTGCCGCCAGGCCGAACTGCCGGTGGCGTTCGCGGAAGCGGGCGCGGTCGTCCGGGGAATATTCCTTGATGCAGCGGTGGCAGCAGACGCCATCCTCGTATTCGGGACGCTGGCGATCCTCGGGCGCCAGCGGGCGGCGGCACGCGTGGCAAAGCCCGTGGCGGCCCGGCCGCAGGCCGTGGGTCAGGCTGACGCGCCGGTCGAAGACGAAGCATTCGCCCCGCCACAGGCTGTCATCCTCGGGCACCTGTTCCAGATATTTCAGGATTCCGCCCTTCAGATGGAACACCTGATCGACCCCTTGAGACAGCAGATAGTTCGTCGATTTCTCGCAGCGGATGCCGCCGGTGCAGAACATCGCCACGCGCTTTCCCGCGAACCGGGCCGCGTTGGCTTGCCACCAGGCGGGAAAGTCGCGGAACGACCGGGTGCCGGGATCGACAGCGCCCGCGAAGGTGCCGATCTCGACCTCGTAATCGTTGCGGGTGTCGATCACGGCCACGTCCGGGGCGCTGATCAGCGCGTTCCAGTCGGCCGGTTCGACGTAATGGGCGACCGAGGCGCGGGGATCGACATCGGGCTGGCCCATCGTCACGATTTCCCGCTTCAGCCGCACCTTCATCTTGCCGAAGGGCATCCGGTCGGTCGGGCTTTCCTTCCACTCCATATCCGCGCAGCCCGGCAGGGCGCGGATATGGGCCAGCACCGCATCGACGCCCGCCCGCGTTCCGGCGATGGTGCCGTTGATCCCCTCGGGCGCCAGCAGCAGGGTGCCCTTGACGCCATGGCCGCAGGCCAGCTTGGCCAGCGGCGCCCGAAAGGCGGCGGGGTCGGGCATCCTGGTGAAATGATACAGCGCAGCGACGATCAGCATGGGGGCGGCCATAGCCAGCATCCTGCGGCCTTGCAAGCCATTGACCCCGGCCGCGGCAGTTCCTAGGCATGGTCCACCGTGCAGCAAGGGGGATGGGATGGCACGCGCCCTGATCGTCATCGACATGCAGGCCGATTTCTGCCCCGGCGGCGCCCTTGCGGTGACGGGCGGCGATACCATCGTGGGCCCCATCAATGCGCTGATGGCCGGTTTCGACGCGGTGGTGCTGACCCAGGACTGGCATCCCGCCGATCACGCCAGCTTCGCCGCCAACCATCCGGGCGCGGCGCCGTTCAGCGTGACGGACATGCCCTATGGGCCGCAGGTGCTGTGGCCCCGCCATTGCGTGATCGGCACGCCGGGCGCCGATTTCCACCCTGGTCTGGATCTGTCCCGCGCCGACCTGGTGATCCGCAAGGGCTTCCGGCCCGCCATCGACAGCTATTCCGCCTTCTTCGAAAACGACCGTCAGACCCCCACTGGCCTGGCCGGATACCTGCGCGACCGGGGGCTTTCCGACCTGTCCTTCGTCGGCCTTGCCCATGATTTCTGCGTCGCCTGGAGCGCGGTCGACGCCGCGAAACTGGGCTTTGCCGCCACCGTGATCGAATCCGCCACCCGCGCCATCGACCTGGACGGCAGCCGCGACCGAGCCCGCGCCGACATGCGCGCCGCCGGCGTCAACCTGGAGTGACCGATGGCCGATATCGCCACCCGCGTCTATAACCACAAATGGAAGATCGACCCGATCGTCCGGTCGCTGATCGACACCGACTTCTACAAGTTGCTGATGTGCCAGTCGATCTTTCGCAACCGGCCCGACACTACGGTCCGTTTCAGCCTGATCAACCGGACCACCCGCATCCGCCTGGCCGACCTGATCGACGAGGGAGAGCTGCGCGAACAGCTGGACCATGTTCGCGGCCTGTCGCTGACGCGGGGCGAATCCACCTGGCTGCGGGGCAACACCTTCTATGGCAAGCGCCAGATGTTCCGCCCCGATTTCATGGAGTTCCTGGAAAACCTGCGCCTGCCCCCCTATCAGCTGGAAAAGCGCGACGGCCAGTACGAACTGACCTTCGAGGGCCGCTGGCCCGAGGTGATGCTGTGGGAAATTCCCGCGCTTGCCATCCTGATGGAATTGCGCTCGCGCGCCGTCCTGACGACGCTGGGCCGATTCGAATTGCAGGTTCTCTATGCCCGCGCCATGACCCGGCTGTGGGAAAAGATCGAGATCCTGCGTACCCTGCCCGACCTGCGCATCGCCGATTTCGGCACAAGGCGGCGCCACAGCTTCCTGTGGCAGGACTGGGCCGTCCAGGCCATGATCGAGGGCCTGGGGGAACGCTTCACCGGCACCTCGAACTGCCTGATCGCCATGCGCCGCGATATCGAGGCGATCGGCACCAATGCCCATGAACTGCCGATGGTCTATGCCGCGCTTGCCGAAACGGACGAGGATCTGCGGCGCGCCCCCTATGAGGTTCTGGCCGACTGGCACGAGGAGCATGACGGCAACCTGCGCATGATCCTGCCCGACACCTACGGAACCGAAGGTTTCCTGAAAGGCGCGCCCGACTGGCTGGCGGGCTGGACGGGGATCCGCATCGACAGCGGCGATCCGGCGGCGGGCGCGGAAACCGCGATCCGCTGGTGGCAGGACCGGGGCGAGGATCCGCGCCAGAAGCTGGTGATCTTTTCAGACGGGCTGGACGTGAAGAAGATCGTCGAGCTGCACCACCAATTCCATGGCCGGGTCAAGGTTAGCTTCGGCTGGGGCACGCTGCTGACCAACGATTTCCGGGGCCTGGTCGCGGGCGACGGGCTGGCGCCCTTCAGCCTGGTCTGCAAGGCGGTCTCGGCCAACGGCCGCCCGACGGTCAAGCTGTCGGACAATCCCGCCAAGGCGACCGGCCCGGCGGACGAGATCGCCCGCTATCGCCGGGTCTTCGGCGTGGACAACCAGGCGCGGATGGACGTGGTGGTGTAACGCGCCTCCTCAGGCCCCCATCAACCACAGCATCGCCAGGCAGCACAGCCCGCCCAGCAGCGCGGTGATCGGCACCGTCACGACCCAGGCCACGGTGATCGTCGCCACATGGCTGCGGCGGATCAGCTGGCGCCTTTGCCGTTCCTCGGCCGGCAGGGCCGCGCGACGGCGGTCGGCGCGGCGGTCCAGCATCTCTCGCACGAAGCCCACGCCGAAGACCCCGCCCACCGCGACATGGGTCGAGGACACCGGCAGCCCCCAGCCCGAGGCGAACAGCACGATCATCGCCGTCGCCAGCGTGATGCAGAAGGCGCGGGCCGGGTTGAGCCGGGTGATCCCCTCGCCGATGACGCCGACCAGCCGACGCCCGAACAGAAGGGCGCCCAGGGCGATGGCGGTGCCCGCCAGGGCCAGCAGCAGCAGCGGGACGGGCAAGGGATCGCGGTGCGGCGGCGACAGGATGACCAGCAGCGGCCCCGCCACGTTGCCCGCATCGCCCGCGCCATGGGCAAAGGCCATCATCACGGCCGCGAACAACAGCGGCTGGCGCAGAATCCGCTTCATGCCGGGCCGGTCGCCCCCCGCCTCGGCCAGGACCTGCCCGACGCGGCGGCGCATCAGCAGCATCGCCGCCAGGCCCGCCGCCGCGCCGGGCAGCAGCGCCTGGGGAAGCCGCAGCGACAGGACGGGAACCAGGGTGGCGACATAGGCCGTGAACAGCCCGACCATGGCGCCGATCAGCGGCGGCAGCCAGGCACGGGCAGCGCGGCTGCGATCCGGCGCCTCGGCCACCTTGATGCGCAGCAGCGCCAGCAGAACCCCGGCCAGGATCGCGGCGGCCATGGGTGTCAGGATCCAGGCCAGCGCCATCATCGCGATGCCGCCCCAGGACACCGCCGCCGACCCGGCCGCCGCCAGCCCGGATCCGGCAATCGCGCCCACGATGGAATGCGAGGTCGAGACCGGCAGGTTCGCCCCCGTCGCGACCGTGATCCAGCCCGCCGCCGCGATCAGCGCGGCCAGCATCACGATCTGCCCGCCCGCGCCGGTCAGCACACGGACGTCCACGATCCCCTCGGCCAGGCGATGCGTGACGACATGGCCTGCCAGCGTCGCGCCCGCGATCTCGGCCGCCGCCACCAGCGCAAGGCCCGGCCCGATGGCGATGGCGCCCGCCCCCACCGCCGGACCAAGCGAGTTGGCGATGTCGTTCGCACCGATCGACAGACCCAGCCAGCCCGCCACGATCAGGCCCGCGCCGACCAGGACCAGGCCGGGTTGCTGGCCCGTGATCCCGAGCGCCAGGAAGATCAGCGATACCGCCAGCAGGATACCCGCGCCCAGCCGCAGGACCGGACGGACGGCATGGAACTGGGCGGATTCCGCGACGGTGATCCGACGCAGATCCCGGTCAAGAACATCGAATTGGCGGTCGGGCGGCCTCATGCCCCGTTGTCAGCCGGGTATCGGCGGCAATGCAAGCAGGATTTCCCGCAGGCCTCGTTCCGCAACCAGGCGTGCGGCGTCGGCCGGGGCGAACCAGCGGCGCTTGCGCTGCTTCGCCTCGGGGAAATCGGCGCGCTGGCGGTCGGCCTCCAGCAGGAAGACGCGAACCTCGATGGGGACGGAAAAGCCCCGATCCTGTTCCTTGTCATAGCGATAGCGGCCCAGTTCGGCGTCCTGCACCCGCCCCTCGACCCCCGCTTCCTCCCAGGCCTCGGTGGCGGCGGCGGCAGGCAGGCTCTTGCCCTCCATCGGCCAGCCCTTCGGAATCACCCAGCGCCCGGTTCCGCGGCTGGTGATCAGGACGACATCGCCGGTCCTGGTGCAGCGGCAGACCGCGCCGACCTGCAAGGCAGGCGGCCGCCGCCCGATCAGCAGGCCCAGCGACTGGCGGATCGCGTTCATTCCCCCTCCTCTACCCTGCCGCGCAGGGCCTTGACTTCCCCCCTGGTGGCCTTGGCCTTCAGGCGGCGCTGCTGGCTGCCCCAGGTCGGCTTGGTCGCGACCCTGGGCCGGGCAGCCTCGGTCGCGCGCCGGATCAAGTCGGCCATCCGGTCGCGCGCGATTTCCCGGTTCCGCGCCTGACTGCGGGTTTCCTGCGACAGGATCACCACCGCGCCGTCGCGTGTCCAACGCCGCCCCGCCAGCCGTTCCAGTCGGCGCTTGACCGCATCGGACAGGTTGGGCGAGCGCGCGGCTTCGAACCGCAGTTCGACCGCGGTTTCGACCTTGTTGACGTTCTGCCCGCCCGGTCCCTGGGATCTGGTGAACTGTTCGGTCAGCTCCCACTCCTCGATGGTGATGGTGTCTGTGATATGCAGCATAGCTGCGGAATATGGCACGGAAAGGCGCCGTGACCAGCGCCGTCGATGAATAAAACGAATTGTTTAAGAAATGGTTTCCGTACCCGTCAGGCGTGCGCCTTCGCTTTCGGGCCAATGGGCGAAGGGCAGGACCGCGCCGTTGCGGCGGCTGTCGCCTACGCGGGCCAGATCGACATCGGCCATCACCCAGCCCGGCTGATCCATCGGGCCTTCGGCGATGATGCCGGTTTCCGGCCAGAACCCGTCCGGCGGGCCATAGATCGCCGCCCGGCCCCGGTTTTCGTCCAGCGCGGGCATCCAGTCGCAGGCTCCGACCGTGGGCGCCTGGACCACCACGCATTGGCTTTCCAGCGCCCGCGCCATCGCGCCGATCCGCACGCGGGAAAAGCCCGCGACCGTATCCGTGCAGCTTGGCACCAGCAACAGTTCCGCCCCCGCCTGAGCCAGCACCCGGCCCAGCAACGGAAATTCGCTGTCATAGCAGATCAGGACGCCGATCCGGCCCAGGGCCGTGTCGAAGACCCGCAGGCCCGGGGCGCCCACCACATCCCAGTCCTCGCGCTCGAACCGGGTCATGATCTGCTTGTCCTGATGGCCGATGACGCCCTGCGGTCCATACAGCACCGCGCGATTGACCGGGCGCGGGCCGTCGAAGACCGGACCCGAGGCGCCGAGGATATGGCAGCCATGCCGTGCCGCAAGGTCGACATGCAGCGCCTGGACCTGCGGCCAATGCCGGGCGACCTCGTGCAAGGATGCTTCCAGATCGCCTGCCACCTCCGGCCCGCCCAGGGACGCAAGCTCCATCGCGGCATATTCGGGAAAGACCAGCAGGTCGGCGTCCGCCGCATCCGCGACCCAGCGGGTCAGCTTGGCCCGGTAATCGGCGAAGCTGCCGAACCAGTCGACCGGATAGGCGGCGGCGGCGATTCTCATAGCGGGCGCATCCAGAATTGCAGGGGCTTCTCGGTCTCCGCCGCCTCGCCCAGATCCTTCCACGAAAACCGGGCGATGACGCCAGGCAGCGGCGCATAGCCGCGCTTGCGCCAGAAATCGTCCAGGGGGCGGTAATCGGCGGGCCGGGCCGGGTGGTCGGCGGGGCGGATCACGCTGCAAAAGGCGCTGAAGGTCAGGCCCAAGGCGCGGGCATGGGCCTCGCGCGCGTCGAAGAAAGCATGGCCGATGCCCTGGCCGCGATACTCTCGCAACAGCACCGATTCCGCGCAATAGAAGATCTGGTCCAGCGGTTCCGGCCGGTCCTCGAAGGCGGCGGCGAAATCGGCGGCGTGATCGACCATCGGCGCCCCGGTCGCGGCCCCCACCACGCGGGCGCCGTCCATCGCCGCCACGACAACCGCGCCGGGCGACTGATAGGCGCGCAGGTAATCCTGTTCGTAATCCTGATCCCCGTCATAAAGATAGGGGAAATCGTGGAACACCCGGATCCGCAGACGCGCGACGTCTTCCAGCGCCGCGCCAAGCGCCTCGCCGGTCAGGACGCGCGTCGTGACCGTCATTGGCTGACCTGCCGCGTCCAGTCGGCCAGGTTGTAATAGGTCGTGACCCGCGCGATCCTGCCGTCGCGGATGGTGAAGAACGTCCCGGCGGGCAGGCGATAGGTCTGGCCCTTCGCCTCGGGCAGGCCCTCGTCGGTCTTCAGATAGGTGCCGTTCACCACGAATTCCGCCGCCGCGCGGTCGCCCGCCTCATTGGCGAAGATCACCATGTCGGTCAGGCTCTCCTTGTAGCTGTCGGTCATGTGGCGGTTGAAATCCGCAAACAGCGCCTTGCCCTTGCGGATGCCGCCTTCGTTGACATGGTGCTCTACGTCGTCATGCAGCAGGGCCAGCATCTCATCCGTGCGGCCCGCGTTGAAGGCGTCGTAATAGGCGGCGATCAGCGTCTTGGTGTCCATCGGCATCCCTCCTTGGTCGGGAACGGTTCTAGCGTCCTTCGCGTTTCGCGTCACCTAGATCAGAAGGACCAGATGCGCCTTGAAATTCCATGGCGTCCTGCTAGCGCTTGGTCTGTTCGAAGTTCAGCAAGGATTTACCCCATGAGCGACAAAGGCAACCTTGGCCATCGCGAGATCACCTGCTTCAAGGCCTATGACGTTCGGGGCGAACTGGGCAAGAATCTTGACGCGGACGTGGCCTATCGGATCGGCCGGGCTTTTGCGCAGGCGCGGGGGGCCAAGCGCGTCGTGGTGGGCCGCGACAGCCGCGAGACCTCGCCCGAACTGGCGGCCGCGCTGATCGAGGGGCTGACCGATGGCGGCGCCGACGTGCTGGATCTGGGCCTGGCGGGGACCGAGGAGGTCTATTTCCACACCGGCTTCCACGACACCGATGGCGGGATCGAGGTTACGGCGTCCCACAACCCGATCAACTACAACGGCATGAAGATCGTCGGGCGCGGATCGGCCCCGCTGGATCCGGCCACCGAACTGCCCCCGATCGTGGAACTGGCGGCCAGCGGCGTCTTTGCGCCCGCCGAAAAGGGCAGCGTCACCGATTTCAGCCATGCCCGCGCGGAATACGCCAAGGCAATGGCGGATTTCGTCGATGTCTCGGTCCTGAAGCCGATGAAGATCGTGGTGAACGCCGGAAACGGTACGGCGGGACCAACCTTCGACGCCATCGCGGCCGAGCTGGAAAAGCGGGGCGCGCCGCTGACCTTCGTGCGGATGCATCATAACGTCGACAGCAGCTTCCCGAACGGCATCCCGAACCCGCTGCTGCCCGAGAACCAGCCCGTCACGGTCGAGAAGGTCAAGGCCGAGGACGCTGATCTGGGCGTCGCCTGGGACGGCGATTTCGACCGCTGCTTCTTCTTCGACGAGAACGGCCGCTTCATCCCCGGCGAATATATCGTCGGCCTGCTGGGCGCAGCCTTCCTTGAGAAAAGCCCCGGCGAAAAGATCGTCCACGACCCCCGCGTGATCATGAACACCCGCGCCATGATCGAGGAAGCGGGCGGCGAGGCCGTGGTCAGCAAGACCGGCCACGCCTTCATCAAGCGCAAGATGCGCGACGTGGGTGCGATCTATGGCGGAGAGATGTCGGCCCACCATTATTTCCGCGACTTCTATTACTGCGACAGCGGCATGATCCCCTGGTTGCTGATGATCGAACTGCTGTCGCGCAAGGGCCAGACGCTGGCCGAGCTGCTGGAAGAACGGATGCGGCTGTACCCGTCCTCGGGCGAAACGAATTATCACATCGACGATCCCGACGCGGCGATCGCCCGACTGATCGCGAAATACGAACCGCAGGCCGAAAGCCGCGACGACCTGGACGGCGTGTCGCTGGATTTCGGCACCTGGCGCTTCAACCTGCGCAAGTCGAACACCGAACCCGTGGTGCGGCTGAACCTGGAATCCGACGGCGACGCGGCTTTGGTCCGCGAAAAGCAGGCGGAACTGGCGGCGTTGTTGCAGGCGTAGCCGCTGGTGGCGTCGCGTGCCCCCCGCTTTAGACCTGCCCCTCCTTCGCTGTAAGGTCCACCGGACCTTTTTCCGGTCTTTCGGAAGCCCGCGGGATGTTTGGGCGAAGATGAAAACGGGCGGCTAGGGCATCAGACCGAAGCCGAAGGCGATATAATCGCGCAGGTATGCCGCCTGCGCGGCCTCGGCCAGCCGGGGATCGCGCAGCGCATCCGGGATGGGGGCGGGCGTCACGGCGTCCGGGTCGGCGTCCGACAGTCCGGTCGCGCGCGCCAGATGGCGCAAATCCTCGGCCAGCCGATCTTCGCGGACCAGCATGTCGGGGACGGCGAAGCGGGCGAAGCCTGACAGAACCTCGCTTTGGCTGGCCCAGATCGGCTGGGTCGGCAACGAGGTCTGGCCATTCAGATTGCGGCGCAGGAAACCCAGGAAATCGGCGAAAATGGCGACACGATCGTCTCGGGCCAGCCGCGACAGCGCATCGTCAGGCGGCAGGGACACGCGATGCAAGCCACGCAGCACCTCGCGCTCTTCGGGCTTGCCGCGCGTCAGCAGGTGATCGAAGGCGTCCCAGGCCCGCAGCAGGGGGTGGCGCAGCACGGTGAAGCTACGATGGCCGGGACGGGCGCGTTTCCATTGTCGCAGGCCGGATTAGGTAAAGGCGCCCTCGACCGGGCCAAGCGCCGCCAGCCAGTCGCGGATCGCCCGGCCCGGTCCCCCCCTGACCGGCATGAACAGCAGCCCCCGGCCCGCATCGGCAGCCAGGAAGCTGGGCACGGCGGGGCCGCGCCGGGGTTCGAAATGGGGGATGCGATGCAGCCCGAACGGGTCGATACCGCGCAGGTCGTCCTGCATGGAGTCGAAATTGGTGACCTTCTGCGCCAGTTCCTGCGGGTTTTGCGGCACCTGATCGCGCGCCGGCTCTACCCGCTCCAGATCGGTCCGGCCCAGCCAGTGCAGCAGCCCGGTCATCACCCCGGCATCGCGCAGATCCTCGTAATCCAGATGGAAGGCCGCCTGCCCGGTCGCCTGCAACCGGCCGGCTACATGGCGCCTGAAATCCTCGGCCGCGGACAGCATCCTGCGGAATTCCTCGCCGTCATAGGTGATGCGCGCCGGGATCGGCACCTCGGATTCGTTCAGCTTCCACTGGTTGGTCTCCCAGGCCAGACGGGTCGAGACATAACTGTCCAGCGGATTGCGCGTCAGGATGATCTTGGCGCAGGCCCGGTCCGCGATGACCGGCTCCAGCACGCGGGGATCGTGGTCGTGGAAATAGCGGAAGCCCGGCAGGTGGCCCGGCTTGTCGGTCAGCCGCGCCAGCAGGGGCAGCGGATCGGCCTCGCGCGCGGCGCGGGTGACGCCCAGCATCTCGTCCTTGTCGGGCCAACCCATCATATAGGGGTTGAACGCCTCGCCAAAGCAGGTGACGCCCCGCACGGCGTTCAGCGTCGCCTCCAGCAGATTGGACCCGGTGCGCATCCCGGCGAAGATGACGAAGCTGCGAAAGCCCTGGGTCATTCGGCGGCTGTCCTTTCGGTGATCGGCAGATCGGCGGCGGGCAGATCCTCGCCGGTCAGGCGGGGCCGCAGGCCAGAATTGCGCAACCGGCGCAGCATCCCGTCCAGGCCGGTCGGGTCGCGCATCGCGGGCAGCGCCGCCACGGGCACGGAATGCGGGTCGATCTGCAACAGGACATCCTGGAGGATCGGCAGGGGATGGCGCAGGAATTCGCCCAGGTCGTGATGATGCAGCCGGGCGCGAACCCACAGCGAATTCAGCACATCTAGCTGTTCCAGCTCGATCCGCTGCAACTGCGCGAAGACCCGGCGCACGTCGTCGAAGGGCATCCCCGAATGCAGCAGCGGCAGCTTCCAGGCGCCGGTCACGACCAGCATATGCGCATTGGGGTCGGTGGCGATGAACCAGTTCAGCGCCTGGTTGTCGCGCGGGCTGAACTGGAACACCTGCATCCGGTCGGTGATGCGGATCAGCGAGGTCAGGAAGCCCTGCGGATCGCGGTCGCGGATCCGCGGATCGGCCGAGATCGCCCCCGGCCCGATGCGCGGGCGGCCCGCGAATTCGACGCCTTCGGGTCCGAACAGGTGGCCGTGGACATCGCAGGACAGATGCCCGCGCAGCCAGCCCTCGAAATCCGGGAAGATGTCGGTCAGCCCCTGGATGACCGCATAGGGGGCCGAGGTCTTGCCGTTTTCGGCGTCCTTGCGGGGAAAGCGGCTTTGCATGTACAGCCCCGGCCGCCCCAGGACGCGGCGGCGCACCGTCTGGTCGATGATCCGCGACATCCGCGCCGGTTGCGGCGGATCGACCCGCGGCCGGCCGTCGACCGGCAGCGGAAAACGCGACAGCAGCCGCGACGCCCCCGGCCAGATCTTGCGGGCGACGAAACAGCGCGAATCGGCCAGCATGTCGAGATGGTCGTCATACAGAAGATAGGGCCGCCCGGTATGGTCGAACTTGGCCATGGTCAGCGACCCGCTTTCCACTTGGGCCGAATGGCGGCGCACCAGCGTCTGGAAATAGCTTTCGTCCGGGATCCAGGTGAAGCGGAAGAAGCGGTCGAATTCTGCGCGCCGCGGATCCTCCAGGATGGCGCGCAGGGTCCGCGCGGTCAGGCACCACCACTGCGACCCCAGATGCGGCGACAGTCCAGAGGGCATCCGGCGGCAGATCCCGCGCCGGCGCTGCCAGGCGACGAAGCGGTCGAACAGCCAGCGGCGGCGCTTCCAGTCGAAGGGGAAGAACAGGGTGAAGCGTTCATGGCTCAGGCCGCCGACGGTCCAGCCGACATCCCGGCTGCTGACGCTTTCGATATGGTCGCGGTCGGGATCGGCGGCCAGATAGGCGGTCAGTTCGGCAATGGGCCGCAGCGGCAGACAGGCGCCCGAGGCCAGATAGACATGGGTCGTGTCGGGAAAGCGCGCCAGCAGGTCCGTCGCCGCGTCCTGGGTGGCCCGCACCAGGCTGAAGCGGCCCCAGGAACAGCGGTGGCGGCGGGCGACGAAGATGATGTCGCCGCACTCGGCCAAAGCCCTGCGCAGTCCCCCCAGCCGCGCGGCCGAGACCTTGGCATCGACATGGACCGCCACCCGCGCGCCGCCATCCGCCCAGATGCGCGCCAGCCGCGCGACCAGGTCCAGATCGCCATGGCACAGCACCACCACCCCCAGGCGCACCGCCGCCGTCATGCCCAGTTCCCGCGAGAGATCAGGCCCAGATCCTCCAACTGCCGCCAGTCGCGGTATTCGCGCGATTCGCTGCACCACAGGTCTGCGCCCCGATGCAGGCCGTCGTGATAGGCGCGGTATTCCCGGCTGTCGCCGTAATGCTGCCGCCGATCAAGTTCCTCGGCCGACTTGGCGGCGAAGCTGGACAGGAACTTGGCGTGCAGCAGACAGCCCGAGATCAGCTCGCCCCCGTCCTCGTCATAGACCAGGTTCAGGCCGCGCGGCAGCAGCATGTGGGTCGAACTGACATAGGCATAGCGCGCGTCCCATTTCACCAGCGGGATCTTGTTCAGCGCCGGGCTGGCCAGCGGGTCATGGGAAAAGAACGCCCGCCTGCGGGGTCCGCCCTGGATCCACAGGTTGCCGAAATAGGCGTTCTTCTGGATCGAATAATTGGCCGGATCGAACCAGCGGGCGACCGCGAAGGGGTCCTGGCCTTGGGCGCAGAGGGCCTCCTCGATCGGGCCCTTGGGATACATGTCCAGCAGCATCGCCGGAAAGGACCGCCGCCCGGCCGACTCCAGCCAGCTTGTCAGCGCCGTCAGCGGACGCTGATCCATATGCGGATAGACCAGGAATTCGTCGGGATCGACCGTCAGACACCAGTGCCCCCGGCCATGGCGCCGCAGCAGCGCGTTCATCCAGTCCATGCCGAATCGCGCGGCCTTGTAGCTGGCATCGGTCCACCACAGCGACACGTCGGGCTGGGCGCGCAGGTAATCGGCGCCGCCGTCGCTGCTGTCGTTGTCCACCATCAGGAAGTGGCGCACCCCCAGCCCACGATAATAATCCAGGAACCAGGGCAGACGCGCGCGTTCGTCGCGCAGGGTGACAAGGCACAGAATGTCGCCCGGCCCGATCCGGCGGGTGCGGTCCGACAGCGCGCGCAGGGCACCGCCGCCCAGGATGCCGCGCGCGATCAGGCGCTGGCGTTCCGCACGGCGGCGCAGGCGGCCGACCAGGGGATGCCCGCCTAGGCCCCGCATCGCCGCCACCCCTGCCGATCCCCACCCTGACGCCTGCCTGTCATGATGCCCGAATGCGTCGAATACACGCATTTGGCAAGAGCGTTGATCGCCCCTTCAACCGTCGGACGACAGCCATGCTCCTCGGCCCATCAGCCGCAGGTCAAGCAACTGCCGCCAGCCGGAATATCGGACGGATCCGCCATGCCACAGGACCGGCGCCGCCGCGACGGCGCGATGATAGGGGCGATAGCCGTCCGGATCGACGAAATGCTGCCGCCGGACCAGTTCCTCGGCGGCGCGGGCGGCGCTGTCGGGCAGGAACTTGCCATGCAGCAGCACCCCGGACAGGCGCGGATCGCCGGGGCCGTCATATTGGTCGTTCAGCCGGGGCGGCAGCAGCGAGTGAGTCGAGTTGACATAGACATAGCGCCGGTTCCACCGCACCAGAGGCAGCTTGTTCAGCGTCGGTCCCCGGTCCGGCTCGCCGGGAAAGAACACCCGTTCGCGGACCCCGCCATGCAGGATGCGGTTGCGCCTGGGCGACATCACGCGGCAGCGATAGGGGGCGGGATCGAACCAGGGCAGCCGGTCGGCCAGGGGCGCCTGCGGTCCGGCCTCGGCCCGGTCCAGCGGGCCGCGCGGATACAGATCCAGCATCATCGCCCCCATCGCCGGGCGGCGGGCGGCGTCCAGGTGCGCGGCCAGGTGCGGCAGCGGGCGGCGGTCCCAATCGGGATAGATCAGCAACTCGTCTGCATCGACGGTCAGGCACCAATGGCCGTGGCCGTGCCCGAACAGCAGCGCGCCCAGCCAGTCCATCCCGAACCGCGCCGCGCGATAGCTGCCGGGCGCCTGCCACAGCGACACGTCGGGCTGGTCGCGCAGCAGGCGGTCGCTGCCATCGGTGCTGGCATTGTCGACGATCAGGAAATGCGCGACGCCCAGCCTGCGGTAATGATGCAGGAATTCGGGCAGGCGCAGGATTTCGTTGCGGATAGCCGCGAAACACAGGATGTCGCCGGGGCGGATCGCCGCAGTGCGATCCGCCAGGGGGATCAGGTCACGGCCCGCGCGCAGGCAGCGCCACAGCAGCGCGCGTCGTTTCCAGCGCAGGCGCCAGGCCGACCAGGCGCGCCGCAGGGCTGGCGGGCCGCCGGTCACGCCTGGTAAGAGCCGTTCTGATGCCAGCGCCAGGCATCCGCGATCATCTGCTTCATGGTGGACCGATGCGGCTGCCAGCCCAGCTCCGCCTTGGCCCGGGTGCTGCCGCAGACCAGCTTGACGGCATCGCCGCCCCGGCGCGGGCCGTCCACCATCGGCACCGGGCGGTTGGTGACATGGCGGGTCGCGTCCACGACCTCGCGGACCGAGAAACCGTCGCCGGTGCCCAGGCAGAAGACCCGGCTGGCCTTGCCCGCGCGCAGCCATTCCAGGCCCCGGACATGCGCATCGACCAGATCCATCACATGCACATAATCGCGGATGCAGGTGCCGTCAGGCGTCGGATAGTCGGTGCCATGCACCGTCAGCGCCGCGCGCTTGCCGTCGACCGCATCCAGGATCAGCGGGATCAGATGGGTTTCGGGGCGGTGATGTTCGCCGACCTCTCCGTCGGGATCGGCGCCCGCCACGTTGAAATACCGAAAGATCACCGAGCGCAGCCCGTGGGACGCGCCGAAATCGGCCAGCATGTCCTCGATCGCGCGCTTGCTGGCGCCATAGGCGTTCAGCGGCGCCTGGGGCGTGTCCTCGTCCAGAACCTCTCCGTCGCGGTCGCCATAGGTCGCGCAGGTGGAACTGAAGACGACATCCAGGCAGCCCGCGTCGATGGCGGCCTCGATCAGGTTCAGCGATCCGCTGACATTGTTGCGCCAGTACTTGCCGGGTTCGGCCATCGCCTCGCCCACCTGGCTGAGGGCGGCGAAATGCAGGACGGCGGCGGGGCGATGTTCGGCGAAGGCCGCGTCAAGCGCCGCCCGGTCCAGCAGGTCGGCCTGCACGAAGGGTCCGAACTTCACCGCATCGCGCCAGCCGGTCGAAAGATTGTCCAGCGTGACGGGCCGATAGCCCGCCGCAGCCAGCGCCTTGCAGGCGTGCGAGCCGATATAGCCCGCACCGCCTGTCACCAATACCGTTCGCGACATGCGTTTATTCGGCGGCCCGGCGCATCGACATGATGTCGTGCAGGTATTCGGCGAATTCTTCCTTCAGCTCGTCACGCTCGAGCCCGAAGGCCACGGTCGCTTGCAGGAAGCCCGCCTTCGATCCGCAGTCGAAACGCTGGCCCCGGAAGCGCAGGCCGAACACGTCGCGGCCTGCCGCGATGTCGTCGGCGATGGCGTCGGTCAGCTGGATTTCCCCGCCCGACCCGGCCTTCAGCTTGTTGAGGTTCTGCATCACCGTCGGCGCCAGGATATAGCGGCCGATCACCGCCAGGTTCGACGGCGCGGTGCCCAGCGGGGGCTTTTCCACCATGCCGCGCGCCCTGACGATGGCGCCCATATCCTCGGCCACGTCCAGGACGCCGTAGGCCTGGGCCTTTTCGGGCGCGACCTCCATCGTGGCGACCATGCTGCCGCCAGTCTCGCCATAGGCCTCGATCATCTGTTGCAGGCAGGGGGGTTCGCCCATGATCACGTCGTCGGTCAGAACCACCGCGAAGGGTTCGTCATCGGCCAGCAGGCGGCGCGCGCACCAGACCGCGTGGCCCAGGCCCAAGGCCTTGTGCTGGCGGATATAGGCGATGGCGCCCGATTCCATGTTGGTGCCGCGCAGGGTTTCCAGAAGCTCGGTCTTGCCGGATTTCTTCAGGCTGCTTTCCAGTTCGTGCGCGTGGTCGAAGTAATCCTCCAGCGCGCCCTTGCCGCGAGAGGTGACGAAGATGAATTCGGTGATGCCGGCGGCCCGCGCCTCGTCGATCGCGTATTGGATCAGGGGCCGGTCGACCAGGGTCATGATCTCTTTCGGGATGCTTTTCGTGGCGGGAAGGAAGCGTGTCCCCAGACCAGCCACGGGGAAGATGGCCTTGGTAACTTTACGAGTCATCGTGCTGACACCTTTTTCGATCTTTCGCGGCGGACAATGGCCCGACACAGCTTAACGCTAAGTCATCCACAAACGCTGCATCTGCAAGCCGCATCATAACGGCGTCGGCAACTTGGCGCCAATGCAATCGCAGAAAAGCGGAACGGATTTACAGCGAATGCTGCCGATTGTGGAAAACCGCGGGATCTCAATCCAGGTTCATCGCCTGCATCATCGCCTCCAGCCGCGGCACGTCCTGGGGATTGTTCAGTTCCCAGAACTGCCGGCCGCGTGATTCGACCTGAACGCACAGGATCCGGCGGCCGCGTTCCAGGAACCGCAACTGCTCCAGCCCCTCCAGCCGTTCCAGGGGGCCTTCGTCCCAGGTCGCGTATTCGGCAAGGGCTGGGGGGCGATAGGCATAGACGCCCACATGGTGAAAGACCGGGCTGGGATCGTCGTCGCCGAACGGACCCGCCGCGAAGGGGATCACTTCCTTCGAGAAATACAGCGCCTGCCGGTCATGGCCGAAGACCGCCGTGGTCCCGCCCACCCGGCCCGCATGGCGGTCGGCGATCAGGTCCGCGCGCATCCGCCCGGTGCAGCGCAGGACCGGGGTCGCCACGTCCGATTGCGGATCGGCGCGCAGACCCGCCACCAGTTCCTCGACGAACCAGGCGGGGGTCAGGGGCGCGTCGCCTTGCAGGTTGACCACGATCTCGGGCGTCAGGCCCAGGTTGGCCACGGCTTCGGCGCAGCGTTCGGTGCCGTTGCGGCAGGTCGTGGCGGTCATCACCACCTGCGCGCCGAAGCCCTGCGCATGGTCGCGGATTCGGTCGTCGTCGGTGGCGACCACCACCCGGTCGACGCCCGTCACCGCCATGGCCGCGTCCCAGCTGCGCCGGATCAGGCTGCGCGCCTGGCCGGACGCGCCGCGCAGGTCGACCAGCGGCTTGCCCGGATAGCGGGTCGAGGCGTGGCGCGCGGGAATGACGATCAGGACCGACATCAGGCTTTCACCAGCAGCACGCCTGGGGCGAAGGCGATGAAGAACGGGTTCTCGAACCCCGGCTTGCCATAGGCCAGCGGCGTGTGGTCGTCGAAGCGCACCACCTCTCCGCCCGCGCCGCGCAGCACTGCGTCACCCGCCGCCGTGTCCCATTCCATCGTGCGGCCCAGGCGCGGATACAGATCCGCCTCGCCGGTCGCCACCAGGCAGAATTTCAGCGAGGATCCCGCGCTGGCCATGTCGCGCACCGCATATCGGGCGATGTAATCGTCGGTCGCCGCATCGCGATGCGACTTCGAGGCCACCACCATCAGCCCGCGATTGTCCGGGATCGGGTTCACGCCGATGGGCACGACCTGGCCCGGCTCGTCCCCGAACGGCCCCGTCTCCTCGACCGAGCGGCCGTCGGCGGTGGTATAGAACAGCCGCCCCTTGGCGGGGGCATAGACGACGCCCAGCCGCGGCACGCCGTTTTCGACATAGGCGATGTTGACGGTGAAATCGCCGCGCCGCTGCACGAATTCCTTGGTCCCGTCCAGCGGATCGACGATCAGGAAGGTCTGCGCCGTGCGGGCATGGCTGGCGGCCTGTTCTTCGGTGATCAGGGGGATGTCGGGAAAGGCCTGGGACAGCCCGGCCGAGATCAGCGCATCGGCGGCCTCGTCCGCGGCGGTGACGGGCGAATCGTCGGATTTGGCGCGAACGTCGAAATCCTCGGCCTGATAGATCTCCATGATCCGGGCCCCGGCCTGCAACGCCAGGCGCCGCATCTGTGCGATCAGTCGTTCCAATTCCATCTTCTTTCCTTCCCGCACGGCCCGCCTGGCGCGGTCCCGCCGATTGTGACGGGCACCAATCCCCCTTATGATCGCGGCCGACGGCTTGGGCAAGCGCCCCAAGGTCGCAGGCAGGGGCGGCGCGGGCTTTGTTCAACCAGCGAAAGACCAGAACGATCGTCCAGGCCGCCGGCGCCACGCTGGGCCTGATCTATCACCAGACAGTCTACAACCTGCGCAACGACCATCGCAACGCGGTGGTGGGGCTGCTGCTGACGATCCTGCAATCGGCGATCTTCATGATGGCCTTCCTGCTGATCTATCTGGTCATGGGGGTGCGCAACTCGCCCATCCGGGGCGATTTCATGCTGTACCTGATGTCGGGCATCTTCATGTTCATGGTCCATGTCCAGACATCGGGCGCGGTGGCGGGCAGCCATTCGGTCTCGGGCGGGCTGACCAAGCACGAACCGCTGAATCCGGCGGTCCTGATCGCCTCGGCCGCGCTGGCGGTGCTGTATCGCCAGACGATCAGCTGCATCGCGATCCTGTGGCTGTATCACGTCCTGGTCGCGCCCATCCATGTCGACTTCTGGCCCGGAAGCCTGGGGATGTATCTGCTGGCCTGGTTCTCGGGCGGGTGCATCGGCCTGATCTTCCTGGGCGTCCGGCCCTGGTCGCCGCGCGGATCGCGGCTGGTCACCACGGCCTATCAGCGCATCAACATGTTCGCCTCGGGCAAGATGTTCGTGGGCAACGTGGTTCCCAACGCGCTGCTGCCCTGGTTCATCTGGAACCCGCTGTTCCACATCATCGACCAGCAACGGGGGTTTCTGTTCATCAACTACACCCCCCTGAAAACCGATCCGCTTTATGCGCTGTGGTTTTCGCTGGCGGCGATGATTGTGGGGCTGCTGATCAACTTCACCACCCGCAAATACGAATCCCTCAGCTGGACGGCGGCCGATTGATCGCGCGCAAAATGCCCGCATCGGGCGCTTGCGGGGCTTGAAACCATCCCTATATACACCCCCGAAGCGTCCGGGTTCCCGGACCTGGAACCGCATTTGGGATCGGGCCTCGGGGGCCATAACGGACCTGAAGCCCTCTGGAATCGCCGCAAGAAGGAAACAAGCATGTCAAAAGTCATCGGCATCGACCTCGGCACCACCAACAGCTGCGTCGCGATCATGGACGGCAGCCAGCCCAAGGTCATCGAGAACAGCGAAGGCGCCCGCACCACGCCCTCCATCGTGGGCTTCACGGATGGCGAGCGCCTGGTCGGCCAGCCCGCCAAGCGCCAGGCCGTCACGAACCCCACCAACACCGTCTTTGCCGTGAAACGCCTGATCGGCCGCCGCATCGGCGACGAGGCCGTGGAAAAGGACCGCAAGCTGGTTCCCTATGCCATCGTCGACGGCGGCAACGGCGACGCCTGGGTCGAGGTGAAGGGCGAGAAATATTCCCCCGCGCAGGTCAGCGCGATGATCCTTCAGAAGATGAAGGAAACCGCGGAAAGCTATCTGGGAGAGCCGGTGACGCAGGCCGTCATCACGGTCCCCGCCTATTTCAACGACGCCCAGCGTCAGGCCACCAAGGACGCGGGCAAGATCGCGGGCCTGGAAGTCCTGCGCATCATCAACGAGCCGACCGCGGCCGCGCTGGCCTACGGGTTGGACAAGAAGGACAGCAAGACCATCGCCGTCTATGACCTTGGCGGCGGCACCTTCGACATCACCATCCTGGAAATCGACGACGGCTTGTTCGAGGTGAAGTCCACGAACGGCGACACGTTCCTGGGCGGCGAAGACTTCGACATGCGGATCGTCAATTACCTGGCGGACGAGTTCAAGAAGGAACACGGCGTCGATCTGACCAAGGACAAGATGGCCCTTCAGCGCCTGAAGGAAGCCGCCGAAAAGGCCAAGATCGAACTGTCCTCGTCCTCGCAGACCGAGATCAACCAGCCGTTCATCAGCATGGACAAGAACAGCGGCACGCCGCTGCACCTGGTCATCAAGCTGACCCGCGCCAAGCTGGAAAGCCTGGTGGGCGACCTGATCAAGCGCACCATGAAGCCGGTCGCCGACGCCATCAAGGACGCGGGCGTGTCGAAATCCGACATCGACGAGATCGTCCTGGTCGGCGGCATGACCCGGATGCCCAAGGTGATCGAGGCCGTGACCGAGTTCTTCGGCAAGGAACCCCACAAGGGCGTCAACCCCGATGAGGTCGTGGCCCTGGGGGCCGCCATTCAGGCGGGCGTTCTGCAAGGCGACGTGAAGGACGTGGTCCTGCTGGACGTGACGCCGCTGTCGCTGGGGATCGAGACCCTGGGCGGCGTGTTCACCCGGCTGATCGACCGCAACACCACGATCCCGACCAAGAAGTCGCAGATCTTCTCGACCGCGGAAGACAACCAGAACGCGGTGACGATCCGGGTGTTCCAGGGCGAACGCGAGATGGCAGCCGACAACAAGCTGCTGGGCCAGTTCAACCTGGAAGACATCCCGCCCGCGCCGCGCGGGTTGCCGCAGATCGAGGTGACCTTCGACATCGACGCCAACGGCATCGTCTCGGTTTCTGCCAAGGACAAGGGCACCGGCAAGACCCAGAACATCACCATCCAGGCCTCGGGCGGTCTGACCGACGAGGATATCGAGCGGATGGTGAAGGACGCCGAAGCCAATGCCGAGGCCGACAAGTCCCGCCGCGAGCTGGTCGAAGCGCGCAACCAGGCCGAAAGCCTGATCCATTCGACCAAGAAGTCGCTGGAAGATCACGGCGACAAGGTGGACAGCTCGACCGTCGAGGCGATCGAACTGGCGGTCGGCGCGTTGGAGGAATCGCTGAAATCGGACGACGCGGGCAAGATCCGCGGCGGCATCCAGAACGTGATGGACGCGTCGATGAAGCTGGGCGAGGCGATCTACAAGTCGCAGCAGTCCGCCGCTGACGGCGGCGACGATGAGGGCGACCAGCCCCGCAACGTCGACGACGACATCGTGGACGCCGATTTCGAGGATCTCGGCGAAGACAAGAAGCGCGGCTGATCCGGGCCGCACCCTCTCGGGCCGGTCCGCCGAATGACGCGGGCCGGCCCTTTCGTTGGGGAACCAGACAGGACGAAACATGGCCAAGCGCTGCTACTACGAGGTTCTGGGCGTAACGCGCGGGGCCTCGGCCGAGGAAATCAAGAAAGCCTATCGCCAGAAGGCGAAGGAACTGCATCCCGACCGCAACAAGGACAATCCCCAGGCCGAAGCCCGCTTCAAGGAAGCGAACGAGGCCTATGATTGCCTGAAGGACGACCAGAAGAAGGCGGCCTATGATCGGTTCGGCCATGCAGCCTTCGAAGGCGGCGGCGGCGGTTTCGGCGGGCGCGGCGCACATCCGGGCGATTTCGGCACGGCCTTCGCCGATGTGTTCGAGGATCTGTTCGGCGACATGATGGGCCGCCGGGGCGGCGGCGGCCGGACCCGCGCGCAACGCGGCCAGGATCTGCGCTATAACCTGCGGGTCAGCCTGGAAGAGGCCTATACCGGCCTCAAGAAATCGATCACCGTTCCCGGCTCGATCGCCTGCGACGAATGCGCGGGCACCGGGGCCGAGGGCGCGACCCAGCCCGCCACCTGCCCGACCTGCGCGGGCATGGGCAAGGTCCGGGCGCAACAGGGCTTTTTCACCGTCGAACGCACCTGCCCGACCTGCGGCGGTCAGGGCCAGATCGTCAAGAATCCCTGCCAGGCCTGCCACGGTGCGGGCCGCATCGAACGCGAACGCACCCTGTCCGTGAACATCCCTGCGGGCGTCGAGACCGGCACCCGCATCCGCCTTGCCGGTGAGGGCGAGGCCGGGCTGCGCGGCGGTCCTGCGGGCGATCTCTATATCTTCATCGAGGTTCAGGACCACCCGATCTTCCTGCGCGACGGCAAGATCCTGGCCTGTCAGGTGCCCGTCAGCATGGCCACCGCCGCCCTGGGCGGCGAGGTCGAGGTGCCCACCATCGACGGCGGCCGCGCCCGCGTGAAGGTTCCGGCGGGCAGCCAGTCGGGCCGCCAGATGCGCCTGCGCGGCAAGGGGATGCCGCCGCTGCGCCACGGCCCCGGCGCCTCGGGCGAACCGGGCGACATGCTGATCGAACTGACCGTGGAAACGCCCGTGAACCTGACCGCCCGGCAGCGCGAACTGCTGCGCGAATTCGAGGCCGAGCAGGCCGACAACAGCCCCCAGTCTGACAGTTTCTTCAACAAGGTCAAAAGCTTCTGGGACGGCATGACGCGCTGATGCAGCGTTAACCTTTTCTTCACCGGCACGGGTCCATGCTGGCGCCATGGACCCGAATCGCACCTTTGGCGAAATGCCCCTGCCGCTGTTCGCGCCGGCCCCGGACGAGGCGCCGCCGCTGCCGCTGCCCCAGGGCAAGGCGCCGTCCTATCTGGCCGATCACCGCGCCCGGCTGCGCGACCGCTTCATGACCGGCGGCGCGGCGGCCATGCCCGATTACGAATTGCTGGAACTGGTGCTGTTCCGCGCCATTCCCCGCCAGGACGTGAAGCCCCTGGCCCGCCGGCTGATCGAAACCTTCGGCGACTTCAACCGCGTGCTGACCGCCCCCACCGCCCGTCTGGACCAGGTCGAGGGCGTCGGCCCCGCCGTGGTCACCGAACTCAAGATCGTCGAGGCCGCGGCGCAGCGCATGGCCCGCGCCCGCGTCATGCACCGCCCCGTCCTGTCCGGCTGGGACGCGCTGCTGGATTACTGCCACACCGCCATGGCGCATCGCGAGATCGAGCAGTTTCGTGTCCTATATCTCGACCGCAAGAACGTGCTGATCGCGGACGAGGAACAGGCGCGCGGCACCGTCGATCATGTCCCGGTCTACCCGCGCGAGGTCATCCGCCGCGCCCTGGAACTGAACGCCTCGGCGCTGATCCTGGTCCACAACCACCCCTCGGGCGATCCCACCCCGTCGGACGCCGACATCACCATGACCGCCCGTATCGCCCAGGCCGCCGACAGCATGGGAATCACCGTCCACGACCACCTGATCATCGGCAAGTCGCGCGAACTGTCCTTCCGCAGCCAGGGCCTGCTTTAGGTTTCTTCTTTGCGAAAATACCCTGGGGGGTGAAGGCCGCGCTAGCGGCCGAGGGGGCTGAAAGCCCCCTGCGCGCCCCGGCCCTGCGACGAAATGCCCGCGACAATTTTCCAACAGCGGCAGGGGAATGGACCGGCGGGGCGGGGCTTACCCGCTGGACTGACGCAGAATTGAAGGCTAGAACCGCGGGCGCGAAGGCTGCGACGATGCGCGGCCCGGATTGTCGTATCGGCCGGTCCCCGGCCCGAATTGGAGAATGACCCGTGTCCCACGCAGACGAACACGTAGGCACCCGGAGGGATTTCCTCTATTATGCCACGGCGGGCGCAGGCACGGTGGCTGCCGGAGCCGCCGCCTGGACGCTTGTGAACCAGATGAACCCCTCGGCCGATGTCCAGGCGCTCGCCTCGATCCAGGTCGATGTCAGCGGCGTCGCCGAAGGCACGCAGCTGACCGTCAAATGGCTGGGCAAGCCCGTGTTCATCCGCCGCCGCACCCCCGCCGAGATCGAGGCGGGCCGCGCCGTGGACCTGAACGACCTGATCGACCAGAACGCGGAAAACGCCAACAAGCCGGGCGAACCCGCGACCGACCAGAACCGCACCCTGGACGAGGCCGGGGAATGGCTGGTCCAGATCGGCGTCTGCACGCATCTGGGCTGCGTTCCCATTGGCGACGGCGCCGGCGATTTCGGCGGCTGGTTCTGCCCCTGCCACGGCTCGCATTACGACACCGCCGGGCGCATCCGACGCGGGCCCGCGCCGCAGAACCTGCATATCCCCGTCGCTGAATTCATCAGCGACACCACCATCCAACTGGGCTGAGGAGGGCTTCGCATGGCCGGAATTCCGCACGACCATTACGAGCCGAAGACAGGCTTCGAGAAATGGCTCCACCGCCGCCTGCCGATCGTCAGCCTGGTCTATGACACGCTGATGATCCCCACCCCCAAGAACCTGAACTGGTGGTGGATCTGGGGCATCGTCCTGGCCTTCTGCCTGGTCCTTCAGATCGTCACCGGCATCGTGCTGGTGATGCATTACACGCCGCATGTCGACCTGGCCTTCGCCTCGGTCGAACATATCATGCGCAACGTGAACGGCGGCTACATGCTGCGCTATCTGCATGCGAACGGCGCCTCGCTGTTCTTCGCGGCCGTCTATATCCACATCTTCCGCGGCCTCTACTACGGCAGCTACAAGGCCCCGCGCGAGGTGACCTGGATCGTGGGGATGCTGATCTATCTGTGCATGATGGGCACCGCCTTCATGGGCTATGTGCTGCCCTGGGGCCAGATGTCCTTCTGGGGCGCTACCGTCATCACCGGCCTGTTCGGCGCCATTCCCGGCATCGGCAGCGCCATCCAGCAATGGCTGCTGGGCGGACCGGCCGTGGACAACGCCACGCTGAACCGCTTCTTCTCGCTGCACTATCTGCTGCCCTTCGTGATCGCGGCCCTGGTCGCCGTGCATATCTGGGCCTTCCACACCACCGGCAACAACAACCCCACCGGGGTCGAGGTGCGCCGGACCAGCAAGGAAGAGGCGCAGAAGGACACCCTGCCCTTCTGGCCCTATTTCGTGATGAAGGATCTGTTCGCCCTGGGCGTGGTGCTGATCGTGTTCTTCGCGGTCGTGGGCTTCATGCCGAACTATCTGGGCCACCCCGACAACTATATCGAGGCGAACCCGCTGGCGACGCCCGCCCATATCGTGCCGGAATGGTACTTCCTGCCCTTCTACGCCATTCTGCGCGCCTTCACGGCGGATGTCTGGATCGTGCAGATCGTCCAGTTCCTGTCCTTCGGCATCATCGACGCCAAGTTCTTCGGCGTGCTGGCGATGTTCGGCGCGATCCTGGTCATGGCGCTGGTGCCCTGGCTGGACACCTCGCGCGTGCGCTCGGGCCGCTATCGCCCGCAGTTCAAGTGGTGGTTCTGGCTGCTGGCCTTCGACTTCATGCTGCTGATGTGGTGCGGCGCGATGCCGGCCGAGGAACCCTATGCCTCGATCTCGCTGGTCGCCTCGGCCTATTGGTTCGCCTATTTCCTGATCATCCTGCCCCTGCTGGGCGTGATCGAGAAGCCCGAGCCGATGCCCGCCACGATCGAGGAAGACTACCTTGCGCATTACGATTCGCCCACGCGCATGGCCGAGTAAGGAGAGCCAGACAATGACCCTGAGAACCAAGACGCTCTCGGCTGTTGCGGTGCTGGCGATCTCTGCGGGGGGCTATGCCCTTGCGCAGGACGCGGCCACGCCCGCCCCGGTCCAGCAACCGACCGGGACGCAGCAGTCGTCCGAACCCTCTGCGATCCCTGCCCCCGCCGGGCAGGATGCGGCCCAAGCGCCCGCCGCGCCGGCGGAAGCCGGATCCGGGCAGTCCCCGACCGGGGAAACCGCGACCGCCCCCACGCAGTCGTCCGAGCCGACATCGACTCCGGCCCCGGCCGAGCAGACCCCGATGGAGGCGCCCGCCGCGCCGTCGGCCACCGCCGACACCGCAGCCGAGCCTGCCGAAGCGGCCCCCGCCGCCGAGGAACCCGCGGCCGAAGCTGCGCCCGCAGCCGAAGACCCCGCGGCTGACGAACCTGCCGTCGAAGAGGCCCCCGCCGCGGAAGAACCCGCAGCCGAAGCCCCCGCCGCCGACGCAGCTCCGGCCGAAGAACCTGCCGCCGAAACCGCCGCGCCGGAGGCCGCCGGTGAACCCGCAGCAGATGCCGTTCAGGTGACCGAGGGCGAGGAGGCCGCCGTTCCCGCCGAAACCACCGGCACCGTGGTGGCCGGGGAAGGCCATGACGACATCGAAGGCGCTGCCGGGGAAGAGCACGCCGCCGCCAGCCACGGCGCCCCGCATATCGAGGACATCTCGTTCAGCTTCGAAGGGCCGTTCGGGAAATACGACCAGTTCCAGCTTCAGCGCGGCTTGCAGGTCTATACCGAGGTCTGCGCGGCCTGCCACGGCATGAAGTTCGTGCCGATCCGCACGCTGCATGACGACGGCGGTCCCGGCCTGCCGGAAGATCAGGTCCGTGCCTATGCGGCGAACCTGACGCCGATCCTGGATCCCGAAACCGGAGAGGAGCGTCCGCGCCTGCCGACCGACCATTTCCCGACCGTGTCGGGCGATGGCATGGGCCCGGATCTGTCGCTGATGGCCAAGGCCCGCGCGGGCTTCCATGGTCCGCAGGGCACCGGCATCAACCAGTTCCTGCGCGGCATCGGCGGACCGGAATACATCCACGCCATCCTCACCAGCTATACCGGCGAGGAAGTGGAACAGGCCGGCAGCGTCTTCTATCAGAACACCGCCTTCGCCAGCGGCAACATCGCCATGCCGCCGCCGCTGTCGGACGACCTGGTGACCTACGAGGACGGCACTCCCGCGACGGTCGACCAGATGGCCCGCGACGTGTCGGCCTTCCTGATGTGGACCGCCGAACCCAAGCTGACCGACCGCAAGCAGGTCGGCCTGGTGTCGGTGCTGTTCCTGATCGTGCTGACCTCGCTGCTGTATCTGACCAACAAGCGGCTGTGGGCGCCCCACAAGGGCAAGCTGCACCGCAAGCAGTAACCCGCAGTTCAACGAACCGGACGCGCCCCCAGCGGGGCGCGTTTTTCATTGCGTGGGCGGGCTGGACAAGCCGCGCGCTTCCGGCAACATCGCACGAGGCAGCGGAGGGGCGGTCTTATGGCAATCTGGAACCTGGGGTCGATCAATATCGACCATGTCTATCGGCTGGACCACCTGCCGCGACCCGGAGAGACGCTGGCCGCGTCCCGCTATGTCCAGGGACTGGGCGGCAAGGGCGCGAACCAGTCGGTCGCCGCGGCCTGCGCGGGCGCCGACACCCATCACCTGGGCGCCATGGGTCAGGCTGACGACTGGGTCATCGACCGGCTGTCGCGGCGGGGCGTCGTCACCACCGACATCCTGCGGATGGCGGACCAGGCCACCGGCCATGCCATCATCCTGCTGGACGGGCAGGCCGAAAACGCCATCGTCATCCATCCCGGCGCCAACCGGGCGCTGACGCCCGCGATGCTGGCCGATCCGCTGTCCGAAATCGCGGCGGGCGATACGCTGCTGATCCAGAACGAGACCAGCTGCCAGGTCGAGGCCGCGCGCGCCGCCCGGCAGGCAGGCGCCCGCGTGATCTATTCCGCCGCGCCCTTCGACATCGCCGCCGTGCGGGCGATCCTGCCCCATGTCTCGATCCTGGCGATGAACGCGGGCGAGGCCGAGGCGCTGTTCGCCGCCATCCCCGGCGACCTGCCGGTCGAGGGCCTGCTGATCACCCGAGGCGGAGAGGGGGCGGAATATCGCGACCTGACCACCGGCACGGTTCATCGCCAAGCGGCCTTTCCCGTCGATCCGGTCGACACGACTGGGGCGGGCGATACCTTCGCGGGTTATTTTGCGGCCTCTCTGGATCGCGGCGAGGCGATTCCCCAGGCCCTGCGGCTGGCCTCGGCCGCAGCCGCGCTGAAGGTCACGCGGCACGGCGCGGGCGAGGCGATCCCGACCCGCGCCGAAGTGCTGGACTTCCTGGCCGCGCGGCCGGCAGATCAGCCCAGCGAATAGCCGGTGCCGCGCACGGTGCGGACCGGGTTGTTGCCGCCGTTCTGCATCAGCGCCTTGCGCAGGCGGCCCACATGCACGTCGATGGTGCGCGTATCCACATAGATGTCGCGGCCCCAGACCCTGTCCAGCAGTTGTTCGCGCGTCCAGACCCGGCCCGGCTTTTCCATCAACGTGGACAGCAGCCGGAACTCGGTCGGTCCCAGATGCAGCGCCTGGCCCGCGCGAAAGACGCGGTGTTCGGCGGCGTCCAGGATGATGTCGGCGAAGGACAGGCGTTCGCCCATGCTTGCCGGCCGGGTGCGGCGCAGTTGCGTGCGCAGCCGCGCCATCAGTTCGACCACGGAATAGGGTTTGACGACATAATCGTCGGCCCCGGTTTCCAGGCCCCTCACGCGGTCCGTTTCCTCGCTGCGCGCCGACAGCATGATGATCGGGATACTGCGGGTCGAGGGATCGGCCTTGACCTGGCGGCAGACCTCGATCCCCGAGACCTTGGGCAGCATCCAGTCCAGCACCATCAGGTCGGGCTGTTCTTCCTGGACCAGCAGCAGCGCGTCCTCGCCATTGTCGGCGACGACGACCTCGAACCCCTCGGCCTCGAGGTTGTATTGCAGAACCTCGCGCTGTGCGCATTCATCCTCGACCACCAGGACGCAGGGGGCTTGCCGTGCCATCGATCAGCCCCCGCTGGCCGCGTCCGTCTCGACGAACGGCACGCTGTTGTCCTTGGGGCGCGAATCGTCGGGCAATTCGCCGCTGACCAGATAGATCACCTGTTCGGCGATGGCGGTGGCCAGATCGCCCATGCGTTCGACGTTCTTGGCGATGAAATGCAGGTGCATGCAGGGGGTGATGTTGCGCGGATCCTCCATCATGTGGGTCAGGAATTCGCGGAACAGCGCGTTGTACATCTGGTCCACCTCAAGATCGCGCTGGCGCACGTCCTCGGCCAGTTGGGCGTCGCGGCGGATATAGCTGTCCAGCGCGTCCTGGACCATCTTGCCGACCGCCGTGCTCATCCGGCGCAGCGCCAGGCCCGCCCCTTCGATGGGCGGCATCTGCGACAGGACATGGGTGCGCTTGGCCATGTTCTTGGCATAGTCGCCGATCCGTTCCAGCGAATGCGAGATCTTCATCACCGCCAGGACCATGCGCAGGTCGGTGGCGGTCGGCGCGCGCAGGGCGATCAGCCGGGCGGCGTCCTCGTTCAGTTGCAGTTCAAGCGCGTCGATGGCCTTGTCGCGGCGGCGGACCTGTTCGGCCAGCTCCTCGTCGCGGGTCTCCAGGGCGGTTGCGGCGTCCTGGATCGCGGCCTCGACCATGCCGCCCATCTTGACGGCAAGGGCCTGGATGGTTTCCAGGTCGCGGTCGAAGGCCGACGAGATATGTTTTTCGCGGTTCATGGGTGCTGCCCTTCTGTTGCCTCAGCCGATCCGGCCCGAGATATAGGCCTCGGTCCGGCTGTCCTGCGGCTTGGTGAAGATGTCGTCGGTATCGCCGTATTCGACCAGGCTGCCCAGGTGGAAGAAGGCGGTCTTCTGGCTGACGCGGGCGGCCTGCTGCATCGAGTGGGTGACGATCACCACGGAAAACTGGCTGCGCAGTTCCTCGATCAGCTCCTCGACCTGGGCGGTGGCGATGGGGTCAAGGGCCGAACACGGCTCGTCCATCAGCAGAACCTCGGGGGACGTGGCGACGGCGCGGGCGATGCACAGGCGCTGCTGCTGGCCGCCGGACAGGCCGGTGCCGGGTTCGTGCAGGCGGTCCTTGACCTCGTTCCACAGGGCGGCGCCGCGCAGGGCCTTTTCGACGATGGCGTCCAGTTCCGCGCGGTTGCGCGACAGCCCGTGGATGCGCGGGCCGTAGGCCACGTTGTCATAGATCGACTTGGGGAACGGGTTCGGCTTCTGGAACACCATGCCGACCTTGGCGCGCAGCTGCACCGGATCGACGCGGCGGTCATAGACATCCTCGCCGTCCAGCAGGATCTGCCCCTCGACCCGCGCGATGGGGATCGTGTCGTTCATGCGGTTGATGCAGCGCAGGAAGGTCGATTTGCCGCAGCCCGACGGGCCGATGAAGGCGGTCACGGTCTTGTCCTGGATGTCCACGTCGACATCCTTCAGCGCGTGCTTTTCACCGTAATAGACCTGGACCTTACGGGCCGAGATCTTGATGTCTGTCTGGGTCACGGCGTTCTCCGCGCGGTTTATGTCGTACATCATAATGTCCTCTCTCGGTCCGATTACCAGCGGCGTTCGAACTTGCGGCGCAGCCAGATGGCCAGCAGGTTCATGCACAGCAGGAAGATCAGCAGCACGATGATCGCCCCCGATGCCCGTTCGATGAAGGCCGGATCCGACCGCTGCGTCCAGTTGTAGACCTGCACCGGCAGGGCGGATGCGGGATCCATCAGCCCGCCCGGCAGCCCGTCGGGGAAGTTGCGCACGAAGGCGACCATGCCGATCAGCAGCAGGGGCGCGGTCTCGCCCAGGGCCTGGGCCAGGCCGATGATCGTGCCGGTCAGGATGCCGGGCATCGCTAGCGGCAGGACGTGGTGGAACACCGACTGCATCTTCGACGCGCCGACGCCAAGGGCCGCGTCGCGGATCGACGGCGGCACCGCCTTCAGCGCCGCACGGGTCGAGATGATGATCGTGGGCAGGGTCATCAGCGTCAGCACCAGGCCGCCGACGATGGGCGCCGATTGCGGCAGGCCGACGAAGTTGATGAAGGCGGCCAGACCCAGGATCCCGAAGACGATGGAGGGCACCGCCGCCAGGTTCGAGATATTGACCTCGATGATGTCGGTCAGGCGGTTCTTGGGGGCGAATTCCTCAAGATAGATGCTGGCAGAGACGCCGATCGGCACCGCCAGCACCAGCACCACCAGCATCATGTAGAACGATCCCAGGATGGCGACGCCCACGCCGGCGGCTTCGGGACGCTGGTCCGAGGCGTCGGCATTGGTCAGGAAGTTCCAGTTGAAACGGGTGACCATCTCGCCCCGGTCGGCCAGTTCCTGCGCCAGCTGCAACTGCTGGGGCGAGGTGTTGCTGTCGCGCGCGGCGCTGTCCATGGTGACGCGGCCCTTGAAGAAGCCGTCGATGCGGCCCCCCACCAGCACGTCAAATTCGACGGTCTGGCCGACCAAGTCGGGATCGGCCAGCACCCGGTTGCGGACCTGGGCCGAGGCCTCCTTGGAAATCAGGCTGTCGATGTCCTTTTCGGTCAGCCCCTCGATCTGGATGCCGTGGCGGGCGACCGTCGCCTCGACCGCCGCGTCCAGCACCCGGCCATAGGACAGGGTCAGCACCTTGGCCATCTCGGCCGGATCGCGGTTGCCCTTGGGGTCCAGGACGGCGGCGTCCAGGGTGACGGGAATGTTCAGGTAGGTCTGGCGGAAGGCGCCCGCACCGCCCGACAGGATCGTCGCCAGCAGCACCACAAGCGCCAGCATGGAGATGGCGATGGCGGCGACCCCGTATCCGCGGAAGCGGCTTTCGGCGGCATTGCGGCGGCGGGTGCGGGCATCCTGGGCCAGCAGCGATCCGGTGCGGCGCTCGGGCGCGGCGGCGGGCTGGGAAAGCGGCATGTCGGTCATTCGTACTGCTCGCGATATTTGCGCACGATGTAGAGCGCGACCACGTTGAGGCCGAGGGTGATGACGAACAGCGTCAGACCCAGGGCAAAGGCCACCAGCGTCTCGGGCGAGTTGAAGTCGCTGTCGCCGGTCAGCTGGCTGACGATCTTGACGGTGATCGTCGTCATCGCCTCAAGCGGATTGAGGCTCATCTGGGCGCTCGCGCCGGCGCCCAGGACCACGATCATCGTCTCGCCGATGGCGCGGGACGCGGCCAGCAGGACCGCGCCGACGATGCCCGGAAGGGCCGCGGGCAGCACCACCTGGCGCACGGTTTCCGACGGCGTGGACCCCAGGCCCAGGGCGCCGTCGCGCAGGCTTTGCGGCACGGCGTTGATGATGTCGTCGGACAGCGAACTGACGAAGGGGATCAGCATGACGCCCATCACCAGCCCCGCCGTCAGCACCGACGATCCCGAATTGCCCAGGCCCAGCGGTTGTGCGAAATAATCGCGCAGCAGCGGCCCCACGGTGATCAGGGCGAACAGGCCATAAACGATGGTCGGGATCCCGGCCAGCACCTCGATCGCGGGCTTGGCGATGCTGCGGACCCGGCGGGTGGCGTATTCCGACATGTAGATCGCCGCGAACAGCCCGATGGGGACCGAAACCAGCAGCGCGATGAAGCTGATATACAGCGTGCCCCACAGCAGCGGCACGATGCCCAGTTGCGAATTGCCCTGGAAGCGCGGCGTCCATTCGGTGCCGAAGAAGAAGGTTTTCCAGTCGTAAAGCTGGAAGAAGCGCCCGGTCTCGAAGACCAGCGACAGCACGATCCCCGCCGTGGTGACGATGGCGATCAGCGAACACAGCATCAGCAGGCCCAGCACCATCCGTTCGACCGCGTTGCGGGCCTGGAACTGCTGGCCGACGCGCATCACGCCCCAGGCCAGCCCGGCCACGGCGGCGGCCAGCGCCACCAGCCCGGCCACCGGACCGGCGCTATCGGACAGCACCCCCGCCATGCGCAGGATCGAGGCGACGGCCAGCACCGCCAGCGGCGGCAGCAGCGCGGTCAGCGCGACGCTGTAGCCGTGATAGGTCGGACGGCTGTGCAGCTTGCGGACATCCGGGCCGGCCGTCGCGAAGGCGCGGCTGCGGCCAATGACATAGCCGGCGGCGGCCAGCAGGAAACTTGCGAAAACGGCCCATGACAGCGGCATTCGGGCGATCCTTCATGAGGAACGGGAAGGACGGGCGGCGCGGATCGCCCGCGCCGCCCGCCTGGGCGTCATTGCATGGTGGTTTCGTTGGCGACGGCTTCCTGGGTCGCGGCCAGTTCCGGGTCCGACACCAGGCCGTATTCGGCCAGCGGGCCGTCGGGACCGGCCACCTCGTCCGAGACGAAGAATTCCACGAAGTCCTTCAGGCCGTCGATCTGGCCGATATGGGCCTTCTTCACATAGAAGAACAGCGGGCGCGACACCGGGTATTCGCCCGAGGCGATGCTTTCGGTCGACGGCGTGACGCCGCTGATCGTGCCGACCTTCAGCTTGTCGGTGTTGTTTTCATAGAAGGACAGGCCGAACACGCCGATGCCATTGGGCGAGCTTTCGATGCGGGCCAGCGTTTCCGTGTAATCGCCGTCGATGTCCACAGCCTTGCCGTCGGTGCGCAGCGTGGTGCAGGCTTCCTCGGCCGCGTCCTCGTCCATGCCCGAGGCCTTGAAGGCTTCCAGCGCGCCCGATTCCTCGCAGCCCGCCGCGATCACCTTTTCCTCGAAGACTTCACGGGTGCCGTGCTTGGTGCCGGGGATGAAGGCCAGGATTTCCTGCTGGGGCAGATCCGGGTTCACCTGGTCCCAGGTGGTGTTCGGGTTGTCGACGACCTGGCCGTCCTTGACCACCTTGGCGGACAGGGCGTTGAACCAGTCGGCGGGGGTATAGGCGAAATCCGGGCCGCTGGCGGAATTGGCGAAGACGATCCCGTCATAGCCGATGCGGACTTCCATGATGTCGGTCACGCCGTTGGCGGTGCAGGTCTCGCGTTCCTTGTCGCGGATCGGGCGGCTGGCATTGGCGATGTCGACGGTGTTTTCGCCGACGCCCTCGCAGAATTTCTGCAAGCCGCCGCCGGTGCCGCCGGATTCCACGACCGGGACCGGGAAGCCGGCGTTCTCGCCGAACAGTTCGGCAACGATGGTGGAATAGGGCAGGACGGTGGACGACCCCGACACCTGGATCTGATCGCGGGCGGCAGCGGCAGTGGCCGAGGCGGCGATCACGGCCAGGGCCGAGACGGTGAATTTCACGGTGGACATGGATCTCTCCTGTTACTTCACGCCCAGAGTGGGGCTGTGCGTGACCTAAGCGCCACAGGTGACGCTTGTGCGAAAGAAACATGACAGTCGTGTGACAAGACGCGGATTCATGGCGATTCCGCGCCGAAATTGTGACAATCAGCCGATCCGGCCGCGCGCGCCGCCGGTCTGGGCGCGGTCCATCAGCAGGTGGTCCAGAATCACGCAGGCCGCCATGGCCTCGGCCACGGGCACCGCGCGGATGCCCACGCAGGGGTCGTGGCGGCCCTTGGTGATCAGGTCGATGTCGCGCCCCTGACGGTCGATGGTGCGGCGCGGCGTGGTGATCGAGCTGGTCGGCTTGACCGAGAACCGCACCACGATCGGCTGTCCGGTGCTGATGCCGCCCAGGATGCCGCCCGCGTGGTTCGACAGATAGATCGGCCCGTCGTTGCCCATGCGGATCTCGTCGGCGTTGTCGGTGCCGGTCAGGGCGGCGGCGGCCATTCCCTCGCCGATCTCGACGCCCTTCACGGCGTTGATCGACATCATCGCGGCGGCCAGGTCGGTGTCGAGTTTCGCATAGACCGGCGCGCCCAGGCCGGGCGGGCAGCCCTCGACCAGCACCTCGATGGCGGCGCCGACGCTGTTCTGGTCCTTGCGGATGGCGTCCAGATAATCGGACCATTGGCCGACCGCCGTCGCGTCGGGCAGGAAGAACGGGTTGTCGCCGATGGCGCGCGCATCGAAGCGCGCCCGGTCCAGATGCAGCGCGCCCATCTGCACCATATATCCGGTGATCCGCAGGTCGGGCAGCAGATCGCGCAGCACCGCCTGGGCCACGCCCCCTGCCGCGACCCGCGCCGCCGTTTCGCGGGCCGATGACCGCCCGCCGCCGCGATAGTCGCGATGGCCGTATTTCAGGTGATAGGTGATGTCGGCATGGCCGGGGCGGAAGGCCTGGGCGATCTCTCCATAATCCTTGGACCGCTGGTCGGTATTTTCGATCATCAGTTGCACGGGCGTGCCGGTGGTGCGGCCTTCGAAGACGCCCGACAGAATGCGCACCTGATCGGCCTCGCGCCGTTGCGTCGTGTGCTTGCTGGTGCCAGGGCGGCGGCGGTCCAGGAAGGCTTGGATGAACGCTTCGTCCAGGGTCACGCCGGGGGGGACGCCATCGACGGTCGCGCCCAGGGCAGGGCCGTGGCTTTCGCCCCAGGTGGTGAACCGGAATTCGCGGCCGAAGGTGTTGTAGCTCATGCGGTCTCTCCGGTCATGGCCTTGAGTTCATAGATCAGATCCAGCGCCTCGCGCGGGGTCAGGGCGTCGGGATGAATGTCCTTCATCCGCGCGTCCAGCGGGCTGTCCTTGGTCCTGGCGGGCGCAGGGGCGGGCGGCACGGCGCGGAACAAGGGCAGGTCGTCGATCAGCGCCGCGGGGCGGGCCGCGCCCTCTCGTTCCCCGGATTCAAGCGCGTCCAGAACCTGCCGTGCCCGATCCACCACGGATGCGGGCAACCCCGCCAGTCGCGCGACCTGCACACCATAGCTGCGGTCGGCGGCGCCCTTCCTGACCTCGTGCAGGAAGATCACCTCGCCCTCCCATTCGCGCACGGCGACGGTGGCGTTGTCCACCCCGTCCAGCTTGGCCGACAGGGCCGTCATCTCGTGGTAATGGGTGGCGAACAGCGCGCGGCAGCGGTTCGCCTCGTGCAGATGCTCCATCACCGCCCAGGCGATGGACAACCCGTCCCAGGTGGCGGTGCCGCGCCCGATCTCGTCCAGGATCACCAAAGCGCGATCGTCGGCCTGGTTCAGGATGGCGGCAGTCTCGACCATTTCCACCATGAAGGTGGACCGGCCCCGCGCCAGATCGTCGGCGGCGCCCACACGGCTGAACAACTGGCTGACCAGCCCGATATGGGCGCGGCGGGCGGGCACGAAGGCCCCCGCCTGCGCCAGCACCGCGATCAGCGCGTTCTGGCGCAGGAAGGTGGATTTCCCGGCCATGTTCGGCCCGGTCAGCAGCCAGATCGCCGGGGTATCCCCTTCGGTCAGGGCGCAGTCGTTGGCGACGAAGCTTTCAGCCTTGCGCTTCAAGGCGCGTTCCACGACCGGGTGACGGCCCCCCTCGATCACGAAGGCGCGGCTGTCATCCACGACGGGCCGCGTCCAGCCCTCGCCCGTGGCGATGTCGGCGAAGGCGGCGGCCAGGTCGATTTCCGCCAGCACCCGCGCCGCCTGGCCGATCTGCGGCGCACGGTCCAGCACCGCCACGCGCAGGCGGTCGAAGATGCCCCGCTCGATCTCCAAGGCGCGGTCGCGGGCATTGAGGATCCGGGTTTCCAGTTCCGACAGATCCACCGTCGTGAAGCGGATCTGGTTGGCGGTGGTCTGGCGGTGGATGAAGGTCGCGTTCAGCGGCGGGGCCATCATCCGTTCCGCATGGGTGGTCGTCGTCTCGATGAAATAACCCAGCACGTTGTTATGCTTGATCTTCAGGCTGGGCACCCCGGCCAGCGCGGCATAATCGGCCTGCATCCCGGCGATGACCCCGCGCCCCTCGTCGCGCAGCCGCCGGGTCTGGTCCAGGTCGTCTTCGTAACCCGCCGCCACAAAGCCGCCATCGCGCGCCAACAAGGGCGGTTCCGCCACAAGCGCATCGTCCAGCAGCCGGATCAGATCATCGTGCCCGATCAGGTCGCGCGCGGCATCCGCCAGAACCGACGCCGCATCGCCGGGCAGGCGCGCGGCAATCGCCGCGCCCTGCGACAGCCCCGCCCGGATCGCCGCCAGATCGCGCGGCCCGCCCCGGTCCAGCGCCAGACGCGACAAGGCCCGGTCCATGTCGGGAACACGCGCCAACGCGTCCCGCAGATCCGCCATCAGGCGCGGATCGTCGGTCAGCATCGCCACCGCATCCTGCCGCGCATGGATCAGCGGCAGGTCGCGGCTGGGCGCGCTGATGCGCCGCTCCAGCAGCCGCGCGCCCGGCGCCGTCACCGTCCGGTCGATGGCCGACAGCAGCGACCCCTCTCGCCCCCCGGACAGCGCCTGCGTCAGTTCCAGATTGCGCCGGGTCGCCGCGTCGATCTGCATCGCGCCGCCCGCGCGTTCCCGCACCGGCGGGCGCAGCAGCGGCAGTTTGCCCTTCTGCGTCAGGTCCAGATAATCGACGATGGCCCCCATCGCCGACAGTTCCGCGCGGGTAAAGCTGCCGAACCCGTCCAGCGTGTCCACGCCATAAAGCGCGCAAAGCCGCCGCGCCCCCGCCGCGCTGTCGAAGGCGGAGGCGTGCAGGTCGGTCAGCGCCGCCCCGGCATCCGCCGCCAGGTCGTCCAGGCCGGACCCGTCGCAGGCCAGCAACTCTCGCGGGGCCAACCGGGCCAGTTCCGGGGCCAGGCGCGGCAGCGGGCAATCCATCACCTGAAAGACACCCGTGGAAATATCCACCCAGGCCAGCGCGCATTCGTCGCGAACCTGCGCGAAGGCCGCCAGATAGTTGTGCCGCCGCGCCTCCAGCAGGGATTCCTCGGTCAGGGTGCCGGGGGTGACAAGGCGCACCACGTCGCGGGCCACGACCGACTTGGACCCGCGCTTCTTCGCCTCGGCCGGATCCTCCATCTGCTCGGCGATGGCCACGCGGAATCCCTTGCGGATCAGCGTCAGAAGATAGCTTTCGGCCGCATGGACCGGCACACCGCACATCGGGATCGGTTCGCCCAGATGCGTGCCGCGTTTCGTCAGCGCGATGTCCAGCGCGGCCGAGGCCGCGATGGCGTCGTCGAAGAACATCTCGTAGAAATCGCCCATCCGATAGAACAGCAGCGCGCCGGGATTGGCATCCCGGATCGCCAGGTATTGCGCCATCATCGGGGTGGGCTGGTCGGTCATGTCCTTGGTCATGCCGGTGTTTCTAGCCGCTTGCGCGGGCGCGCGAAATCCCTACATTCAATGCCACCTCGGGGGGCCTGTCCTGGCTGAGACGCGCAAGCGGACCCGTTGAACCTGATCCGGCTAACACCGGCGGAGGGAAGGTGCGCTGTCCTTTCTTTCGAAACCCTTCGTGAAAGGAGGCAGCGATGAAACTTCCCCTGCTTTTGGCCGCCCTGGCCGCGACCCCCGCCATGGCCCAGGACAAGCCCGTCCTGACCGTCTATGCGGGCGAATCCATCACCAGCGAATGGGGCCCCGGCCCCAAGATCGAGGAAGGGTTCGAGGCCTTCTGCGACTGCGACCTGCGCTTCGTGACCGGGGATGAACTGTCCCGCGTCCTGATGGAGGGCGAGCGGACCGAGGCCGATATCCTCTTCGGCCTGAACACCGACGTGACCGCCCGCGCCCGCGCATCGGGCCTGTTCGCGCCGCATGGGCAGGACACGTCCGACCTGTCGCTGCCCGTTGCGTGGACCGATCCGATCTTCCTGCCCTACAACTGGGGCGAGACCGCCTTCATCTATGACGAAACCCGGCTGGAAAACCCGCCCGCCAGTTTCGCCGACCTGCTGGACGCGCCTGACGATCTGAAGATCGTCATTCAGGATCCGCGCTCCTCGGTCTCGGGGCTGGCGCTGCTGCTGTGGGTCAAGGCGGTTTATGGCGATGACGCGCCCGAGGCCTGGGCGAAGCTGGCCCCCAAGGCGCTGACCGTGACCAAGGGCTGGTCGGAATCCTATGGCATGTTCACGGAAGGAGAGGCCGACATGGTCCTGTCCTATACCACCTCGCCCGCCTATCACATCGCCTCGGAAAACGACACGACCAAGAAGGCCGCGATCTTCCCCGAGGGTCATTACTTCATGGCCGAACTGGCCGCGCAGATCCGCACCACCGACCAGCCGGAACTGGCGCAGCGATTCATGGACTGGATCCTGACGCCGGAATTCCAGGCGATGATCCCGCTGGCCAACTGGTCGCTGCCCGCCAAGCTGCCGCAGGACCAGTGGCCGCAGGTGATGCGCGACCTGCCGCGCCCGGACAAGACCCTGTTCTATACCGAGGACGAGGCCGAGGCCGCGCGCGGTCCCGCGCTGGACGAATGGCTGCGGGCCTTCGCGGGCTGACCGCGCCCGAGGCCGGGGGCGCCGTCGCCGCCACCGGCCTTGCCCTGCTGGTCGGCGGCACCCTGGCCGCTGTGGCCTGGGCCGCGCAGGGGCTGGGCGGGCTTGGCCCCTGGGACTGGCGCGCGGTCTGGTTCACGATCTGGCAGGCCGCGTTGTCGGCCACGCTGTCGGCGGTCTGCGCAATTCCGGTTGCCCGCGCCCTGGCGCGGCGGCGCTTTCCGGGGCGGGGGATCCTGGTCACGCTGCTGGGCGCGCCCTTCATCCTGCCGGTGATCGTGGCGATCATGGGACTGATCGCGGTCTTCGGGCGCAGCGGCGCGGTAAACGACGCCCTGCGCCTGCTGGGCCTGCCCGAGGTCAGCATCTATGGCTGGCAGGGCGTGATCCTGGCGCATGTCTTCTTCAACCTGCCCTTGTCGGTGCGGCTGATCCTGCAAGGCTGGCAGGCGATCCCGGCCGAACGGTTCCGCCTGGCCGAAGGCCTGGGTTTCGGCCCCCGCGACGTGGCCCGGCACCTGGAGCGCCCGATGCTGCGGGCCGTGCTGCCCGGCGTGTGGCTGGCGGTGTTCCTGGTCTGCCTGACCAGCTTCACCGTGGCCCTGGCGCTTGGCGGCGGGCCGCGCGCCACCACGGTGGAACTGGCGATCTATCAGGCCTTCCGCTTCGACTTCGATCTGGGCCGGGCGGCCAGCCTGGGGCTGATCCAGGTCGTCCTCTGCGTGGCGGCGATGGGCCTGGCCCGCTGGATCGCGATCCCGGCAGCGTTCGGGGCAGGGCTGGACGCGGCCCACCGCCCCGCCGCGCCCGGCGGCTGGCGGCGAGGGAGCGATGCGCTTGTGATCACAGCGGCGGCGGGCTTTCTGATCTGGCCGATGGCGGCGGTCACGGCGCGCGGGCTGCCCCGCATCCCCGCCCTGCCGCCCGAGGTGTGGGAGGCTACGCTGCGATCGGTCGTGATGGCGTTGATCTCGGCCCTGCTGGCCCTGATCCTGTCGCTGCTGCTGGCCTTGTCGCTGGCGCGCGGGCGGCTGCGCTGGATCGAGACGGCGGGAATGCTGCCGCTGATCGCCTCGCCCCTGGTGCTGGGGACCGGGCTGTTCATCCTGCTGCGCCCCTGGGTCGCGCCGCAGGCGATGGCGCTGCCGGTGACGGTCGGGGTCAATGCGATCATGGCCCTGCCCTTCGGCCTGCGCGCGCTGATCCCGGCGGCGCGGACACTGCATGGCGATTACGGGCGGCTGGCCGATTCGTTGGATCTGCGCGGGCTGGCACGGCTGCGGCTGCTGACGGTGCCGCGTCTTGCCCGTCCGCTGGGCTTCGCGGGCGGGCTGGCGGCGGCGCTGGCGATGGGCGACCTGGGTGTGATCACACTGTTCGCCGCCGACCGGCCGACGCTGCCCTTGCAGCTGTTCCAGTTGATGAATTCCTATCGCATGGACGACGCGGCGGCTTGCGCGGTGCTGCTGATGGCGATCAGCTTCGGCCTGTTCTGGATCTTCGACAAGGGGGGCCGCCTTGCTTGAATTCGACGCCATCCGCGTGACGCGCGGCGCCTTTGCCCTGTCCGCCGATCTGTCGGTGGACCAGGGCGCGCGGGTTGCAGTGATCGGCCCGTCAGGGTCCGGCAAATCCACGCTGCTGTCGCTGGTCGGCGGGTTCCTGGCGCCGGATCGCGGGCGGATCCGGCTGGACGGGCAGGACATCACCGCCCTGCCGCCGGGGCGGCGCCCGGTGTCGATGCTGTTCCAGGACCAGAACCTGTTCCCGCATCTGACGGTGGCGCAGAACGTCGGCCTGGGCCTGCGCCCCGACCTGCGCCTGTCCGAACCGCAGCGCTGCCGCGTGGCGCAGGTTCTGGCCGAGGTCGGGCTGGAGGGGACCGAGGGTCGCCGCCCCGCCGACCTGTCGGGCGGCCAGCAAAGCCGCGTGGCCCTGGCCCGCGTGCTGCTGCGGGCGCGCCCGGTCCTGCTGCTGGACGAGGCCTTCGCGGCCCTTGGCCCGGCATTGAAGGCCGAGATGCTGGCCCTGCTGGGGCGCATCGCCGACCAGACCAGGGCCACGGTGCTGATGGTGACGCATGATCCAGGCGACGCGCGCCGCTTCGCCCCGCAGACGATCCTGGTCGAGGGCGGCGTGGCCCATCCCCCGGTCGCGACCGGCCCGCTGCTGGACGACCCGCCGCCGGGGCTGAGAGCTTATCTGGGGTGAACGACCGCAGGTGGCGAAGGCCCTGTAAATCGATCTACAGGTTGAACACCCGTTCCGGCTGGACCGTGCCGCCCTGATACCGCCCGATGCAGACCGGCCCCTTGGCATCCGCGACCCAGACCAGATCGCCCCAGTCCGCCGTGCCCGTCACCTGTCCCGGATTGCCGTTGCGGATCCGCACCGCGCCCTCGGGCGTGGCGCGCAGCATCGGCAGGTCGGTCAGCGCCGTTTCCAGCGGCAGAAGCTGCGTGTCCAGCCAGTCCTGCGCCTCGCGGTCGATGCGCTCGAAGGGCACCGCGCCGTCCAGGTCGAACGGGCCGGACCAGGTGCGGCGCAGATGGGCCACATGGCCCAGGCAGCCAAGCGCGCGCCCCAGGTCGCGCGCGATGGAGCGGACATAGCCGCCCTTGCCGCAGACCATCTGGAACCGCGCGCTGTCCTGGTCGCACTCCAGCAGGTCCAGGCTGTCCACCCACAGCGGCCGGGCGGCCAGGTCCAGTTCCTCGCCCTCTCGCGCCAGGTCATAGGCGCGCTCGCCATCGACCTTGACGGCGGAAAAGGCGGGCGGCACCTGCATGATGTCGCCGATGAACGCGGGCAGCGCGGCCAGAATCGCGGCGCGATCGGGGCGGGCGTCCGACCGGCGCACCACCTGACCCGAGGCGTCGTCGGTCGTCGTCTCGGCCCCCCAATTGACCGTGAAGTCATAGCATTTCAGCGCGTCGGTGATGGTGGCGACGGTCTTGGTCGCCTCGCCCAGGGCCACGGCCAGGACGCCGGTCGCATCGGGGTCCAGCGTGCCCGCATGGCCCGCCTTCTTCGCGTCCAGCGCCCAGCGGACCTTGGCGACCACCGCGGTCGATCCGACCCCCGCGGGCTTGTCCACGATCAGCCAGCCATTGATGTCGCGGCCCTTCTTGCGTGCCATGGGATCCCCTTGCAAACGGAAGGCGGCGGCATAGCCAGCCGACCGCGCAAGGTCAACCGGCCCGGTTCACTCGGCGCCGTCCACCAGCCCGATGATCGGCCCCAGCGAGCGCCCGAAATCCGCCCGGTTCACCCCCGGCGCATAGAGCCTGCTGATCGACCCGTCGAAATACAGCGCGTCGCGCACCCCAAGCCCGTCGCGGAACAGCCGCCCGAATTCATGGAAGGTCACCGCCCGGTCGGAAATGGCGAACCACGCGGTCTGACCGTCCGGCGACACGCCGACGCCGTTGCGGATATAGCGGCTGTCGGAATCGACCAGAAAGCGCGGGTGCAGGTCGCCGTCGATGACCAGCATCGGCCCGGATTGCGTGGCAAGGCGGCAGTCGGGGCGCGCGGCGGCAAAGGCGCGGCTTTCGATCACCTGGAAGGGGCGCGCGCCGCCGGTGCAGAAGACGCCGTTCGGCAGCATCCCGAAATTGTCGCGGCTTTCCCCGGTGACGATCGGTTGCAGTTCCACCCCGTCGATGACCAGCAGGCCCACGGGGCGATAATCGGCATGATACATGCCCGCGTTCATGGCAAAGGACAGGCTTTCGCCCTGGCCCAGCGTGGCGCGGACATTGGCGAAGTTGCGCAGGGGCTGGCCGTCGGGGCCGTCCTGCCACAGCCGCAGGGCGGGCTCCTGCGCGGCGGAAACCTCGCAGACGACATAGCCCTGGCCGTCATGGGTCATCCGCCCGCAGCCGTCCGCCGCCGCCGGGATCGCCCAGGCCAGCAGCATTCCCACCGCCACGCCCAGGGGGCGCAGGTCAACCGGCATCGTCGTCCGCGCCGCCTTCCACATCGCGGCGGACGCGTTCGTCGGCGAACAGGCGGCGGGTGTCGTCCATGCGGTCGAAGGTCTCGTCAAGCTGGAAGCGCAACTGCGGCGCGTATTTCAGCGTCATCGCCTTGGCGACCAGGTGGCGCAGTTCGGGCGCGTTGCGGCGCAGGGCGGCCAGCGCGTCCTCGGCATCGTGGCCGCCGAGCGGCAGCACATAGGCGGTCGCCACCTTCAGGTCGGGCGAGGTGCGGACCTCGCCCACGGTGATCGAATGGCGGTTCAGATCCGGGTCATGCACGTCGGCGCGCAACAGCACGTCCGACAGGGTGCGGCGGATCAGTTCGCCCACGCGAAGCTGGCGCTGCGAGGGGCCGGGGCCATGGGAAAAACGGTTCTGTGCCATATGTCCCGATGTAGGGGGTCGCGGGCCGCGCCGCAACGGGATATGACGCGGCAAACCCCGCGAAAGGAGGCCCCGCCATGAGCGATCTGCAAAACACCGACGCGCCCGCCCTGCCGGGGATCGTCGTCACCGGCGCATCCGGGCGGATGGGGCAGATGCTGATCCGGCTGATCGCGGACAACCCCGAAGTGCGGCTGGCGGGCGCCCTGGAACGGCCCGGCCATGCCTGGATCGGCCAAGATGTGGGCGAATGCATGGGCGGCGCGCCCCTGGGCGTCGCGGTCAGCGACGACGCGGTGACGGTGATCGCGCAGGCGCAGGCGGTGATCGACTTCACCGCGCCCGCAGCGACCGTGGCCTTCGCCGAACTGACCGCGCAGGCCCGCGCGGTGCATGTGATCGGCACAACCGGGCTGGAACAGGCGCATCTGGATTACCTGAAGGCCTGCGCCCGCCACGCGCCGATCATCCGCGCAGGCAACATGAGCCTGGGCGTCAACCTGCTGGTCGGCCTGACCCGCAAGGTCGCCGCCGCCCTGGGCGAGGACTGGGACATCGAGGTGGTCGAGGCCCATCACCGCATGAAGGTCGACGCGCCCTCGGGCACCGCGCTGATGCTGGGCGAGGCCGCCGCCGAAGGGCGCGGCAAGACGCTGGCCGACCTGCGCACGCCCGCGCGCGAAGGGATCACCGGCGCGCGGGCGCCGGGTTCCATCGGCTTCGCGGCCATCCGCGGCGGCGACGTGGTGGGCGAACATGACGTGATCTTCGCGGGCGAAGGCGAACGGATCGTGCTGCGCCACCTGGCGACCGACCGGGCGATCTTCGCGCGCGGCGCCATCCGCGCGGCGATCTGGGGCCAGGACAAGGGGCCGGGCGAATACGACATGCAGGACGTGCTGGGGCTGAACTGATGGCCAGCGAAGATTGCCTGTTCTGCCGGATCGCGGCGGGCGGCCTGCCCGCCCATGTCCTGCACGAGGACGACCATATCCTGGCCTTCCTGGACCTGTATCCGGTGCGGCCGGGCCACACCCTGGTGATTCCCAAGGCGCATCATGTCTGGTTCGAGGATCTGCCCCCCGACCTCGCGACCCGCATCACCACCTGCGCGCAGGGCCTGGCCCGCGCGATGAAGCGGCTCTATGGCGTCCCGCGCGTGTCGATGCTCTATACCGGCATCCATGTCGCCCATGCCCACGCCCATGTCGTGCCGATGCACCATGTCCATGACGTGACCTCGCTGGCCTATCTGGGCGAGGGGCCCGAGGGCTTCACCGCCCCGCCGCAACTGCCGCCCGAGGAGATGGCGCGGATCGCCGGCGACCTGAAGGCGGCGTTGCGGGCCTAAGCCCCGAACCCGATCAGGATATGATCGACGCCCATCCCTCTGATTCGCTCCATGCTTGTCATGGGAGGGACGGAGAATGGCGTCAGGATTTGGGCTTGGGCGGCCATCGAGCCGTTGTTGCCGCGCAACCAGCCGGGGACGCGCGGGGGCCGCCGGTTTCGGTCCTGGTTCGGCGCTCTACCAGCCGGGCCGCGCAACGCCGAACGGGGATCGGGGCGACCTCGCTTGACTTGGGGGACGGTTCGTGGCTTGGCTGGCGGTGCTGGTTCCTGCCTGTGGCAGGCGAAGAGGGAATGCGCCAGGCCACCCGGCCCAAGCGCAGCCGCCCCCGCGACCGTGACCGGAGAGGATGTCCACCGCCACTGGCCCCCAGGCCGGGAAGGCAGGACAGCCGCCAGGGCCAGTCCCTGACATCCGCAAGCCGGGAGACCTGCCAGCACCCGCCCCGGAAGGGGCCGTGAAACGCGCGCGACCGGGGTGATGTCGCTGTGCCGGATGGTCCTGGCCCATGGCCGACGACCCTTTGGCCCGTCCATCCCGCCGCCACAAGGCATCTGGCCGGAGGGGCCGTGGCTGAGACATATGAACTGGTGGTCTGCACCACCTGCCGCCTTCCGGGGGCCGACCCCCAGGCCGAACGCGACGGCCGTCGCCTGTCCGACGCCCTGGCCGCCGCCGGGATCGGCCATCGGCGGCAGGAATGCCTGTCCGCCTGCGCGCGCGGCTGCGCCGTGGTGCTGCGCGGGGCGGGACGCTGGACCTATGTCCAGGGCGCGCTGGATCCCGACCGCGATCTGGACGACCTGATCGCCATGATCCGCGCCTATGCCGCGTCCGACGACGGCGTGGTGCCCTGGCGCGACCGCCCCCCCGTCATCCGCAAGAACACCATCGCCCGCATCCCGCCGCAGGAGGCCTGAATGTCGCTTGAGAAAACCCCCGTTACCATCGTCACCGGATTCCTGGGGGCCGGAAAGACCACGCTGATCCGGCACCTGCTGCAACATCCCGGCGGGCGGCGGCTGGCGGTCCTGGTCAACGAATTCGGCGACGTGGGCGTGGACGGCGAGCTGATCCGCGACTGCGCCGACGCCAATTGCCCCGAGGCGAATATCGTCGAACTGACCAACGGCTGCATCTGCTGCACGGTTGCCGACGAATTCATCCCCTCGATCCAGCGGCTGATGGCGATGGACCCGCGCCCCGATCACATCGTCATCGAGACATCCGGCCTGGCGCTGCCCAAGCCGCTGTTGAAGGCCTTCGACTGGCCAGACCTGCGTTCGCGCATCACCATCGACGGGGTGATCGCGGTGGCCGACGCCGAGGCCGTGGCGGCGGGCCGCTTCGCCCCCGATCCCGCCCGGCCCGGCAATGCCGATGCGGGCGACGGCGCGGATGCCGATCACGAGACGCCGCTGTCCGAGGTCTTCGAGGACCAGATCGCCTGCGCCGACCTGGTGCTGCTGTCCAAGCCCGACCTGGCGGGCCCGGACGGCCTGGCCCGCGCCCGCGCGGCGATCGAGACCGAGGCCCCCCGGCCCCTGCCCATGCTGCCTTTGGCCGAAGGCGTCATCGACGCCCGCGTGGTCCTGGGCCTGGGTGCCGCGGCAGAGGACGGGTTGGACGCCCGCCCCTCGCACCATGACGGGGCCGAGGATCACGACCATGACGATTTCGACACCATCGTCGTTGACCTGCCGGAACAGGCCGATCCCGACGCGCTGGCGGACAGGATTCAGGCGTTGGCCAGCCGCCGGAACATCCTGCGCGTCAAAGGCCATGTCGCGGTCTCGGGCAAGCCTCTGCGGCTGTTGGTGCAGGCGGTGGGGCCGCGCGTCCGCCATCAGTTCGACCGCCCCTGGGGCGACCGGCCCCGGCGCGGACGGCTGGTGGTGATCGCCGAAAAGGGCGACATCGACCGCGCCGCCATCGAAGCCGCGCTTTCCTGACATGCACGTCCTGTTCCGCGAAACCCACGGGCTGGAGGAAGGGGCCGCGCCGCGCGATCTGGGGCAGACGCCTGCGGATCTGGTGGTGCTGTCCTTTTCCGACAGCGACCTGGGCGCCTTCGCGGCGGGATGGCACCGGGGGCGGGCCTCGCTGCCCTCGCTGCGGCTGGCGAACCTTGCGGGGCTGACGCATCCGCTGTCGGTCGATACCTATATCGAGCGCACCCTGTCGCAGGCCAGGGGCATCCTGGTCCGGCTGATCGGCGGGGCATCCTGGTGGTCCTATGGGGTGGAACAGCTGTCCCGGCTGGCCCGGCGGAACGGCATCGCCCTGGCCGTTCTGCCTGCGGACGGCCGCCCGGACGAGGCGCTGGACCGGGCCTCGAACCTGCCGCCGTCGACGCTGCGGCGGCTGACCGCGCTGTGCGATGCGGGCGGAGAGGTCGCGGCGCAGGCGGCGCTGGCCCAGCTTGCGCTGGCCGCAGGGCTGTATGCGGGGCCGGTGGCGGGGTCGAAGGCGCTGCCGCCCTTCGGGTTCTGGCATCCCGGCACGGGTCCGTCGGACGGTCCGCCCAGCGGCGCTGGCCCCCTGGTGGCGATCCCCTTCTATCGCGCCTGGCTGGCGGCGGCGGATACCGATGGAATCGGCGCGCTGATCGCGGCGTTCGACGCAAGGGGCTTCCGCGCCGCGGGCCTGTTCCTGCCCAGCCTCAAGGACAGGGCCGCGGCGGACTGGCTGCGCGCCACGCTGCCCGGCCTTGCCCCGGCCGCCATCGTCAACGCCACCGCCTTTTCGGCGCGCTCGGACAAGGGATCGCCGCTGGATGCCCCCGGCGCGCCGGTCTTCCAGGTGATCCATGCGACCAACGACCGCCGCGCTTGGGCCGGATCGGATCGCGGCGTATCGCCCTCGGACCTGGCGATGCACATCGCCCTGCCCGAGGTCGACGGTCGCATCGGCGCCGGGGCGATCTCTTTCAAGGATGCCGCCGCGTGGGATCCCGACCTGCAATTCGCCCGCGCCCGGCACCGCGCCGATCCGGCCCAGGTCGCCGCCGCCGTGGACCGGGTGGCGGGTTGGCACCGGCTGTCCACGACCCTGCCCGCCCGGCGGCGCGTCGCCCTGATCCTGTCCACCTATCCCGGCAAGGCGCATCGGATGGCCCATGCGGTGGGCCTGGACGCCATCGCCTCGGCCCAGGCGATGCTGGCCGACCTGGGACAGGACGCGGGCGCGGCGCCGCTGGAACAGGCGCTTGCGACCGGCCGCATCCACTGGCCTCTGGCGGAATACCGGCGGGCGCTGTCCCGCCTGCCGGACCCCCTGCGCCAGGCCCTGCATACGGCCCATGGCGCGCCCGAGGATGACGCGGCCATCGAAGGCGGCGCCTTCGCCTTTGCCGCGATCCGGCGCGGCAACGCGCTGATCGCGCTGCAACCCGAACGCGGCCAGCCCGCCGACCGCGAGGGCGAATACCACGACACCACCCGCACTCCGCGCCACGCCTATGTCGCCTTTTACCTGTGGCTTCAGGACCAGGCCGACGCGCTGGTCCATATCGGCGCGCATGGCACGCTGGAATGGCTGCCCGGCAAGGCCGCCGCGCTGTCGCCCGCCTGCTGGCCCCAGGCGCTGACCGGGGCGCTGCCGGTGATCTATCCCTTCATCGTCAACGATCCGGGCGAGGCGGCGCAGGCCCGTCGCAGGCTGGGCGCGGTGACGCTGGGCCACCTGCCGCCGCCGCTTGCGCCCTCGGGCACGCCCGCGCCGTTCCTGCGCCTGGAACGGCTGCTGGACGAATATTCGCTGGCCGATGGGATGGACGCCCCCCGACAGGCTCGGCTGGTCGCCGCCATCCGGGCCGAGGCGCAGTCGGCCGGGGTCGAGGACGACCTGGGCATCCCCGGCCATGCCAGCCCGGCCGAGGCGATTCCGCTGATCGACCGCTTCGTCTGCGACGTGAAGGATTCGCAATTCGCCGAAGGTCTGCATGTCTGGGGGCGCGGCACGCCCGATGGCCGGGGCTTCACGGGCGACGCGGCTTCGGCCGCCGCCGAAAAGGCCGCGCTGCTGGACGCCCTGGCGGGCCGCCGGATCGAACCGGGGCCGTCGGGATCGCCCTGGCGCGGGCGCAGGGACGTGCTGCCGACCGGGCGCAATCTTTTCGGCACCGATCCCCGCGCCGTGCCCTCGGCCGCCGCCCATGCACAGGGCGTCAGGCTGGCCGAGGAACTGCTGCGCCGCCATTTGCAGGACCAGGGCGACTGGCCGCGCGGGCTGGTGGTGAACCTGTGGGGGTCGGCCACCATGCGCACGGCGGGCGAGGAATTCGCCATGGCGCTGCACCTGGCCGGGGCGGCGCCGGTCTGGGACGACCAGTCGGGCCGCGTCACCGGATTTCAGATCGTGCCGCTGGCGCTGCTGGACCGGCCGCGCATCGACGTGACGCTGCGCGTCTCGGGCCTGTTCCGCGACGTGTTCCCCGACCTGGCCCGGCTGTTCGAACAGACGACGGCGGCGCTGGCCCGGCGCGACGAGGCCGCCGACATGAACCCCTATGTCGCGGCGCCGTCCGGGCCGCGCGTCTTCGCCCCCGCCCCCGCCCGCTATGGCCTGGGGCTTGCGACGGGACCGTTCACCCCCGAGGCCCGGCAGGCGGCCGGAGAGGCATGGCTTGCCGCCTCGGGCCACGATGCCGAAGGCGCCCCCGCGCGCGCGATGCTTGAGGCCCGGCTGCGCGGCGCCGACGCTTTCGTCCACCTTCAGGATCTTCCCGAAACCGACCTGCTGCTGGCCGAGGATTACGCCAGCCACGAGGCCGGTTTCGCCGCCGCCCTGGCCGCCCTGGGCGGTCGGGCCGCCCTCTACCACCTGGACGCGACCCGCCCCGACGCCCCCCGCGCCCGCACCCTGCCCGAGGAGATCGCGCGCGTGGTCCGCGCGCGGGCCGTCAATCCCCGCTGGCTGGAATCGATGATGCGGCACGGCTTTCGCGGCGCGGCGGAAATCGCCGCCACCCTGGACCACATGGCGGCCTTCGCGCATCTGGCCGGAGTGGTGCCGCCGCATCTGTTCGATCTCTATCACGCCGCGACCCTGGGCGATCCTCGGGTGGCGGCTTTCCTGGAGGCCAGCAATCCCCAGGCCCAGGAGGCGATGCGGGCGACATTCGCGGCCCTGGCAGACGCCGGGCTATGGCAAAGCCGGTCCAACAGCATCGCGGCGGGGATCAGATGAGCGGGCGGGTCAAGGGCTGGTGCCCCGGCGCGCTGACGCCGATGCCGTCCGGCGACGGGCTGGTGCTGCGCGTCCGCCCCCGTTCCGGGCGGCTGACGCCCGCGCAGATGCTGGGCCTGGCCGATCTGGCAGAGCGGTTCGGCGACGGCGCGGTCACGCTGACCAGCCGGGCGAACCTGCAACTGCGCGCGGTCGCGCCTGCCGATCTGGAGGCCGTCCAGGCGGATCTGCGGCGGCTGGATCTGATCGACACCGATCCCGCGCAGGAGACGCGCCGCAATATCCTGGTGTCGCCGATCTGGACCCAAGGCGATCCCACGATGGCCCTGGCGGCCGAACTCGCGGCGCGCCTGGCCGAATTGCCGCCCCTGCCTGCCAAGTTCGGCTTTGCGATCGACACCGGCCCGGCGGCGATCCTGACCGGCGCATCGGCCGACCTGCGGATCGAGCGGTCGTCGTCGGGCCTGATCCTGCGCGCCGAGGGCATGGCGCGCGGCGAAGCGGTCCCCGACGCGCGGGCTGTGACCCGCCTTATCGCGCTGGCGCACTGGTTCGCGGCACAGCCCGGCGCGCGGCGGATGGGGCTGCTGGTGGGCGGCGGCGCACGCCCGCCGCTGGCCGCCGATGCCGCGCCCCTGACGACCCCGCCGCTGCGGCCCGGCCCGGCCGCGCCGGGCACCTGCGTCGCCGCGCCTTTCGGGCGGATGGCCACGGATGCGCTGCGCGCCATCGCCGTCGCGCCCGCGCGGCCGACCCCCTGGCGGTCGCTGGTCATCGAGGCCGCGTCGCCACCCCGGCATCCCCAGGCCATCACCGACCCGGACGATCCGCGCCTGCGGGTGGCGGTCTGCGTGGGCAAGCCCCGCTGCTCCTCGGCCAGTGTCGAGACGATGCGCCTTGCCCGCGACCTTGCGCCCCTGGTGCCGCCGGGCGCGGTCCTGCATGTCGCCGGATGCGCCAAGGGCTGCGCCCATCCCCGGCCCGCCGACCTGGTGCTGACCGGACGAGACGGCCACTTCGATCTGCTGCGCGGCGGCCGTCCCGGCGATCCGCCGCAGCGCCGCAGCCTGGATCCCGCCGACATTGCCGCCCTGCTGAAAGACCCCCATGCCCCATCTTTATGAAACCGACGGCGCCGCGATCTATCGCGCCTCTTTCGCGACCATCCGCGCCGAGGCCGACCTGTCGCGCTTCGCCCCCGATGAGGAGATCGTCGCCGTCCGCATGATCCATGCCTGCGGGATGGTGGATCTTGCGGCGCATATCCGCTTTGCCCCCGGCTTCGCCATCGCCGCGCGCCGGGCGCTGGAAGGGGGCGCGCCGATCCTCTGCGACGCGCGCATGGTCAGCGAGGGGATCACCCGCGCCCGCCTGCCCGCCGGGAACCCCGTCCTCTGCACCCTGCACGCGCCCGAGGTTCCCGGCCTGGCCGCCAGCCTGGGCACGACCCGTTCGGCCGCCGCGCTGGAACTGTGGCGGCCGCATCTGGCGGGCGCGGTCGTGGCCATCGGCAATGCACCCACCGCGCTGTTCCACCTGCTGAACATGCTGGAGGATCCGGCCTGCCCGCGTCCCGCCGCCATCATCGGCTGCCCGGTCGGCTTCATCGGCGCGGCGGAATCCAAGGCTGCCCTGGCGGCTGACGACCCGGCGCCCTGGTGCATCGTGGACGGACGGCTTGGCGGGTCGGCGATCACCGTCGCTGCGGTCAACGCCCTGGCCAGCCGGGTCGAATGATGGGCAAAATCCTGTGCATCGGCCTTGGCCCCGGCGACCCCGACCTGATGAGCCTGCGTGCCCACCGGCACCTGACACGGGCGCGCGTCGTCGCCTATTTCCGCAAGGGTGGCCGCCCCGGACAGGCGCGCCGCATCGCCGAGGGGCTGATCCCGGCGGGCGCCGTCGAACTGGCGATGGAATATCCCGTCACCACCGAAATCGCCGTCCAGGATCCCGCCTATGGCGCCGCGCTGCGGGCCTTTTACGACGACTGGGCCGCGCGGCTGCAAGAAGCCGCCCTGACGGACGATGTGGTGGTGCTGTGCGAAGGCGATCCGTTCTTTTTCGGATCCTTCATGCATCTGCACGCCCGCCTGCCGCGCGATCTGGTCGAGGTGGTTCCGGGCATCCCCGGCATGGCCGGATGCTGGACCGCGACGGGCCAGCCGATCACCTGGGGCGACGACATCCTGACCGTGCTGCCCGCGACCCTGCCCGAAGCCGAACTTGCGCGCCGGATCGCCGATACCGACGCGCTTGTGGTGATGAAGATCGGCCGCAACCTGGGGCGGCTGCGCGCGGCGCTGACCGCCGCCCGACGGCTGGACCAGGCCTGGCTGGTCGAATACGGCACCATGCCGGGCCAGCGGGTGCGCCGCCTGGCGGATGTCGAGGGGCCGGTGCCCTATTTCTCGATCGTGCTGATCCACGGCCAGGGGCGCAGGCCGTGACCGGCCGGCTGGTCATCGCGGGGCTTGGCCCCGGCGCCGCCGGGATGATGACGGCCGAGGTGCGGGACGCCCTGGACCAGGCCACCGACGTGATCGGCTATGGTCCCTATGTCGCCCGCATCGCGCCGCGCGCGGGGCTGGTGCTGCACCCCTCTGACAACCGGGTGGAACTGGACCGCGCCACGCGGGCGTTGACCCTGGCCGCCCAGGGGCGGCGGGTGGTGGTCGTCTCGTCCGGGGATCCGGGGGTCTTCGCCATGGCCTCGGCCGTGTTCGAGGCGCTGGAGCGCGGCCCGGCCGACTGGCAGGGCCTGGATCTGCGGGTGCTGCCGGGGATCACCGCGATGCTGGCGGCGGCGGCGGCGGCGGGCGCGCCCCTGGGGCATGATTTCTGCGCCATCAACCTGTCGGACAATCTCAAGCCGCTTGATCTGGTGCTGGAACGCGTGCGGCTGGCGGTCCAGGCCGATTTCGCGATGGCCTTCTATAATCCCCGCTCGGCCAGCCGCCCGCATCAGTTCGGCGCGGTTCTGGATCTGCTGCGCGGGATCTGCGGCCCCGACCGGCTGATCACCTTCGCCCGCGCCGTCTCGACCCCCGGCCAGCAGATCCGCACCGTCGCCCTGTCGCAGGCCACGCCCGAGATGGCCGACATGCGCACGGTGGTTCTGGTCGGCTCGTCCCGGACGCGGCGCATCGGCCGCTTCGTCTATACGCCGAGGTCGGCATGACACCAGGCCAGCACATCCTCGACCGTCGCGGCGGTGGGGCGATCCGGCACGGGCGGCCGGGCGATCATCACCACCGGAATGCCCATGGCGCGGGCAGCCGCCAGCTTGGCGCTGGCCCCGCCGCCGCCCGCGTTCTTGGCAACGATCAGGTCGATGCGGTGGCCTTCCAGCAGCGCCCGGTCGCCCGCCACATCGAAGGGTCCGCGCGCGATCACCACGGTCGCATCCGGCAGCGGCAGCGGATCGTCGGGACGGTCCACCAGGCGCAGCAGATAATGGTGCTGCGCCTGGCCCCTGAAATCCGCAAGCTGCTGGCGGCCGATGGACAGGAACACCCGGCGCGGCGGGCCGTCCAGGGCGCGCGCCGCCGCGGCCATGTCGGCCACCTCGGTCCAGTCGTCGCCTGGACCGGGCTGCCATGCGGGCCGTTCCAGCGCCAGCAGCGGCAGGCCGGTCAGCGCGCTTGCCGCCACCGCGTTGCGGCTGATCCGCGCGGCAAAGGGATGGGTCGCATCGACGATCCGGGCGATCCGGTTCGCCCGCAGCCAGCCGGCCAGCCCTGCGGCCCCGCCGAAGCCGCCCACCCGCACCGGCACCGGCTGCGGACGGGGCGACTGGACCCGGCCCGCATAGGACAGGATCGCCGCCATCCCCCTCTGGGCCATCGCCGCGGCAAGGCGGCTGGCCTCGGTCGTGCCGCCAAGGATCAGGGTCGTCATGGCTGAATGGCTTTCCATCATCGGTATCGGCGAGGATGGCCCGGACGGTCTGTCCGCCGCAAGCCGCCATGCGCTGCGATCGGCGGCGGCGGTGTTCGGCGGGCCGCGTCATCTGGCGATGATCGACCATCCCGACCGCCGCCCCTGGCCGGTGCCCTTTTCCATCGCCCCGGTGCTGGCGCTGCGCGGGCAGCCGGTGGCGGTCCTGGCTTCCGGGGATCCGTTCTGGCACGGCGCGGGCGGCACGCTTGCGGCCGCCCTGGCGCCCGGCGAATGGCGGGCCTTCCCCGCGCCCTCGGTCTTTTCCCTGGCCGCCGCGCGCATCGGCTGGCGGATCGAGGATACGCTGTGCCTGGGCCTGCACGCCGCGCCGCTGGCGGGACTGCGCCCACATCTCGCGCCGGGCCGCCGCGCGATCCTGACGCTGCGCGACGGCGCGGCAGTGGCCGAGCTGGCCCGCTGGCTGGCGGCCGAGGGGTTCGGGGACAGCGCCCTGGCGGTCATGGAGCATCTGGGCGGCGCGCGCGAACGGATCCGCCATGCCCGCGCCGAGGCGCTGGACCTGGCCGATATAGGCGCCCTGGTCGCGGTTGCCGTGACGGTCCAGGGCGCGGGCCGGATCATGCCCCACGCCTCGGGCCTGGCGGATGACTGGTTCGACCATGACGGCCAGATCACCAAACGGCCGGTCCGCGCCCTGGCGCTGTCGGCCCTGGCGCCGCGCCCCGGCGAGATGCTGTGGGATATCGGCGCCGGGTCGGGATCGGTGGGGATCGAATGGCTGCTGGCCGACCCGTCCTGCCGCGCCGTCGCGATCGAGCGGGACGTAGCACGCGCCGAACGGGCGCGCGGGAACGCCGACCGGCTGGGCGCGGGGCGGCTGGCGATCCGGGCGGGAGAGGCCCTGGACCTGCTGGACGGACTGCCGCCCCCCGATGCCGTCTTTGTCGGCGGCGGCGGCGACGACGCCCTGCTGGCCGCGCTGTGGGGCCGCCTGCCCGCGGGGTGCCGCCTTGTCGCCCATGCCGTGACCCTGGAAACCGAGGCGCTGCTGGCCGCCTGGCACCATGCCCAGGGCGGCAGCCTGCTGCGGATAGAACTGTCCGAGGCCGCGCCGCTGGGGCGCAGGCGAGGCTGGAAGGCAAGCTATCCGGTCGTGCAATGGAGCGTGACGCGATGAGACATGCAGGCGTCGGATTTCGCAGCGGGGCCACGCTGGATTCGGTCCGCGATGCGCTGCGCCGCGCCGGAGGCGGCGGGCTGACGCGGATCGCCATTCCGGCGGTCAAGGCGGCCGATCCCCTGGCCGCCGAACTGGCCGCATCCGGTCTGGCCCTGACCCTGATCCCGCCCGATGCGCTGGCCCGCACACCCACCCCCACGCAAGGCCCGCCGTCGCTACGCACCCACCGCACCGGCACCGTCGCCGAAGCCTGCGCGCTGATCGCCGCCGGGCCTGGCGCGCGCCTGCTGGCGCCCCGCACCATCAGCCAGGACCGCATGGCGACCGCCGCCGTCGCGGAAGGAGTCGATCCATGACCGTCCATTTCATCGGCGCCGGTCCCGGCGCCCCCGACCTGCTGACGCTGCGCGGGCGCGACCTGATCGCGGCATCGCCCGTCTGCCTGTATGCCGGATCGCTGATCCCCCCGGCGGTGCTGGCCCATTGCCCGCCCGGCTGCCAGATCGTCGACACCGCGCCGCTGGACCTGGACGCCATCATGGCCCAGATCGCAGCGGCGCATGAGGGCGGCCTTGACGTGGCGCGGCTGCATTCGGGCGATCTGTCCGTCTGGTCGGCCATGGGCGAACAGTTGCGCCGCCTGCGCGCGGCGGGAATCCCCTATACGGTGACGCCGGGCGTGCCGTCCTTTGCCGCCGCCGCCGCCGCCCTGGGGGCTGAACTGACCCTGCCGGGCCTTGCGCAAAGCGTGGTGCTGACCCGCACGGCGGGCCGCGCCTCGGCCATGCCGCAGGGCGAAAGCCTTGCCGCCTTCGCCGCGACCGGCGCGACCCTGGCGCTGCATCTGTCGATCCACCGGCTGGCCCAGGTCGCCGCCGAACTGATCCCCCATTACGGCGCCGACTGCCCGGCGGCCGTCGTCTGGCGGGCAAGCTGGCCCGACCAGCGGCTGGTGCGCGGCACCCTGGCCGACATCGCCGCGCAGGTCGGCGACGGGATCGAGCGCACCGCCCTGATCCTGGTCGGCCGCGCCCTTGCGCAAGAGGGATTCGACGACAGCCGCCTGTACGCCGCCGATTACGACCGGCGCTTTCGCGGCGGGCGCGGCGACGCGGTGGCGCCGTGACGGCGGGGCTGATCGTCTCGGCCGCGCGGTCGGGCAGCGGCAAGACCACGGTGATGCTGGGCCTGCTGCGCTGCCTGGCCGAGGACGGCGTGGCCGTGCAGCCGTTCAAATGCGGCCCCGACTATATCGACCCGGCGTTTCACCGCGCGGCCTGCGGGCGGGCGTCCTTCAATCTGGACAGCTGGTCGATGCCCATGGGCCTGCTGGCGACTCAGCTGGCGCGGGCGGACGGCTTCGCCCTGGCCGAGGGGTCGATGGGCCTGTTCGACGGCGTGGCGGCGAATGGCGAGACCGGCAACGGCGCCAGCGCCGACATCGCCGCGCTGACCGGCTGGCCGGTGCTGCTGGTGCTGGATGTCTCGGGCCAGGCGCAGACGGCGGCGGCCCTGGCCCTGGGCATGGCCGGGTTCCGCGATGATGTGCGGGTGGCGGGGGTGATCCTGAACCGCGTCGCCTCGGCCCGGCACGAACGGCTGTGCCGCCTGGCCTTCCAGGCGCGGGGCATCCCCGTCCTGGGGGCGCTGCCCCGGCGCGGCGACCTGACCATCCCGGAACGGCATCTGGGCCTGGTGCAGGCGGCGGAACACCCGGATCTGGAAACCGCGATCCGCGCCTATGCGGCCTTCCTGCGCGCCCATGTCGATCTGGACGCCGTCCGGGCCGCGGCGCGGGGGCGTGCCGTGCCGTGGACCGGCGGGCGCCCGGTGCCGCCGCCCGGCCAGCGGATCGCGTTGGCGCAGGATCAGGCGTTTTCCTTTGTCTATCCGCATCTTCTGGACGGCTGGCTGCGGCAGGGGGCCGAGGTGCTGACGTTCTCTCCTCTGGCCGATCAGCCGCCGCCGGACGCGGATGTCTGCTGGCTGCCGGGGGGCTATCCCGAACTGCATGCCGGGCGGATCGCGGGCGCGGCTCGGTTCCTGGAGGGGCTGCGCCGCTTTGCGGCCATCCGTCCGGTGCATGGCGAATGCGGGGGCTACATGGTGCTGGGCCGGGCGCTGATCGACGCGGCCGGGACCAGCCATCCGATGGCCGGGCTGCTGGGGCTGGTCACCAGCTATCAACAACGGCGGATGCATCTGGGCTATCGGCTGGCGCGGCTGTCGGACCCGATGCCGGGCCTGCCCGCCGGGACGCGGCTGCGGGGGCACGAGTTCCATTATTCCACCATCCTCGACCAGCCGGATGCCGCCCTGGCCCAGGTGCAGGATGCCGACGGCGCGGCGGTGGCGGAAACTGGATCGCGGCGCGGCCGCGTCACCGGCACCTTCTTCCACCTGATCGCGCAGGCCGCATGACCTGCGTCTTCGTCTGCGCCGAATGCCCCGGCGGGGCAGACAGGCTGGCGGCGATCCGGGCCGCGCTTGGCGGGACCGCCTGCACGGTGCGCGCGGCGGGCTGCATGTCCGGCTGCCGCAGCGGCGGCTCCGTGGCGGTCAGGGCGCCGGGGCGGATGGCCTATCTGTTCGGGCCGGTGGACGGCGGCGACGGCCAGCGGCTGCGCCGGTTCCTGGATCTCTACCACGCCGCGCCGGGCGGAGAGATCCGCGATGCGCGCCCGCTGGGTCCGCTGCGCTTCAAGGTTCTGGCGCGCATTCCCGGCGCTTGACCACCGGCCCCGGCGGTGCCAGTCTGGCGGCGTGCAAGGTGCGGCCGCAAGGCCGCATGGGAACAGGGATCACCAACCCGACCGCCCCCGCGACTGTGAGCAGAGAGCCGATCCGGCACGCCACTGTGGCCGCGCCATGGGAAGGCAGGAAAGGCAGCGACCTGCGAGTCAGGAGACCGACCTTGCGCGAAACGCAATCCGCCGTCGGGGATGACGGCAAGGAGGGACGACATGACGACGCTTTCCCGCGCATCGGCCGCGGTTTCCACATCGCTGCGCGACATCTTCATCGTGGCCGCCATCGGCGCGGTTCTGGTCTTCACGGCCGGCCTCGCGCAGTCCGAGACGCTGCACGACGCCGCCCATGACGTGCGCCACGCCACCGGCTTTCCCTGCCACTGATGCTGTCGCGTCTTTTGTCCAGCGCCCTGATCGCTGGTGCTGCCGCAGGGCTGATTGCCGCCCTGTTGCAGTTGGGCTTTGTCCAGCCCGTCCTGCTGCACGCCGAACTTTACGAAGGCGGCGAACTGACCCATTTCGCGGCGCCCGGTGACCACCATCACGACGCGGCGGACATTGCCCATGACCATGATCATGCCGAAGGCGCCGCCGCTGCGGCCCATCCCGACATGGGCGGCCTCGACCTGAGCCGCGACGGATTGTCGGTGCTGTTCTCGATCCTGGTCTATGCCGGCTATGCGCTGCTGCTGGTGGCCGCCATCGCGCTGGCCGAAAACCGCGGCCATGCCGTCACCGCGCGCCAGGGGCTGCTGTGGGGCGTCGCGGGTTTTGTCGCGGTGCAGCTTGCGCCCGCCTTCGGCCTTGCCCCGGAACTGCCCGGCATGGCCGCCGCCGACATCACGCAGCGCGAGATCTGGTGGCTGGCCACCGTCGCCCTGTCCGCTGTCGCGCTGTGGCTGATCGCCTTCGGCAAGTCCTGGGCCGCATGGGCGCCCGCCATCGTCCTGGCCGCCCTGCCCCACTTGGTCGGCGCGCCTCACCCGGCCGAACTGACCGGCCCGACCCCGCCCGAGCTTGCCGCCCAGTTTGCGGGCCGCGCCTTGGGCGTGGGCCTGGTGGCCTGGGTCGCCCTGGGCCTGCTGACGACCACCCTATGGTCGCGCGGCCGCGCCTGATCCCCGTCCCGGCGCCCCGGCGCCGGGATCGCGCCGCAGCAGATAGATATCCATGATCCATCCGTTCCTGTCGCGGGCGGCCTGCCGGGCAGCGACGATGCGCGGTCCAGCCTCGGACAGCGGACCTGCCTCGACGATCTGGTCCGGCATTCCGACATAGGCGCCCCACCAGATGCGGACCCCGGCGGGATCCAGCGTCTGGAAGCTGTTCATGCCGTCCAGCATCACCACCAGCGTATCGACGCCGGCCGGCCAGCCCTCGTCGCGCAGCCGCCGCCCGGTGGTGACAAGGAAGGGCGCGCCGATCTCGTTCAGGGGGATCGCATGGGCCGCCGTCAGCCCTTGCAGCGACATGATGCCCGGCACCACATGGACGGTCATGGCCCGCCGGTCCGCCAGCCGCGCCGCAATGCGCAGCGAACTGTCATAGAGAGCCGGATCCCCCCAGATCAGCAGCGCCACCCGCAACGCACCGGGATGGACCGCGATTACCCTCTCCCAGCAACCGGCGATCGCCTCATGCCAGTCCAGCACGCCGCCTTCATACCCGTCCGAGGCATCCCGAACCGGCAGGTCGAATTCCGCCAGCACCGTTTGCGGATTGGTCAGCACCTCGTCGCAGATCCGGCGCCGCGCCTGGGCCAGTTCCGCCTTCTCCTCGCCCTTGCGGGGAATCAGGATCAGATCGGCACGGTTGATCGCCGCGACGGCCTCAAGCGTCAGATGCTCGACCCGTCCCATGCCGATGCCGATAAGCCAAACTTCCATCCCGGATGCCCCGCCGTGGACCATGCAAGGCGCTTCTGAACCCGGGTCAGGCGGCGGTCAAGCGGCCTTCCTACCATTACAGTTTCGTTTTTAATTTGATATGAGAGCGTTTCGCTACGGCCTGATGCGCTCGTCGCCACAATGACCATGCGATGATCTGTGCGGGCTGGGATCATGGATATAAACTCCCGAACAACATCGCGCACCACGTCAAAATCTGGGTCATCATCACGAGAGCGCAGCCAGTCGAAGAATACGCCGTAGTGCGACCGGTAGAGTTTTTCTCCCACCGGATGAGAAGCCTGGATTTCTTTGAGCGTTTGGCGCAATGCCTCCGAACCGTCGCGAAGGATGCTCAAGCCAGCGGGCCGGCCGCTGTCCATTGCGCATCCGCAAGTTCCGCTCGCTTTACCTTGGTCCCAAGGTCAGAAGCGCGCCAAGCATCTCGCAGGTCTGCGCTGCCATATGAAACGGCAAGCGGTCCAGCCAGCTTTGTCCGGGTCCGTCCTGGATTCGAACGGTCAAATACCTCTCCAGTTCCAGATCCTGAGACACAGCCAGATCACCGGCCGTTGGTTTAAAGCCGTTGAGCACGGGGATGTGATCAAAGCAATCATTGCCGTTTTTTGGCTTGGGAACGGCGACGAGGTGACACCCATGTTTCTGGCAGGTGCGGATCGCTGCGACTTGCCACACCCCATGATGGATGATTCCCGTCCTGTCGGGCGCGTCTTGAACGCACCTCGGGCAAATCCGAAGCGTTGTCCGTATTAACCCCGTGAATTTGATATGTTCGTCCCCAAGCTGAAACCAACCCGCCTCAATCAGAGAAGGTGTCGATGCTTGCAGCGGGACAGGATCGATACCGCCCAGAACTGCCATCCGCTGGATTTCGAGCGGGTCGCCATTCACAAGCGCGAAGTAATCGATCCCAACGTCCGAGCAGAAGGTGATCCTCCGGGGCGCGCCATTCCGCCGAGCCAAGCGAGAGGCGAAGGACGTCGCGGATTCCCCCACGATCGTGGGGACTGTCAACGGTAGCGGTTTTGTTGCCGGGAACATCAACATTTCTCCCGTGAGAAGACCTGCCGCGCATCAATCCGGTAAAAATCGGGGATGATGAACGGGTTGAATGAATCGTCGCAAGCGGTCCGCAGATGATAGGCGCGGGAAAAATCCTAGGGTGCCAGCTTGCGGGATCCGTTGAGGAAAGCCTGTTCGATGGCCGCCAGCGTCAATTCGATGACCCCACCTTCCTGCTGAATCCGTAAGCTGCGATGCGCCTCTGTGTGGAGATTTGCACGGGAGGTGTCGGTGGGATTCCATCGGGAGCGCAGTATGGAGGCCGTTGGGTTTGTGGAGCTTCTGGCGGCTCCGGCGGCCAAGCGGCGATGGTCTGACGAGGCGAAGGGCCAGATGGTGGCAGAGACGCTGGTGCCACGCGTCACAGTGAACGAGGTGGCGCGTCGGCATGGGCTGAAGGCCACCTATGCCCCCGGTCGGGGAGGCCAGCATGCCGAGCGCATCTTGCAGGGATTTGGCGGCATTCTGCAGGTCGACGGCTATGCCGGATACAACCGACTGATTGCAGCGGACCGGATCGGTCCGGGCATCCAGCTCGCCTATTGCTGGGCCCATGCCCGCCGCAAACTGATCGAGATCACCCGCACCGGACCAGCACCGATTGCCGAGGAAGGCGTGGCCCTCATGGATGATATGTGGGGCGAGGACTGAGGGTCGGGAGAGGCTTGGATCTTACAAGCCATGGGCCATGTTGAGGGGCGAGCATGAACGAAACCGACGAACTGATACGCGCCGAGATTGCCGCGCTTATTAGAGGCACCGCACGTATCCGCGAACGACCTGTCTGGCAGACTACGTTGGCTGGCGCCGCAGTTGTTGTTCTGGGCGTCACCTTCGGCGCTGCTCTGGCTTTGCTTAGCTGAGGTATGAACGTTGCAGCCACGATATCCTGTGGGGTGCGGGTGGCACTACTGCGATCTATTCCAATGATTTATGAGGTATTCAGCCTGATCGCGAGGCAACTTCCGTGATCAAAAAGGCAGAACTATCCGCCCCTTATCAGTCAATATGAAATTTCTCAAAGTCTTGCTTTGTTCGCCAAGCGAATCTTGAACGGTATCAATATTTTATTGCCAGTCTATTCTTGGAGTTTACCATTCGTTCCACCGACAAACAGGCCACTGCCCTCAGCAAGAAGACCCCCGCAGCCTGAAGGATTTGTCATAACGTCTTTGCACAAACGAAGCCCGGTGCAACTTCTCGCGAGGGGTCTGCCAAAGCCTGCATTGAGGAAGCCAGCACCAATGGCTGCGCGCCTGTTGACGCCGCTGGGCATGGGGTGAGACAGGCCCTACTTTTCGCGGTGCCGTAGACTATCTATTATCGTGCTGATTCACTATTGTCAGCCCTTGGATCATCACATCAACCATGGAGCGTGCGGGAATACTCGACGGCTTCGCTCGGGCAGTTCAGCGAGGGGCCGAGATTGAAGTTTATGCCGATCCGCTGCTGAATGCGATGCCGACCAGAGAAAGGTTTCACCCATATGGAAATCGCGGAACGGGCATTGGTGGACATAGGCGTAAAAATGCACGCCTTGCCCCAGCTCCATAGCAAAATCGTTGCTATTGATGGCGAGCAGCTTTGTATCGGATCCTACAACTGGCTGAGCGCGGACCGACAGGGCAAATACGCCCGGCACGAAACGTCCTTTTTCGTGGGTGGACAGAGTGAGGAGTTGCGCGGTCACATAGCTTTCCGTGATTGCTCCTACGATCTGGATGAAGTATCCCTTAACGAAGCTTCAATTGAGCGCTTATTGGATTGGTGTGGGGGAGATCAGGAGAAGCTTACTAAGCTTGCAGGGTTGGTTTGCCCCTTCACGACTGTTGAAGGCGGTGGGGCACCTTTAGAAAACCCGAAGAAAGTCAAGCTGAGTGACCATATGACGTCTCTTCTTGACGCTGTTGACGATAGAGCAAGCGTTGTCGAGGCCATTTTTGCGCGCACTTGGCCATCTGGCTGGTCTGGATCGCTTGCAGATATCCTTGAAGTCAGAGCCCGTGCACTTGAGGAACTGTCGGAGTATCCATCCGCCATAGTTCAAGAAATGGTAGTTGAGAAATTGAAAGAGATTAGCCGGGCTGTTTTGAGAAATCGCGCAAGTGAGGCTGAGGAGAACAATCGGCAAGAGCAGCGCTTCGAATAGCCGTTCCAACTAGCTTGCTGCGGTGGCGATGCTGCTCGGCGACGGTCAGCTTTCCGCCCTTATTACCGATGTGAGAGCAGAGGCGCCGAGCAGCAGACGAAGCAGCGCCCATTATGAGCGTTTGATTGCACTGCTGCATCGCGATGCGCCCTACCGCCGTCAGCGCCGATAGTAGTACTCAATCGAGTTCTCTGAGTACTCGCAGGGTTAGCGCAGCACTATGCTGATAGATTTCAATGCATTGACTAAAGACGGGCCTCTTCAAGAGGCAAGTCCCGTGGTCAAAAAGGCAGAACTATCTGCCTCTTATCAAAAATAAACTTGGTCGGAGCGAGAGGATTCGAACCTCCGACCCCCTGCTCCCGAAGCAGGTGCGCTACCAGGCTGCGCTACGCTCCGACCGTGGTGGGGCAGGTAGCGCGGGCTGCGGGCGAATGCAAGCCCCGTCAGGGGCGCGGCGGCCATATTCTTTGCAGCAGCGAGGTGCGGGGCGCCGTTACCGTCTCCGCGCGGATGCGCGAGGCGATCACGGGGCGGTTGGCGGAATTGCCGCCTCTGCCTTCGCGCCAGACGATATAGATACCCGACCCGATGATCACCGTGGCGCCCAGGACGGTGGGCAGATCCAGAACCTCGTCGAAGAAGATCCAGCCATAGGCCGTGGCCCAGAGGATCTGCGAATACTGCATGGGCGCGACGATCGCGGCCTCTCCGGCGCGATAGGCGAGGATCAGCAGGAATCCAGCGATCAGTCCCAGACAGGCGATCACCCCGGCCAGCGCCAGATGCGGCAGCGCCATCGGCCGGTATTCGATGGCCAGGGACGCGCCGGTAGCGAGGAAGTTGCCCAGCATCGGCCACATCAGCAGGACCAGCGGGCGTTCCGACCGGCCCAGCTTGCGCAGGATCACCGCGGTCATCGCCGATCCCATGGCCGCCGCCAGCGCGGCCGCATGACCCAGCCCCAAGGGCTGCGCGCCGGGGCGCAGCACGATCAGAACGCCCGCCAGGCCCGCCACGACCGCCAGCCAGCGGTGCATCCCGACCCGTTCGCCCAGGATCGGGATCGACAGGATCGTCACCAGCAGCGGCGCGGCGAACAGGATCGCATAGACCTGCGCCAGCGGCAGCTGCGAGAACGCGAAGAAGCTGCCCATCCCGGCAATCACCCCCACCACGGTGCGGGCCGCGACCCATCCGGGATTGGCCGGGCGCAGCGTGCCGGGGGTGGGATCGCGCATGATGATGACCATCACCAGCGGAAAGGACAGCAGCGACGAAAAGAACAGCACCTGCAAGGCGGGATACTGCGTGCCCAGCGTCTTGATCACCACGTCATGCGTCGCATAGAGGCCCATGGCCAGCAGGGCCAGGGCCGCACCGCGGACGTTTGACGCGCCCTCCATCAGCCCTGGGACAGGGCCGCGACGATGCGGTCGCCCATCTGCGAGGTCGAAACCGGGGTGCCGCCCTCGGGCCCCATCAGGTCGGCGGTGCGCACGCCGTCGGCCAGAACCCGCTCCACCGCGCGTTCCAGGTCGGACGCCGCCTGGCCCTCGTCGAAGGAATAGCGCAGCGCCATCGCGAAGGACAGGATGCAGGCGATCGGGTTAGCCTTGCCCTGCCCCGCGATGTCGGGGGCGCTGCCGTGGACGGGTTCGTACATCGCCTTGGGCCGGCCGTTCGCCATCGGCGCCCCCAGGCTGGCCGAAGGCAGCATCCCCAACGATCCGGTCAGCATCGCCGCCGCGTCCGACAGCAGGTCGCCGAACAGGTTGTCGGTGACGATCACGTCGAACTGGCGCGGGTTGCGGACCAGCTGCATGGCGCCGTTGTCGGCATACATGTGCGACAGCTCCACGTCCGGGTATTCGTTGTCACGGACCCACTGCACCTCTTCGCGCCAGAGGATGCCGGATTCCATCACATTGGCCTTTTCCATCGAGCAGACCCGGTTCGACCGCTTGCGCGCCAGTTCGAAGGCCGACCGGGCCACGCGGCGGATTTCGCCGCTGGTGTAACGCTGGGTATTGATGCCGACGCGGCCGCCTTCGTTGTCGGGGTTGTTGTCGTCGGCATGGATGCCGCGCGGCTCGCCGAAATAGACCCCGCTGGTCAGTTCGCGCACGATCAGGATATCCAGGCCGGCCACCACGTCCCGCTTCAGCGACGAAAAATCGGCCAGAGCGTCGAAGCATTGCGCCGGGCGCAGGTTGGCATACAGATCCATTTCCTTGCGCAGGCGCAGCAGCCCGCGTTCGGGCTTGAGGCTGAAATCCAGCGTGTCGTATTTCGGCCCGCCGACCGCGCCCAGCAGCACCGCGTCGACCGATTGCGCCAGCGCCATGGTGTCGTCCGTCAGCGGCACCCCATGCGCGTCATAGGACGACCCGCCGACCAGCCCATGGCGGACATCGAAGGACATGCCGCGATTGGCGGAAAACCAGTCGATGACCTTGACCACCTCGGCCATGACCTCGGGACCGATCCCGTCGCCGGGCAGGATAAGCAGGGAATAGCTGTCGGACATGGTTCCTCCTTACGGGCGCGATGCCCCTGCGGCACTAGCCAAGGGCCGCCGCGGGGTCAAGTTCGGGCAGGGCGCGATCCGCGCCGAGCCGGCCCCCGGCTGGGCCCTGGCACGCGCAGGTTCCCGGTTGCGGGCGAATTGCACGTCTTGCACCTTTCCGCGCCCTGTCGCAGCTTGCGCGGCAAGGGAAGGAAAGCCGCTCATGCCCAAAATATCCGTGGGGATCGTCAGCCTGGTTCTGGCCTATGTCCTCAGCCAGTTCTATCGCGCCTTCCTTGCGGTGCTGACGCCCGTCCTGGGATCCGAGCTTGGCGCCACGCCCGGCGATCTGGCGCTGTCCTCGGGGTTGTGGTTCGCGACCTTCGCGGCGATGCAGATCCCGGTGGGGCGGATGCTGGACCGGATCGGGCCGCGCCTGACGGTGGCCCTGCTGCTGGGGGCCGCCGGAGGGGCGGGGGCTGCGATCTTTGCGTCGGCTCAGGCGCCCTGGCACCTGCACCTGGCGATGGCGCTGCTGGGGGTGGGCTGCGCGCCCGCGCTGATGGGATCCTATTACATCGTCGCCCGCGAATATCCGGCGGCCGCCTTCGGCGCCATGGCGGGGATGATCGTGGGCTTCGGGTCGCTGGGCAACATCCTGGGCGCGACGCCGCTGGTCTGGGCCATCCAGGCCCTGGGCTGGCGCGCGACCATGGCGGGCCTGGGCGCCTCGACGGTGGCGGTGGCCCTGCTGATCGCGCTGACGGTGCGCGACCCGGCCCGGCTGGGCGCGGACCATCCCCAGGGATCGCTGGCCGAGGTGCTGCGGATCCGCGCGCTGTGGTTCATCCTGCCCCTGTTCTTCGTGAACTATGCCGCGTCGGGTGCGATCCGGGGCCTGTGGGCCGCCCCCTATCTGGAACGGGTGTTCGGCGCGGACGCCACACTGATCGGGCGGGCGACGCTGGCGATGGGGCTGGCGATGATCCTGGGGAATTTCCTGGTCGCCCCCGCCGTGCGGCTGGTGGGCAGCCTGCGCCGGACGGTGCTGATCTTCACCGGCGCGACGCTGGCGGTGATGGGCTTCCTGTGCCTGAACCCCCAGCCCGGCCTGGGGCTGGCGGTGGTGCTGCTGGCGCTGATCGGGCTGTCCGGGGCGGGCTATGTGCTGCTGATGGCGCATGGCCGGTCGTTCCTGCCCGATCACCTGGTCGGGCGGGGGGTGACGTTCATGAACATGATCTCGATCGGCGGGGTGGGGGTGATGCAGTTCGCCTCGCGCCCGGTGTTCCAGGCGGCGTCCGGGGCCTTTGCGCCGCCGCAGGCCTTCGCCCTGCTGTTCCTGTTCTTCCTGGTCCCGCTTGCCATCGGCTTCGCCCTGTATTTCCTGACGCCCGAGGCCCGGCATGGCTGAACCCATGGTTGATCCGCTGGTCGTCGCCCCGAACCTGAAGCGCCGCCTGTCGGGCGTCACCGCGACCGTCGTGCGCCTGATCCCGGTGCAGGCCCGGATGATCGCGATCCGCGCCACTGGCCCCGGCCTGCCGCCCGAGGTGCCGCATATCCCGCTGATCCGCGCCGCGACCCTGCCGCGCGACCGCTGGCGGGTCTGGCACGCCCGGCGCAACACCGAAATGGCGTTGGGCCTGATCCTGCGGCGGATCCTGCGGCGCAAATACCGGCTGCTGTTCACCTCGGCCGCGCAGCGCCGCCATACCGGCTTCACCAAATGGCTGATCCGCCGGCAGGATGCGCTTGTCGCCACCTCGGACAAGGCCGCCAGCTATCTGGACCGGCCCGCGACGGTGGTGATGCACGGGGTCGATACCGACATCTTCCGACCCGCGTCCGACCGGGCGGCGCTGCGCCGTGACCTGGGCCTTGATCCCGATGCGGTGCTGATCGGCTGCTTCGGCCGGGTGCGCGCCCAGAAGGGCGTCGACCTGCTGGTCGAGGCCGGGCTGCGGCTGTTGCCCGACCGCCCGCAGGCGCGGATCCTGTTCACCGGGCGCATCACCCCCGACAACCGCGCCTTCGCAGACGACCTGCTGGCGCGGATCGCGGCGGCGGGCCTGTCGGACCGGATCCGCTTCCTGGGCGAACTGCCCTGGGATCAGGTGGTGCGCCATTACCAGGCGTTGGATCTGTTCGCCGCCCCCGCCCGCTGGGAGGGCTTCGGCCTGACCCCGCTGGAGGCGATGGCCTGCGCTGTGCCGACCGTGGCCGCCCGCGTCGGCGCCTATGAGACGCTGATCCGGGACGGCGTGACAGGCAGCCTGGTGCCGCCCGACGATGCCGACGCCCTGACCGACGCCCTGCGCCGCTGGCTGGACGACGATGCCGGCCGCGCCGATGCGGGCCGTGCCGCGCTTGCCCATGTCACCGCGAACCACGCCATCGAGACCGAGGCCCGCGCCCTGGTCGCCCTCTATCACGACCTGCTGGCCCGGCCATGAACAAGCTGCGCTTCTATGCCGCCCGAACCCTGCGCGACGACGCGGCGCTGCAAGCCCTTTCGGTCCCGCAGTCCGACCTGCTGGCCGAACTGGCGGGCAAGACCGTCGCGCTGATCGGCAATGCCCGGTCGCTGGCCGAAACCCGCCACGGCGCGGCCATCGACGCCACCGACCTGGTGATCCGCATCAACCGCGCGCCCATGCCGTCCCCGGAAAGCCACGGCACGCGGACCGATTGGCTGGCCCTGGCGGTGCGGCTGGCGGATGCCGACCTGGCCCGCATCGCCCCCAGGCGCGTGTTGTGGATGTCGCCCAAGCGCAAGCGGCTGGGCTGGCGCATCGCGCATGGCGACGGCTTCTATCTGCATCCCCTGGCCGATTACCTTGCGCTGAAGGATCGCCTGGCCGCCCCGCCCACGACCGGGGCGATGATGATCGACCTGGCGCTGCGATCCGGCCTGGCCCGCCTGACGCTGCACGGCTTCGACTTCTTCGCCAGCCAAAGCCTGTCGGGCAGCCGCACCGCCGACCAGGTGCCCCACGACTTCGGGGCCGAGGCCGCCTGGGTCGCGGACATGCAGCGCCGGGACGGGCGGCTGATCCTGGCCTGACCCGGCCCGCCCGGCCCTTTCCCCTTCCCTTGCTGGCTTGCGTGCGCTAAAGCCACGCGACCGCCAGAAAAGGAGTCCCAAGGAGATGGGTTACAAAGTCGTCGTCGCAGGCGCCACGGGGAATGTGGGCCGCGAAATGCTGAACATCCTGTCGGAACGCATGTTCCCCGTGGACGAGATTGCCGCGCTGGCCTCGCGCCGGTCGCAGGGCACCGAAGTCAGCTTTGGCGACAAGACCATCAAGGTGAAGGACATCGAGCAGTTCGACTGGACCGGCTGGGACATCGCGCTGTTCGCCATCGGCTCGGACGCCACGAAAATCCACGCGCCCAAGGCGGCCGCGGCGGGCTGCGTGGTGATCGACAATTCGTCGCTGTATCGCTATGACCCCGACATCCCGCTGATCGTGCCCGAGGTGAACCCGGACGCGATCCAGGATTACCGCAACAAGATGATCATCGCGAACCCCAACTGCTCGACCGCGCAGATGGTGGTGGCGCTGAAGCCGCTGCACGACCGCGCGCGGATCAAGCGGGTGGTGGTCAGCACCTATCAGTCCGTCTCGGGCGCCGGGAAAGAGGGCATGGACGAGCTGTGGGACCAGACCAAGGGCATGTATGTGCCCGGCCAAGAGGTCGCGGCCAAGAAGTTCCAGAAGCAGATCGCCTTCAACGTGATCCCGCAGATCGACGTGTTCCTGGACAGCGGCGATACCAAGGAAGAATGGAAGATGGTCGCCGAGACCAAGAAGATCCTGGATCCGGCGATCAAGGTCACGGCGACCTGCGTGCGCGTCCCGGTCTTCGTCGGCCATTCGGAATCCATCAACATCGAGTTCGAGGATTTCCTGGACGAGGACGAGGCCCGCGACATCCTGCGCGAGGCGCCGGGCATCCTGGTCGTGGATAAGCGCGAGCCGGGCGGATATACGACTCCGGTCGAATGCGTGGGCGATTTCGCCACCTTCGTCAGCCGCATCCGCCAGGACGTGACGGTCGAAAACGGCCTGAACCTGTGGTGCGTCAGCGACAACCTGCGCAAGGGCGCCGCGCTGAACGCCGTGCAGATCGCCGAGTTGCTGGGCAATCGCGTGCTGAAAAAAGGCTGATCGGGTGTTCGACTGGATCACCGGATTCCTGGACGGCGGCGGGGCTGTGGCCATCGCCGCCCTCATGTTTCTGGAAAACGTCTTTCCGCCCATCCCGTCGGAACTGATCATGCCGCTGGCGGGCTTCAACGCCGCCCGTGGCGGCACGCCCTTGTGGCTGGCGATCCTGGCTGGGGGCTTGGGATCCTTGGCGGGGGCCTGGTTCTGGTATCTGGCCGGACGGGCCTTCGGCGCCCACCGGCTGCGCCGCCTGATCGCGCGCCATGGCCGCTGGCTGACCCTGACCCTGTCCGAATTCGCCGCGGCCGAGGGCTGGTTCCGCCGCCATGGCCGGGCCGTGGTGTTCTTCGGCCGCTTCATCCCGACCGTGCGGACCCTGATCTCGATCCCCGCCGGGATCGAGCGGATGCCGCAGGGGCAGTTCCTGCTGTTCACCGCGCTTGGCAGCTTCATCTGGTCGGGTGGGCTGGCCTTGGCGGGATACCTGCTGGAAGACCGCTATGAGGCGGTCGAACACTGGATCGACCCGCTGTCCACGGCGGTCGTTCTGGGCATCATCGCCCTGTATGTGTGGCGTGTAATCCGCTGGAAGCCCGACGCGTAAGGCGCGCCGTCACATCGTGCGGTCCACCACGCCGGACCGTGCCGTGCCCGTTGCCGCCGAACAACGCGTCCACATAGGCGGCGGCATCCATCGCATTGCCGGCCTGGTCGAACAAGTTGACATTGCCGTCGCCATCGACCGACAGAAGACGGCCATAGGTCTTGTGGGTCAGATCGAAGGCGCCCAGCTTGACCGCCCCGCCCTCGCCGCGTTCCAACGTCGCCGCCGAGACGTTCAGGCGTCCGTTCACTTAGCCCAGATAGGCATTCTCCCTGGCCACCACATGATTGATGTCGGCAAGATTGATGTCGGCAAGCCGGGATGCATTGGCGGTCGCGCGGACGGAATTGGCTGCGGCGATGTTGTTCAGCGAGGCCTGGGCGACGGTCGTGGCGCGGAACATCAGGTCGACGGACGAAAAGGCGTTTTCCAGGGCAGCGGCGGGGCTGTCGAAGTCCTTGACCGCCATCTTCGCCACGGCCTCCCTGGCGGCTGTGAGGGGATCGGCGTTGCCTTCCATCATGAAGCCGTGCATCGCCATACGAAGATCAATGGTCTCTTTATCGATGGCATCCATTTCGGCAGTGGTCAGTTCCTTGCGGCCGGATGTTGCTGAACCCAGATCCTTGGCCATGGGTGTATCCGACGACGGGTTCTGACCGGCGGGCCAAGGCCGTGACGCTGGAAGGAGAGACAGAGAAAATCACGATCCCAGGTCCATTGCATGGGAGGTTTCGGCACGTTAGAACCCGTCGCTCTCCCAAATGTTAACAAAATCCAAAAACTAGGGAAATGTTAATTAAAATTTAACTTTTGCTCATCAGCAGTGAACCAACTGGCATTGGATGATTACCTGTCGGCCGGAAAAGGCAACGACACCATACGCGGCGGCGCAGGCGCAGATACATTCGCCTTCTATGCAAACGAAGGACAGGGCTTCATCAACGATTTTACCGACGGCACCGACAAGATCAGGATCTTCGCCCCCGGCCAGGTGTCCAGCCTTGCCGATGTCACAGTGACGGCATCGGGCACAAGCACCATTCTGGAGTTCGCCGGAACCAAGGTCACGCTGAATCTGATCGACCTCTCCGCCCTGGACGCCTCGGACTTCATCTTCACATGACGCTGGGGCGGCGCGCCATCCTGTCCCGGACCGCGCCGCTTCCTTCCTCGATCAGACCGCCGTCCAGCTTTTCCCGCCGTCGACCGCCTGGAACAGCGTGCCCTCGCTGATGTCGTGGACTAGGCCGTGCAGCGACATCTGCCCCCCCTCGACCGCCGCGCGGACAAAGGGGAAGGTCATCAGGTTCTCGATCGACACCAGCACCGCCTCGCGCTCCAGGGCGGCGACCTGCTCGCCCTCGGGCAGATCCCTCACGCGGTCATAGCCGGGGCGCAGGATGTCCATCCAGCGGCCCACGAAGCTGGTCTTTTCTTCAAGCTCGGGCGCGTGGCCGGAACACATCGCATGGCAACCCGCGACGCCGCCGCAATTGGTATGGCCGACGACGATCAGATGCGCGACCTTCAGCGCCTGCACCGCGTATTCCACCGCGGCCGAGGTGCCGTGCTGCAACCCGTCGGGCGCATAGGGCGGCACCAGGTTGGCGATGTTGCGATGGATGAAGAATTCTCCCGAATCCGCCCCGAAAATGCTGGTGACGTGGACGCGCGAGTCGCAGCAGGAAATCACCATCGCGCGCGGGCGCTGACCGTCGGTCGCAAGGCGGCGATACCAGGCGCTGTTCTCGGCATAGGACGTGGCTTTCCAGCCGTGAAAGCGACCTGCCAGGTATTGCGGCAGAGGACGGATATTATGCATGGCTCACCTTGTCTTGTCCCGCCGCTTGATAGGACGTGATTGAAACAAATTCGAGAGATTTCTTCTGTCGGCGGCAAGCCTTTCTTCACGGCGTGCAGGCATGGTCAGCCGGACTGAAATGCAGGATAGAAGGCAAGGCAGATGGCACAAATCATGGCGTTGGCCGTATCGGAACCGGTCCGGGTCGATTCCCGCCGCTTGGGCGACATCGTGACCGAACTGGGCGAAACGGCGGCGCAGAACGTCATCGGCCTGGCCCTGGAACAACTGGCGGGCGCCCTGACCGGCGCCGACAAGGCCGTGCGCGCGGGCGACCTGGCCGAGACTGCGCGCCAATGCGACCTGCTGGCCCGGCTGGCCTGGCAGATCGGGCTGCTGTCGCTGGCGGGGGTGGCGATGGATCTGGGCTTTTGCGCCGACCGGCGCGAGGCGGTGGCCATCGGCGCGGTCCATGCCAGGCTGATGCGGGTGGGCAACCGATCGCTGACGGCGATCTGGGATCGCGGCCCCCTGGACTGAGACGGGGTTGCGGGGGCGCATCCAGCCTGTAATCTCGCCCGCGACCGACCAAGGACAGGCCCCATGATCCCCGATTTCGCCCCCGATTCCGCTGACGCCCTGCCGCTTTGGGCGGTCTGGAAGGGCGATCCCCTGGCCGACCAGGCCGGTCCCTGGCCCGCAGCCAGCGGATTTTCCGGGAAGATGGCCGAGATTTGCCTGCTGCCCAACGCCTCGGGCGGGCTGGCCGGGGCCTTCCTGGGTCTGGGCGACCGCGCACAGGCCAGCCGCCACCGCTTTGCCCTGGCCCATGCCACGGCCCTGCCGCCGGGCACCTGGCGCGTCGCCCTGCCCCAGGGGGCCGACCCGAATGAGGCGGCCCTGGCGCTGCTGCTGGGCCAGTACCGCTTTTGCCGCTACAAGGGCGCGCCCTATGCCGGGCCGCAGTTCATCTGCCCCGAAGGCGCCGATCCCGCCCGGATCCGCGCCCAGGCGGCCGGAGAGTTCCTGACCCGCGACCTGATCAACACCCCCGCCAACGACATGGGGCCTGATGACCTGGAGGCCGCCGCCCGCGCCCTGGCGGATAAGATCGGGGCCAGCATCGCGGTGATCGCCGGCACCGGCCTTCTGGACGCCGACCTGCCGATGATCCACGCGGTCGGCCGCGCCGCCGAACAGGCCCCGCGCCTGATCGACATCCGGCTGGGCGACAGCGGCCCGCGCCTGACGGTGGTCGGCAAGGGGGTCTGCTTCGATACCGGGGGCCTCGACATCAAGCCCTCGGCATCCATGCTGCTGATGAAAAAGGACATGGGCGGGGCGGCCACCGCACTGGGCCTGCTGAAGATGCTGGCGCTGACCGGCGCGGCGGACCGGATGCGGATCCGGGTGCTGCTGCCGGTGGTGGAAAACAGCGTTTCGGCGGGTTCATTCCGGCCGGGCGACGTGCTGACCAGCCGCAAGGGCCTAACGGTCGAGGTGAACAACACCGATGCCGAAGGCCGGCTGATCCTGGCCGATGCGCTGACGCTGGGGGCCGAGGAAGCGCCCGACCTGATGATCTCGCTGGCAACGCTGACGGGGGCGGCGCGGGTGGCGCTTGGACCCGACCTGCCGCCGTTTTACTGCGACGACGACGCCACGGCCGACGCGCTGTCCCGCGCCGCCATGGCCGTGCGCGATCCGCTGTGGCGGATGCCCTTCTGGGACGGCTACGAATCGCAGATCGAGCCGCCCATCGCCGATCTGGACAACGCGCCATCGGGCGGGATGGCCGGGTCGATCACCGCCGCCCTGTTCCTGCGCCGCTTCGCCCAAGGCGCCGGGCGCTATGTCCACATGGATATCTATGGCTGGCAGCCCGTCCTGGCGCCGGGCCGTCCCAAGGGCGGCGTGGGCCAGGGGGCGCGCGCGATCCTGGCGGCCCTGCCGCAGATCCTGCCATGACGCTGGACCGCCGCCTGACCCCCGCCACGGATCGAGTCGCCCTGGACAGCCTGTGCGGGGTGATCGAACGGCCCGCCTATACCCCCGGCCAGGCCGCGCGGCTGATCGTGCCGCTGGCCGACCTGATGACCGCGCCCGATGGTCGCCGCGACCGGCAGGTGAATTTCGGCGCCGATGTCACGGTGATCGAGACGCGTGGGGACTGGTGTTTCGTCCAGGCCGCGCTGGACGGCTATTGCGGCTGGATGCCCGCCGCCGCGCTGACCCGCGACCTGGCCCCCGTCACGCATCGGGTGACGGCCCCCGCGACCCATGTCTATCCCGCCCCGGACATGAAGCGGCCGGAACGGGCCAGCCTGTCCCTTGGCGCGCGCCTGTCGGTCACAGGGACCGAGGGGCGCTTTGCCCGGCTGGCCGACGGCGGCTTCGTTCCCGTCCAGCATATCGGCGACCAACCCGCGTCCGACCCGGTGCCGGTGGCCGAAAGCCTGGTGGGCACGCCCTATCTGTGGGGCGGCAACAGCCGCTGGGGCATCGACTGTTCGGGGCTGGTGCAGGCGGCGCTGACGGCCTGCGACATCCCCTGCCCCGGCGACAGCGACCTGCAACGCGACGCCTTTCCGGCGGCAGACGGCATCCGGCGCGGCGACCTGTTGTTCTGGCCCGGCCATGTGGCCCTGGCCATGTCGCCCGACCTGATGATCCATGCGACCGCCTGGACCATGGCGGTGATCGTCGAGCCCATCGGCCAGGCCATCGCCCGCATCGACGCGCAGGGCGACGGGCCGTTCCTGGGTGTCCGCCGCCCGCCTCTGGCGCAGCCCGCCGCCATCGCCTAGACCGCGCCGAAAAGTAAGGAGACGCGGCCATGTTCACCGTTTCGCTGATCGCATCGCCCCTGCGCGCCAACCTGACGCGGCAGACGGCGCAGGGCCTGGCCGACCGCTGGGGCGGCGGGCCGGTCCGCTGGCTGAACCCCGCCATCGCGGCGGAATTCGACCTGTCCCACAGGCCCGCCGATTTCCAGGACGCCTGGGCCGATCTGCACGCCCAGACGCTGGATCTGGCGATCCAGCCCACCTGGGGGCGGCGCAAGAAAATCCTGCTGGCCGACATGGATTCCACCATGATCGGCCAGGAATGCATCGACGAACTGGCCCATGTCGCGGGCGTCGGTCCGCGCGTGGCCGAAATCACCGCCCGCGCCATGAACGGCGAACTGGACTTCAACGGCGCCCTGACCGAACGGGTGTCGCTGCTGGCGGGCCTGAAGGACAGCGTGATCGCGGATGTGCTGGCCTCTCGCATCACGCTGGCCGCGGGCGGGGCGGAACTGGTGGCGACGATGCGCGCGAACGGCGGCTATGCGGCGCTGGTCTCGGGCGGCTTCACGGCCTTCACGCAGGCGATTGCCGACCGGCTGGGCTTTGACGAACACCGCGCCAACACCCTGCTGGCCCAGGGCGGGCTGCTGACCGGCCAGGTCGGAATGCCGATCCTGGGGCGCGAGGCCAAGGTCGAGGCGCTGCAATCGATCGCGGCGGCGCGCGGCCTGACACCGGCGGATGCGATCGCGGTGGGCGACGGCGCCAACGACCTGGGGATGATCCAGCTTGCCGGGACCGGGGTGGCGCTGCACGCCAAGCCCTCGGTCGCGGCCCAGGCGCAGATCCGCATCGACCACGGCGACCTGACGGCGCTGCTGTACCTGCAAGGCTACTCCGCCAGCGATTTCGTCACGGGCTGATCGCCAGCACCGTTTCCGCCGCTGGACGCGCGACGCTGGCGGCGGCGCCCGTCCCCGCCCAGAAGGCGCCATAGCCGTCGTTCCCCCGCGCCTTGGCGGCGGCATTCAACGCCTTTCCGATGTCATAGGCCATCGGATAGCCCGCCACGTCCCGGTCGTCGATGGCGGTGAAATCATTGACCAGGCAACGCGCCGGACGCCCCGAGATCGCCCGCGTCATTGCCGTCCGCCCGCCCGACAGGGCGGCACGATGGGCGGGCGGGGTCGCCGACTCGGGCGCGCGCAGGAAGGCGGTGCCGCATTGCACGGCGACCGCCCCTGCCGCCATCGCGGCGCGCGCCGCCGCCCGGTCCATGATCGCCCCGGCGGCAACCACCGGCAGGCCCAACGGGACCAAGGCCCGCACAAGGGCCGCATGATCCAGCCGGGCGTCCGGCCCGTCCGGGTCGAAGATGCCACGATGGCCGCCCGCCTCCCATCCCTGGGCCACGATCACGTCGAAGCCCGCATCGTGGATCGCCTGCCCCTCGGCGACCGAGGTCGCGGTGGCCCACAGCCTGCACCCAGCCGCTTTCAGTGCGGCGATCTGGCCCGGCTCGGGCAGCCCGAAATGGCAGCCGACGATGGCGGGCCGTTCGGCCAGCAGCATCGCCAGCATCGCGTCATTGCCGCGGAAACTGGGATAGATCTCGGACAGCGCGGCGGGCGGCTCGGCCCCGAAGCGCGTGAAGACCGGGCGAAGCACATCGATCCAGCCCGCCTCTCGGGACGGATCGCGGACGGCCGGGGCGTGGCAGAACAGGTTCACGCCGAACATCCGGTCGGTCCCCTGCCGCACCGCCCGGATCGCTCGGCCCGCCGACGCCGCGTCCAGGGCGCCGAAGGCCAGGAACCCCAGGCCCCCCGCATTGCAGACCGCCACCGCCAGTTCCGGCGTCGAGGTTCCCGCCATCGGCGCCTGCACCACGGGGTGTATCACGTCATCGAACATCGGCCGCTCCTGTGTTTTGCCTTGGCACAAGTATCCCACGGGGTGAGCCGCGCCCGGAAGAAAGTCCAGTGGACTTTCTTCAGCGGCGAACGCCTGCCGCCCTGCGGCGGGCCGGGGGGTGTGAAACCCCCGGCCTTCGCCGCTTTACAAAACCCGGCCAAAGGCGCATGGCGCGCCCCATGCTGGATTTGTCGCTGGACCTTCTGCTGATCCTTGCCGCCGCCGGTTTCGCGGCAGGCTTCATCGACTCGATCGCCGGGGGCGGCGGGCTGATCACCCTGCCGGTGCTGATGCTGGCGGGGATCCCGCCCGCTCAGGCGCTGGCCACCAACAAGGTGCAAGGGGTCTTCGGCGCGGCGACGGCGGCGGTCAGCTATGCCGCGCGGGGGCTGGTCGATCTGCGCAGCCAGTGGAAATCGGCGCTGATCGCCGGGCTGGCCGGGGCGATCGGCGCGGCGCTGGTCAGCTATCTGCCCACCGACAAGCTGAGGCTGGTGCTGCCGGTGATCCTGATCGCCATCGCCCTGTTCTTCGCGCTGAAGCCGGGCCTGAACGACCTTGACCGGGTACAGCGGATCGCGCCCGCCGCCTTTGCCCTGACGGCGGTGCCGCTGGTCGGGTTTTATGACGGGGTTCTGGGACCGGGGGCGGGGTCGTTCTATATGATCGCCTTCGTCACCCTGGCGGGTTACGGCGTTCTGAAGGCCACCGCCCATACCAAGCTGTTGAATTTCGCGTCGAACCTGGGCGGGCTTGCGGCCTTCGCCCTTGTGGGCCAACCCTTGTGGCTGGTGGGCATCGTGATGGGCGTGGCGCAGATCGCGGGCGCGATGCTGGGGTCGCGGCTGGCCAGCCGGATCGGCGCGCGGCTGATCAAGCCGCTGCTGGTCGCCACCTCGACCGCGCTGGCCTTGCGGCTGATCTGGCAGATGCTCTAGGACGGAAAGCCCGGCGCCGTCCGCATCTCTCCGGTGGGGATGCCGCGCCAGTTGCGGATCGGGTCGGTCAGGAACCGGCCGACCGCCGGGTCGGCCTTGTCCAGAACGCCCAGATGGACCAGCAGGGCGGTGATCGCGGCCTCGGCCGCGCGGGTGCCGCCATCGGTGATCTTCAAGGCCACGCCCAGGCCCTGATCGGGCAGGATCGCCACGAACACCGCCTCGGCCCCGGTCTTGGCGGCGACGCGGCCGCCCATGGCGCGCATCAGGACCGTGCAGGCCCGCCCCTCGCCCGCGACCAGGTCGGGATGGGCGCGCATCGCATCCACAAGCCGCCGCATCGCCCGGCCCCGCCGATCGTCGGCCGGATCGGCAAAACCCGCCATCGCGCGACCCAGCCCCGCCAGCGAACAGGACCAGTTCGGGGCCGAGCAGCCGTCGATGCCGTATCCGGGGCTGACCTCTCCGGTGACCTCTTCGAACGCGGTCTTCACGGCCTGCTGGACGGGATGGCCGGGATCGACATAGTCGGCGCCGCCGCCCAGGTGCCGGTTCAGCGTCAGGAAACCCGCGTGCTTGCCCGAACAGTTGTTATGCAGCTGGCAGGGGGATTCGCCGCCGCAGGTCAGGCGGCGGTTTTCATCGGGGTCGCGCGGCATGTGGCAGCCGCAGCGCAGATCGGATTCGCCCAGCCCCAACGCATTCAGCCATCGGCCCACGGCGTCCACATGCAGCCGCGCGCCGCTGTGGCTGGCGCAGGCAAGCGCAAGGTGCCGGTCGGTCAGGCCCGCCGCATCGGCCGCGCCGCTTTCGATCAGGGGCAGCGCCTGGATCATCTTGCAGGAGGACCGGGGAAAGATGATCTCGCTGGGACAACCCCAGGCCTCGACCACGCCCTTGGTGTCGCAGATGACGGCATGGCCGCAATGCAGGCTTTCGCGCTGGCCGCCGCGCCGCAACTCGATCAGTTCCGCTGGTCGCATGGCTTTTCCCCTGACAATTGCGCGATTTCCGGCCTTGCGCTCTTTCTCGCGCGGTGATTTTGGCTATCGTGACCGCAGATGGTTGAAAAGACCACGGCAATCGGGAAAAACCCCCCTGATGCGGCGAAAACTATGGCAGGAGGCCAGAGCATGACCAAGACCACGCTGCGCGGCATGACCGCAGCCCTTGCCCTGATCGCGGGCCTGGGGACCGCAGGGGCGCAGGAATCCACCAATGTCGTCGCGACCGAAGGCGACTGGACCGTCTTCGCGGCGGAAAATCCCAAGGAATGCTGGGCGGTTTCGCCGCCCAAGGCGACCCAGAACACCGACGCGAACGGCGCCCCGCGCGAGGTGACTCGCGGCGATATCCGCCTGTACGTGGCCTATCGCCCCGGCCAGAACGGCGAGGTCAGCTTCAGCGGCGGCTATCCCTTCGCCCCCGACAGCACGGTCGAGGTCGATGTCGGCGGCGCCAAGTTCAACCTGTTCACCGAGGGCGAAAGCGCCTGGACCGGCAGCGCATCCGAGGATGAAAAGCTGATCGGCGCCCTGCGCGGCGGCACGAACGCGGTCATCACCGGACGGTCGTCGCGCGGCACGGTGACCAAGGACACGTTCAGCCTGGCCGGGATCACGGCGGCGACCAACACGGCGCGGGCGCGCTGTCAGTGACGCAGGCCGGGGGACTTCACGTCCCCCGAGTCCTCTGGGGGATATTTGGACCAAGGCAAAGGGGCGAGGCCGGTTGATTTTCGGCCTCGTTTCGCTTATCTGCGGGTCTTTCGCCCCTTATGCCGCCGGTTGACCCATGAACGCGCCCATCACGCAGGATGTCCTCACCCTTCCCCGCAAGCTGCCGGACAGCGGGCGGGTGAACATCGTCGGCCTGACGCGCGGCCAGTTGCGCGAGGCGCTGATCGCCGCGGGCACGCCAGAAAAGCAGGCCAAGATGCGCGTGGGCCAGGTCTGGCAGTGGATCTATCACTGGGGCGTCCGCGATTTCGCGCAGATGCCGAACCTGGCCAAGGATTACCGCGCCCTGCTGGCCGAGAAATTCGAGATCGCGCTGCCCGAGATCGTCACCCGCCAGATCAGCGAGGACGGCACCCGCAAGTATCTGGTCCGCATCGCCGGCGGCCATGAGGTCGAGACCGTCTATATCCCCGAGGAAGGTCGCGGCACCTTGTGCGTGTCGAGCCAGGTCGGCTGCACGCTGACCTGTTCCTTCTGCCATACCGGCACCCAGAAATTGGTGCGCAACCTGACGGCAGGGGAAATCGTCGGCCAGTTGATGCTGGCGCGCGACGACCTGGGCGAATGGCCCCTTCCCGGCGCCCCCAAGGATGAAACCCGGCTGGTCAGCAATATCGTGCTGATGGGGATGGGCGAGCCGCTGTACAACTTCGACGCCGTGCGCGACGCGATGAAGGTCTGCATGGACAACGAGGGGCTGTCGCTGTCCCGCCGCCGCATCACCCTGTCGACCAGCGGCGTCGTCCCCGAGATCGCCCGCACCGCCGAGGAGATCGGCTGCCAGTTGGCCGTCAGCTTCCACGCCACCACCGACGAGGTGCGCAACGTGCTGGTGCCGATCAACAAGCGGTGGAACATCGCCACGCTGCTGGACGCGCTGCGCGATTATCCGCGGCTGTCGAACAGCGAACGGATCACCTTTGAATACGTGATGCTGGCTGGGGTGAACGACAGCGACGAGGACGCGCACCGGCTGGTCGATCTGATCCGGGGCATTCCCGCCAAGATCAACCTGATCCCCTTCAACGAATGGCCGGGCGCGCCGTATAAACGGTCCAGCAACAACCGCATCCACGCCTTCGCGGACATCATCTACAAGGCGGGCTACGCCAGCCCGATCCGCACCCCGAGGGGCGAGGACATCATGGCCGCCTGCGGGCAATTGAAGTCGGCGACGGAACGGGGGCGCAAGTCGCGGGCGGAGATTGCGGCTGAGGTGGGGTGAGGCCCGTCGATTTCATCCGCTCTTTCTGATAACCTTGCCCAAGCGCGTCTGTGCGAGGTGGTCATGTTGAGGCTCTTACTTTTCGCCGTCGGGGCGCTTGGGGCGGCCCCTGCCCTTGCCGATTGGGTCTATCGGGCCCCCGAAGCATCGGACGACACGGGCAGCGTCTATGTTCAGAACAGGCAGGGGCACCGGCTGGATCTTGGATGCGGGAACGGCGGTTTTGTCGGGCTTTCCCTAAGGCCCGATTTGCGGCCCGCCAATGTCAGCCGCATCGAACATGCGATTCTGCAACTGCGTATCGATGAACGCCCGCCTCTGTTTCTGCCCGTGACCTGCCAGGATCATGGCTGCGATCAGGCGGCGCTGCATCTTGGCAAGCCCTTCACCGTCGCCGAGATAGAGGCCGTTGTCGCCGCGTTGCGGTCCGGTTCCTCGCTGGAAATCGCCTTGGGCGCGCAAACGATGACACGGTTCAGTCTGACTGGCTCCTCTGCGGCACTTGGCCGCCTGAAAGAACAGAACCCAAGTTGCGAGGGGCTTTGATCCGCAGGCGTCAGGCTGGCTTCGGCCACCCATCGATGATCTCCACCGCCTCCTCGGCCGTCTCCACATAGCGGAACAGCCCTAGATCCTCCTCTGAAATCGTCCCGGCCTCGGCCAGGCCCTTCCAGTTGATGATCCCTTCCCAGAACTCGCGCCCGAACATCAGGAAGGGAACGCGGGCCATGCGGCCGGTCTGGATCAGGGTCAGGGCCTCGAAGGTTTCGTCCAGGGTGCCGAAGCCGCCGGGGAAGATGGTGATCGCCCGCGCGCGCATCAGGAAATGCATCTTGCGGATCGCGAAATAGTGGAAGTTGAAGCACAGTTCGGGCGTGACATAGACGTTGGGCGCCTGTTCGTGGGGCAGCACGATGCCCAGGCCGATGGACTTGCCGCCCGCCTCGTGCGCGCCGAGGTTGCCCGCCTCCATCACGCCGGGGCCGCCCCCGGTGGTGATGACGAATTCCCGCCCGCCGGTTTCCAGGCTGCGGCGGGTCATTTCCTGGGCGAACAGCCGCGCCTCCTCGTAATAGGCCGAGAGCCTCGCCAGCGTTGGCGTGCGCGCCACGGCCGCGTTCTCGGGCGACGGGATCCGCGCACCGCCGAACATCACCACCGTCGATTCCACCCCGGCCTCGTCCAGCAGCATCTGCGGCTTCAGCAGTTCCAGTTGCAGGCGGACCGGGCGCAACTCCTCGCGCAGCAGGAAGTCGCGGTCGGTGAAGGCCAGTTGATAGGCGGGCGCGCGGGTCTGCGGCGTGTCAGGGATATGCCGGGCACGGTCCGCATCCTCGTCGCTATGCGGAAAGGGGTGGGCGCGGTCCTCGGGGGTCTTGGTCGCGTCGTTCATTCGGATCCTCGTGGCGCCCGGCGGATTGCGCGGGCCTTGTCCCAGCCTTATAGCCCAGGGGTGACAGTTTCCACCCGCAGCAGGAGAGGCCGATGACCCAAGCACTTGAGACCGCCATCGAGGCCGCGTGGGAAGCCCGCGCCGAGATCGACAGCGCCACCACCGGCATCGTGCGCGAGGCGGTCGAGGAGACGCTGGCCCAACTGGACAGCGGCGCCCTGCGCGTGTCCGAAAAACGCGGCGCCGACTGGCATGTGAACCAGTGGGCGAAAAAGGCCGTGCTGCTGTCCTTCCGCCTGAACGACATGGAACAGATGTCGGGCGGCCCGCAGGGGTCCAGCTGGTGGGACAAGGTGCCGACCAAGTTCGAAGGCTGGGGCGACAACCAGTGGCGCGCGGCCGGGTTCCGCGCCGTGCCGGGGGCCATCGTGCGGCGCAGCGCCTATATTGCGCCGGGCGCGGTGCTGATGCCGTCCTTCGTGAACCTGGGCGCCCGCGTGGGCGAGGGCACGATGGTCGACACCTGGGCCACGGTCGGTTCCTGCGCGCAGATCGGCAAGAACGTCCACCTGTCGGGCGGCGTCGGCATCGGCGGCGTCCTTGAGCCGTTGCAGGCCGGTCCGACCATCATCGAGGACGACTGCTTCATCGGCGCCCGGTCCGAGGTGGTCGAGGGCTGCATCGTCCGCGAAGGATCCGTCCTGGGCATGGGGGTCTTCATCGGCCAGTCCACCAAGATCGTCGACCGCGAAACGGGTCAGGTGATGTATGGCGAGGTTCCGGCCGGATCGGTCGTCGTCGCCGGGTCGCTGCCGTCGAAGAACGGCGTGAACCTGTATTGCGCGGTGATCGTCAAGCGGGTGGACGCGCAAACGCGCTCCAAGACCTCGATCAACGAACTGCTGCGGGATTGACCACGCTTTACATCGACGCCGACGCCTGCCCGGTCAAGCCAGAGGCGGAACGGGTGGCGACGCGGCTGCGGGTGCCGATGGTGCTGGTCTGCAATGGCGGGCTGCGGCCCCCGGCCAATCCGCTTGTCACGCTGAAGATCGTGGCCGAAGGCCCGGACGAGGCCGACAAGTGGATCGCCGATCAATGCGGGCCGGGCGACGTGGTGGTGACGGGCGACCTGCCGCTGGCCGACCGCTGTTTGAAGGCCGGGGCGCGCGTCGTCACCCATGACGGCGAGGTGCTGAGCCTTGCCAATATCGGCCCGCGCCTGGCGACCCGCGACCTGATGGCGGATCTGCGGGCCTCGAACCCGTTCATGCAGGGCGGCGGCGCCAGCTTCGGCAAGGCGGATCGGGCGCGATTCCTGCAAGTGCTGGACCGCGAAGTGGGCGCCGCGCTGCGCGGCTGACGAACCGATCCGCGCCGCCCCGCGTTGCCCCCCGACCAAAGGGGGCAAGCGTGCAGGACGATCCGACGATACGGGAACTGCTGGAGGCAGCGGGCGATGCCTCGGACGGGGACACGACCACGGTCGGCCAGATCGTTGAATCGCTGGGCGAGAATTCCCTGACGCCGAACCTGATCTTCGTGGCGCTTGCGGTGGTGTCGCCCCTGTCGGGGATCCCGCTGTTTTCGTCGATCTGCGGAATCACCATCGCGCTGATCTCGACGCAGATGCTGGTCGGGCGGGACCATCTGTGGCTGCCCGGTTTCGTGATGTCCCGCCAGATCGACAGCGGCAGGCTGGACCGCGCCTTGCAGGCGCTGCGGCGTCCGGCGGGGTGGCTGGACCGCATCACCCGGCCCCGGCTGCGCCTGCTGGTGCGGGGGCCGGTGCGCAAGCTGACGCAGGCGCTGTGCATGATCTGCGGGATGACCATGCCCTTCCTGGAAGTGGTGCCCTTCACATCGACCCTGCTGGGCGCGGTGGTCAGCCTGCTGGCCTTCGGGATGCTGGCGCGCGACGGGCTGTTCACGGTGCTGGGCCTTGCCGCGCTGCTGTCGCTGGGCGGCGGCGCGTTCTGGATCCTCGGATAAGCGGCGAAACCCTGTCGTCCTGCCTTGCGCCCTGACCGCGCATGGCTATAACCCCGGACGATTTATCAGCCGCCAGCCCCAGGGGACCGCCATGCCGAAAAGAACCGATATCAAGTCGATCCTGATTATCGGCGCAGGTCCCATCGTCATCGGCCAGGCCTGCGAATTCGACTATTCCGGCGCCCAGGCCTGCAAGGCGCTGCGCGAGGAAGGCTATCGGGTGATCCTGGTCAACTCGAACCCCGCGACGATCATGACCGACCCGGAAATGGCGGACGCCACCTATATCGAGCCGATCACCCCCGAGATCGTCGAAAAGATCATCGCCAAGGAACGCCCCGACGCGCTGCTGCCGACCATGGGCGGGCAGACCGGGCTGAACACCGCCCTGGCCCTGGCGGATGCGGGCGTGCTGAACCGTTACGGCGTGGAGCTGATCGGCGCGCAGCGCGCCGCCATCGAGATGGCCGAGGACCGCAAGCTGTTCCGCGAGGCGATGGACCGGATCGGGCTGGAAAACCCCAAGGCCACCATCGTCGCCGCCCCCAAGGGCGCGAACGGCAAGTATGACATTTCGGCGGGCGTGGCCCAGGCCATGGACGCGCTGGAGGAGATCGGCCTGCCCGCCATCATCCGCCCCGCCTTCACCCTGGGCGGCACCGGCGGCGGCGTCGCCTATAACCGCGACGATTATGAACGCATCGTGCGGTCAGGCCTGGATGCCAGCCCCGTGGCGCAGGTTCTGGTCGACGAAAGCCTGCTGGGCTGGAAGGAATACGAGATGGAGGTCGTGCGGGACCGCAACGACAACGCCATCATCGTCTGCTCCATCGAGAACGTCGATCCGATGGGGGTCCACACGGGCGATTCGATCACCGTGGCCCCGGCCCTGACCCTGACCGACCGCGAATACCAGATCATGCGCAACGGCAGTATCGCCGTGCTGCGCGAGATCGGCGTGGAAACCGGCGGGTCCAACGTGCAATGGGCGATCAACCCCGCCGACGGCCGCATGGTCGTGATCGAGATGAACCCGCGCGTGTCGCGGTCCTCGGCGCTGGCCTCCAAGGCCACCGGCTTTCCCATCGCCAAGATCGCGGCCAAGCTGGCCGTGGGCTATACGCTGGACGAGCTGGACAACGACATCACCAAGGTCACACCCGCGTCGTTTGAACCCTCGATCGACTATGTGGTCACGAAGATCCCGCGCTTCGCCTTCGAGAAATTCCCCGGCAGCAAGCCCGAACTGACCACCGCCATGAAATCCGTGGGCGAGGTCATGGCGATCGGCCGCAGCTTCCACGAATCGCTGCAAAAGGCGCTGGCGTCCATGGAAAACGGCCTGACCGGCCTGGACGAGATCGCCATCGAAGGCGCCGCCGAACAAGGCAAGCCCGCCGTGATCGCCGCCCTGTCCCGCGCCACCCCGGACCGGCTGCGCATCATCGCCGAGGCGATGCGCTTCGGCATGACCGACGATGAAATCCAGCGCGTCACCAGCTTCGATCCCTGGTTCCTGGCCCGCCTGCGCGAGATCGTGGACGCCGAACACAAGGTCCGCCACGAGGGGCTGCCCCAGGACGCCGACGGCCTGCGGGCGCTGAAGATGATGGGCTTCACCGACGCCCGGCTGGCCTACCTGACCGGCCGCGACGAATCCGACATCCGCCGCGCCCGCCGCAACGCCGGCATCCTGCCCGTCTTCAAGCGCATCGACACCTGCGCGGCCGAATTCGAAGCCCAGACCCCCTATATGTATTCCACCTATGAAGCGCCCGCGATGGGCGACGTGGAATGCGAATCCCGTCCGACGGATGCGAAAAAGGTGGTGATCCTGGGCGGCGGGCCGAACCGGATCGGCCAGGGGATCGAGTTCGACTATTGCTGCTGCCACGCCTGCTTCGCGCTGACCGACGCGGGCTATGAGACGATCATGGTCAACTGCAACCCCGAAACGGTGTCCACCGACTATGACACCTCGGATCGCCTGTATTTCGAACCGCTGACGCTGGAGCACGTTCTGGAAATCCTGCGCGTCGAGCAGGAGAACGGCACCCTGCACGGCGTGATCGTCCAGTTCGGCGGCCAGACGCCGCTGAAACTGGCCAATGCGCTCGAGGCCGAGGGCATCCCGATCCTGGGCACCACGCCCGACGCCATCGACCTGGCCGAGGACCGCGAGCGGTTCCAGAAGCTGCTGAACGACCTGGGCCTGCGCCAGCCCGTCAACGGCATCGCCAGCAGCGCCGAACAGGCGCTGGACATCGCCGGGCAGGTCGGATTCCCGCTGGTCATCCGCCCCTCCTATGTCCTGGGCGGCCGGGGGATGGAGATCGTGCGCGACATGGACCACCTCAAGCGCTACATCACCGAGGCCGTGACCGTATCCGGCAAGAACCCGGTGCTGCTGGACAGCTATCTGTCCGGCGCGATCGAGGTCGACGTGGACGCCCTGTCCGACGGCGAGACCGTCCATGTCGCGGGCATCATGGAGCATATCGAGGAAGCCGGCGTCCATTCCGGCGACTCGGCCTGCTGCCTGCCGCCCCACACGCTGGACGCCGCCACCATCGACGAACTGAAGCGCCAGACCGTCGCCATGGCCCGCGCCCTGAAGGTCAAGGGCCTGATGAACGTGCAGTTCGCCATCAAGGACGGCGCGATCTATGTGCTGGAGGTGAACCCGCGCGCCAGCCGCACCGTGCCCTTCGTCGCCAAGGCCACCGACAGCGCCATCGCCTCGATCGCCGCAAGGCTTATGGCGGGCGAGCCGATGTCGAACTTCCCCCTGCGCGCGCCCTATCCGGCAGGCGTCGGCCCCGAGGACGACCTGCCCTTTGCCGATCCGATGACCCTGGCCGATCCGATCACGCCCTGGTTCTCGGTGAAAGAGGCGGTTCTGCCCTTCGCCCGCTTCCCCGGCGTCGACACGCTGCTTGGGCCGGAAATGCGTTCCACCGGCGAGGTGATGGGCTGGGACCGCAACTTCGCCCGCGCCTTCCTGAAGGCGCAGATGGGCGCGGGGTCGAACCTGCCTTTCGAGGGTCGGGTATTCCTGTCGGTCAAAGATGCCGACAAGTCCGAAGCCTTGGCCGATGCGGCCCGCGACCTGACGACGATGGGTTTCCAGTTGATCGCGACCAGCGGCACCGCCGATTTCCTGGCCGCAGCCGGGGTCGAAACCGCCCGTGTGAACAAGGTCTATGAAGGCCGCCCCAATATCGTCGACCGGCTGAAGAACGGAGAGATCGCCATGGTCCTGAACACGACCGAGGGCGCCCAGGCCATCGCCGATTCCCGTGAGATCCGGGCGGTCGCGCTGTACGACAAGATCCCCTATTTCACCACCGCCGCCGGCAGCATCGCCGCAGTGGCCGCCATCAAATCGCGCGAGGAAGGCGAAGTGGGCGTCAGAAGCCTGCAAGCGTGAAGAAACGGGACAGTCGGCGGTCCCGGATGCCGGCTGTCCTGCTTCGACACCGGGTTTCGAAACAGCCCCTGACCCTCGCGCCAATCCGGTCGCCCGGCGCCGAGGGATAGGCGCGGATCAGGCCCGTGACAACAGGGACAGCGCGGCCGTATAGCGATTGCTGGTCGTCGTGGTCTGGATCTGCGACAGCGCAAGATAGCGCGTGGTCAGCTTGTCGATGGTTTCATCGGTCGCGATCTTGGAAAAGCTGCTGCTGCCCAGGACGCGTTCGGACGCCGACATGAATTCCTCCAACTGCCGGTCGACCGGCAGGTTGGCAATCGACTTGCTCATCCCGAACGCGCCCTGAAAAACGGTCCGAAGCTGTTGGTTGCCCAGAACCTCGTACCACAGCGTCTTGTCGCTGGAGGCCCGCGAGGCGAAGGCCTTGACCTCGTTCCGGGCGTTCAGGGCCAGGCGATAGCTTTGATCCCCCTCGCCGACGCGCTTTTCGAATTGCCGCTGGACGTAGGCCTGGCTCAGCGCCTCGCCCGTGGTGGCGGCGTCGCTGCGCTTGCCGAAGGCCTGGGCCAGTTTCAGGTAACGCTTGTCGCCCAGCCGGTTGGCCAGCGACGCGCTGTCGCCCAGGTCGGATTCCAGAACCTTGCGGATGAAGGCCTTGTTGGTCACATCCTCGTCCAGGCCAAAGGCGCCCAGCGCCACCTGCAACATCTTGTAATCGCCCACCAGATCCTCGGCCGTGGTGGTGGCCGTCAGGTTTTCGCGAAGATAGGCGGTGGCGCGCTGGACCACGGGATCCTTGGCCGTAGCCTCGACCTGACGCGATTCCATGCGTTGCAGGACGCGCCATCCGGCCAATCCGCTTAATCCGACATTGATGGCGTTGGCCATGGCATCCTCATTGGCGGCGAGCTTGGATAAGCTGTTCTTCCTGCGGCAGAAGTTCGCGCAGCCGCCGCAGGGCGGGATAGGCCGCGCCTTCCTCGACGCTGGCGCGAGCCTCGCGCAGGGCCGTCTGGCTGGCCTCGTCCTCGAACACCAGGGCAAGCTGGGCGATGGCCAGAAGAAGCTGGCGTTTTCCTTCGGCTGCTTCGGCATCACCCGACAGGATCAACTGGGCGATATAGCAGGCCCGGGCCACAGGTGTGTTCGCGCGGTCGGGGTGGATCGCATCCTTGAGCCGCAGGACATTCGCATTGGGCGTACGGATGGCGATCTTGGACCGGCGGTCGCCGTTTTCGATGACCGCGCCGTTGATCAGCACCCGTTCGTTCGGGGCCAGTTTCAGGACAAGGCCGCTCATGCCGGGGTCTCTTGGCGCAGGCCGCGCATGATGGCCATGTTGATGTCGATCAGCGGGGCAAGCGCAACTTTGCCTGACAGGGCTTGGTGGCCGTGGCGCAACGCGAAGCCCGCCAGCGACAGCAGCCCGGCGCGGACATGATCCGGCAGCGCATTGCCGGGATCGGCCAGATCGCTGGCAAGGATCGTCCACAGTTGATTGTTCTTGTCCACGGCGGCGATGCGATCGGGGCCTTGCCCGCTGGCATCCGCCTGGCGCAACATTCCGGTCACGCGAGAGAAAATGTCGTATTCGGCATCGCGCGCGGTGCGGACGACGCTGCTGCCATATCCATTGGCGGAGAAAGACGGAACCGCGCTCAAGGTGATCATCCTGATCTTAAGGGTTCAGCAAGAATGGGGCGCCCCAGGGGCGCCCCAAGAGGTCTTGGGATCAGCGGAACAGCGACAGGATCGCCGAGGGTGCCTGGTTGGCGATCGACAGCGCTTGGATGCCAAGCTGCTGCTGCGTTTGCAGGGCTTGCAGGCGGGCCGAGGCTTCCTCCATGTCGGCATCGACCAGCGAACCAACACCGGCCTTCAAGGAGTCAGCCAGCTTGCCGATGAAGTTCGACTGTTCTTCGATTTGCTTTGCCTTGGCACCCAGAGCCGCAGAGCCATTCAGCGCGGTCTGCAAGTTCGCCTCAAGCGCAAGCACTGCCGCCTGTGCGGAAGCGCGATCAGTGATGGCCGTCAGGGCATTCGTTCCGGCCAGCAAGGTTGCTTCAAAGTCAACGGAAGCAACTGCAATGTTGCCAGCAGTCACACCCGTGTTGCTGCGGTCGAGCGACGACAAGACCGTATAGGTCGCGCCGCCGTTCACACCGTTTGTCTTCAGCAGGTTGACGCCGTTCATCTGCGTGCCCGCAATCGTCGCGGTAATCACCGCTGTCTTTGCCGTGATATCGGCTTGGACCTTGGCGAATTCGTAACCATCAGTTCCAGCCCGGGACGCCAGATCCTTCATCTCGGTCAGGGTTTTCGCGATCAGCTCGGCTCCGTCAACAGCAGCCTGAACCGTCGCGCCGGCAACGTTCAGCGAACTTTGGATCGCCTTCGCCGAAGACTGGTCAGCCTCCATCACCTTGGAAATCGCCCAGACGGCCGAGTTATCCTTGGCCGAGTTGATCGACTTGCCGGTCGAAATCTCCGACTGGGCCTTGTTCAGGCTGGAATTCACGTTCTTCAGGGTTTGCAGTGCAACGATGGCGCCGTTGTTGGTCAGAATACTGGACATCTTATCCTCAGATATAATGGACGCTTTGCATCCTTGGTTTCGACGATCGGCCTTCTGACCTTGGGCGTTTATCCCTGTGCCGCTTTTGGCATGACCGCATTCCTAGCAGCCGGTGATTGATGGATACTGAATTTCCCATCGCGCCTCAAATTCCAAACGCGAAGGATTTTATTCAAAATCGCTGGGCCAGCACCGCACTGGTCGGCGTATTGTGGCGCTGACCGGCCTGATCATAGGTTTGCAGGCTGCGCGCGTTCTTCACGATGTCCCGAATCTGGTCGATGGCGCGCTGAGTGCCGCGCGCGGAATCCTCGGCCAGGCGGCGCAAGTGTTGAAGGATCTGTTCGATCTGCGCCTTCGAATCGGCGTCCAGCCCGTCGCGTTCGAATCGATGGGCCAGCGTCTCGATCCGGGCGAGGGCCTGGGCCGCATCACCGGAAATGATGGCCTGTTCGATGCCGCGCAGGATCTCTCGGTGCTTCGGTTTCATTGCGCCACCCATGTGCCGAATCCCAGATCCATGCGGCCCGCGAGGGCGGCAGCCTGCTCCTGGATCAGGAAGCTGGAGAATTGCTCCTCGCCGATGCCGCCGCCGAACGCGCCGGTGTTCGATTTCGGACCGCAATATTTCAGCATCTCCTCAAGAAACATCTGTTCCAGCTGTTCGGATGGCGGTCGCGACGCGGTCGCAGGCGCGGCTGCCGTTGAGATTTGGTTAACCTGCATGAGAATTTTCCTGATTGCGGATATTTTTCATGATTAGCCGGTTGCGGTAAATAAATCGTAAGGACTTATCCTTATTTCTGGCGGCATCACGTTGGGAATCGGGCATATGGCAGACAGTTTCGTTTTACCGGTCATGACCCTGGTGCAAGCCACGGCCGCCGCCGAACCTATTATCGAGGGCGAGGATGAAGCCGAGTTCGACTTTACCATCGACGACGCGCCGATCGATGATCTGCTGGCCGAGGCGGCGCCTGCGGATGGGGCGGCCGTCTGCCAGGCGCCGCAGGATCTGTTGCAGATGCTGATCGAGGATTTGTCCGGGATCAGCGGTGCCCTGCGCCAGGCCGCGCCGGAAGGCGGCCAACCCGCAGAGGATCCGGTCCCTTCCGATACCAGAGCGGCCTTGCCCGAATCGGCGATGCGGATCGCCGTGCCTGCCGCTGCCGACGCCGCTGTCGACGCCGCACCCGACCTGGCGGTGCAGGTTGCGCCGGACATGCCGCAGATCGACCTTCTGTCCGCCGAACCACCCTCGCCGCACGCGGCGGCGGCGCGCGATGTCGCGGCGGCCGCCCCGGAACAGCCGCTGCCGCCGTCCCGCGTTCCCGTCGCGTCGGTGGTGCGCCAGATGGCCGAGGCCGTCGTCAGCGCCCGCGAGGACCGGATCGAGATTGCCCTGGCGCCCGAGGAACTGGGCCGGATCCGCATGGTGATGACCGGACCGGACCACAGCCCGCATGTGCTGGTCTGGGCCGAACGCCCCGAGGTTCTGGACCAGCTGCGCCGCAACGCCGCCTTTTTGCAGGAATGCTTCGGGGATGCCGGAATGGCCGATGCGTCCTTCGAATTCCAGGGCGACGGCGGCACCGGGTCCGGCCGCGGGCAGCCCTTGCCCGAGGCGTCAGGCCACGGCTTTGACGTCACCGAAACCGTTTCCGTTTCCCTCCCCGCCGCCTGGACGCCCCTGGCGATCCCGGCGCGACTGGACATCCGCATCTGAAAAGGAGAATCGCTTGGTTAACCCCGTCAACGGCTCGACGACCGGAACCACCGGCACGACATCCACGTCCAAGGCCACGGACGCCATGACCGCGCAGTCGGCAAATTTCGACACGTTCCTGCGGATGCTGACCACGCAGTTGCAGAACCAGGATCCGCTGAACCCGATGGAGGGCAGCGATTTCGCCGTCCAGCTTGCGACCTTTTCGGGGGTCGAACAGCAGGCGCAGACGAACAAGCTGCTGGAACAGATGCTGACGCAATCGGGCGGCAGCCTGGGGCAACTGGCCGAGTGGATCGGCAAAGAGGTGCGCACGACAGAACCCGTCTGGTTCGGGGACAAGCCGCTGACGCTGGATGTCAATCCCGACAGCCGGGCCGACAGCGTGACCCTGGTGACGCTGAACGAATCGGGCAAGGAAGTCCTGAGAGAGGAAATCGGGCCGGGCGAAGGCCAGATCGACTGGCTGGGCCGCGACGAATATGGCGAAAAGCTGGCCGACGGCCGCTATTCCTTCGTGATCGAGAGCAACCGCGCGGGCGAGGTGATTTCCGAGGATCCGGTCGGCGCCTATGTCCGCGTGGCCGAGGCCGAGGTTGGCAGCCGAGGGGTCGAGCTGATCTTCGAAGGCGGCGGGTCGGCCCTGGCCAGCCAGATCGAGGCGCTGCGCCAGGCGAATTAAAGCTGCGGCAGGAAGCCGCCGCGCATCGCCAGGATCTCGTCGCGGATGCGGACGGTCGCGGCGCTCATCTGCCGGTCGGCGCGGCGCAGCAGATACCAGCTTCGCTGGATCGGCAACCCGATGCCGCGCAGGGCGATCAGACGGCCCGACCGCAGTTCCTCGGTCACGGTATGCTGGGAAATCAGCGCCACGCCCAGGCCCGCGATCACCGCCTGCTTGATCGTCTCGTTGGTGCCCATCTCGACCGCGCGCCAGGTCGCGCCCTCGCCGATGCGGTCCAGGAAGCGGGTCATCAGGATGCGGGTGCCGGACCCTTCCTCTCGTGACAGGAAGGTCTGGGCCAGCAGGTCGCCCGGCATCACCGGGTCGGCATCGGCCAGCGGGTGGTCGGGCGCGGCGATGATGATGTGCGGATGCGGCCCGACCGGGTCGGCGACCACCGCGGGTTCGCGCGGCGGGCGGCCCATGATCGCCAGATCCAGGTCGTCGCCCGCCAGCGCCGCCAGCACCGCGTCGCGGTTGCCGATCCGCAGTGTCACCTCGATATCGGGCAAAAGTCGCAGCAGCCGCGCGACCAGGCCGGGGGCGAAATACTTGCCGGTCGAGACCACGCCCAGCACGACATTGCCGACATGGCCCTGCTGCAAGGCGCCGATCTCTCGGGCCGCGCGGGACAGGGCGGTGGCGATCTGCGATTCCGCCAGCAGCAGCGCCTCGCCCTCGGGGGTGGGGCGGAAGGCGCCATGATCCCCCCGCTGGACCAGGGGGCATCCGGCCAGATCCTCCAGCCCGCGCAACTGGCTGTGGACGGCGGGCGTGGTCAGGCCCAGCAGGCCCGCAGCCGCCGTCAGGCTGCCGCTGTCGGTGACGGCGCGCAGGCAGCGCAACTGGCGCAGGGTGATCCCTTCGGGCTTCATTTCACCAAAATCTAATCTTCCTTCCAGATTATTAAATTTCCTCTAACTCCGCCGAATGTCAATCTGCCCCTACCAGACGCCACGGGAGGGGCAGATGACGACGCCCAGCATTGACACCACGCATATTCCGCCAGACTTCCGCCCCTTGATGCTGGCCCTGGCGCGGGGCGGGGCGACTCTGGCAGGGGTGATCCGGCGCGGCGACGGCAGCCTGTCGGCCGAGGTCGGCACCAACAGCGACGGCGACGGCCAGAAACGGCTGGACGTGCAGGCCGATGCGCTGTTCCGCGACGCGCTGCGCGACGCGGGCATCCGCTGGTTCGCAAGCGAGGAACAGGCCGAACCCGTCGCCATGCAGCCGGGCGGCGCCTTCGCCCTGGCCATCGACCCGCTGGACGGGTCGTCCAACATCGACACCAATGTCTCGATCGGCACCATCTTCGCCGTCTATCCCGCCCAGGACCAGGCCGAGGCCAGCTTCCTGCGCCCGGCCCGCGACCTGATCGCGGGGGGATACATCATCTATGGCCCGCGCTGCTGCCTGGTGGTCAGCTTCGGCGACGGCACGCAGATCTATACGCTGAACCCGGATACCGACAGCTTCGACCTGACCAGCCCGCGCGCGACCCTGCCGGACTGTTTCTTCGAATACGCCATCAACGCGTCCAATTACCGCCACTGGCCGCGCCCGATCCGCGCCTATATCGACGACTGCATCGCCGGGATCGACGGCCCGCGCGCGCGCAATTTCAACATGCGCTGGATCGCATCCCTGGTGGCCGAGGCGCACCGGATCCTGATGCGCGGCGGCATCTTCCTGTACCCGGCCGACGCCCGCAAGGGCTATGAGAGGGGCCGGTTGCGGATGCTGTACGAATGCGCGCCCATCGCCTTTGTCATCGAACAGGCGGGGGGCCGCGCGACCGACGGCGCGCTGCCGATCCTGGACGCCGCCATCACCGACCTGCACGGCCGCACGCCGCTGGTCTTCGGATCGGCCGAAAAGGTCGACCGCGTCGCCGCCTATCACGACCTGCCCGATGCCGAGGTCTCGGCCCTGTTCGGCAATCGCGGCCTGTTCCGCGCCTGAGGAAATCCATGAGCAAGAAGCATCCCATCATCTCGGTCACAGGCAGTTCCGGCGCGGGGACGACCACGGTCAAGACCACCTTCGACCAGATCTTCCGCCGCGAGGGCATCCGGGCCGTCAGCATCGAGGGCGACGCCTTCCACCGCTTCGACCGCCAGGCGATGAAGGACGAACTGGCCCGCCGCCAGGCGGCGGGCGACCAGACCTTCAGCCATTTCAGCTTCGACGCCAACGAATTGGAGAAGCTGGAGGACATCTTCCGCGTCTATGGCGAAACCGGCCGGGGCGAGACGCGCCATTACGTCCATGACGACCGCGAGGCCGAGAAATGGGGCGCCGCGCCCGGCACATTCACCCCCTGGGCGCCCTTCGAGGAAGGATCGGACCTGCTGTTCTACGAAGGGCTGCACGGCGCGGTCGTCAACGCCACGGTGAACCTGGCGAAGCTGGCCGACCTGAAGATCGGCGTGGTGCCGGTCATCAACCTGGAATGGATCCAGAAAATCCACCGCGACAAGGCCAGCCGGGGCTATTCGACCGAGGCCGTGACCGACACGATCCTGCGCCGGATGCACGCCTATGTGCATTGCATCTGCCCGCAATTCACCCAGACCGACATCAATTTCCAGCGGGTGCCGGTGGTCGACACCTCGAACCCGTTCATCGCCCGCTGGATCCCCACGCCCGACGAAAGCCTGGTGGTGATCCGGTTCCGCAACCCGCGCGGCATCGATTTTCCCTATCTGACCCAGATGATCGACGGGTCGTGGATGAGCCGCGCGAACTCCATCGTCATTCCCGGCCCCAAGACCGACCTGGCGATGCAACTGATCCTGACGCCGATGATCCTGCGCCTGATCGACGACGCCAAGCGCGCCTGAGGGGGGAACCAGCCATGAACCAGATGACCCGCATCGACGCCGCGCTCGAGGCCCGCATGGCGAACGCCATCCGCGCCCTGGCCATGGACGCGGTCGAGGCCGCGAAATCCGGCCATCCCGGCGCGCCGATGGGCATGGCGGATGTGGCGACGGTGCTGTTCAACCGCTTCATGCGGGTGGATCCCGCCGACCCCGCCTGGCCGGACCGCGACCGCTTCGTGATGTCGGCGGGGCATGGGTCGATGCTGGTTTACGCGATCCATCACATGCTGGGCTATGACGACATGGGCATGGACCAGATCCGCGCCTTCCGGCAACTGGGATCGCGCACCGCGGGCCATCCCGAATACGGCCATGCCAAGGGGATCGAGGTGACGACCGGCCCCTTGGGCCAGGGCATCGCCACGGCGGTTGGCATGGCGCTTGCCGAACGGATGGCCCATGCCCGCTGGCCGGATCTGGCCGGCCACCACACCTATGTCATCGCCGGCGACGGCTGTTTGATGGAGGGGATCAGCCACGAGGCCATCGACCTTGCGGGCCACCTGCGCCTTGGGCGGCTGATCGTGCTGTGGGACGACAACGGCATCACCATCGACGGGGCCACGGATCTGTCCACCAGCACCGACCAGAAGGCGCGCTTTGCCGCCGCCGGATGGCATGTGCAGGCGGTGGACGGCCACGACCGCGATGCCGTCGCCGCAGCCATCCAGGCCGCGCAGGGGGACGACCGCCCGTCCATGATCGCCTGCAAGACCATCATCGGCTTCGGCGCGCCCAACAAGCAGGGCGGCCACGATGTCCATGGCGCGCCGCTGGGTGCCGATGAAATCGCGGCGGCCCGTGCCCATCTGGACTGGCCGCACGACCCCTTTACCCTGCCCGAGGACGTGACCGCCGCATGGGCCGCGATTGCCGCGCGCGGCGCGCAGGCTCGGGCCGACTGGGCGGCGCGGCTGGAAACCTCCGCCAACCGCGCCGCCTTTCTTGCCGCCCAGGCCGCGCCGGATGCGCAGACGCTGCGGACCGCCATCGCCGGTCATTGCCACCAGCTTGTCGCGGATCGTCCCAAGGTCGCAACCCGCAAGGCCAGCGAGATGGCGTTGGGGGTCATCAACGCCGCCCTGCCCCAGACCATCGGCGGAAGCGCCGACCTGACCGGATCGAACCTGACCCGGACAAAGGACATGCAGTCGATCCGCGCGGGCGATTACGCGGGCCGCTATGTGAACTATGGCATCCGCGAACATGCCATGGCGGCGGTGATGAACGGCATCGCGCTGCATGGCGGCTTCATCCCCTATGGCGGGACGTTCCTGGCCTTTGCCGACTATTCGCGGCCCGCGATCCGGCTGGGCGCGCTGATGGGGGTGCGGGTGATCCATGTGATGACCCATGACAGCATCGGGTTGGGCGAGGACGGCCCGACCCACCAGCCGGTCGAGCATCTGGCGTCCCTGCGCGCCATCCCCAACCTTCAGGTGTTCCGCCCCGCCGATGCGGTCGAGACCGCCGAAGCCTGGGAGATCGCGCTGACCAGCCCCACGACGCCCTCGGTCCTGGCCTTGTCGCGCCAGAACCTGCCCACCGTCAGGACCGAGGACGAGGATGCCAACCGCTCGCGGCGGGGCGCCTATGTGCTGCGCGCCACGCCCGCGCCGCGCGACGTGACGCTGATCGCCACCGGATCCGAGGTCGAAATCGCCCTGGCCGCCGCCGACCTGCTGCGGGCCGACCGGATCGACGCGGCGGTGGTGTCCGCCCCCTGTTTCGAACTGTTCGCCCGCCAGGACCGGGCCTATCGCCAGGGGGTGCTGTGCGATGCCCCCCGCATCGGGATCGAGGCGGCGATCCGCCAGGGATGGGATCTGTTCCTGCGCCCCGAGGACGGCTTCGTCGGCATGACGGGCTTTGGCGCCTCGGCCCCCGCCCCCGCCCTTTACCGCCATTTCGGCATCACGCCCGAGGCCGTCGCCGAACTGGCCCGCAACCTCATCAAGGGAGAGACCTGATGGCCCTCATCACCCTGCGGCAGCTTCTGGATCATGCCGCCGAACATGACTATGGCGTGCCCGCCTTCAACATCAACAACATGGAACAGGGCCTTGCCATCGTGAAGGCGGCGGCCCAGGCCGACGCGCCGGTGATCCTGCAAGCCTCGCGGGGCGCGCGATCCTATGCGGGCGACATCATGCTGCGCCGCATGGTCGAGGCCCTGGCCGAGATGAACCCGACCATTCCGATCTGCCTGCACCAGGACCACGGCAACAACCTGGCGACCTGCATGTCGGCGATCCGCCACGGCTTCACATCGGTGATGATGGACGGATCGCTGCACGAGGACATGAAGACACCCGCCGATTACGACTACAACGTCGCGGTGACGGCCAAGGTGGCCGAGGCCGCCCACGCGGTCGGCGCATCGGTCGAAGGGGAACTGGGCGTTCTCGGGTCGCTGGAAACCGGCGAGGCCGCGGCCGAGGACGGATCGGGGGCCGAAGGCAAGCTGGACCACAGCCAGCTTCTGACCGACCCCGACCAGGCCGTCGATTTCGTGCTGCGCACCCGCTGCGACGCCTTGGCGATCGCCTGCGGCACCTCGCACGGGGCCTACAAGTTCACCCGCAAGCCCGATGGCGAGATCCTGGCCATGCACGTCATCCAGGCGATCCACGACCGCCTGCCCGGCACGCATCTGGTGATGCACGGGTCGTCGTCGGTCCCGCAGCACCTCCAGGACCTGATCAACGAATCCGGCGGAGAGATGCCGCAGACCTATGGCGTCCCGGTCGAGGAAATCGAGCGCGGCATCCGCATGGGCGTGCGCAAGGTCAATATCGACACCGACTGCCGCATGGCGATGACCGGGCATTTCCGCAAGGTCGCCCGCGACAGGCCCGACGAATTCGACCCCCGCAAGTTCATGATCCCCGCCATGGCCGAGCTGACCGCGCTGTGCCGCGACCGCTTCGAACGCTTCGGCACGGCGGGCCATGCCAGCACGATCCGCGTCATCCCGATGGACGAGATGGCGAAACGCTATGCGTCGGGGGCGTTGGACCCGGCCATCACCGGCGCGAAAGCCGCCTGAGAGGAGGAAGACCCATGAACGAGATGTCGAACCCCAAGCTGGATGCCAAGAAACGGTATTCCGCCGGTGTCCTGAAATACGCGCAGATGGGCTATTGGGAACCCGACTACACCCCAAAGGACACCGACGTGATCGCGCTGTTCCGCATCACGCCGCAGGACGGGGTGGACGCCATCGAGGCGGCTGCGGCGGTGGCGGGCGAAAGCTCGACCGCGACCTGGACGGTGGTCTGGACGGACCGGCTGACCGCCTGCGACAAATACCGCGCCAAGGCTTACCGGGTCGATCCGGTGCCGAACAGCCAGGGCGAATACTTCGCCTATATCGCTTATGACCTGGACCTGTTCGAGCCGGGTTCCATCGCCAACCTGACCGCATCCATCATCGGCAACGTCTTCGGCTTCAAGCCCCTGAAGGCCCTGCGGCTGGAGGATATGCGCCTGCCGGTGGCCTATGTGAAGACCTTCCAGGGCCCGGCGACCGGCATCGTCGTGGAACGGGAACGGCTGAACGTCTATGGCCGCCCGCTGCTGGGCGCGACCGTGAAGCCCAAGCTGGGCCTGTCGGGCCGCAACTATGGCCGCGTCGTCTACGAGGCGCTGAAAGGGGGCCTCGACTTCACCAAGGATGACGAGAACATCAACAGCCAGCCCTTCATGCACTGGCGCGACCGATTCCTGTATTGCATGGAGGCCGTGAACCGCGCCTCGGCGGCGACCGGAGAGGTCAAGGGCACCTATCTGAACGTCACCGCCGGAACGATGGAGCAGATGTACGAACGCGCCAATTTCGCCAAGGATCTGGGCAGCGTGATCGTCATGATCGACCTGGTGATCGGCTATACCGCGATCCAGTCGATGGCCAAATGGGCGCGGGACAACGACATGATCCTGCACCTGCACCGGGCGGGGCACTCGACCTATACAAGGCAGCGCAGCCACGGCGTCAGCTTCCGCGTGATCGCCAAATGGATGCGGCTTGCGGGCGTCGATCACCTGCACGCGGGCACCGTGGTGGGCAAGCTGGAAGGCGATCCGGCCACGACCAAGGGCTATTACGACATCTTCCGCGAGGAACGGAACCCGATGGCCCTGGAAAACGGCATCTTCTTCGACCAGGACTGGGCGGCGCTGAACAAGATGATGCCTGTCGCCTCGGGCGGGATCCATGCGGGCCAGATGCACCAGCTTCTGACCTATCTGGGCGAGGATGTGGTGCTGCAATTCGGCGGCGGCACCATCGGCCACCCGCACGGCATCCAGGCGGGCGCGACCGCCAACCGCGTGGCGCTGGAGGCGATGGTTTTTGCCCGCAACGCAGGCCGCGACATCTGGAACGAGGGCGAGGACATCCTGCGCGACGCGGCCAAGACCTGCACGCCGCTGAAGCAGGCGCTGGATGTGTGGAAGGACGTGTCCTTCAACTATGCCTCGACCGACGCGCCCGATTTCGCGCCGACGCCCGAAGTGTCGATGTGACCCGCAGCGGTGGGGTGAAACCCCACCCTACAACACCCCGTAGGGTGGGGTTCCACCCCACCTTCCCCCGCCACAAAGGAACACACCCCATGAAACTGCGCCAAGGACAGTTCAGCTTCCTGCCCGACCTGACGGATGACGATATCCGCGTTCAGGCCCAATACGCCATCGACAACGGCTGGGCGGTGTCGGTCGAATACACCGATGATCCCCATCCCCGGAACACCTATTGGGAAATGTGGGGCCATCCGATGTTCGACAACCCGGACGCCGCCGCCGTGGTCTTCGAGGTGAACGAATGCCGCAAGGAACATGGCGGCAAGTATATCCGCGTCATCGCCTTCGACGCCTCGCCCGGCTGGGAATCGATCCGCATGAGCTTCATCGTGAACCGCCCCGCGACGGAACCGGGCTTCCGCCTGATCCGGCAAGAGGCCGAGGGCCGCAGCGTCCGCTATACCATCGAAAGCTATGCCGTGCGCGAGCCGGAAGGCGCGCGCTATGCCTGAGCGATCCGGGCGGCGCCCCCCCCGCCGCCCGGACCCTGTGCGAAAGACCGGGGGCGCTTCGCCCCCCGGCTCGGGCCTGCCGGCCCCTTCTCCGCTGAAAAAGGTCCACTGGACCTTTTCCCGGGCGCTTCGAAGCCCCCGAGGATATTTGAACCAAGGCAAAAGGCGCCGCGCAGTGCACCGCTCAGGAAGGTGAAAGATGGACGAACCCCGCCCCACCCATGTCGATCTGGCCGCATCCTTCGAGAACAGCGGCGTGCGCGACGTGCTGCGCGAACTGGACGAGACGCTGATCGGACTGGAGCCGGTCAAGTCCCGCATCCGCGAGACCGCCGCGCTGCTGCTGGTCGATCAGGCCCGCCGCCAGCTGGGCCTGGCGACCGAGACGCCGACCCTGCACATGTCCTTCACCGGCAACCCCGGCACCGGCAAGACCACCGTGGCGCTGAAGATGGCCGACCTGCTGCACCGGCTGGGCTATGTCCGCAAGGGACACCTGGTGACGGTCACGCGCGACGACCTGGTCGGCCAGTATATCGGCCATACCGCGCCCAAGACCAAGGAGGTGCTGAAGAAGGCGATGGGCGGCGTGTTGTTCATCGACGAGGCCTATTATCTGTATCGGCCCGAAAACGAACGCGATTACGGGCAGGAGGCGATCGAGATCCTGCTTCAGGTGATGGAAAACAACCGCGACGACCTGGTGGTGATCCTGGCCGGCTATGCCGACCGGATGGACCGCTTCTTCGCCTCGAATCCCGGCTTCCGGTCGCGGATCGCCCACCATATCGAGTTCCCGGATTATACCGACCCGGAACTGCTGCATATCTCGGAAAAGATGCTGGCGTCGCAGAACTATCGGCTCGACGACGGCGCGCGGGCCGCCATGCGGGACTACATCGCCGCGCGCCGCCACCAGCCGCATTTTGCCAATGCCCGCTCGGTCAGGAACGCATTGGACCGCGCCCGGCTGCGGCAGGCGAACCGGCTGTTCAACGAGGCGAAAGGCCCCATCGACGCCGACCGCCTGTCCCTGATCACCGAACCCGACATCCGCGCCAGCCGCGTCTTTCGCGGCGGGCTTGACGTGGACCGGCTTGACGCGGGTCGCGCGACCGGGCAGGCCGCTGCCGAATGATTGCGAAAGGAATCGCCATGACCTTCGACCGTTCGATCAAGATCGCGCCCTCGATCCTGTCCGCCGATTTCGCCGATTTCGGACGCGAGATCCAGGCCATCGAGGCCCAGGGCGCGGATTGTGTCCATGTCGATGTGATGGACGGGCATTTCGTGCCGAACCTGACCTTCGGCCCGCCCGCCGTGAAGGCGTTCCGCCCGCATGTGAAGACGGTCATGGACGTGCATCTGATGATTGCGCCGGTCGATGCCTATATCGACGCCTATGCCGAGGCGGGCGCCGACATGATCACCGCCCATGTCGAGGCCGGACCCCATCCGCACCGCACCTTGCAGGCGATCCGGGCCACCGGGAAAAAGGCGGGCATCGCGCTGAACCCCGGCACTCCGGTCGAGGCGGTGGAATACCTGCTGGATCTGGCCGACATGGTGCTGGTGATGACTGTGAACCCCGGCTTCGGCGGGCAGAAGTTCATCCATTCCCAGGTGGACAAGATCGCCCGGCTGCGCGGCATGATCGGCGACCGGCCCATCCATATCCAGGTGGACGGCGGCGTCGATCCCACCACCGCGCCGCTGGTGGCGAAGGCCGGGGCGGATGTGCTGGTGGCGGGATCGGCGGTCTTCAAGGGCGGCTCGGTCGGCCAGCCGCAGGTCTATGGCCAGAACATCCGCGCGATCCGCGACGCCATCGACGGATTGGCGCTGTCAGCCTAGCGCCGCGGCCCAGTCCTCGACCGGATCGCCGCTGCCGAGGCCCGTCACCAGCCCGTTCACCATGAAGGTGGGCGAGACATGGATGCCGTTCTGCCGCGCGTATTTCGCGTGCCGCTTGATCTGCGCCTCAAGCTCGGGAAAGGCGAAGGCTTCCGCCAGAGCCACGCCGCTGCATTCCTCCAGCCGGGCGATGATCTGATTGGGCGTGGCGTCCATGTTCGGTCCCTTGCGGTGTTGCTCGAACTCGAAGGCTTCGCGGTGATCGGCCACGGCCTGCAACACGCGCCGCGCGGTCTCGCGCCCGCCCTCCAGCATCGAGGCCGCCAGCACGCAGCGCGTCACCACCGGCGAAAACATGTGCCAGGGCTGCGACTGCATCCGCAGTTTCACCGTCACCCGGTCGCGCCCCGCCGCATCCAGGAAGGCGTCCATCTTGCGGAACGCCTTGACCGAAAACGGGCAGGTCGGTTCCAGGAACATCTCGAAGACCTGCGGTCCCCGGCCCCATTCCAACGGATCGGCGGTGCGTATGGTCATGGCATGGTCCCTTCCGTTTGACATTCGCCCCTGCACGGGCATCCTGCGGCCAGCAACAGGAGATGGCAATGGATCTGGGCATCAGAGGAAAGCGGGGGCTGGTCTGCGCGGCGTCGAAGGGCTTGGGGCGCGGCTGCGCCGAGGCGCTGGCCGAGGCGGGCGTGGATCTGGTCATCAACAGCCGGACCGAGGCCGACATCACCCGCACGGCCAAGGAAATCGCCGCAAAATACGGCGTCGGCGTCACCCCGGTCGCGGCCGATATCACCACGGACGAAGGCCGCGCCAGGGTCTTGGAGGCCGTGGGCCAGGCCGACATCCTGGTCACCAATGCGGGCGGCCCGCCGCCGGGCGACTGGCGGGACTGGAGCCGCGACGACTTCATCCGCGCCCTTGACGCCAACATGCTGTCGGCCGTCGCGCTGATGCAGGCCCTGGTGCCCGGCATGATGGATCGCGGCTGGGGCCGGGTGGTCAACATCACCTCTCAGTCTGTGAAATCGCCCATCGCGGCCCTGGGGCTGTCGAACACCGCGCGCACCGGGCTGACCGGCTTTGTCGCGGGCATGTCGCGGCAGGTGGCGGGGCACGGGGTCTGCGTGAACAACATCCTGCCCGGCATCCACGCGACCGACCGCGCCGTCAGCCTGGACAGGGGCGTGATGGAAAAGCAGGGCATCGACATGGAAACAGCGCGGCGCCAGCGGCAGGCGGGGATCCCGACCGGCACCTATGGCGATCCCGGCGACTTCGGCGCCGCCTGCGCCTTTCTGTGCAGCCAGCAGGCGAAGTTCATCGTCGGCCAGAACCTGCTGCTGGACGGCGGCGCGCTGAACGCGACGCTGTAACCGGGACGGACGCCGGGCTACGACAAAAGGCTTGCCTTGCGTCCGCGGCCCGGCTAGCTCTCATCCATCGGAATTCGGGAGAAGCTGGCCCCGCGCCAGTGCCGAAGGAGCAGCCGCCCCGGCGAACTCTCAGGCAGAAGGACCGCTTTCCGCCAAAAACTCTGGAGAGTGGCGCGCCGCGCCCGCCGAAGGGATAACGATCTCAGGCGTCCCGATCCGGTCTGACCGGACGGGGCAGGGACAGAGGGGGCATCGACCGGGCGAACCGCCCGCCACCCGATGCCGGCTGCCCGGCTGTTTGAGAGAAGGAGGTCGCATGACCGACGATCCGCGCCGGACCCCGCTGCACGACCTGCACCTGTCGCTGGGTGCCCGCATGGTGCCCTTTGCCGGATGGGAGATGCCTGTCCAGTATCCGAAAGGGGTGCTGGCCGAACATCTGCATACCCGCGCGCAAGCGGGGCTGTTCGATGTCAGCCATATGGGGCAGGTTGTGATCACACCGCAGGACGGCGATATGGCTGCGGCCGCCCTGGCCCTGGAAAGCCTGATCCCTGCGGATGTGCTGGGCCTTGCGCCAGGCCGCCAGCGTTACGGGCTGTTCACCAATGATGCCGGCGGCATCCTGGACGACCTGATGTTCGCCAACTGCGGCGATCATTTCCTGCTGGTGGTCAACGCCGCCCGCGCGGAACACGACATCGCCCATATGGGCAGCCTTGGCGGCGTCACGGTGACGCCCGTCACGGATCGCGGGCTGCTGGCGCTGCAAGGCCCGCAGGCCGCAGAGGTGCTGGCCCGGCTGGTGCCGGAAGCTGCGGACATGCGCTTCATGGACAGCCGGATCCTGCCTTGGAAAGGGGTCGATCTGTGGGTGTCGCGGTCCGGCTACACCGGCGAGGACGGGTTCGAGATCTCGGTTCCCGAGGCGCGGCTGCGCGAATTCGCCGAAGATCTGCTGGACCGGCCCGAGGTCGCGCCCATCGGCCTGGGCGCCCGCGACAGCCTGCGGCTGGAGGCGGGGATGCCGCTTTACGGCCATGACATGGATACCGGGGTCACGCCCGCGCAGGCAGGACTGGGCTGGTCGATTCCCAAGGTCCGCCGGACGGGCGGGGCGCGGGCGGGCGGCTTTCCGGGCGCCGAGGCGGTGCTGGCCGAACTGGCCGACGGTCCCGCGATGATCCGCCGGGGCCTGCGCCCGGAAGGCCGCGCCCCGATCCGCGAGGGTGTGGCGATCTTTGCCGAACCTTCGGGCGGCGCGCCGATCGGCCATGTTTCCTCGGGCGGGTTCGGGCCTTCAGTGGGCGCGCCCATCGCCATGGCGCGCCTGCCCGCCGCGCTGCCCGACGGTGCCACCCTCTATGCCGAATTGCGCGGCAAGCGGCTACCCGCCGCGATCACCCCCCTGCCCTTCATCACGCCATCCTACAAACGCTGAGGAGCGACCCGATGCTGAAATACACCGAGGACCACGAATGGCTGCGCGCCGAGGGCGATGAGATCGTCGTGGGCATCACCCCCCATGCCAGCGAGCAACTGGGCGACGTGGTGTTCATCGAACTGCCCGAGGAAGGCCGCGAGGTCGAGGCGGGCGACGAGGTGGTGGTGATCGAATCGGTCAAGGCCGCATCCGACATCTCGGCGCCGATCTCGGGTGTGATCACGGCGGTGAACACCGCCCTGGCCGATACGCCGGGCAGCGTGAACGACGACCCCCTTGCCGCCTGGTTCTTCCGCATCAGGCCCGCCCAGGGCACCAGCCTGGACGGCTTCATGGATGATGCCGCCTATCAGGCGCTGATCGGCTGAGGCCATCGCCGGGGGCGCTTCGCCCCCCGGACCCCCCGAGGATATTTTTACACAGAAGATGTGGCGCGCATGACCCGCTGGACCCCGACCGACTATAACCCCGACGATTTCGCGAACCGCCGCCATATCGGACCTTCTCCGGCCGAAATGGCCGAGATGCTGAAGGCGGTCGGCGCCGACAGCCTGGACGCGCTGATCGGCCAGACGGTGCCCGCCGCGATCCGGCAGGACAGCGCGCTGGACTGGCCCGCCTTGTCCGAGGCCGCGCTGCTGGAGCGGATGCGGCAGGTGGCGGCGAAGAACCGGGTCATGACCAGCCTGATCGGCCAGGGCTATTACGGGACGGTCACGCCCCCGGCGATCCAGCGCAACATCCTGGAAAACCCGGCCTGGTACACCGCCTATACCCCCTATCAGCCCGAAATCGCCCAGGGGCGGCTTGAAGCGCTGCTGAATTACCAGACCATGGTGGCCGATCTGACGGGACTGCCGGTGGCGAATGCATCCCTGCTGGACGAGGCGACGGCGGCGGCCGAGGCGATGGCCATGGCGCGGCGGCAGTCGAAGTCCAAGGCGGACGCCTTTTTCGTGGCCCATGACCTGCATCCGCAAACCATCGCCGTAATCGAGACGCGGGCCGCGCCGCTGGGGATCCGCATCGTCAAGGCCTCGATCGACGATCTTCAGGCGGATCAGGTCTTTGGCGCGATCTTCCAGTATCCCGGCACCTATGGCCATATCCGCGACCTGACCCCCGAGATTGCGGCCCTGCACGCGGCGGGCGCGCTGGCGGTGGTGGCGACGGATCTGCTGGCGCTGTGCCTGCTGAAGGAACCGGGGGCGATGGGGGCGGACATTGCGGTCGGATCGGCGCAACGGTTCGGGGTGCCGATGGGCTATGGCGGGCCGCACGCGGCCTTCATGTCCTGCCGCGACGAGCTGAAACGCGCCATGCCGGGACGGATCGTGGGCGTCAGCATCGACGCCAAGGGTAACAAGGCCTATCGCCTGTCGCTGCAAACCCGCGAACAGCATATCCGCCGCGAGAAGGCGACCAGCAATGTCTGCACGGCGCAGGCGCTGCTGGCGGTGATGGCGTCCTTCTATGCCGTCTTCCACGGCCCGGTGGGTCTGCGCGCCATCGCCCAGCGGGTGCACCTGCACGCGGTCACGATTGCCCAGACCCTGCGCGCGGCGGGGGCCGAGGTCGCGCCGGATGCGTTCTTCGATACGATCACCGTCAAGGTCGGTGTGGGCCAGGCGGGCATCCTGGCCGCCGCGCAGCATCGCGGCATCAACCTGCGCCGCGTCGGCCGCGACCGGGTGGGCATCAGCGTCGATGAAACGACCGATGCCGATGTGATCACACGCCTGCTGGACGCCTTCGGCATCACCGATGCCCCCGCGCCCGCGCAGGCCCCGGCGATCCCCGAGGCGCTGCTGCGCGGGACGGATTACCTGACCCATCCGGTCTTCCACATGAACCGCGCCGAATCCGAGATGATGCGTTACATGCGCCGCCTGTCGGACCGCGACCTGGCCCTGGACCGGGCGATGATCCCGCTGGGCAGTTGCACGATGAAGCTGAACGCGGCGGCCGAGATGATGCCGATCACCTGGCCGGAATTCGGCGCGCTGCATCCCTTTGCCCCGGCCGACCAGGCGGCGGGCTATGCCGAGGCCATCGCCGATCTGACCGACAAGCTGTGCCGGATCACCGGATACGACGCCTTTTCCATGCAGCCGAACAGCGGTGCGCAAGGGGAATATGCCGGGCTGCTGACGATTGCCGCTTATCACAAGTCGCGTGGCGAGGATCGCGATGTCTGCCTGATCCCGGTCAGCGCTCATGGCACCAATCCTGCCAGTGCGCAGATGGCCGGAATGAAGGTTGTGGTCGTGAAATCCGCCCCGAACGGCGACATCGACCTGGAGGATTTCGCCGACAAGGCGGCGAAGGCCGGGGACAGGCTGGCGGCCGTGATGATCACCTATCCCAGCACCCACGGCGTCTTCGAGGATACGGTGCGCGAGGTTTGCGACATCACCCACCGGCATGGCGGGCAGGTCTATATCGACGGGGCCAACATGAACGCCCTGGTCGGCCTGGTGAAACCGGGCGAGATCGGCGGCGATGTCAGCCACCTGAACCTGCACAAGACCTTCGCGATCCCGCATGGCGGCGGGGGCCCCGGCATGGGGCCGATCGGGGTCAAGGCGCATCTGGCGCCCTTCCTGCCGGGCGATCCGCAATCGGGCGACGGCGCGGTCAGCGCGGCGCCCTATGGCTCGGCGTCGATCCTGCTGATTTCCTGGGCCTATTGCCTGATGATGGGCGGGGCCGGGCTGACCCAGGCCACGCGGGTGGCGATCCTGAACGCGAACTATATCGCGTCCCGGCTGGCCGGGGCCTATCCGATCCTGTTCATGGGCAACCGGGGCCGGGTGGCGCATGAATGCATCATCGACACGCGGCCCTTCGCCGACCATGGCGTGACCGTGGACGATATCGCCAAGCGCCTGATCGACAACGGTTTCCATGCCCCGACGATGAGCTGGCCGGTGGCGGGGACGCTGATGGTGGAACCCACGGAATCGGAAACCAAGGCCGAGATCGACCGCTTCATCACCGCGATGCTGGCGATCCGGGCCGAGATCACCGAGGTGGCCGAGGGCCGCATCCCCGCCGATCAAAGCCCTCTGCGTCACGCGCCGCACACGGTCGAGGATCTGATCGCCGACTGGGACCGCGCCTATTCGCGCGAACAGGGCTGCTTCCCGCCGGGGGCGTTCCGGGTGGACAAGTACTGGCCGCCGGTGGGCCGGGTCGACAACGCCTATGGCGACCGCAACCTGGTCTGCACCTGCCCGCCGCTGGAAAGCTATGCCGAGGCGGCCGAGTGACTGGACCGGCACCGGCCCTGCCCGGTGCCGCCTTCGCGGCTAGAGGCTGATCGCCTCGTCCACGCCCAGCATGATGTTGAGATTCTGGACCGCCGCGCCCGACGCGCCCTTGCCCAGGTTGTCCAGCACCGCAACCACCGTCGCGCAGCCGTTTTCAGCATCGCCCTGGACGGTGATGCGCAGGCGGTTGGTATCGTTCAGATCCGTCGGCACGATGCGCGGACCCGTCCCCTTGGCGACCTCGATGAACCGCTGCCCGGCATAATGGTCGGCCAGGGCGCGGATCAGACCGTCCAGCGTCCGCCGGTCGTTCAGGAACAGCGGCACCTGCACCGCCATGCCTTGGGCGAAGTTCCCGACCGAAGGCGCGAAGACCGGCTGCCGGGTCAGGCCCGCATGGGCCATGATTTCCGGGATATGCTTGTGCCGCTGGGTCAGGCCATAGACGAAATGCGCTGGCGCCGCGCCGCTGTCATATTCCGCGATCAGCGCCTTGCCGCCGCCGCTATAGCCGCTGACGGCGTTGATCGACAGCGCCTCGTCCGGGGCGACCAGGCCCGCCGCGACCAGGGGGGCAAGAATGGCGATGGCGCCGGTGGAATAGCAGCCGGGATTGCTGACCAGCCGGGCACCCGCGATGCGGTCGCGCGCGGCGGCGTTCAGTTCCGGGAAGCCGAAGGCCCAGTCCGGGGCCACCCGATGCGCCGTCGAGGCATCAATGATCCGCGTGTCCAGACCGCCTGCCAGGGCCACGGCCTCGCGGGCGGCGTCGTCGGGCAGGCACAGGATCGCCACGTCGGCCTGGGCGAAGGCCTCGCGCCGGGCGTCGGCATCCTTGCGCCGGGCCGGGTCGATCTGGATCAGGCGGATGTCGTCGCGCGTTTCCAGCCGCTCGCGGATTTGCAGGCCCGTGGTGCCCGCCTCGCCATCGATGAAAACGCTGTGTGCCATGGTCCGATCCCCGTTTGCTGCGGGGGTTATAGGGGACCGCCGCCCCCCTGCCAATCGGCGCGCGATCAGATCGAGCAGATTTCCGAGCGGGTCAGGAACCGCTTTTCCCGCCCGTTGTCCAGGCTGAACATGCCGCCGCGTCCCGGCACCACGTCGATGATGAGATCCGTATGCGCCCAGGCCTCGGCCTGGGAGGCGCTGATGTAGAAGGGCGCGCCGCCGATCTCGCCCAGCTTCACGTCGCGCTCGCCCACGCGGAAATCGCCCTGGGCATAGCACATGGGCGACGACCCGTCGCAGCATCCGCCCGACTGGTGGAACAGGACCGGGCCGTGGTCAGCGACAATTTCCGCGATCAGGTCAAGGGCGGCGGGGGTCGCGGAAACCTTGCTCATGTCTTCAACCTTTTCTTCAGGAACTCCAGCACCTGACGTTCCTCGGGGCGCAGGCCGGTCTTTTGCAGATCCTCGGCGATTTCGTCCTGCAATTCCAGCTTCAATTCGTCCGCCAGATAGGAATCGATCACCTGTGGATGGACATAGCATTTGCGGCAGATCGTGGGCGTGTTGCCAAGGCGGGCCGCGACCTGTTCGATCGCCTCGCGGATATTGCGCTTGGCGGCCGCCTGGCTGTCGACGGCCTCGTATTCGGCTAGCGCCAGGGCGGCCAGAACGGTGCCGGTCCAGGTGCGGAAATCCTTGGCGGTGACGTTCCGCCCCGAGATGTCGCGCAGATAGGCGTTCACCTCGGTCGAGGTGATCTTCTGCCGCTGGCCGTCCTCGTCCAGATACTGGAACAGGTGCTGGCCGGGGATGTCCTGGGCGGCGCGCACGATCCGGGCCACGCGGCGGTCCTTCAGGCCCAGGTTCCACTCCTTGCCCGACTTGCCCTTGAAGCGGAACCGGATCTGGCTGCCGTCGATCTTCACATGCCGGTCGCGCAGGGTGGTCAGCCCGTGCGACTTGTTCTGCCGCGCGTAATCGGCGTTGCCCACGCGGATCATGGTGTTTTCCAGCAGATGCACCACGGTGGCCACGACCTTCTCGGCAGGCAGCCCGCGCCGCGACATGTCCTGGTCCACCCGGTCGCGGATCTGCGGCAGCACATGGGCGAAGTCCAGCATGTGGTCGTATTTGGCGCCGTCGCGGATGGCGCGGAAATCGGGGTGGTATCGGTATTGCTTGCGCCCCTTGGCATCGCGGCCGGTGGCCTGGACATGGCCGCGCGGATCGGGACAGATCCAGACATCGGTATAGGCGGGCGGGATCGCCAGCGAGGCCAGCCGCGCCCGTTCGGCCTTGTCGGTGATCGTCTTGCCATCGGGGCCGCGATAGGAAAACCCCTTGCCGGACCGCTGCCGGGTGATGCCGGGCATGTCATCGTTCACATAGATCAGCCCCGCCTCTTTCGCGGCGTCGCGCGGGTCGGGGATGACGGCATCGTCGGGCATGGGCGTTGATCCGAAAGCGGGAGGCTTTCGGATCAACACCGCCCCGCGCCTTTGGTTGCGCCGCAGGAGGGGACGGCGACAGACGCGGGACGGAAGCGGTCAGATCTCCATCACCATGCGGCCTTCGATCTGGCCCTTGTGCATCCGGGCGAAGATGTCGTTCACATCCTCCAGCCGGGCCTTGTGGATGGTGGCCTTGACCTTGCCGTCGGCGGCGAAATCCAGCGATTCCTGCAAGTCCAGCCGGGTGCCGACGATGGATCCGCGCACGGTGACGCCGTTCAGGACCATGCCGAAGATGTCCAGCGGGAAATCCCCCGGCGGCAACCCATTCAGCGACACGGTGCCGCCCCGCCCGACCATGCCGACGGCCTGCTGGAACGCCTTGGGGCTGACGGCGGTAACCAGCACGCCCTGCGCGCCGCCATCGGTCTCCTTGCGGATCTTCGCCACCGGATCCTCGGTCATGGCATTGGCGGTGACGGTGGCGCCCAGCCTGCGGGCAAAGGCCAGCTTTTCGTCGTCGATGTCGACGGCGGCGACGTTCAGGCCCATCGCCTTGGCATATTGCACCGCCATATGGCCCAGGCCGCCGATGCCGGAAATGACCACCCAGTCGCCGGGCTTGGTGTCCGTCACCTTCAGCCCCTTGTAGACGGTGACGCCCGCGCACAGAACCGGCGCGATTTCGGCGAAATCGACGTTCTTGGGCAGATGGCCCACATAGTTCGGATCGGCCACCACATATTCCGCGAAACCGCCATTGACCGAATAGCCGGTGTTCTGCTGGCTTTCGCACAGCGTCTCCCATCCGCCCAGACAATGCTTGCAGAAGCCGCAGGCGGAATAGAGCCAGGGCACGCCCACCCGGTCGCCTTCTTTCACATGCCGGACGCCCTGGCCCACGGCGGAGACGAAGCCCACACCCTCATGCCCCGGAATGAAGGGGGGCTTCGGCTTGACGGGCCAGTCGCCCTCGGCTGCGTGAAGGTCGGTATGGCAGACGCCGGATGCCTTGATCTGCACCTGGATCATGCCGGGGCCGGGTTCGGGGATCGGCACCTCGTCAATCGACAGGGGTTTGCCGAATTCGCGCACGACGGCGGCTTTCATGGTTTTCGCCATGACGGTTCCTTTCAGCGGGGGGACGGGCCTTGCGGCCCGCCCCGGTGGCATGACGGCCAGCCGTCGTCAGAAGAAGCCCAGCTTCTTGGGGCTGTAGCTGACCAGCATGTTCTTGGTCTGCTGATAGTGGTCCAGCATCATCTTGTGGTTCTCGCGCCCGATGCCCGACTGCTTGTAGCCGCCGAAGGCCGCATGGGCCGGATAGGCGTGATAGCAGTTGGTCCAGACCCGGCCCGCCTTGATCGCGCGGCCGAAGCGGTAGCAGGTATTGGCTTCGCGCGACCAGATGCCCGCGCCCAGACCGTACAGCGTGTCATTGGCGATCGACAGCGCCTCGTCCTGGTCCTTGAAGGTGGTCACGGACACCACCGGGCCGAAGATTTCTTCCTGGAAGACCCGCATCTTGTTGTTGCCGCGGAACACGGTCGGCTTGATGTAATAGCCGCCCGACAGTTCCCCGCCATGGTCGGCCGCCTCGCCGCCGATCAGAACCTCGGCGCCTTCCTTGCGACCGATGTCGAAGTAGGAAAGGATCTTTTCCTTCTGCTCGGACGAGGCCTGCGCGCCGATCATCGTGGCGCTGTCGCGCGGATCGCCCTGCTTGATCGCCTCGACGCGTTTCAGCGCGCGTTCGATGAAGCGGTCGTAGATCGATTCCTGGATCAGCACGCGCGACGGGCAGGTGCAGACCTCGCCCTGGTTCAGCGCGAACATCGCGAAGCCTTCCAGGGCCTTGTCGAAGAAATCGTCATCCTCGCGCAGCACATCCTCGAAGAAGATGTTGGGCGACTTGCCGCCCAGCTCCAGCGTCACCGGGATCAGGTTTTCGCTGGCATATTGCATGATCAGCCGGCCGGTGGTGGTTTCCCCGGTGAAGGCGATCTTGGCGATGCGCGGATTGCTGGCCAAGGGCTTGCCCGCCTCAAGGCCAAAGCCGTTGACGACGTTCAGCACGCCCGGCGGCAGCAGGTCGGCGATCAGGTTCACGAAGACCATGATGCTGGCGGGAGTCTGTTCGGCGGGCTTCAGCACCACGCAGTTCCCGGCGGCCAGCGCGGGCGCCAGCTTCCACACCGCCATCAGCAGCGGGAAGTTCCACGGGATGATCTGGCCCACGACGCCCAGCGGTTCGTGGAAGTGATAGGCCACGGTGTCGTGGTCGATTTCCGAAATCCCGCCTTCCTGGGCGCGCAGCACGCCCGCGAAATAGCGGAAATGGTCGATGCCCAGCGGCAGGTCGGCGGCCATCGTCTCGCGGATCGGCTTGCCGTTGTCCCAGGTTTCCGCCGTCGCCAGCAGTTCCAGGTTCTGTTCCATCCGGTCGGCGATGCGCAGCAGGATCAGCGACCGTTCCGCGGCCGAGGTCCGGCCCCATTTGTCCTTGGCGGCATGGGCGGCGTCCAGCGCGGCCTCGATGTCGTCGGCGTTGGATCGGGCGATCTCGCCGATCTCGGCGCCGGTGATGGGGGTGGTGTTGGTGAAATACTTGCCCGACTTCGGCGCGGTCCACTGCCCGCCGATGAAGTTGTCGTAGCGCTTGGCAAAGGGCATCACGCCCACGCCCTTGAATTCGTGCGTCTGGTCGTTCGGCATCGTTTCCTCCTCTGGAAATAGCCCGGAGTCTCCCTCTCCGGGTATGGGTCACAGCTTGGCGGGTGCGCGATTCGTTGCAACCGCCCTTGCCGTGCCGTGACACAGCCCTGTCTCAACCATGAGACAGTCAGCCGGATTTTTCCGCCAGTCCCAGCCGGGACATGCGGCGATACAGCGTCGCCCGCCCGATCCCCAGGGCGCGCGCGGCGGCCGAGACATTGCCGTCGGACCGGGCCAGCGCGCGGACCACGGCGGCGCGTTCGGCCTTGTCGAAGCCGGTCAGATCGTCGCTGCGGCCCAGCAGGTCGGCGGCCGGGCGCGGGCGGATCGCGCCTTCGCGTTCCAGCCCCAGGGCGCGGCGCGCGGCGCGGGTGGCGCCGATGGCCAGGTCGTCCTGGTCCACCGCCAGCAGGACAGCGGCATCCGCCGTGTCGTCGGCCACGACGATGCGCGCGTCGGGAAAGCTGGCGCGGAAGAACACGGCTTCGATGGCCCGCGCGGTCTGCGCCACCTGGGCCGAGATCAGCCGGTTATAGCGTTCGGTCTGCTCGGCGCGGGCAGAGCTGACATCCAGCGCCGCCAGCAACCGCCCGTCCGGCCCCCAGATCGGCGCGTCCATGCAGGACATGCCGGTGTTGCGGGTATGGAAATGTTCGTCGCGATGGATGGTGACCTGCCGCCCCTCGGCCAGGCAGGTGCCGATGCCGTTGGTTCCCTGCACGGCCTCGGACCACAGCGTGCCCTGCCACAGCCCCCAGTCGCGGAACTGTTCGGCATCCGCGCCATTCACCCGCTGGTCCAGCACCACCCCGTCGGCATCGGTCAGCATCACGTTGCAGCCCGACAGCCCCACCAGATTGAACAACTGATCCAGTTGCGGGGCGGCCACGCGCAGGAACGGATCCATGGCCTGCCGACGCTGGCTCAGTTCCTCAAGCGTCAGCCGTTCGGGGCGGCGGGCGTCGGCCGGATCCAGCCCGTGCTTGAACAGCGACCGCCGCCATGACGCTGTCAGGGCCGAGGTCGCTGAATTCGACTGCGACTGTCTTGCGACGTAATCCGCGTGACGCATACCGGGCCGGCTCCTCCTCGGTCGGTAGCGGACAGTATAACATGCAAGTCGGCAATAGGACCAAGGGCTAATTGCCCCCGGTCCCCGCAGGCAGCCGCCAGGCCAGCACATAATCGCCCAGATCGGTGCCGATGGACCCGTGCCCGCCCGCGACCAGCACCACCATCTGCCGCCCCTGGCTGTCCAGATAGGTCATCGGCGTGGCCTGCCCGCCCGCAGGCAGACGCCCGCGCCACAGTTCGGCCCCGGTGGTCAGGTCATAGGCACGAAGATAGTTGTCCACGGCGGCGGCCAGGAAGACCACGCCCGACCCGGTGACGACCGGCCCGCCGATGCCCGGCATCCCCAGGGGCAGCGGGATCGGCAGCGGCGTCATGTCCATGGTGGTGCCGTTGCGGTGCTTCCAGGCGATCTCGCCGGTGCGCAGGTCGGCGCCCGCGACGAAGCCCCAGGGCGGCTGCTGGCAGGGCACACCGATGGGCGACAGGAACGGCCCCATCTCGACCGCATAGGGCGCGCCGGTGTTGGAATTCAGCCCCTGTTCGCCGGAATTGGTCGCCCCTTCCGCTTCGGCGGCAGGCACCAGGCGCGAGGTGAAGGCCAGTTGCAGCGGCATCCCGAACATCACCTGGCGGCGCGGATCGACGGCGATGCCGCCCCAGTTGAAGACCCCGAAATTGCCGGGATAGACGATCGTGCCTTGCAGCGACGGCGGCGTATAGCGGCCCTCATACCGCAACTGGCGGAACTGGATGCGGCACAGCATCTGGTCGACCAGCGTGGCGCCCCACATCTTCGATTCGGTCAGCGGTTCGGGCTCGAAGGACAGCGCGGAAACCGGCTGGGTCGGGGCCGCGAAATCCTCGGGGATGGTGCCTTGCGGCGCGGGGCGTTCGGTGATGGGCAGGATCGGCTCGCCCGTCTCGCGGTTCAGCACGTAAACGTCGCCCTGCTTGGTCGGCACGACCAGTGCGGGCACCCGGCCTTGCGGCATGTCCAGATCCAGCAGCGTCGGCTGGGCGGGCGTGTCCATGTCCCACAGATCGTGATGCACGAATTGCTGCACCCAGCGGGCCTGTCCCGTCGCCACATCCAGCGCCACCACGGAACTGGCATAAGTCTCCTCGGCCTCGTTGCGGAACATGCCCAACTGGTCGGGGGTGCGGTTGCCCATCGGCACATAGACCAGCCCCAGCCCCGGATCCGCGGACAGGGGCGCCCAGCTGTTGGGCGAGGACGGCGTATAGACCTGCGTCGGGTCGTTCACGTCGAAGGGCGCGGTGGCGTCGGGATTGCCGGAATCCCAGTTCCACAGCAGCCGCCCGTCGCGCACGTCATAGGCACGGATCACGCCCGAGGGTGCGTTGACATCATAGTTGTCGTTGACCGCGCCGCCGATCACCAGCGTGGTGCCGACGATGACCGGGGGCGAGGTCGAATAATAGAACCCCGCCTGCCGGAACGGCATGTTGTGGATCAGGTTCAACGATCCGTTGTCGCCGAATTCCGGGCACAGCGCGCCGGTGGTCGGATCGATGGCCAGCAGATGCGCGTCCGAGGTCGGCATGAACAGCCTTGTGTCGCATTGCACGTCGGGGGTGGCATCTGCGGCGACGGCGGGGGTCGCCGGGTGGTCGGTATCGGCAGGCAGGACCGCCGCCGGTCCGGCGGGGGCCGCGCCGCCGTCGCCCGGCCAATAGCTGACGCCCCGGCAGGTCTGATGCTGGCGCTGGCTCAGCGGGCTGATATCGGCCTTGTAGACCCAGCGTTCCGCGCCGGTATCGGCATCCAGCGCCACCAGCCAGTTATGCGGCGTGCACAGATACAGCGTGTTGCCGACCTTGATCGGGGTCGCCTGATAGGTCGTCTCGTCGGTATCCTCGGGCTGTTTCAGGTCGCCCGTCTGATAGGTCCAGGCGGTTTCCAGGGACGCCACGTTCTGCGCCGTGATCTGATCCAGCGGCGAAAAGCGCTGCCCGAAATCGGTTCGGCCATAGGCCAGCCAATCCTGCGGCCCGCCGGGCGGTCCCATGTCGGGATCGGCATTGGCGATCTGGTCGGGCAGCGCGCCCTTGATGTCATGCGGGTCGGTGGCAAGGCTGCCCAGCAGGCCCACCCCGGTGATCACCGTCACCGCCGCCAGCGCCGTCCACCCCGGACGCCGCCGCGCGCCGAAGGGCAGCAGCAGCAGAAGGCCCAGGATCAGGAACATCCCCATGCGGGACGCCAGCGCCCACCAGTCGTAACCCGATTCCCACAGCGACCAGGCTGCCAGCAGGATCAGAAAACCGGCATAGATCCATCGCGCCAGGTCGCTGCGGCGCAGGACGAAAACCGCCGTGACCAGCAGCGCCGCGCCGGAAAACCCGATGAAGGGCGATCCGCCCAGGGCGATCAGATAGATGCCGCCCGCCAACAGGATGACGCCGATCAGGCCAAAGACGATGGTCAGAAATACGCGCATGGGCTGTCCCCTTTCGAAAGGTGACGCCCAACCGGCGGTTGCGGTTCCCTGTCGGATCGGTTTCAGGCGGGCACGGCCATCGCCGCGCGCGGTCGATAGGGCGGCAGATCGACCCCCGGCCGATACAGCAGCGACTGCCCGTCATGGAACAGATGCAGCGCGGCGGGATCGGCGGTCAGGCGCACCGTCCGTCCGTTCAGGCCCGGATGGATGCCCGGCAGCTTGGCGATGACCGGCACGCCGCCGCCGCGCGTGCCGAAATACAGCAGCGTCACTTCGCCCAGGGCCTCGGTCAGGTCCACGGTGCCTTCGAAGATCGCGGGACCGTCCGTTTCGCGCATGTCCTCGGGGCGGACCCCGATGTTGACGCGCATCCCCTCGTCCCCCGCGCGGGTCGGGATCGCCGCCTGCGCGGTGCCGCCGCCATCAAGCTGGACGGTGGTCACGGGACCGGCGGCGGTCACGCGGCCGGGCAGCAGGTTCATGGCCGGGCTGCCGATGAAGCCCGCCACGAATTCGTTGACCGGGCGTTCGTACAGCTCCAACGGCGCGCCGACCTGGGCGATGCCGCCGCCCGCCAGAACCACGATCCGGTCGGCCAGGGTCATCGCCTCGGTCTGGTCATGGGTGACATAGATCATCGTCCGGTCGGGCATGGACGCCTTCAACTGCGCGATCTCGATCCGAGTCGCGACGCGCAGCGCGGCGTCCAGGTTCGACAGCGGCTCGTCGAACAGATACACCTTGGGATCGCGCACGATGGCCCGGCCGATGGCGACCCGCTGGCGCTGCCCGCCCGACAGGGCCTTGGGCAAACGGTCCAGATAGGGCGTCAGTTGCAGCATCCTTCCGGCGCGGTCGGTGGCCTCCTGCACCTCGGCTCGCGACTTGCCCGCGATCTTCAGCGCGAAGGCCATGTTGTCGCGCACCGTCATGTGCGGATAGAGGGCATAGGACTGGAACACCATGGCGATGCCCCGCTGGCTGGGCGGGATGTCGTTCATCCGCTGGCCGTCGATCTCCAGCGTGCCGCCGCTGATCCGTTCCAGCCCGGCGATCATCCGCAGCAGGGTCGATTTCCCGCAGCCCGAGGGGCCGACGAAGACGATGAACTCGCCCGACCGGATGTCCAGGTCGATGTCGCGCAGGACGTTCACCTCGCCATAGGATTTGGCGACATCGGTCAGTTTCAGATCGGCCATGGCGTCCTCCGTTGCACCCTATCCCTCGATGATCCGCACCTGCCACGGACGCAGGCCTCCGGCCGCGTCGTCCGAAAGGTTGGCGCGGATTTCCAGCGTCTGCTTGTCGTCGGCACGCGTGAAGGTCAGGATCGGCCCATTGACCGTCATGTCGGACATCGTGCCGCCGCGCAGCGCCGAATGCTTGCGCCGCAGCCCGATGGCCCAGCGGTAATGGTGCAGCATGGATTGCGCATCGGCTTCCTGCGCGACCACGGTGCGCTGCAAATGGGTATGGGGAATGGGCAACCAGGGCTTGGCCGTGGAAAAGCCGCCGTTCACGCCCATGTCCCAGACCATCGGCGTCCGGCAGCCGTCCCGGCCCTTGAATTCCGGCCAGAACTCCTTGCCATAGGGATCCTGCAAATCCTCGAAGGCGATCTCGGCCTCGGGCAGGCCCAGTTCCTCGCCCTGGTACAGGCAGACAGAGCCTTTCAGGCACAGCAGCACCGTCGCATAGGCCTTGGCAGCCTGGTCCGACAGGTTCCAGCGGCTGATGTGGCGCACCACGTCGTGGTTCGACATCGCCCAGCACGGCCAGGAATTCGGCGCGACGGAATGCAGGGCTTCGAACACCTCGGAGATGCGGGCAGCGGCAAGATCCTGGCCGGACAGGAAGTCGAAGACATAGGACATCTGCATCCGGCCCGCGACGCCGGTATATTCCTCCAGCAGTTCCAGGGCGCGTTCGCTGTCGCCGATCTCGCCGATCACGGCGGCGCCATAGCTGCGCAGCAGCGTCGCCATCCGTTCCAGGAAGGCGATGTTTTCGGGCTGCGACTTGTCGAACTTGTGGCTTTGGTGGTTGTAGGGATTGACCGCCGGGGCCGTGTCGGACTTCCGCAATTCCTTGGCCAAGGGCGGGTTGTCGCGCAGTTGCGCGTCGTGGAAGTAGAAGTTGACGGTATCCAGCCGAAAGCCGTCCACGCCCTTGTCCAGCCAGAACTTCGCCATGTCCAGCAATTCGTCCTGCACTTCCGGGTTGTGGAAGTTCAGGTCGGGCTGCGAGGCCAGGAAGTTGTGCAGATAATACTGTTCGCGCCGCGCATCCCACTGCCACGAGGTGCCGCCGAACATCGACAGCCAGTTGTTGGGCACGGTTCCGTCCGGCTTGGGATCGGCCCAGACATACCAGTCGGCCTTGGGATTGTCGCGGCTGGCCCGGCTTTCGATGAACCACGGATGCTGGTCCGAGGTGTGCGACATCACCAGATCGATCATCACTTTCAGGCCCAGTTCGTGGGCGCGTTCGATCAGGACATCGAAATCCTCCATCCGCCCGAACAGCGGGTCGACGCCGCGGTAATCGCAGACATCATAGCCGAAATCCTTCATGGGCGAGGTGAAGAAGGGCGAGATCCAGACCGCATCCACCCCCAGCGAGGCGACATAGGGCAGGCGCTGCGTGATCCCCGCCAGATCGCCGATGCCGTCGCCGGTCGTGTCCTGAAAACTGCGCGGATAGATCTGATAGATCACGCCGCCCTTCCACCAATCCACGGTCTTTTCCGTCAAGTCATCCACCTTTCACTGATCCGGCCAGCAATCCGCGAACCAGATATTTCTGCATCGCAAAGAACACGATCAGCGGCACCGCGATTGAGATGAAGGCCGAGGTGGCAAGGATCTCCCATTCCCCGCCCTTCGATCCCATCAATTCGCGCAAGACGCCGGTCATGACCAGTTGCTCCCTGGTATTGCCAAGGAAAACGGTCGCGACAAGCAGGTCGTTCCAGACCCACAGGAACTGGAAGATCGCGAAGCTGGCCAATGCCGGAAAAGACAGCGGAAGGATGATCTTGCGGAAGATCTGGAATTCGGTCGCGCCGTCCACGCGGGCGGATTCGATCACCTCTCGCGGCAGGCCGACCATGTAGTTGCGCAGAAGATAGATCGCCAAGGGCAGGCCGAAGCCGGTATGGGCCAGCCAGATCCCCAGGTATCCCTTGCCGATGCCCAGTTCGTTGTGCAGCCGCAGCAGCGGGATCAGCGCCACCTGCAAGGGCACGACCAGCAGCCCCACCACGGCGGCGGTCAGGATGGCGCGGCCCGGAAACTCCATCCAGGCCAGCGCATAGGCGGCGAAGGCCGCGATCAGGATCGGGATGACGGTCGCGGGGATCGTCACCGTCAGCGTGTTCATGAAGGCGCGGCCCAGCCCTTCGGCGGTCAGCACGCGGGCATAGTTTTCGGTGGTCAGCCGGGCGGGCGCCCCGGTGGTGACGAAGATCCGTTCGCCCCGGCGCATCTCGAACGGGGTGGGCGAGGTCATGCGATAGCTGCCGTCCGGGGCCACCGTGACCTGCCAGCCGTCGCCGATCTCGGCCGTCTCGCCGGGCTGGAAGGCGCCTGGTTCGCGGGCGCGGGTGCCCCAGGCGATCAGGGACTGGCCCTCCTCCAGCACGTTGCCCTCGATCACATAGGCGCCGTCCTGCTGGACCGCATCGTCGCCCGTGCCGGTGCGCACGAAGCCCGTCGCCTGCTGGGCGGAAAACGACTGCCACCAGCCCGAGGTCAGGATCTGGTCGCGATCCCGGAAAGACGACACCAGCAGGCCCAGCGTCGGGATGGTCCACAGCAGCACCAGCAGGAAGGCCGCGATGTTGACCGCCCAGACAAGACCCGATTTCTGTCCGGCCATGCCCTCCATCAGCGCACCTCCCGCCGGGCGTTGACGATGTTCCAGATCATGATCGGCGTGACCAGGATCATCAGGATGATGGCGATGGCCGATCCGCGCCCGTAATCGGGCGTGCCGCGGAACATCCAGTCATACATCAGGTTCGCCAGCACCTGCGTGCCCCATTGCCCGTTGGTCATCACGAACACGATGTCGAAGACCTTGAGCACGACGATGGTGATGGTGGTCCACACGACCGCGATAGTGCCCATGATCTGCGGCACCTTGATCTTGAAGAACACCTGCCAGGGGGATGCGCCGTCCAGGATCGCGGCCTCGATGGTTTCCTCGGGGATGCCGCGCAGGGCGGCGGACAGGATCACCATCGCGAATCCCGTCTGGATCCAGACCAGCACGATCATCAGGAACAGGTTGTTCCAGGGGATCAGCGTCAGCCACAACTGCGGCTCACCCCCCAGGGCCTGGACGATGGCGTTCAGCAACCCGATCTGGTTTTCGCCCGGCGCGCGGTATTCATAGATGAATTTCCAGATCACCCCGGCGCCGACAAAGCTGATCGCCATCGGCATGAAGATCAGCGACTTGCCGATATTGCCCCATTTCAGACGGTCGGTCAGCTGCGCCGCGATCAGCCCGAACAGCGTGGACAAAGCCGGCACCACCAACAGCCAGACCAGGTTGTTGCGCATGGATTCGCGGAATTTTCCGTCGTTCAGCAGCCAGGCGTAATTGCCGCCGCCCACGAAGTCGGTGCCCCGCGCATTGTGCAGCGACCGCCACAGGCTGTCGAAGATCGGATAGACCAGATAGACGCCCAGGAACAGGATCGCCGGACCCAGGAACAGCCAAGGGCGGATCTGGTTGGCCTTGCGGATATTGTCCCCGGCATTCGGCCCGCGCGGGGGATAGATGCGGTCCAGGATCAGGTTCGATCCCCAGAACCACGCCACGCAGCCGAAGACGCCGATGGCGATGGTGCTGACGGCCAGCCAGAACAGTTCCATTCCGATACCTCGTGAACCGACGACAGGCGCGGCGGCCGGCCCGCCGCGCCACGACCGTTATTTCAGCGTGGCCCAGGTCTGCTGGATCCGGTCGGCCACGTCCTGCGCGGAAGCGCCGCCGACGAAATTCACCATCCCCGTCCAGAACGCGCCCGCGCCGACCGCGCCCGGCATCAGGTCCGATCCATCGAAGCGGAACACCGTCGCGTCCAGCAGAACCTGCCCCAGCCGCCGCTGGGTGTCATCGGCATAGGCGTCCATGTTGACGCCGGTATAGGGCGTCGTGAATCCCGACTGCGCCATCCACAACTCATGCGCGGCGGGGGTTTTCAGGAAGTCGATGAAGGCCAGCGCCACCGGGTTGTCGGTGAAAACCCCGAACAGCGTGCCGCCGCCCAGCACCGGCTGGCCCAGGCTGCCGTCGGCGGGGGCGGGGAAATAGAAGAAATCCGCATCCTCGCCCACCACGGTGCCTTCGGGGAAGAAGGACGGGATGAAGCTGGCCTGCCGGTGCATGTAGCAGGCGGGCGGGCTGGCAAACAAACCGGCAGGGCTTTCGCGGAAATCGTTCGACGCGACGGATGCCGGGCCGCCCGCCACGAAATCGGGGTTCTTGGCGAACCAGCCGAACTCCTCGATGGCCTTGACGACCTTGGGATCGTTGAAGGGCAGCGCGTTGGTGGTCCAGGCGTCGTAATCCTCGGGCGTGTTCAGGCGCAGCATCAGATCCTCGACCCAGTCGGTGGCGGGCCAGCCGGTCGCCCCGCCCGACGCCAGGCCGATGCACCAGGGGGTTTCGCCGTCCGCCGCGATCTGTTCGGTCAGCGCCTTCAGATCCTCGTAGGTGGTGGGGATCTCGTATCCCGCATCCTCGAAGTTTTCCGGGACATACCAGACCAGCGACTTCACGTCGGCCTTGTAGGGGAAGGCGAAGAAATGTTCGGTTCCGTCCTTGCCCGCATAGGTGCCAAGCGCGGCCCAACTGTCGCCAGCCGCATAGTTGTCGCGCACCCATTGCGCGGTGTCCTCGCCCAGGTCGCGCAGGTATCCCTTGGATGCCAGATCCGCCGCCAGCCCCGGCTGCGGCAGCACGGCGATGTCGGGGGGCGAACCTGCCTCGCTGTCGATGACGATCTGCTGTTCGAAGCTGGTTGACCCGGAATAGTTCACGGTCGCGCCCGTCGCATCCTCGAAATAGGCCGCGATCGAGGTGAAAAGCTCTTGGTCCGGTCCCAGCCAGGGCGCCAGGATCGTCACGCTCTGGCCTTGCAGGTCGGGATGGGCGGCGCCGAAATCCTCGAGGCTCTGCCAGTCGATGCGGTCGTCGCTGCCCTTTTCGATCACCAGCTGCGCCTGGGCGCCGCCGGCCATCAGCGCGGCAATCGCCACGGTCGCATGAAACGATGTCCTCATGTCCTTCCCCCTTCGATCTCCGCATCTTATGCGCGAGAATTTGTGCCGATGGTCTCTTGATAAGACCCATCCTGTCAAACGCTTATTCCCATTCCAGTTCCTTGAAGGCGGCCGTCGCGTCGCGCGCGGCAGAGTCCGGGAAGGATGCCCAGTCCGATGCGAAGGGCTGCAAGGCGGCGACGATGGCGGGGACCGCCTGCGACAGGGGCAACCCCTGCGCGACGGCCTCTCGGGTGCTGGCGGCCAGGACAGTCAGGAATTCCCGCTGCGCGCCCACCGCCTGCGGCCAGTCCGCCGCGACCGGCCCGTGGCCCGGCACGATGGGACCGCCGGTCTGGCCCGCCGCCATCCAGTCCAGCCAACCGGGCAGCGATCCATCGACGATGGGGGTCAGCCCGCGAAACACCAGATCGCCCGCGAACAGCGTGCCGGTGGCGCTGTCGCGCACGGTCAGGTCGTTGTCGCTGTGCGCCGGGCCGGTCGCGGTCAGCGTCAGGATGCGCCCGCCCAGGTCGATGTCCAGCCGGTCCGCCACTTCGATGTCGGGCAGCACGACCCGCGTGCCGATCATCGGCCCCGGCCCGTACAGATCGGTCAGGTTGTCCAGATAGACCGGGCCGCGCGCCGCCAGAGCATCGCCCAGCCGGGCATGGCCGACGACGGCGGCGCCCGCCTCGCGGAAGACCTCGGCCCCGAAGGCATGGTCGGGGTGCATATGGGTGACGATCAGGTGGCTGATCGGCTTGTCGCTGATGCGGCGGATCGCCGCGAACAGGGCCTGCCCCTGCTGGCGGGATGCGCCTGCGTCGATCACCGCGATGCTGTCGCGCCCGATGACGAAGCCCAGGTTGGCGATCCAGCCGTCCGGGCTGTCCTCGAACTGGGCGATCTGGCCGATATGGACGTGGATTCCCTGGGCCACCGCCTGGACCGGCAGGGCGGGCAGGTCGGCCAGGGGCGCGCAGGACAGGCCCCCCTGGACCAGCGAGGGGCGGTCCCCCAGCCACGTGTCGGCGATTCGCGGCGCCTGAGCCTTGCAATCCGCCAGGGTCGCAAACGGCTGCGCGACCAGTGTCATGGGGGCGCAGGTCGGGGGATTGGCGGCAAGGCAGGCGGACAAGATGGCATGAAACATTGCCGGATCTTCCCAATGTGACGGGTTGCGCTTTCCAACTTTTCGTGACCTCCGACCTTAGTCGTGTTGAATCGCGTTGTCTCTGGGCTAACATCACAGACAGTCGCCATCCTGGCGGCCGTGGATTTGGAGGAAATGCATGGCTTGGACGAAACCCATCCTGAAAGAAATCGCCTGCGGCATGGAAATCAACATGTACGCCCCGGCCGAGGACGAACCCGTCCTGTTCTGAAGCGTTCGCTTCAGGCATCATGACCGGCCCCGTCCGACGCGATCGGGCGGGGTCTTTTCGTCAGGGGGATCATGCGGATCATCGTGCTGGGCGCAGCGGCGGGCGGCGGCCTGCCGCAATGGAACTGCGGCTGCGGCAACTGCAACGCCGCGCGGGTCGGGCGTATTCCGGCGATGACGCAAAGCTCGGTCGCGGTCAGCGCGGATGGGCGGGACTGGGCGATCCTGAACGCCTCGCCCGACATCCGCGCGCAACTGGCGGCGACGCCCGCGCTGCATCCGACCGGGCTGCGCGACATGCCGCTGCGCTCGGTGCTGGTCACGAACGGCGATATCGACCATGTGGCGGGGCTGCTGACGCTGCGCGAAAGCCAGCCGTTTGCGCTGTATGCGACGCCCGCGATCCATGCGGCGCTGTCCGCGAACCCGATGCTGGCCGCCCTGCGCGAGGATCTGGTGCCGCGCCGGACCGTGGCCTTGGACCAGTCCATCGACCTGGCGCCGGGGCTCACCGCCACGCTGTTCGCGGTGCCGGGCAAGGTGCCGCTGTATCAGGAAGGCGCGGTGGTCGAGACCGGCCTGGTCGGCGAAACCACTGTGGGCGTGGAACTGGCGGCGAACGGGCGCCGCGCGCTGTATATCCCCGGCTGCGCCGACCTGCCGGGCTGGCTGCTGGACCGCATCGCTGGCGCCGACCTGCTGATGTTCGACGGCACCCTATGGGAGGATGACGAGATGATCCGCATGGGCCTGGGCCAGAAGACCGGCCTGCGCATGGGCCACATTCCGGTGGTGGACACGATTGCCGCCCTGCGCGGCTTGGCCGTCGGGCAGCGGGTCTTCGTCCACATGAACAATTCGAACCCGCTGACCGATCCCGGCAGCACGCAGACCGCCGAAGCGCAGGCCGCTGGCTGGCAGATCGGCCGCGACGGAATGGAGATCACGCTGTGAAGGATATTCGCGACACCGCCCAATCGCGCGAGGATTTCGAGGCCCGGCTGCGCGCCATCGGCGCCGAACGCTATCACGACCGCCATCCGTTCCACGAACGGCTGCATGGCGGCCATTGCACCCCGGACGAGGTTCGCGCCTGGGTCATCAATCGCTGGATGTATCAGTCTCGCATCCCGATGAAGGACGCGGCCTTCATGTCGCGGGTGGAAGACCCGGACCTGCGCCGCGCCTGGCGCAAGCGGATCGAGGATCACGACGGCGGCACCACCGAAGGCGGCGGCATCCGCCGCTGGCTGGCCCTGGCGCAGGCTGTGGGGCTGGACCCCGATTATGTCGCCAGCGGGGTGGGCATCATGCCCGCGACGCGTTTCGCGGTGGACGCCTATGTCCGCTTCGTCCGCGACATGCCCTTGCTGGACGCGGTGGCCGCCAGCCTGACGGAACTGTTCGCGCCGAAAATCCACGCCCAGCGGATCGAGGGGCTGCTGGCCCATTACGATTTCGCCGACGACGCCAGCCTGTCCTATTTCAAGAAGCGCCTGACCGAGGCGCCCGAGGACGTGGCCTTCGGGCTGGATTATGTCCTGACCCATGCCGACACGCTGGAAAAACAGGACGCGGCGGCGGCGGCGCTGATCTTCAAGACCGACGTGCTGTGGGCGCAGCTTGACGCGCTGTGGCACGGTTATGTCGAGGGCAACATCCCGCCGGGCGCCTGGCGGCCGGGAGAGGGGATGGCAAAATGAACGCCCAGCCAGCCCCCCCAAGGCCAGCCGCCCTGATCGAACCCGACGACATTCCCTATCTGCCGCGCGGCGTGCGGCTGGCGGATGACCGGGTGCGCGGCATCCGCGTCTTGCAGGCCCCCGAACGGGCCATGCAGCTGGACGCCATCGGCGATGCGATCCTGTCGGAACTGGACGGCCGTCGCAGCATGGCCGGGATCGTCCATGACCTTGCCGCGCGCTATAACGCGCCCGACGATCAGATCGCGGGCGACGTGCGCGATTTTCTGACCGGACTGATCGAACGGCGCATGGTCTTTGTGAAGGACAGGTCATGAAGGACCAGCAGCATCAGCCCCGCGACCTGGACGGCAACCCCGTCACCCCCGGCCTGCCCATGGCCATGCTGGCCGAGGTGACGCATCGCTGCCCGCTGGCCTGCCCCTATTGTTCGAACCCCGTGGAACTGACCCGCGCCGCCCAGGAACTGACCGCCGACGACTGGGGCCGGGTGTTTCGCCAGGCCGCCGACCTGGGGGTGTTGCAGGTCCATGTCTCGGGCGGGGAACCCGGCGCGCGGCGGGATCTGGCGCAGATTGTGGCTCACGCGCGCGATGCGGGCCTGTATGTGAACCTCATCACCTCGGGCATCGGCATCACCCGCGACCGGCTGGAAGAACTGGACCGTGCGGGCGTCGATCACGTGCAACTGTCCTTGCAGGGGATCCGCCCCGACATGGCCGACCGGATCAGCGGCCATCCCGGATCCTGGGACAAGAAGATGGGTTTCGCCGACTGGGTGCGCGACATCGGCTTCCCGCTGACCATCAACGCCGTGGTCCATCGCCAGAACCTGGAACGCCTGCCCGACATGATAGACTTGGCCGAACGGCTGGGCGCCCGCCGGATCGAGGTCGCGACGGTGCAGTTTCACGGCTGGGCGGATCTGAACCGCCGCGCGCTGATGCCCACCCGCGACCAGGCGGCCATGGCGCGGCAGGTGGTGAACGACGCGCGCATCCGGCTGCGCGGGCGGATGGTCATCGACTATGTTCCCGCCGACCACCACGCCGTCTATCCCAAGGCCTGCATGGGCGGCTGGGGATCCACCGGCCTGAACGTCGCGCCCGACGGAACCGTCCTGCCCTGCCACGCCGCGCAGTCGATCACCTGGATGCGCTTCGAGAATGTGCGCGACCGGGATCTGGACGACATCTGGCTGAATTCGGACAGCTTCAACGCCTTTCGTGGCACCGCCTGGATGCCCGAACCCTGCCAGGGCTGCGACCGCAAGACCGTGGATTTCGGCGGCTGCCGCTGCCAGGCCATGGCGCTTGCGGGCGATGCGCGGGCGACCGATCCTGTCTGTTCGCGGTCGCCCTTCCACGCCGACGTGGTGGCCCGCGCCGAGGCCGATGCCCAGGCCGACCCCGCCGACTTCATCTATCGCCGCATGAAAAAAGGGGATTAGACATGAAGACCCTTGCCCTTGTCGCGCTGCTGCTGGCCGGACCGGCGGCGGCGCAGGACAATCCGCTGAAGAATTCTCCGACCTGGGACGATCTGCGCGATTCCGTGCTGGGCCTGTCGGCCGATGTGCCGCAGGACGCGGGCGTGCTGGATCTGGACGCCCCGGTCCGCGCACACGAGGCCGCCATCGTCCCGATCCGCCTGACCCAGCCCGCCGACGCTCCGCCGGTCCAGGCCGTGACCCTGGTGATCGACGAAAATCCCGCCCCGGTCGCCGCCGAATACAGCTTCGGCCCGGCCATGGCGCCCTTGGATTTCGAATTCCGCGTCCGCGTGGACAGCTATTCCGACGTGCGCGCCATCGCCGATACCGGCAACGGCACCCGCGTGATGGCGGGCCGCTTCGTCAAGGCTTCGGGCGGCTGTTCGGCCCCGGCGGGCAAGGACATGGCCGAGGTCGAAGCGACGATGGGCCAGATGCGCTGGAAAAGCGCCGTCCAGGACGGCCGGACCGTCGGCACGCTGATGATCCGGCATCCGAATTTCTCGGGCCTGCAACGCGACCAGGTGACGCTGCTGAACATCCCCGCCCATTTCATCGACCGGCTCGAGGTCCGGCAGGGCGAGGATCTGCTGTTTTCCCTGCAAGCCGGGATCTCGATCAGCGAGGATCCGGTGTTCCGCTTCGCCTATGCCCCCAACGGCCAGCCGATCCATGTCCATGCCGAGGATACGGACGGCAATACCTGGGACCACAGCTTCGATGCCGTCAATGGATAAGGACACCATCATGACCAAGCGCGCGACCATCGCCGTCGATATTCAGAACGACTATTTCCCCGGCGGAAAATTCCCGCTGGAGGGCATGGAGGACGCCGCCGCCAAGGCCCGCGCCGTGCTGGATGCCGCCCGCAAACGGGGCGACCTGATCGTGCATGTTCGCCACGAATTCGCCGACGATTCGGCGCCGTTCTTCCATCCCGGCAGCGAGGGCGCGGGCATCAACCCGACTGCGGCGCCGCAGGGGGACGAGATCGTCGTGACCAAGAACAACGTCAACGCCTTCAAGGATACCGGCCTGCAACGCATCCTGGACGACAACGGCGTCACCGACGTGGTGATCGTCGGCGCCATGAGCCATATGTGCATCGACGCGGCCACCCGCGCGGCATCCGATCTGGGCTACAAGACCACGGTGATCGCCGATGCCTGCGCGACCCGCGACCTGGAATTCCAGGGCACGACCGTCCCGGCCGCCCAGGTCCATGCCGCGATGATGAGCGGGCTGGCCTTCGGCTATGCCACCGTCACGGACGCGCAGGACTGGATCGCCGGTCAACCCGCCTGACGCCGCCGGCCCGGCGGGACCGCGACCTTGGTCGCATCAGCGGGCTTGCGTTGGCGCACAGCAGGCCTACAATCGTGAAAGAATGTTGCGGAGGGGAGACCGCGATATCATCCGAGGAGGAATCACGATGACAGCCGCAGCCATGCAGGCCCGTGCGCCGCAGACGCCACGGCAAAGCGCCGATCAGGTCCGGGAAATCCTGATCGTGGACGATCACCCGCTGATGTGCGATGCCCTGGCCTTGACCCTGAAGATCAGCTTCGGCCTGAAGAATGTGCGGACCGCCCGCAGCCTGGGCGCGGCCCTGGACGGGATCAAGGCGCAGGGCGCGCCCGACGCGGTGATCCTGGACCTGAACCTGCCCGACGCGCGCGGGGCCGAGGGGATCGTCACCCTGCGCCGCCAGTTGCCCGACGTGCCGATCACCATGATCTCGGCCGACATGGACAGCGCCATGATATCGGCGGCGATGGCCGCAGGGGCGCAGGGCTATATCAGCAAGTCTCTGGGCCGCGAGGCCCTGGTCGACAGCCTGCGCCGCATGTGGGAGGGCGAGCATGTCACCCCCGAAGGCTATGCGCCCGACCAGGCCGATGCGGACGATGCGGCCAAGGCCGAACTGGCGCGCCGCTTCGCCACCCTGACGCCGCAGCAGATGAAGATCCTGCGGCTGATCTGCCAGGGCAAGGCGAACAAGGAGATCAGCTATGACCTGTCCATCGCCGAGGCGACGGTGAAAACCCACATCACCGCCATCATGTCCAAGATCAACGCCCGCCGCCGCACCCAGGCGGTGCTGCTTGCCAATACGGTCCGCCTGTTCGAGGCGGGCTGATGATGGATACCGGCCCGGCAGCGAAGGAGGGCGCCACCGGGCCGGTGGCCGTGCAGGCCGACCGCGGACAGGCCGATCACGGCCGGATCCTGCTGGACGGCCTGCGCGGAGCCAATCCGGGCCTGGTCCTGATCTTCGGCGCGCATGGTCCCGAACTGGCCGCGCTTGACGCGGCGCTGCGGGCGGGCCTGCCCGAGGGCTGCGTGATCGCGGGCTGTTCGTCCGCAGGCGAAATCGGGCCGTGCGGCTATGCCAGCGACAGCGTGGTCGCCATCGGCTTTCCGGCGGCGCATTTCCGTGCCTCGGCCCTGGTGCTGCCCGATCTGGACGCCTTGCCGGTGTCGGACTGGATGGCGGCGCTGCGCCGGTTGCAGGCGGGCTTCGGTCCCGATCCGCAGCGGTCGCTGTTCGGGCTGCTGCTGGTCGACGGGCTGGCGGGCCAGGAAGACGCCCTGGTGGCCACCATCGACGCGGCGCTGCCCTCGGTTCCGACGCTGGGCGGATCGGCGGGCGACGGGCTGCTGTTCCGCCAGACCTGGCTGCTGGCCCAGGGCAAGGTCGTGACCAATGCCGCCGTCTTCCTGCTGGTCGAAACCGACCTGGCCGTCAGCGAGGTGACCTTCGCCCATTTCAGCCCCACCGACCGGCGCGTGGTCGTCACCGCCGCGATCCCCGAAAAGCGCCGCATCCTGGAACTGAACGCCGAACCGGCGGCCGAGGAATATGCCCGCCTGACCGGACTCGCCCCCGACGCCCTGACACCCACCGAATTCGCGCGCCATCCGCTGTTGCTGCGGATGGGCCGCCACCATCACGTCCGGGCGATCAGCGCGCAGACCGGCGACGGCGGGCTGTCGCTGATGTCGGCCATCGACACCGGCACCGTCCTGACGCTGGGCCGGGCCGAGGACATGACCCAGGGTTTCGCCGAGGCGCTTGCCGCCCTGCCCCGCCCGCCGCTGATGGTTCTGGCCTTCGACTGCATCCTGCGCCGCCTGGCGGTCGAACGCGAGGGCCTGAGCGACCAGATGTCGGAACTGCTGGCGCGGTATCGCGTGGCGGGGTTCAACACCTATGGCGAACAGCACAGCGGGATGCATGTGAACCAGACCTTCGTGGGACTGGCCTTCATGCCCAACACGGATGCGGCACCGACCCATGCTGCGTGACGACGACGGTCCCGAACGCCGGGTCGAAAAGCTGGCCCGCATCAACCAGGTGCTGATCGACCGCATCGACCGGCTGGAGGAATCGCGCGGCTCGGCCTGGTCGATGTTCCAGGCCGCCGTCGCCCTGGAACAAGAGGTGATGGCCCGCACCCGCGACCTGGAACGCGCCCTGGCCGACCTGTCGCAACGCAACCGCGAACTGGCCGTCGCCCGCGCCTCGGCCGAAGAAGCCAATCGATCCAAGACCCGCTTCCTGCGCGCGGCCAGCCACGACCTGCTCCAACCCCTGTCGGCGGCGCGGCTGTTTTTGTCGATGCTGGCCGATACGCCGATGACCGAACATCAGGCGGAACTGACCGACCGGCTGTCGGGGGCCTTCGAATCGGTGGAACAGCTGATGCACGCGGTCTTGGACATCTCTCGGCTGGACAGCCAGCGGATCGAATTCCACCGCCAGCCGGTGCCCTTGGGCGATCTGTTCCGCAAGCTGGCCATAGAATACGCCCCCCTGGCCGAGGCGAAGGGGCTGCGGCTGTCCTTCGTGCCCACCGATGCGGTGGTCGAAAGCGACCCGGTCTTCCTGCGGCGGATCGCGCAGAACCTGGTGTCGAACGCGATCAAGTATACCAACCGGGGCGGCGTGGTGGTGGGCGCGCGCAAGCGCGGGCCGCTGGCTTGGCTGTGCGTCTATGACACGGGGGTGGGCATCCCGGCCGTGGACCGGAACCGGATCTTCGACGAATTCCAGCGGCTTGGCAACGACAACCGGACACCCGGAATGGGCTTGGGCCTGTCCATCGTGCGCCGCGCCTGCGCCAAGCTGGACCACCCGATCCGCCTGGATTCCGAAGCGATGCGCGGCACGGTCTTTCGCGTCGGCCTGCCCCTGGTCCAGCGTCAGGACCGCAGCGGCCCGGACCGGCCCGCCCGCGCCACCCTGCCCCTGCGCGGCCGGGTCGCCCTGGTGGTGGAAAACGACCAGGGGATGCGGCGCGGATACGAGATGATCCTGCGCGACCGGCTGGGCATGGTGGCCCGCATCGCCGGCGGCACGGCCGAGGCCCTGGCGACCATGGGCGACGACCCGCCCGACGTGATCCTGGCCGACTACAACCTGGAAAACGGCGATACCGGCGTCCAGGCCATCGCCGCCCTGCGCCGATCGGCGGGCCAGGCGATCCCCGCCGTGATGATCACCGCCCATCGCGACCCGCAGATCGCCCGCAACTGCGCCGCCATGCAGGTGCATCTGATGGAAAAGCCCGTGCGCCCCTCGGAACTGGCCGAGATGCTGGGCGGCATCCTGGCATGATCTGCGACCAAAGGCCGAGGGCGCGCGCGGTGGGGCTTGCCCTTCGCCGCGGGGGGCGCAAACTGCCCCGGCATTGGGGAGGGTTAGCATGAAACGAGCCATTGCCGCGGCCTTGTGGCTGGGGCTGTCGGTCCTGTCGCCGGGCATTGCCCCTGCGGGCGAAGCAGGCGACGCCGTCTTTGCCGAACGCGGCCCCTGGTCCATCGAGGGGCGCGACCTGCACTGGTCCCTGCATGTCGAGGGGCCGCAGGCTCCGGGCTTTGTGCCGGTCCGGGACGGCAGCCTGACGCTGACCCAGGTGATCGACCCCACCGACAGCCAGCCGGTGCTGCAACTGGTCCAGCAGACCGATTCGCGGACTCGGCGGATCGGGCCGTTCCCGATCTCGGCCGGGGATCCGGTGCTGACCTTCTTTCTGGAACAGGTTACCCGCGACATGGCGACCCTGACCGGGGGCAGCCCGTTCTATATCCGCAACCGCATCAAGGAGGCGCTGTTCCAAGGTGGCAGGATCGCCGCGCAAAAGGGCGGGTCGGTCGCCAGCTTCCAGCCTTTCGCGGACGATCCGAACGCGAACCGGATGAAGGGGTTCGAGACGCTGACCCTGACCTTCCTGTTGGGCGATCCGTCCCAGCCGATCCGCGAACTGCGCGCCGAAACGGCCGGGGCGCAGCCCGGCTATGTCCAGCGGATGGCGCTGCAATGATCGCCCGGCTGGCCTTGCTGGCCCTGGCGACGGGCGCGGCGCCCGCCTGGGCGCAGGCGGTGAACGATTATCCGACCAATGCGCGGACGGAATACGTCTTTGCCTGCATGGCGACGAACGGCCAGACCCGCGACATGCTGGACCGCTGTTCCTGCGCCATCGACCAGATCGCCGAGGTGTTGCCCTATGACGATTACGTCAGCGCCGAAACGGTGTTGCGGATGCAGCAGACGACCGGCGAACGATCCGGCATGTTCCGGGGAATGCCGCAGATGACCGAGATCATCGCCCATCTGAAACGCGCCGAGGCCGAGGCCGAGATTTTGTGTTTCTGAGCGGCGAAAGGTCCGTCAGTCCAATGCACGCCCATGACCCGGCTGGACCGCGCTAGACCAGCACCATCCCGATCGCTGCCCCCGCGCCAAGCGCCAGCGCCACCGCCAGCCAGACCGGCGCGCCGCGGCGAATCACGACCGGCTGGATACGGCGCGCATCCTCGGGATGGGCGCGTTCCCACAGCGCCTGTTCGACCATGCGCGGCAGCAGCGGGCCATAGCGCCCCACGGTCTGCGCCACGCGCGCCATGTCGCCCGCCAGCGCACTGGGTCCGATGTTCGACTTGATGTAATCCGACACCACCGGCTTGGCCGCGTCCCAGATGTTCAGCTGCGGATCGACCGACCGGGCCACGCCTTCGACCACGACCATGGTGCGTTGCAGCAGGATCAGCTGCGTCTGGGTCTGCATCCCGAAGCGTTCCGTCACCTCGAACAGATAGGCCAGCAGGTTCGCCATGGAAATCCGGCTGGCATTGGCGCCGAAGATCGGCTCGCCCACGGCGCGCAGGGCGCGGGCGAATTGCGCCTCGTCGCGGTCGCGGGGGACATAGCCCGCCTCGAAATGGACGCGGGCGACGCGGCGGTAATCGCGCTGGATGAAGCCGTAGAGGATCTCGGCATAGATGCGGCGGGTGTATTCGTCGATCTCGCCCATGATGCCGAAGTCATAGGCCAGCACGTCGCCATTCGCCGCGACCTTCAGGTTGCCGTGATGCATGTCGGCATGAAAGAACCCGTCGCGCAGGGCGTGCTGCAAAAACAGCTGGATCACCCGCGTGGCGATGCGGCTGACATCATGGCCCGCCGCCAGCAGCGCGGCGCGGTCGCCCATCGGCAGGCCCTCGGCCCAATCCGAGGTCAGGACGCGGCGCGAGGACAGATCCCAATGCGGACGGGGAACGGCAAAGCCCGGATCGTCCTTGGTGTTTTCGGCGAATTCCGACGCGTTCGCCGCCTCCAGCCGCATGTCCTGTTCGGCGGTGACCGTGGCTTCGAAATGGGCCACCACGTCGCGCGGGCGCAAGCGGCGGCTGCCGGGGGACAGGAACTCGATGATCCCGGCGGCGAAATGGAACGCGTCGATGTCGCGGCGGAAGGCCCCCGCGATTCCGGGGCGCAGCACCTTGACCGCGACCTCGCGCCCCGTCTCGCGCACGCGGGCGCGGTGGACCTGGGCGATCGAGGCCGCCGCCACGGGTTCCGAGAATTCGGAAAACAGCAGATCGACCGGCTGGCGCAGGTCGGTCTGGATGATCTCTTTCGCCTGTTCGGTCGGAAAGGGCGGCAGGCGGTCCTGCAACATCCGCAACTGGTCGGCCATCTGCACGCCGACCACATCCGCGCGGGTCGAGAGGATCTGGCCGAACTTGATATAGGCCGGGCCAAGCGCGGTGATCGCCCGCGTGATCGGCGGCAGGGCCGGGTCGCCCTTGTAGCCCAGCCAGCGGAACGGCCAGCCCAGGATCCGCGCGGCGACGCGCAGCCGGGGCGGCGCCTCCATCGCGTCCAGGACCGCGCCCATGGCGCCGGTGCGCTCGAAGGTGGCGCCGGTGCGGATCAGGCGCAGAAGGTTGTGCGGTCCCCTCAAAGCTTCCAGCCCGAATGCAGGGCGGCGATGCCCATCGACAGGTTGCGATAGTGCACACGGTCGAAACCGGCGGCGCGGATCAGATCGGCGAAGGCGTCCTGGTCGGGGAACTTGCGGATCGATTCGACCAGATACTGATAGCTGTCGCGATCGCCCGTCACCGCCTGCCCCATCGCCGGAATGACGTTGAAGGAATAGCGGTCATAGGCCCATTGCATCGCGGGCACCGGGATCCGGCTGAATTCCAGCACCATCAGCCGCCCGCCGGGGCGCAGGACGCGATAGGCCTCGGCCAGGGCGTCGGGGATGCGGGTGACGTTGCGGATGCCGAAGCTGATCGTATAGCGGTCGAAGCTGTTGTCGGCAAAGGGCAGCGCCATCGCATCGCCCGTGACCCAGGACAGCCGGTCGGATTTCTCGACCGCGTCGGCGCGCTTGCGCCCCTCGACCAGCATGGATTCGGTCATGTCGCAGACGGTGACGCGGGCGCCCGGCGCACGGTCCAGAAAGCGGAAGGCGATGTCGCCCGTGCCGCCCGCCACGTCCAGCAGATGCTGGCCGTCGCGCGGCGCCAGCCAGTCCATCATCGCGTTCTTCCAGACCCGGTGGATGCCCGCGCTCATCAGGTCGTTCATCAGGTCGTAACGGGACGCGACGCTGGAAAAGACCCCGTGGACCATCCCGGCCTTGGCATCCTCGTCCACGGTCTGGAAACCGAAATGGGTCTGCTTCTTGTCGCTCATCCGCTTGCCGATCCGCTGTTTCATCGCCAGATAGATCCGACGCGCCTGCGGCACAATGGATCGAAAGGACCGGGATTGCCAGAACTGCCCGAAGTCGAAACCGTCCGCCGCGGCCTGTTGCCGCATCTGGAAGGACAACGCATCGCGCGGGCCGAGGTTCGCCGCCCCGACCTGCGCTGGCCTCTGCCGGTCGATCTGGTGCAGGTGCTGACCGGGGCCATGGTGACGGCGCTGCGGCGGCGGTCGAAATACCTGCTGGCGGACCTAGACCGGGGCGGCACGCTGCTGATGCATCTGGGGATGTCGGGGCGGATGCTGGTCCAGGACGCATCCCTGGGCGATTTCCACCGCGACCCGGCGATCCTGCCGCGCCATGACCACGTGGTGCTGACGACCGAGGCAGGCAGCACGATCACCTTCAACGACGCCCGCCGCTTCGGCATGGTGGATCTGATCCGCGAGGGGTCGGCGCATCCGCTGCTGGACCATCTGGGGCCCGAGCCCTTCGACGGCGCCTTTACCCCGGCCTATCTGGCTGCGGCCTTCGCGGGCCGCCGGGTGCCGGTAAAGCAGGCGCTGCTGGATCAGCGGATCGTCGCGGGCCTGGGCAACATCTATGTGTCCGAGGCGCTGCACCGCGCGGGCATCGACCCGCGCCGGGCGGCGGGGCGGATCGGGGCCGCGCGCATCGCCGCATTGGTCGGCCATATCCGCGACGTGCTGACCGATGCCATCGCGGCGGGCGGATCCAGTCTGCGCGACCACCGTCAGGCCAGCGGGGAACTGGGCTATTTCCAGCACAGCTTCCGCGTCTATGACCGCGAGGGCGCGCCCTGCCCCATGCCCGGCTGTTCGGGCAGCATCCGCCGGATCGTGCAGGGCGGACGGTCCAGTTTCTTCTGCCCTGCCTGCCAGCGTTAGGCTGCTTGGCTTTCCGCCCGCGCTTTTGATAGGGTCCGCCACGAACCTTTTGCAACCGGGACGCACCATGGCCTATGACACCATCATCGTCGAGATCGAGGGCAGCGTCGCCCTGATCCGGCTGAACCGCCCCGAGGCGCTGAACGCGCTGAACACCGCGCTGATCACCGAACTGGGCCAGGCCCTGGCGGAAGCCGACCGCAATGACAAGATCCGCTGCGTCGTTCTGACCGGCAGCGAAAAGGCCTTCGCCGCCGGGGCCGACATCAAGGAGATGTCCACCAAGACCTTCGTGGACGCCTATGACGAGGATCTGTTCGGCGCCAGGATCGACGCGATCACCCGCATCCGCAAGCCGATCATCGCCGCCGTTTCGGGCTATGCCCTGGGCGGGGGATGCGAACTGGCGATGATCTGCGACTTCATCATCGCCGCCGACACCGCGAAGTTCGGCCAGCCGGAAATCAACCTGGGCGTCATCGCGGGCATCGGCGGCACCCAGCGGCTGACCCGATTCGTGGGCAAGTCCAAGGCCATGGACATGCACCTGACCGGCCGCTTCATGGACGCGGCCGAGGCGGAACGGTCGGGCCTGGTCAGCCGCGTGGTCCCCGCCGCCAAGCTGATCCCCGAGGCGATGGCCGCCGCCCGCAAGATCGCCGAGAAATCCCAGGTCTCGGTCAAGGCCGCGAAAGAGGCCGTCAACCGCGCCTACGAGACCACCATGGCCGAGGGCATCCTGTTCGAGCGGCGCAATTTCCAGGCGCTGTTCTCGACCGAGGATCAGAAGGAAGGCATGGCCGCCTTCCTGGAAAAGCGCGAGCCGCAATTCCGCGACCGCTGATTTTTCGGCTTTCCTTTGCGGGCCATTTGCCCTATAGGCCCCGGCTTACATGCGCGTGGGCCCGCTTAGGCAAGAATCATGACCGCTTTCCCCGGAAGGCGGCGTCTTGGGTCTTTTGCGCAACCGAAACGCTGAAGACCTGAACAGGAAGAACAAGACCCATGGCCAACTCGCCCCAGTCCAAGAAACGCGCCCGCCAGATCGAGCGTCGCACCGACGTGAACAAGGCCCGCCGTTCGCGCATCCGCACCTATCTGCGCAAGGTCGAAGAGGCCATCGCCTCGGGCAATGCCGACGAGGCCAAGGCGGCCCTTCAGGCGGCCCAGCCCGAACTGATGCGCGGCGTCACCAAGGGCGTCGTCCACAAGAATACTGCGTCGCGGAAAATCTCGCGCCTGGCATCGCGCGTGAAGGCCCTGTCGGCGGCCTGATTCTCGCGCCGTCCGCGGCGCTGATTGCCTTGAAATCGCGGTCCCGCGGGACCCGGAAACCCGGTCGGGTGCGGTTGCGAAACCGCGCCCGATTTCCATTTCTGCGCCTGCGAATGTTGCAAAAATGCCCACATATCAAGGCGTTCAGGATTCTTTCCTTTCGAGTCAAGGGGCTCGCAGATTCGATTTGGCAAAGCCCCTGTCAAGCACATAGTTCGGTTGCAGCAGGCCGCGCGCCATTGCTAACGTCATGGGGCGATTCACGTCGCTGTGTTGGGGGACGGGCCGGTTTCCCGACGATCCTGAAGGGTCGCGGGCATCGGTCGGGCCAGAAGGCTTCAGGCGCCTTCAAGCCCTCGGGTTGTTCTTGCAGACGGCTGCCACCGGCTGTGCGGAACCCCGTGTCTTGGATTGAACCTCGGGCGAAAGCCTCGTCATGCGACCCGTTCGGGGCCGCAGGGTGGGGTGTTGCCGCAGTTCGGTCCGTCCGGCCCGCGTCGGGGATCCTGTTTCGCCGGAAGGTCCGGCGAAGGCTGGGGACAGGAAAGATAGGGCAGACCATGGACGAGATCTGGGGCCAGGCATGCGCCGCGCTTGAAACAAGCGTGGGGCCGAACAACTTCAATCATTGGATCAAGCCCCTGCGCCTGACCGGCGTGGATTCGGGGATCGCCCATTTCGCCAGCCCGACGCGCTTCATTTCCGACTGGGTGAACCGCCACTTCGCCAAGGACATCCTGGGCGAGCTGAGCCGCCACGGCGCCACCGTGGAGCGCCTGCGGTTCGAGGTCGTGCCCCAGACCGCGCCCGGCCGCGCCCGTCCGGCCGCCGCCACCGCTGCCGCGAAGCCCGCGCGCCCCGTCGCAAGCGCCGCCGCGCCCGCCACGGCGCGGGTGGGCCGCACGGATCTGGGCGCGCCGCTGGATCCGCGCTATACCTTCGGCAATTTCGTTGTGGGCAAGCCCAACGAACTGGCCCATGCCGCCGCGCGCCGCGTGGCCGAGGGCGGGCCGGTCGGATTCAACCCGTTGTTTCTGTATGGCGGCGTGGGCCTGGGCAAGACCCACCTGATGCACGCCATCGCCCATGATTATCAGACGCGCCATCCGGCGGCGCAGGTGCTGTATCTGTCGGCGGAACAGTTCATGTACCGCTTCGTGCAGGCGCTGCGCGAAAGCACGATCATGGATTTCAAGGGCATGTTCCGCAACGTGAACATGCTGATGGTGGACGACGTGCAGTTCATCGCCGGCAAGGACAGCACCCAGGAGGAATTCTTCCACACCTTCAACGCCCTGGTCGATCAGGGCAAGCAGATCGTGATTTCCGCCGACCGCGCGCCCGCCGAGATCAAGGGCCTCGAGGAACGCATCAAGTCGCGCCTGTCCTGCGGACTGATCGTGGACCTGCATCCCACGACCTATGAATTGCGCCTGGGCATCCTGCAATCCAAGACCGAGGGCTTCCGCGCCCAGCAGCCCGATCTTGAGATCGGCGCGGGGGTTCTGGAATTCCTGGCGCACCGGATCACCACCAACGTCCGCGTTCTGGAAGGCGCGCTGCAACGGCTGTTCGCCCATGCCAGCCTGCTGCGCCGCGAGATCACGCTGGAGGTGGCCCAGGAATGCCTGGCCGACATCCTGCGCACCAATGACCGCAAGATCTCGATCGACGACATCCAGCGCAAGGTCGCGGAACATTACAACATCCGTCTGGCCGACATGGTGGGGCCCAAGCGCGCCCGCAACGTCGCGCGTCCCCGGCAGATCGCCATGTACCTGTCCAAGCAGTTGACCAGCCGGTCCCTGCCGGAAATCGGCCGCCGCTTCGGCGGGCGCGATCACACCACGATCATGCACGGCATCCGCAAGGTCGAGGAACTGGTGGTCGAGGATCACGCCCTGGCCGAGGATGTGGCCCTGTTGAAGCGCCTGCTGGAAGCCTGAACGAAACGCTTGTGACTGCCTGCGCGGGCCGTTACAAAACAGGTCCGTTTACGGGCCGGAATGGCCGCAGGCACAGGGAAAAGCGATGAAATTCTCGATCGAGCGCGCCGTTCTGGTCAAGGCCGTCTCTCAGGCCCAGTCGGTCGTGGAACGGCGCAACACCATTCCGATCCTGGCCAACGTCCTGATCGAGGCCACGCCCGAAGGGGTCAGCTTCCGCGCCACCGACTTGGATACCGAGGTCGTGGACCGCGCCCCCGCCCAGGTGGAACGTCCCGGCGCCACCACCGTCAGCGCGGTGATGCTGAACGAGATCGCGCGCAAGCTGCCCGACGGGGCCTTGGTCCAGATCAGCAGCGACGACGCGGCGGGGCGGCTGGCGGTGCAGGCTGGGCGGTCGTCCTTCAGCCTGGCCACGTTGCCGCGCGAGGATTTTCCGGTCATGGCGTCGTCGGAATACAGCGCCAATTTCAAGGCCAAGGCCGATGTGCTGCGGCGTCTGTTCGACAAGGCGAAGTTCGCCATCTCGACCGAGGAGACGCGCTATTACCTGAACGGCGTCTACATGCACGTGGCCCAGGTCGACGGCCAGCCGATGCTGCGCTGCGTGGCGACCGATGGGCACCGGCTTGCGCGGATCGACGCGCCGCTGCCGGTGGGCGCGGACGAGATGCCGGGCGTGATCGTGCCGCGCAAGACGGTCGCCGAACTGCGCAAGCTGCTGGACGACGACGATACCGACATTGCGGTGTCGGTCAGCGAAACCAAGGTGCGCTTCGCCACGCCGACGCTGACGCTGACATCCAAGGTGATCGACGGCACCTTCCCGGATTATTCCCGCGTCATCCCGATGAACAACGCCCGCAAGCTGGAGGTCGACGCGACCGACTTCGCCCGCGCGGTGGATCGGGTGGCGACCGTCAGCAGCGAACGGTCGCGCGCCGTCAAGCTGGCGCTGGATCAGGACCGGCTGATCCTGTCGGTGAACGCCCCCGACGCCGGCGCCGCCGAAGAGGAGCTGATCGTGGCTTACGCCGACGACCCGCTGGAAATCGGCTTCAACGCCAAGTACCTGCAGGAAATCGCCAGCCAGGTGGACCGCGACAACGCGGTGTTCCTGTTCAACGGCTCGGGCGATGCCGCGCTGATCCGCGAAGGGTCCGACCAAAGCGCGGTCTATGTCGTCATGCCGATGCGGGTGTGACGCTTACCCATCTGTCGCTGGCGCAGTTCCGGTCATGGTCCCGGCTGGATCTGGATCTGGACCATCGGCCGCTGGCGATCTTCGGCTCGAACGGGTCGGGCAAGACCAATATCCTTGAGGCCGTGTCGATGCTGGCGCCGGGTCGCGGCCTGCGGGCCGCGCCCGCCCCCGATCAGGCACGGCAGGGGCGCGACGCGGGCTGGCGGATCCGCGCCGCGGTGGACGACCACGCGGTCGAGACCGCCGCCCCACCGGGCCAGTCCCGCAGCGTCCTGATCGACGACAAGCCGGTGGCGCAGACGGCCCTGGGGCGGCTGCTGCGGATCCTGTGGCTGGTGCCCGCGATGGACCGGCTGTGGTCCGACCCGCCCGAGGCGCGACGCCGGTTCCTGGACCGCGTGACTCTCAGCCTGTTTCCCGACCATGCCGACGTGGCGCTGACCTATGACCGGGCGATGCGGGAACGCAACCGCCTGCTGAAGGACCAGATCGGCGATCCCGGCTGGTATCGCGCGCTTGAAGCGCAGATGGGGGATGCGGGCGCGGCCCTGACCCGCAACCGCCAGGCGGCGCTGACGGCGATCATGGCCGCGCAGGACGGCGGCGACTTTCCCGCAGCGACCCTGACCCTGTTGCCGGGCGAAGGCCAGGCCGACGACCCCGATCCCGACAGCATCGCCGCCCGCCTTGCCGCGATGCGTCCCCGCGACCTGGGCGCGGGCCGCAGCCTGACCGGCCCGCACCGCGCCGATCTGGGCGCGCATTGGGGGCCGCAGGACATGCCCGCCGCCCTGTCGTCCACCGGCGAACAGAAAGCGCTGCTGCTGTCCCTGATCCTCGCCAATGCCCGGGCGCTGTCGGACCAGCCGGTCGTGCTGCTGCTGGACGAGGTCGCGGCCCATCTGGACGCCGACCGCCGCGCGGCGCTGTACGACCGGATCTGCGCCCTGCCCGCGCAGAGCCTGCTGACCGGCACCGGGCCGGAGCTTTTCGACAGCTTCGGCCCCCGCGCCCGGCGGCTGGCGGTGACGCGCGACGACGGGGTTTCGGCGGCTGCGGAAATCGCCGCTTAACCGCGCCGAAAGGGCAGAAAAATCCCGTCTTTCCCGTGACTTTCCCTGCCGGAACGCTTATATCGGCAGCACAGGAACAGGACACTTTCACGCATGGCCGACACGATCCCGCAAAGCGCCGAATACGGCGCCGATTCCATCAAGGTTCTCAAAGGGTTGGAGGCTGTTCGCAAGCGGCCCGGCATGTATATCGGCGATACCGACGACGGATCCGGCCTGCACCACATGGTCTACGAGGTCGTGGACAACGGCATCGACGAGGCCCTGGCCGGCCACGCCGACTATGTGCGGGTCAAGATCCACGCCGACAACAGCGTCTCGGTGCGCGACAACGGCCGCGGCATCCCCACCGACATCCATGCCGGCGAAGGCGTCTCGGCGGCCGAGGTCATCATGACCCAGCTTCACGCGGGGGGCAAATTCGACCAGAACAGCTACAAGGTCTCGGGCGGGCTGCACGGCGTCGGCGTGTCGGTGGTGAACGCGCTGTCGGACTGGCTGGAACTGCGCATCTGGCGGAACGGCAAGGAACATTACGCCCGGTTCGAACATGGCGACACCGCCGAACACCTGCGCGTGGTGGGCGACGCCGCGCCGGGCGAAAAGGGGACCGAGGTGCGGTTCCTCGCCTCGTCCAAGACCAACGATCCGAACGGAACGTTTTCCAACCTGGACTACGTCTACAAGACCCTGGAAAACCGCCTGCGCGAACTGGCCTTCCTGAACAGCGGCGTCCGCATCATCCTGGAAGACGAACGCCATGCCGAGGTTCAGCGCACCGAGCTGTTCTATGAAGGCGGTGTGCGGGAATTCGTGAAATACCTGGACCGTTCCAAGACCGCCGTCATGTCCGAGCCGATCTTCATGACCGGCGAGAAGAACGGCATCGGGGTCGAGGTCGCGATGTGGTGGAACGACAGCTATCATGAAACCGTGCTGCCCTTCACCAACAACATCCCGCAGCGCGACGGCGGCACCCATCTGGCGGGCTTCCGCGGCGCGCTGACCCGCGTCATCACGAAATACGCCCAGGACAGCGGCATCGCGAAAAAGGAAAAGGTCGATTTCACCGGCGACGACGCCCGTGAAGGCCTGACCTGCGTGCTGTCGGTCAAGGTGCCCGATCCGAAATTCTCCAGCCAGACCAAGGATAAGCTGGTCTCGAGCGAGGTTCGTCCGGCGGTCGAGAACCTGGTCGGCGAGAAGCTGGCCGAGTGGTTCGAGGAAAACCCGGCCGAGGCGAAGCTGATCACCGGCAAGATCGTCGAGGCGGCACTGGCCCGCGAGGCCGCGCGCAAGGCGCGCGAGCTGACCCGGCGCAAGACGGCGATGGACGTGGCCTCGCTGCCCGGAAAGCTGGCCGATTGCCAGGAAAAGGATCCGGCCCTGTCCGAACTGTTCATCGTCGAGGGTGACAGCGCGGGCGGGTCCGCCAAGCAGGGCCGGTCGCGGCAGAACCAGGCGGTGCTGCCCTTGCGCGGCAAGATCCTGAACGTCGAACGGGCGCGCTTCGATCGGATGCTGTCGTCGGAAATGATCGGCACGCTGATCACCGCGCTTGGCACCGGCATCGGGCGCGACGAATTCAACCTGTCGAAGCTGCGTTACCACAAGATCGTCATCATGACCGATGCCGACGTGGACGGCGCGCATATCCGCACGCTGCTGCTGACCTTCTTCTTCCGGCAGATGCCCGACCTGATCGACGCGGGGCACCTGTATATCGCGCAGCCGCCGCTGTACAAGGTGTCGCGCGGGCGGTCCGAGGTCTATCTGAAGGACGAGGCCGCGCTTGAGGATTACCTGATCCAGCAGGGCATCGACGGGGCGGCGCTGCGGCTTGCCTCGGGCGAAGAGATCACCGGCGCGGACCTGGCCCGGGTGGTGGACGAGGCGCGGACCGCGCGCCGCATCCTGCGCGCCTATCCGACCCATTACCCGCCCCATATCACCGAACAGGCGGCCATCGCGGGCGCGCTGCTGCCGGGCCGGATCGATGCGGACGCGCAGGGTGCGGCCAGTGCCGTCGCCGCCCGTCTGGACATGATCGCCGAGGAGTACGAACGGGGCTGGACCGGCCGCCCGACCCAGGACGCGGGGATCCGCCTGTCCCGCACCCTGCGCGGGGTCGAGGAGAACCGGACCCTGGACGGCCAGATGCTGCGCAGCGCCGAGAGCCGCCGCCTGGGCGAGATGACCCAGGCCTTGCAGGATGTCTATGGCCAGGGCGCGCGCCTGGTGCGCAAGGACCGCGACCAGCCGATCTTCGGCCCGCTGGGACTGTTGCAGGCGATCTTCCTGGAAGGCGAAAAGGGCCTGTCCCTGCAACGCTACAAGGGTCTGGGAGAGATGAATCCCGAACAGCTGTGGGAAACCACGCTGGATCCGGGCGCGCGCACCATGTTGCAGGTCCGGGTCGAGGACGTCGCCGAGGCCGAGGATCTGTTCACCAAGCTGATGGGCGATGTGGTCGAACCGCGCCGGGAATTCATCCAGCAGAACGCGCTGAGCGTGGAAAACCTGGATACCTGACCGGGCGCTGTGACGGATTTGCCGCCCCCGCGCTTTTTCTTGAAGGCCGGATCAACTCGTGGTTGCCGCAGCGGAAGGCTGGCGCTATGGCCTTCGCCATCAGTGCCGGCCCGCCCGGCGGGTGTTTTTATCAGTTGAGGATCTGGTCATGCGTTACACCGCCGTTCTTGCGACCTGCGCAGTGGGAAGCCTGTCGGCTGCGTCCGGCGCCCTGGCAGGCGGCTTCGCCGCCCCGGTCGTGGAACCCGCAGTCGCCGCGCCGGTGGTCGAAACCGCCCGCGACGATTGGACCGGCCCTTATGTCGGCGGCTCGCTGGGCTACAGCTTCGGCGCCGATGACGAGGTCGGGCTGGATTTCTATGACGGCGACAGCCTGATCGAACGCAATCCGGGCCTTGGGTCGGTAGACGTCAAGGGGGTGACGGCGGGCGTTCACGCAGGTTACCGCTGGCAGCGCAACAACTGGGTGTTCGGCCCGGAAGTGTGGCTGGAAGGCGGCAGCGTCGATGCTGCGGACGACGTTTCCCTGGACGGCATTACCGTGGAATCCTCGGTCAATTACATCATCGGCCTGCACCTCAAGACCGGCTATGCGGTCGATCCCCGGACCCTGGTCTATGGGACGGTCGGCGCGGTTCATGGCGATTTCGACTATGAAATGTCGGACGCCGGTGGGACGACGACCGAAGGGTACAGTGCAGGCGGCTATTCCGTGGGCCTTGGCGTCGAACGCAAGGTCCGGCCAAACCTGGCGGTCTTTGCCGAATGGCAATACCGCAACTTCGGCAAGACGGACCTGACCTTCGACAACACCACCGCCGAGGTGCTGACCCGCGCCACGCCCGAACATCACAACATCAAGGCCGGCGTGAACTTCAGCTTCTGACGCTGCGGCGCAAAGGGCCGGAGGCGCAGGGCCGCCCGGCCTTTTTCATGCCCGATGCCCCCTGCGCAGGGTCGTGCCGACCGGAACCGGCAGCGCCCGCGTCCCGCCGCAGGCGATGGCCAGACCCCGCGGCACCAAGGCCGACAGCGCCGGGCTGTCGATGGCCAGCCCGCCGGTATAGGCCCCGAAGGCGGGCAGGATCAGGTGGTCCGGGCCGATCAGGAAACAGCGCCGCCGCTCTCCGGCCAGCCGGATGCAGGGATGGAAATGGCCCGACACGTCCGGTCCCGGCCCGGCCTGGTGGCGCAGCACCAGACCGTCGGTCAGTTCCGCCACCGTTTCCCCCGGCAGACGCGGGCAGACGGGGGACGGGTCGTGGTTGCCGCTGACCCAGGTCCAGCGGCGGCCCCGCGCCATGCCGTGCAGCCGGTCGCACAGCATATCGGGCAGCGCCAGAGCGGCCGCGTCGTCGTCGAAGCCATCGCCCAGGCTGACCACGCAGGCGGGATCGGTGGCGGCGATCTCGGCCTCCAGCCGGTCAAGCGTCGCCAGCACCTCGTAAGGCGGCAGCAGCGACCCGCCCCGCCGGGCCATGCGTTCGGATTTTCCCAGATGCAGGTCGGCGACTACCAGCCAGCTGCGGTCGGGCCAGAACAGCGCGCCGGACGGCCGGGCCTGCAAGGACTGCCCCGCGAAGTCGAAGCCGTAACTCACGCCAAGCCCGCCTCGGCCATCAGGGCGGCGGCCTCGGCTTCGGCCAGGCGTTCGCGGCCCGCGCCGCTGATCGGCACCCGGCCGTATTCCAGCAGCAGGGGCGCCGCCAGCGGGGTGACGCGGCCCGTCATGCGGTGGTCGATCTGCGGGGAACGGTCCAGCATCTCCTCGATCCGGTCGAAATCGACAAGACCCCGCCGCGCCTCGTCGGCGGTGATCCGCAACAGCAGGTGGTCGGGGTCATAGCGGCGCAGGGTATCGTAAAGGATGTCGCTGGAAAAGGTCGCCTGCTTGCCCGACCGGCGCCCGCCCGGCATGTTCCGCTGGATCAGGCCCGAGATGATGGCGACGTTGCGGAAGGTCCGCTTCATCACCGCGTTGCCCGCCAGCCAGTCGCCCAGGCCCGCGCGCAAGCCGTCGCGGTCCAGCAGCGGCGCGGGATCGGCGACGGGATCCAGCGACCAGATCAGCAGCGCGTAATCGGTGGCGATGAAGCCCAAAGGGCCAAGACCCGCCTCCTCCATCATCCGGGTCATCAGCAGGCCCAGGGTTTGCAGCGCATTGCGCCCGGCAAAACCGTACAGCGCGAAATGCCACTTGCCCTGGAACGGAAAGCTTTCGCTGACCAGCACGCCGGGGCGCGGCAGGACGCTGATCCGATCCTGAAGAGCCAGCCAATCGGCGGTGTCGGGCGGCAGCACCCAATGGCGCGCGGGATCGCCGATCAGCGCCTGGACCCGATGCGACAACTGGGTCGAGGTCGCCAGCTTCAGCCCCGAATAGACCGCGATCCGAGGCTGGCGGGTCGGCTGCTTCGTCACCTCGATCACCATTTCGCGCATCGCGTCATAGCGGACGGTCTGCCCGCCGATCAGGAAGGTGTCGCCCGGCACCAGGGTCGCGGCGAAGCTTTCCTCGACCTCGCCCAGCGGCACGCCGCCGCGTCCGCGCAGCCGGACCTTCAGCATCTCGGCCTCGACGATGGTGCCGACATTCATGCGCAGGTCGCGGGCGGCGCGCGGATCGCGCAGCCGCCACAGCCCGTCGCGTTGCATCAACCGCTGCCAGCGGTCATAGGCGCGCAGGGCGTAACCCCCGGTCGCCGCGAAATCCAGGGTGTCGTCGAACTGCGCGCGGGTCAGGCCGCGATAGGGACCGGCGGTTCGGACTTCGCGGAACAGCGCGTCGGCGTCGAAGGGACCGGCGCAGGCCGTCAACAGGATATGCTGGCACAGCACGTCCAGCGGGCCAGGGCCGCGCGGGTCGCCGTCAAGGTCGTGTTCGTGGACGGCCTCAAGCGCGGCGACGCATTCGATCACCTCGAAGCGGTTTGCGGGCACGATCCGGGCGCGGCTGGGCGCGTTATAGCGGTGGTTCGCCCGCCCGATCCGCTGGACCAGCCGCTTGACGTTCTTGGGCGCGCCGACCTGGATCACCAGATCGACCGCGCCCCAGTCGATGCCCAGATCCAGGCTGCCGGTCGCCACCACGGCGCGCAATTCACCCGCCGCCATCGCAGCCTCGACCCGCTGCCGCGCCTCTCGGGCCAGGCTGCCGTGATGCAGGCCGATGGGCAGGTTGTCGTCATTCGCCGCCCACAGGGCCTGGAAGAACAGTTCCGCCTGGGCGCGCGTGTTGATGAAGATGATCGTGGTGCGGGCCTGCCGGATCTGGTCCAGAACCTCGGGCACCGCATAATGGCCGCCGCCGCCCGACCAGGGCGCGGGACGCGCGGTCGCCAGCATGGCGATGTCGGGTTCCGGGCCGGGATCGGCCTGGATCACCGTGGCGCCGCCCATGAAATCGGCCAGGGCGCTCGGATCCTCGACCGTCGCGGACAGGCCCGTGGCGATCAGGCCCGGCGACAGGCTGCGCAGGCGGGCCAGGCACAGCATCAACTGGTCGCCGCGCTTGTTTTCGGCCAGGGCGTGCAATTCGTCCAGCACCACCCGGCGGACGCTGCCGAAGATCTGCGGCGCCTGTTCATAGGACAGCATCAGCGCCAGCGATTCCGGCGTGGTCAGCAGGATCTGCGGCGGATCGACCCGCTGCCGCGCGCGCTGCGAGGACCGCGTGTCGCCGGTCCGATCCTCGACCCGCACAGGCAGGTTCAGTTCGGCCACCGGGCGCGCCAGGTTGCGGGCGATATCCGCCGTCAGCGCCTTCAAGGGCGAGACATAGAGCGTGTGCAGCCCCCTGTGCCCGTCCTTCAGATCGACCAGCGAGGGCAGGAAACCGGCCAGCGTCTTGCCGCCGCCGGTCGGCGCGATCAGCAGCGTGTCGCCCTTGGCCTCCAGCAGCGCGATCTGGTGCGGATGGGGTTGCCAGCCCTGCCGGGCGAACCAGTCCTGGAAATCGGGCGGCAGGCTCACGCGATCATCGCCTTCAGGGTGGACAGGTGGTCCGCCTCGGACACCGGCTTGTCCCAGCGGATCCGGCTGATGCGGGGAAAGCGCATCGCCACGCCCGATTTGTGGCGGCCGGAGGCGTTCAGCCCCTCGAACGCGACCTCCAGCACCAGCTTCGGCGCGACCGATCGGACGGGGCCGAAGCGTTCGACGGTGTTGTTCCTGACGAAGCGGTCCAGTTCGCGCAACTCCTCGTCCGTAAAGCCGAAATAGGCCTTGCCGACCGGCACCAGCTGGTTGCCGTCCCACAGGCCAAAGGTGAAATCGCTGTAAAATCCCGACCGCTTGCCATGGCCCCGCTGCGCATACAGAAGCACCGCATCGACGACATGCGGGTCGCGCTTCCACTTGAACCACGGCCCGCGCGGGCGGCCGCCGACATAGGCGCTGTCGCGGCGCTTGATCATCACGCCCTCGATCACCGGGGCGGGCGGATCGGCGCGCAGCGCGGCCAGGTCGTCCCAGGTGGCAAAGTCCAGCAGCGGCGACAGGTCGATGCGGTCGCTGCCGAAATCCGCGCCCTCCAGCACGGCGCGGCGTTCGGCCAGCGGCAGGTCGCGCAGATCGCGGCCCTGCCAGATCATCGCATCATAGACCCGCATCCCGGCCGGATGGCTGTCCAGCATCCCGCGCCCGACCTGCTTGCGGCCCAGGCGCTTTTGCAGGTCGCCGAACACCGCAACGTCATCCCCGCGCCGGACCAGCAGTTCACCGTCCAGGGCGCCGTCGAAATTCAGCGCCTCGATCAGGTCGGGAAAGCTGTCGCTGATATCCTCTCCGGTGCGGGAATACAGGCGGCGGGTGCCCGCATCGTTGATCGCCTGCACGCGGATGCCGTCCCATTTCCATTCCGCGACGTAATCGGCGGGGTCGAAAGCCCGAAGCTGGTCCAGATCGACCGGCGTGGACAACATCACCGGGCGGAACGGGGCCTTGGCCGCATGTTCGGGCCGCGTCCCGCCCGCGATCCAGTGGAACAGCGGTTCATAGGGGGGCGTCAAGCCATGCCAGATTTCCTCGATGGCGGCCACGTCGGGGGCGCCCATCTCGGCCAGGGCCATCCGGGCCATCCGGGCGGACAGGCCGACGCGCATATTGCCGGTCGCCAGCTTCAGAAAGGCCAGCCGCTGCGACGGCCCCAGACGATCCAGCATTGCGGCGATGGCGGCGGGAAGGCCCGCCTTGCCGGTTTCCGACAGCAGGGCGACCGCCTGATGCAGGGGCACGTCCTGGTCCCGGTCGCTGTTCCACAGCAGCGCGATGGTTTCCGCCAAGTCGCCCACGAAATCATAGGACAGCGCGAAAAGCTGTCCGTCCACGCGTTCGACCATCAGCCCGCGCAGCAGGCCGGGCGTCACGGTGCGCAGCTTCAGATCGCCGGTCAGCGCGGCCAGGGCAAAGCCGCGATCCGGGTCGGGCGTGGCTTCCAGGTAATGCCGCAACAGCCGCAGCTTGGCGTTGCGCGCGGGGGTGAAGGCCAGGCGTTCCAGCAGGGTGGCGAAAGCCCTCATTCCGGCTCGTCCTCGTATCCGACCAGACGCAACGGGCGGGCGGGGATGCCCTGGATTTCGCACCAGCGCAGCAATCCGTCCTCGGCCCCGTGGGTGATCCAGACTTCCTGTGGGGCAAGCTCGGTAATGGTCTGCGTGACCTGCGGCCAGTCCACATGGTCGCTGATGACCAGGGGCAGTTCGACGCCCCGCTGCCGCGCCCGCGCCCGCACCGCCATCCAGCCCGAGGCGAAGCCGATCACCGGGTCGCGGAACCGCTGCACCCAGGCGCTGGCAAAGGCGGATGGCGGGGCGATCACCAGCTGCGCATCGACCTTGTCGGCGGTGGCGGGAACCAGCGGGCCAAGGTCGATGCCTTGGGCCACGTGGTAATCGCACAGCCGTTGCAGCGCGCCGTGGATGGCGATGGGGCCGTCGAGGCCGGCCGCGCGGGCCAGCATGATCAGCCGCTGCGCCTTACCCAGGGCATAGGCGCCGATCAGGTGGGGCCGTTCGGGGAATTCGGCCATGCTGGCCAGCAGCCGCGCCATCTCTTGCGCCGGGTCGGGATGCTTGAAGACCGGCAGGCCGAAGGTCGCCTCGGTCACGAAGATGTCGCAGGGCACGGGTTCGTAAGGCGCGCTGACCGGGTTGGGATGGCGGCAGTAATCGCCGGACACCACGATCTTCGGCCCGGCGTCGGGCTGCACGGCGATCTGCGCCGATCCCAGGATATGCCCGGCGGGATGGAAGCTGACCGTGGTGTCGCCGATCCGCACCGGACCGTCCGCCGCCTGGATCTTGCCCGCGAAGTCCTCGCCATAGCGGATCGCCATGATGTCCAGCGTCTGCCGCGTCGCCATCACCGCGCCATGGCCCGACCGGGCGTGGTCGCCATGGCCATGCGTGATCAGCGCGCGCGACACCGGGCGGATCGGGTCGATGTGGAAATCACCGGGGGGGCAATAAAGCCCGGCCGGCGTGGGGTGCAGGATCTGATCGGCGCGCATGGGTCCAAGATGGTGAACATTCCATGAAAATCAACGCTGCGCCGATGCGCCCCGTTCCCCGCGCGTCCGGGCAAAGTCGCGCACCATCGCCACCCGATGCGGGCGGAAGCTGTCGCCCGTCGGGCTGGCCGCCGCGATGCGGTTGACGTGGAAGACGCGGTAATCCATCCGCAACCGGCAATGCGCCAGCAGCATCAGCGAGCGGTCGGAATAGGACAGGCCCAGCGGCCAGATCACCCGCTGCGTCCGCTGGCCCGCCAAATCGGCATAGTCGATCCGCAGCGCCTGCTCGTCCCAGCAGGCCGCCCGGATCAGGCCCAGATCGACCTGCGGCGCCGGACGGTCGGGGGTTTGCAGGAAACAGCGCATGACCGCGTGCAGCGCCTGGCGGGCCTGGCGTTCCGGCAGCGTCGCCACGATCCGCGCCAGGGCGTCGCGTCCCGCCTGGACCAGTTCCGCATCGCCCACCCCCGCCAGCGATTCGACGGCCAGCCGCAGGGCCTCGATCTCAAGCCGGGAAAAGCTCTGCGGCGGCAGGGCCGGATCCTCGGTCAGGGTGTATCCCAGCCCCGCCGCCCCGTCGATCAGCGCGCCGCCCGCGCGCAGCGTGGCGATGTCGCGGTAAAGCTGGCGCGGGGATACGCCCGTCTCGGCCGCCAGCCGCGTTGCGGTCACGGGCGCGGGCAGGCGGCGCAGCCTGTCCATCAGGCGCATCAGGCGGTCGGTGCGGGCCATGCTGCCACTTTCTGTCAGGGCTTTGCGCTATCCTGCCGCCACAGCAAACCTGGAGACAAGCCCATGCCCACGCTTTACCACGCCCCGCAAAGCCGTTCGGATACCATCGTCACGCTGATCGACCTGATGGGCATCCGCGCCCGCATCGACATCGTCGAGGTGACGATTCCCCGCCAGGACGGCAGCGGCGCCCGCGACCCCAGGAATCCCCACCCCGAGGGCAAGGTGCCCTATCTGGTCGACGGCGACGATCATGTCCGCGAACGCGGCGCGATCATCGCCTGGCTGACCGACCGTTTTCCCGAAAGCGGGCTGGGCCGCCCGGTCGGCGATCCGCAGCGCGGCGCCTTTCTGTCCTGGCTGTTCTATTACCAAGGCGTGATCGAGCCGGTAGGCCTGCTGCATCACCTGAAGATTGACCATCCCGCCATCCAGGCGACCTTCCGCGATTACGACACGATGGTCCGGCGGATCGAGGAGGCGGTGACGGACCAGCCGTTTCTGCTAGGGCAGGATTTCTCCGCCGCCGATCTGCTCTGCGCCTCGCCGTTCATCTTCTTTGGCGAGATGATGCCGGTGACGCCGACGGTGAGGGCCTGGGTCGAACGGTGTTCTTCACGGATGCAGCCCGCCTAGGCGGGCGGCGGGCGCCTGACCGGGACCACGGGCGCGGGCGCCTTGGACAGCTGCACGGCCAGGATGCCCGCCATGATCACGCCCACGCCGATCACGTCGCCCATGGCAAGCTGTTCGCCCAGCAGCAGCGCCCCGGTCGCGACGCCGAAGAACGGCGTCAGGAAATGGAAGGTCGCGGCCCGCACGGCGCCGATCCGGCCGACCAGCTTGAACCAGACCCAGGTCGCCACAAGGCCGGGCACGATCACCGTATAAAGAAACGCCCAGACCAGACGGGGGGTGTAATCGACATGCCAATCCTCGACGATCGGGGCGATCACCCACAGGGTCGCCGATCCGACCAGCATTTGCAGGCCGACGATCATCATCACATTGCCGCCGGAACTGGCGCCCCGCACGGTCAGCGTGGCGACGGCCAGGGCCAGGGCGGCGGCAAAGCACATCAGGATGCCCACCGGGTCGCTGCCGCCGCCTTGCAGCCGCGCGCCCATGATGATCGCCACCCCGGCCAGCCCCAGGGCCAGGCCCGCGACCCCCAGCGGGCGCAGCCGTTCGCCCATCAGCATCCAGCCCAGCAGGGCCACGATCAGCGGCATGGTGGCCGCGATGATCGAGGCCAGCCCCGCCTCGATCCACTGCATCGCCACCCAGTTGAGGCCCAGATACAGCGCGTTCTGGCACAGCCCCAGGATCACCACCGCCCGCCACTGCGCGCGGGTCAGGGCGCGCCAGGTCTCGCCCATCAACAGGGCGATGACGACGCCCGCAGCGCCGGACAGCAAAAAGCGCAGGGCCAGGGCGAACAGCGGCGGCACCTCGGTCACGATCATCCGGGTCGAGGTAAAGGCCGAGGCCCACATCACCGCGAAGAACACCCCCATCAGGATCGCGCGAATGTCCATTCTGGCCCCGTGTCTTGCAGATGATGCAGAAGGGCTAGCAGGTCGAGGCGGCGGCGGGAAGGGTCATCTGCGGATTCCGATGGCGTCGCTGACCCGCCGGATTGCTGCGGCCGCGCGCCATGCAATTCCTCAGGAATCCCTGCAAGACAACGAAAAAGGCCGCGCCCACCGGCACGGCCCTGTGATCGCGATGTCGCCGGAATCAGCTGTTCACGCTGTCCTTCAGCGCCTTGGCGACCGTCACCTTGACCTGCTTGTCGGCGGGCTTGGTCATCATTTCCTGGGTCTGCGGGTTGCGGACCTGGCGTTCCGGGCGGGCGCGGCAGGCGATCTTGCCGATGCCGGGGATCGTGACCGAGCCGCCGGCGGCGACTTCACGGCTGACGACGGCGGCGATCGCGTCCAGCGCGGCCGCGGCCGATTTCTTGTCCGAACCCATTTCCTCGGCCAGGGTCGCGACAAGCTGGGTCTTGGTCATCGGTTTCGCGGATGGCGTGGCCATGAATCTGTCTCCTCTTGCCCGGTTTTCGGGGGCTGCGAATAGCGCCTTTTTCGGCATATCGCCTGCTACACACGGTTTTGCCCAACAGATCAAGCGTTTTTCGCCCGTTTCCGCGAAAGCAGGCGCCGCCCGGCCAGTTGACGCCGGGTCACAGGAAGGCCGTCTCGTGGAAGGACCGCAATTTCCGCGAGTGGATCCGTTCCAGCGGCATCTCGCGCAGCTTTTCCATGGCGCGGATGCCGATCAGCAGGTGGCTGGCGACCTGGGTGCGGTAGAAATCGGTGGCCATGCCCGGCAGCTTCAATTCGCCGTGCAGCGGCTTGTCGCTGACGCACAGAAGCGTGCCGTAAGGCACCCGGAAGCGGAATCCGTTGGCGGCGATGGTGGCGCTTTCCATGTCCAGCGCCACGGCGCGCGACAGCGACAGGCGATGGATCGGGGTGTCGCGCAGTTCCCAGTTGCGGTTGTCGATGGTGGCGACGGTGCCGGTGCGCATGATCCGCTTCAGCTCGTATCCCTCAAGCTGCGTGACCTCGGCCACGGCCTCCTGCAAGGCGACCTGGACCTCGGACAGGGTGGGCAGCGGCACCCAGACGGGCAGGTCGGCGTCCAGGACGTGATCCTCGCGCAGATAGGCATGGGCCAGCACGAAATCGCCCAGCCGCTGCGAATTGCGCAGCCCCGCGCAATGGCCGACCATCAGCCAGGCATGGGGACGCAGCACCGCGATATGGTCGGTCGCCGTCTTGGCGTTCGACGGGCCGACGCCGATATTGACCAGGGTGATCCCCTGCCCGTTCGCCCGCTTCAGGTGATAGGCGGGCATCTGCGGCATCTTCGCCAAGGCCGCCAGCGGCGCGTCGGCCTCGAAGATCTGCTGGTTTCCCGGCGCCACGAAGCTGTCATATCCCAGCGAGGGATCGGCCAGGGCGCGACGGCCGAACGCCTCGAATTCGTCGACATAGAACTGATAGTTCGTGAACAGGACGAAATTCTGGAAATGCTCGGCCGCGGTGGCGGTGTAGTGGTGCAGCCGCGCCAGGGAATAGTCGATGCGCTGCGCCGTGAAGGCCGCCAGGTGCAGCGAACCGTCCGCCATCGGGCCTGCGACGCCGTTCACGATGTCGTCGTTCATGGTGTTCAGATCCGGCACGTCGAACACGTCGCGCAGGCTGAAATCAAGGACGCCTTCCTGCGGCACCGCCAGTTCGCTTTGGGCGGCGACGGCGAAGTGTACCGGCATGGGCGTGTCGCTGATCCCCACCGTCACCGGAACGCCGTGGTTGCGCATCAGCAGCGCGATCTGTTCGCGCAGGTAATTGCCGAACAGATCCGGCCGGGTCACCGTCGCCGAATAGCTGCCGGGCGACACGACATGCCCGAAGGACAGGCGCGAATCGACCGACGGATGGGTCGGCACGGTCAGGCGCAGTTCGGGATAATAGGCGCGGAACCGGGCGGCGGGCTTGTCGCCCTCCAGCGCCTTGGTGAAGCGATCCAGCAGGAAGCCCGTCGACTGGGCGTAAAGATCCTGCAACTGCGCGACGGCGGCATCGGCATCGGTGAATTGCCGGCGGCCCGGCGCATCAGGGCTTTCGACGGGCAGGTATCGGGAATCCGTGTCCATTCTTGTTATCCTTCTTTCCCCCGACCCTGCCAGCCCGGCCCCGCGCAGGCAAGCGTCTGGCGCCGGGCGGCAGGGGCCGTTACGCTGGCGTCATGAAGATGCTTGTTTTCGGTCACGGCTATTCGGCCGGTTTTCTGACGCCGCTGCTGCGGGCGCGCGGCTGGCAGGTGCTTGGCACCACGCGCGGCGATCCCGGCCGGGTGGCGGCGGCGGGCGCGACCCCGATCCTGTGGCCCGGAGAAGAGGCGCGGCTGCGCGAGGAGATCGCCCAGGCCGACGCGGTGCTGGTGTCGACCGCGCCCGGCCCGCAGGGCGATCCGGTGCTGGCGGCGTTCCGCGACGATCTGGCCCGCGCCCGGCTGCGCTGGCTGGGCTATCTGTCCACGACCGGGGTTTATGGCGATCGCGACGGCGGCTGGGTGGACGAGGACAGCGTTCTGGACGGGTCCGGCCCGCGCGGCCAGGCCCGCATCCGGGCCGAGCACGCCTGGCGCGACCTGGCCGATGGCGCGGGCCTGCCGCTGCATATCTTCCGGCTGGCGGGGATCTATGGTCCCGGACGCGGGCCGTTCCAGAAGATCCGCAACGGCACCGCGCGCCGGATCGTCAAGCCGGGCCAGATCTTCTCTCGCATCCATGCCGAGGACATCGCCCAGGTTCTGCTGGCGTCCTTGGACCGTCCCGCTCCGGGCGCCGCCTATAATGTCTGCGACGACGATCCGGCCCCGCCGCAGGACGTGCTGGCCCATGCGGCGGATCTGCTGGGCCTGCCGCCGCCGCCCGAAATCGCCTTCGAGGATGCCGAGATGACGCCGATGGCCCGGTCTTTCTATCAGGACAGCAAGCGCGTCTCGAACCGGCGCATCAAAGGGGATCTGGGCGTCGCGCTGCGCTATCCCGATTATCGCAGCGGCCTGGCGGCGATCCTGGCGGGCGAAGATACGCCGCATGGACTTCGCCCCGCGCCCGTGCATGATCCGCGCGCATGAGTGACGATGTGGATGTGCTGATCGCCGGGGGCGGGCTGAACGGCCCGACGCTGGCCCTTGCCCTGGCGGGGGCCGGGCTGCGGGTGGCCGTGGTCGATCCGCGCCCCGCCGACGCGCGGTCGGGCGACAATTTCGACGGGCGCGCCTATGCGCTGGCGGTGGCGTCCCAGCGGCTGCTGAAGGCGCTTGGGCTGTGGGGCGGGCTGGCGGGGGACAGCCAGCCGATCCTTCAGGTCAAGGCATCCCAGGGCCAGCCGGGCGAGGGTGCGGCGCCCTTCTTCCTGCATTTCGACAGCGCCGAAATCGAGGAAGGCCCGGTCGGCTTCATGCTGGAGGATCGGTTCCTGTATCGCGCGCTGCTGGCGGCGATGCGCGACAGGGTGCGGCATCTTCCGGGCCTGTCGGTGACGGATCACCGGCCCGCGCCCGGCGGGGTCGCGGTCACGCTGTCCGATGGCCGGCAGATCGGCGCGCGGCTGCTGGTCGGCGCGGACGGGCGCGGGTCGGGTGTGGCGGCGCGGGCCGGGATCCGGCGGCGCGGCTGGGATTACGGGCAGACCGCGCTTGTCGCCGCCATCGCGCACGACCTTCCGCATCACGGCATCGCGCAGCAGTATTTCATGGCCCACGGCCCCCTGGCGATCCTGCCCCTGCCCGGCAACCGCAGCAGCGTCGTCTGGTCCGAGACCCATGCCGATGCCCGCGCCATCGCCGCCCTGCCCGACGACGCCTTTCTTGACGTGCTGCGCCCGCGCTTCGGCGATTACCTGGGCCGGATCGAACTGGCGGGCTCGCGCTTCACCTATCCGCTGAGTCTGTCGCTGGCCGACCGCTATGTCGCGGATCGCGTGGCGCTGATCGGCGACGCGGCGCATGGGGTGCATCCCATCGCGGGACAGGGGCTGAACCTGGGGCTGCGCGACGTGGCCGCCCTGGCCGAGGTTCTGGTCGATGCCGCCCGGCGGGGCGAGGATATCGGATCGGACCTGGTGCTGGAACGCTATCAGGGCTGGCGGCGCTTTGACGGCACATTCCTTGCCCTGGGCATGGACGGGGTGAACCGGCTGTTCGCCAGTTCCAATCCGATCCTGTCTGCGGCGCGGGGCCTTGGCATGGGGGCGGTCAGCGCGGTGCCTGCGCTGCGGCGCGGCTTCATGCGGCAGGCGGCGGGGCTGTCGGTCCATCTGATGCCGCGGCTGCTGACGGGACGGGCGTTGTAGGGGGGCCTTGCCCCCGTCCCTTCGGGACTCCCCCAGGGTATTTGGGCAAAGGTGAAGCTCAAGCGGTCATCATGCGCGCGGCTTGCGTGAGGTCGGCGGCGAATTGCTGGCGCGCCTGCGCCGCCGGCTTCGGATCCAGCCGCAGGATCAGGCTGGGATGCCAGGTGATCAGCACCGGGCCGCCGTCCAGCGCGGTCTCGACGCTGCCACGCCGGGGGGTCAGCGGGGCGCGGTCGCCGGTCAGCGCGAAGGCGGCGGTCGCGCCCAGGGCCACGGTCAAGCGGGGCCGGACGAAGCGGCGCTCAATGTCCAGCCACCATTTGCAGTGCCGGATCTCTCCGGTCGCGGGGTTCTGGTGGATGCGGCGCTTGCCACGCGGGGTGAACTTGAAATGCTTCACCGCATTGGTTAGCCAAGCCTGCGCGGGGTCGAGACCCACGCCCGCCATGGTCTGCCGCAGCAACTGACCCGCCGGGCCGACGAAAGGGCGGCCTTGCAGGTCCTCGTGATCGCCGGGCGCCTCGCCCACGATCATCAGCGGTGCCGACGGATCGCCCTCGCCCCAGACGGTCTGGGTCGCGGCGTGGCACAGATCGCAGCGTGTGCAGCGGCTGGCCTGCTGGCGGGCGGCGTTCAGCGTGTCGGGCGGGCGGTCGTCGGGCGCCTGCCGGATGCGCGCCGTGACACGGGCCGCGAAGGCGGGGGCGACGGTGGCGCCTGCGTCTCGCATTGCCTGCACCCGGCGCGGCGCGTCGGCCAGCATCTGCGCGATCAGCCCGGTTTCGGGCAGGTTCTTCCAGTATTTCACCGGCATTTCCGACCGCATCGCCTGGGTCTTGATCCGGGCCGGGTTGAAGATATTGGCGAAATAGGTCTGCCACAGGTCGTGGCTGGCATCCGGCGGCAGGGTCGGGCGCGGCGCGGGCGGCTGGAAGTTCAACGTGCCGTCGAAGCACGCGAGTCCCTGGGGTGTGGCGATCAGCCAGTCCATGTCGGCGAAGCGGCGGACGAAGAAGGGCGCCCCGGCTTCCAATATCGGATGTTCGGGTTCGAACCAGGCGGCGAAGCTGCGGCGCGGCCCCTGCGCGGGCAGTTCGTGGAAGCGCACGAAGGCGTGCATCTTGTGGATGTCGCGGCGCACGGATTTCGCCATCCGCGCCAGCCGGTCGGTCAAAGGATCGGCGGGATTGGCGATGAAGCGCCGGTCCTGCTGCAAGCGGATCAGCGCCGCATACAGCAGCGCCCAGCGTTCGGGATCGGAATGGCTGGCCACGGTCTGGGCCAGGGCCAGAAACTCGTTGCTGGCCGTCACGGGATGCGGGCCGGGCGGCGGAACCGGATCCGTTCCGAACAACCCGGCATCCCCCCAGGCCACCTGATCGGGCGCCACACGGTTGCCTGCAAGCTGGCGGGCCGCGTCGCGCCAGGCCTGGAACCGGCCAAAGCGGGGCAGATCGACCTGAATCACAGCAGTTGCAACTGTTCGGGCTGCGGCGCGAAGCGGGCGCGTAGGCCCGCGCTGTCGGTCAGCGCGCCGGGATGCCAGTCGGGCAGCGTCACGAAGGCCCGCGCCTTGGACATGATCGCCCCCATCCGCAACAGATCCGCGTATCGCACCGGCCCGTTGCGCCGCGCGGCCAGGATCCGCGTCACCGTTTTGGTGCCGAAGCCGGGCACCCGCAGCAGCATGTCCCTGGTTGCCCGCGCCACATCGACCGGAAACTGCGCGCGGTTCGCCAAGGCCCAGGCCAGTTTGGGGTCGATCGCCAGATCCAGGTTGCCCGAGGGATGGGCCGCGCCGATCTCCTCGGCCTCGAAACCATAGAAGCGCATCAGCCAGTCGGCCTGATACAGGCGATGTTCGCGCATCAAGGGCGGCTTGATCAGCGGCAGCGCGGCCGAGGCATCCGGGATCGGACTGAAAGCCGAATAATAGACACGCTTCAGGTCATAGCCGGAATAGAGATTGGCCGATGTCCTGAGGATGTCGCGGTCGGTCGCGCCGTCCGCGCCAACGATCATCTGCGTGGACTGGCCCGCAGGGGCGAAACGCGGCGGACGCTTGCCAGTATGGGTCCGGTCCTTCGCGGCCTCGCGCGACAGGCGGACATCGGCCATGGCGGCGCGGATCGTCTCGGGCCGCTTTTCGGGCGCCAGTTCGCGGATGCTGGCGTCCTGCGGCAGTTCGATGTTCACCGACAGCCGGTCGGCGAACAGCCCCGCCTGCGCCACCAGGTCGGCCGAGGCGTCGGGAATCGTCTTCAGATGGATATAGCCGCGAAATCCGTGATTCACCCGCAGCGTCCGGGCGATGCGCACCATCTGCGACATGGTGTCGTCCGGGCTGCGGATGATGCCGGAGGACAGGAACAACCCCTCGATCATGTTGCGGCGATAGAATTCCAGCGTCAGCGTCACGACCTCGTCCGGGGTGAAGCGGGCGCGGTCCACGGTGCTGCTGACCCGATTGATGCAATAGGCGCAGTCGTAGATGCAGAAGTTCGTCATCAGGATCTTCAGCAGACTGATGCAGCGCCCGTCCGGGGTATAGGCGTGGCAGATCCCCATCCCTTCGGTCGAACCGATGCCGCCCGCCGGCGAATCGCGCCGGGTCGTGCCGCTGCTGGCGCAGGAGGCGTCGTATTTCGCCGCGTCCGACAGGATCGCGAGCTTCTGCTGCAAGGTTCGCGGGGCCATGCGGACAATCTAGGTTCGCGGAATGTTCCGTTCAACATGATCTATGTTTGCCGTCACTTCACCGCCGCATTGCCACCATCGGCATAAAGCGCCGATCCGGTGACGAAACTGGACATCGGGCTGCACAGAAACAGCGCCGCCTGGGCGATCTCCGTAGGGTCGGCGATGCGCTTCATTGCGTGCAGGCCCGCCGCCCAGGCGCGCTGCTGGGCGTCGCCCGCCAGATCCGTGTCGGTGCCGCCGACGATCAGCGCATTGGCGCGGATGTTCCGGTCGCCGTAATCGGCGGCGATGCCCTTGGCCAGACCCATCAGCCCGGCCTTGGCCGCGCCATAGGCCGCCATGCCGGGCAACCCGACGCTGGTGCCCACGAAGCTGGAGGTGAAGACCATCGCCCCGCCCCCGCGCGCCAGCATCGCCGGAATCTGGGCTCGCGCGCCCAGGAAGGCGGCCGTCAGGTTGGTGGCCAGGACCGGCTGCCAGTCCTGCGGCGTCAGATCGGCCAGCGGCCTCACCGCGCCGACGATTCCGGCATTGTTCACCGCGATGTCCACCCCGCCGAAGCGGTCGGCGGCACAGGCAATCAGGCGGTCATGGGTGGCCGGGTCGCAGACATCCCCCGCCACGGCGGCGGCCCGGCCGCCCGATGCGGTGATCCGCCCGGCCAGATCCGCCAGCATCTCGGCGCGGCGGGCGCACAGCACCACGGCCGCGCCCTGTCCGGCGAACAGCAGCGCGATCGCCCGACCGATACCCGCCGATGCGCCGGTCACGATCGCCACCTTGTCTTTCAGCAAAGTCATGGGACTCTCCTTTTTCATTGCCCGTGCCTCGCCTAGCGCGGCTCGCGGCCGGGCGGGCGCGCGGATCGGGCGCGGCATCCGCCCGGAACCCTCACGCCGCCGAGAGCGTTCGCCGCCCGGCCCATCCGTCAGACGTGATGTGCATCCCGAAGCGAAAAGGATAAGATCGGCGCCATGAACATCAAATCGCTCGCCCTTGCGCCCGCCCTTGTTCTTGGCCTTGCCCTTCCGGCCTTGGCCGAGAAGATCCCGCTGAACGAATTGTCGCGCTATCTCAACCGGATGACGACGGCGACGGCGGAGTTCACGCAGGTCAATCCCGACGGCTCGATCTCGACCGGGACGGTCTATATCCAGCGGCCCGGACGGGTGCGGTTCGAATACAACAACGACAACACGCTGGTCATGGCGTCGGGCGGAAACGTCGCGGTGTTCGATCCGAAATCGGGCGGGCCGCAGCAATATCCGCTGTCGCAGACGCCGCTGTCGATCATCCTGGACGCCAATGTGAACCTGGGCCGCGCGAACATGGTCACGGCGCATACCGAACAGAAGAACGCCACGGTGGTGACCGCGCAGGATCCGCAGAACCCGCAATACGGCAACATCCAGATGGTCTTCACCGGCGGGCCGACACAGCTGCGCCAATGGGTCGTGACCGACGACAGTGGCCAGAAGACCACCGTGATCCTGGGCGAGATGCGCGAGGGCGGGTCGATCCCGGCGTCCAAGTTCTCGATCAACAACGAACTGGCGCGGCGCAACTGATCGGTCGGGGCGGATCCATCACGGCGGCTGATGGGTTGCATCACGCCGCAGGGGCTTGATCTTCGGGCGGGACAGGTCCAACGCTGGCTGCGACGTTTCGCCGCGCAGGTTCAGCCATGCCCACCCAGTCCCGCCTCTTCACCCCCATCCTGGTCGGCGGATCGCTGATCCTGCTGATCAACTTCGCGCTGCGGGCCAGTTTCGGCGTGTTCCAGATCCCCATCGCCGCCGATTTCGGCTGGCCGCGCGCGGAATTCTCGCTGGCCATCGCCATCCAGAACCTGGCCTGGGGGATCGGCCAGCCGATCTTCGGCGCGCTTGCCGAACGCTGGGGCGACCGCTGGGCGATCATCCTGGGCGCAATCCTGTATTCCGCCGGGCTGATCCTGACCTCGATGGCGACGACGCCCGCCACCATGCAGCTGCTGGAGGTGATGGTCGGCTTCGGTATCGCGGGCACCGGCTTCGGGGTGATCCTGGCGGTGGTCGGGCGCGCCGCCAGCGACGACAACCGCAGCCTGGCCCTGGGCATCGCCACCGCCGCCGGATCGGCGGGACAGGTTTTCGGCGCCCCCCTGGCCGAGATTCTGCTGGGTTTCTATTCCTGGCAGATGGTGTTCGTGATCTTCGGCGCGATCGTGCTGTCCTGCCTGCTGTTCCTGCCGATGCTGGGCGACGGCAAGCCCGCCAGCCGCCACGAGTTGGAGGAAAGCCTGGGCAGCGTCCTGGGCCGTGCCTTCCGCGACCCGTCCTATCTGATGATCTTCGTGGGGTTCTTTTCCTGCGGTTATCAGCTTGGCTTCATCACCGCGCATTTTCCCGCCATGGTGACGGAAATGTGCGGGCCGATCAGTCCGATGGGCACGCTGGCCAGCATCGGCATCACCACCACGTCCGCCCTGGGCGCGGCGGCGATCAGCCTGATCGGGCTGGCCAATATCGCCGGGTCGATCCTCGCGGGCTGGCTGGGCAAGCGCTATACCAAGAAATACCTGCTGGCGGGGATCTATACCCTGCGCACCATCGCGGCGGCGGCCTTCATCCTGCTGCCGATCACGCCGCTGAGCGTCATCGTCTTTTCGCCGGTGATGGGCGCGCTGTGGCTGGCGACGGTGCCGCTGACCTCGGGATTGATCGCCTATATCTATGGGCTGCGCTATATGGGGACGCTCTACGGCTTCGTGTTCCTGTCGCATCAGCTGGGGTCGTTCCTGGGCGTCTGGCTGGGCGGCGCGCTGTATGACGCGCATGGCGATTATACGCTGGTCTGGTGGGTCGGGGTGGGCGTCGGCGCGCTGAGCGCGCTGATCCACCTGCCGGTGCGGGAAGCGCCGTCCCGCCTGCCTGCGGCGGCTGCGGCGGTTTGACGCCACCGGACAGCGGTTCTAGGGTCCGGCCGCGCCACGAACAGGATTCGCCCATGACCACCCCGCCCCGCCGCCATCACCCGTCGGAACGCGCCATCGCGATCCGCTATCAGCAACGATCAGCCGAGGTGAAGGCCCTGCAACGCCAGTGCTATGCCCTGGCGACGCTGCGGCTGAAGGCGGCGGTCCAGGCGAACGGCACCGGCAAGGGCCTGGCCGTGGTCAGCGACATCGACGAGACGATCCTGGACAACACTGCCGTGATGGCCCATGCGATGACCCTGGGCGAGGCCATGGACGGGTTCGAGACCTGGAAGCTGTGGGAACGCGAGGGCGCGCCGCATCTGCTGCCGGGGGCGGCCGATTTCTTCCATCTGGCCGACCGGCTGGGGGTGACGATCTTCTACGTCTCGGACCGATTCGAGGAAAACAAGCTGGCGACCATCGCCACGCTGTCGCGCCTGGGCCTGCCGCAGGTCCATGCCGACCATGTGCTGCTGTTCGGCCCGCCCAAGGCCGAACGCCGCGCCGCCGTGGAACGCGACCACCGCGTCATCCTGCATCTGGGCGACACGCTGCACGATTTCGACGGCTGCTTCGCCGACGCGACGCTGGAAGACCAGCACCGCCTGGCCGAGGATCACGCCGACCGCTTCGGCGAGGACTGGATCGTCTTCCCGAACGCCGCCCATGGGACATGGATGGAGGCGGAACTGCGCCCCTGGGATGCGCCCAGACGGGGCTGATGCCAGGTTGGATCGTAACCGCCCGGTTGCCACCGCCTGCCTGAGCGTGGGGTGATCGGCTAAGACACGTGCATAGCGACGTCGTTAACGACGTATCTTATGCGGGGCTTTC